>NZ_JCAFVO010000023.1:0-3296 GCF_059372445.1 Stenotrophomonas sp. YJH_SMC_127 | reverse complement strand
TCTGGCGCACGGTGGAGGTCAGTTCCTCCATCGAGGCGGCGGTTTCTTCCAGGTTGGCGGCCTGCTGCTCGGTGCGGCGCGACAGGTCGCTGTTGCCGGAGGCGATCTCGCCGGCGGCCAGGGTGATGCTGGAGGCGCTGGACTGGATCTGGCCGACGATCTGGGTCAGCTGTGCAACGGTGGTGTTGGCATCGTCGCGCATGCGTGCGAACACGCCCTGGTAGTCGCCGTGCATGCGTGCGGTCAGGTCACCTTCGGCGATGGCCGACAGCAGCTGCGAGAGCTTGCCGAGGTTGTCATCGCTGACCGCCATCATCGCGTTGAGGTTCTCCAGCATCAGGCGGAAATCGTGATCAAAGCGCTGCGCATCGCCACGGAGGCTGAAGTCGCCGGCCGCGGCGGCGCTGGCCAGCTGCTTGATCTCGGCATTGATGCGGCCGAGGTTGGCCTTGACCGTATCAACGGTGGTTGTCATCGCGGCCTTTTCGCCCGGGTAGCGTGCAATGTCGCGGCTGAGATCGCCGACCGCGTATTGCTGCACCACGTCCAGCACGTCGTGCAGGGTCTGCACGTGGCCGCCGACCAGGGCGTTGGTTTCCTGCACCATCAGCCCGTACTCGCCGGGGAAGGCGCTGGCGTCGATGCGGTAGCTCAGTTCGCCACCGTCATGACGGCGCGCCATTTCGCGCTGGCCGGTGATGACCGCATGCAACTGCTGCTGCATGCCGGCCATGGCCTCCAGCAGGCGGCCGGTTTCGTCGTGCGGCTGCGGGCCGATGTGGCTGTCCAGCTTGCCGCCGGCGATGCCTTCGGCCACGGCGGTGGCCTGCTTCAGCGGCACGGCGATGCGGTTGCCGATGACCCAGCTCAGGGCCAGCACGATCAGCACCAGTACGCCACCAGAGACCGCCATGATGGCGGTGAACACCAGCGCCTGTTTCTGCACGTCGTCCATGTAGACGCCGCTGCTGACCACCCAGTTCCAGGGCGCGAACAGGCCGGCATAGGCGACCTTCTCGACCTCGCCCTTGCTGCCCGGCTTGGCCCAGCGGTAGTTGACGAAGCCGCCGCCGGCGCGAGCCGCTTCGACCTGGTCGTAGTAGATCCGGACGCCGTCGTCGGTGCGGAAGTCCTTCATGTCCTTGCCGACCAGGTCCTTGCGGAACGGGTGCATCAGCAGGCGGTAGCCGGTGTCGTAGATGTTGAAGTAGTAGGTATCGTTCCCGGCGCGCATGACCTCCAGCGCCTGCAGCGCGGCGCTCTTGGCGGCCTCTTCGCTGAGCTCGCCGGTACCGGCCAGGCGGTGGTAGTGCAGCAGGATGCCGTAGCTCAGTTCGACCTGGGTCTTCAGCGCGCTCTTGCGGGTTTCGGTCAGGTCCAGGTACTGCATGCGGGCGGCGATCACCGAGAGCGCGATCACGCCGAGCGCGATGAGCAGCGTCAGCAGGTTGAGCTTGCGCCGGACGGAAAGATTGCGGAAGTAGTGTTGCCAGCGATGCAGGAGATTCATCGAGCAGGACCAGGTCGAAGCGGGCGGGCGGCGCCGTGCCGGTCAGCGGCGGGATACGCCGTGACAACCCCGTTATCGGCCGCGCGGGCGGGGGATTGAGGTGCGGTGTCCGAACGTATTCAGGTTTCCTTGCAGCGGCGGCTGCGGCGCTGCCTGCGGATCATAGGGTCAGATCCCTTTTCCTCGGGTAAAGGGATCTGACCCCGTAGATCCGGCGGACCTCGCATTTGCAACTTCCCCCATAGCCACTTGTTCGCCACCCGGTTCAACGTTCCAGGTTTTGGGTCGAGGTGATTGCGTATTGGATGGATTTGCGGCGTTCGTCGAGCAGCAGAGGGCCGATCTGAAGCGCGTTGCGCGGCATACCCAGGGGGAATGCAGCGAACAGGATGTGATCAATGAAGCATGGCTGTTGGCTGCGACATGGGGAGACGAAGGGAGGGAGCCGCTGGATCTGGCGGCGCCTGATGATCGGACCCTGTTGATCAGTTATCTGTACCAGAAGCTGGTTCGCTACACCGATGTGAACGTCAGGCACGCCGTACGCCTGGATCACGCACCCAGCGGGGAGGAGGGAGGTCACCCCTTGCTGGCGCGGTTGAGTGCGGACGGGCAGGACCCCTTGTCCTTTCTGCAACTGCGTGAAGAGGCTCCCCTCCCGCCGGGCGAGGGGGAGCTGAAGTATTCCGTGGCAAGCACTTATCTGGTGATGTTGCAGCACCACAATTTCCGCGTCCCCGCACTGGCCCGCTTTCTGCGTTTGTCCATTTCCCACACGTACCGTTGTTGTGCCGGTGCGAGCGCGCTGTCCGCGTGGCAACATGCGCTCGTTCTGGCTCCGCCGATCAGCATGGAGAGCCTGAGGCCATGGCGTCGATGTCGTGCGCTGCGTGTTCCGAGGCAACTCGAGTTCGACTTTGAAGACAGGCTTGAGTTGAGGGCGTAGAGGATCCCGCGATGGGGGCGACGTGGGGTCAGATCCCTTTTCCTGAGGAAAAGGGATCTGACCCCGGGGGGGTAAACAAAAACGCCCCAGCACAGGGCCAGGGCGTTCTCGTACATCAGGTCAGGCAGGCATCAGAACTCCTGCCAGTCTCCGTCGGCCAGTTCGGTGGCCATCGGACGACCACCGGCGGTGCGGCGGGCCGGCGTGGCAGCCGGGGCCGGGGCAGCCGGTGCAGCGGCGCGCGGTGCCGGGGTGGTGACGCGCGGGGCGGCGACGACCTCGGCTTCGTCCACCACGAAGATCGACACGGCCTCGCTGAGGTGGCCGGCCTGTTCTTCCATCGCACGTGCGGCGGCGGTGGCTTCTTCCACCAGCGCGGCGTTCTGCTGCGTGGTTTCGTCCATCTGCACCACGGTCTGGTTGACCTGCTCGATGCCCGCCGACTGTTCCTGCGAGGCCGCAGAGATCTCGGCCATGATGTCGGTCACGCGCTGCACCGAGGCGACGATCTCGCTCATGGTCGCGCCGGCCTTGTGTACCAGCGCCGAGCCGTCGTTGACCTTGCCGACGGAGTCGTCGATCAGGCCCTTGATCTCCTTGGCGGCTGCGGCCGAGCGCTGGGCGAGGGTGCGCACTTCGCTGGCGACCACGGCAAAGCCGCGGCCCTGTTCGCCGGCACGCGCGGCTTCCACTGCGGCGTTCAGCGCCAGGATGTTGGTCTGGAAGGCAATGCCGTCGATGACCGAGATGATCTCGGCGATCTTCTTCGACGAGGCTTCGATGGCCGACATGGTGGTGACCACCTGGCCGACCACGTCACCGCCCTGCGAGGCGACACCG
>NZ_JCAFVO010000022.1:0-4402 GCF_059372445.1 Stenotrophomonas sp. YJH_SMC_127 | reverse complement strand
CGCCAAGGAGATCAAGGGCCTGATCGACGACTCGGTCGGCAAGGTTGCCGAAGGCTCCAGCCTGGTCCACCAGGCCGGCAGCACCATGGGCGAGATCGTCGCCTCGGTGCAGCGCGTGACCGACATCATGGCCGAGATCTCTGCGGCCTCGCAGGAACAGTCGGCGGGCATCGAGCAGGTCAACCAGACCGTGGTGCAGATGGACGAAACCACCCAGCAGAATGCTGCGCTGGTGGAAGAAGCCACTGCTGCGGCGCGCGCGATGGAAGACCAGGCCGTGCAGCTGGGTGAAGCCGTGGCCCGCTTCCGGCTGGCATCGCAGGGCACGATGGCCATCCCGGCACGCCCGCTGGCCGCACCGGTACCGCGACAGCTCGCAGCCGCCGCGCCTGCGGCAAAGCCGGCCCCGGCACGTGCGCTGCGCACGGCAACGGCCCAGCCGGCGCTGGCCGCGGACGGCGACTGGCAGGAATTCTGACAGAACCACGGGGTCAGATCCCTTTCCTGCGGGAAAGGGATCTGACCCCTTACGCGTGGAAAGTGATGCAAATCCCACTTCATAATCCGGTGCAGAGGCCGATATCCCCATCGAGCCTCGCGCCAATGCGTGCTGGCGCCCGCCCCTGACCGTAGATTCCATGTCCGACGGCAACGACACTGCAGTGCATGATGTCCACGCGGCTGATGCCGCGGACGAACGATTCCTGGTCCGCAACCCGCGCCAGCTGCGCCAGCTGCTGCGCTCGCTGATCGACCAGCGATCGCTGATCAATGCCCATATCGACGGCCGCGACCGTTCCTTCCCGACCGCCCTGCTCGACCTCGACGAGGACGAAGACACGCTGCTGCTCGATGGCAGCCCGCAGGAGGCGTCCAACCGCGCCGCCGAACAGGCCGATCACCTGCTGTGCTTCGCCCAGCTCGAACGCGTGCTGGTACGGTTCCGGCTGCACGAACTGCAGCGCGTGGACAACGACGGCCATGTGGCCTTCCGTGCGCCGCTGCCTGACGAACTGGTGCACCTGCAGCGCCGCGAGCTGTACCGGCTGGAGACGCCGGTCACCGACTCGCCCCACCTGCTGCTGCCGCCTGGCGAAGCGCGGGCCGAAGCGCTGTCGATGCGGGTGGTGGACATCAGCGGTGGCGGCCTGGCCGTGGTGGTGCCCAATGACTGCGCGGTGTTTGGTCTGCAGAGGCGCTATCCGGCGCAGCTGTCGCTGCCGGACGGCCCCGACCTGGATATCGAACTGGTGGTCTGCAACCTGCTGCCGCAGCGTCAGCCCAATGGCATCGAGGTCAAGCGCGTGGGGATGCGCTTTGAATGTCTGCCACGCGGCGCCGACAGCGCCATCCAGCGCTACATCTTCCGCATCGACCGCCAGCGCAAGGCCCGCCGCAACGGCGAGCTCTGAGGCCGTCCGACCGGTAGTGCCGGCCGCCGGCCGGCAACCCTGGAACGCGTGCCGGGGTCAGATCCCTTTTCCCTGAAAAGGGATCTGACCCCATCCACGGCACTGCCCGGCACCTAAAGTCCCCCCCGGCGGGGCCGATATCGAGCCTGACACCGGGACTTCCGGCAGAACCAGGACCCCTCGATGAACGACAAGACCAGCTCCGCCGCCAGCGCCGGTGGCGAATTCCTCAGCTTCACCCTTGGTGACGAGCACTATGGCGTGGACATCCTCAAGGTGCAGGAAATCCGCGGCTACGACGCCGTCACCCGCGTGCCGGACGCCCCGGACTACATCAAGGGCGTGATCAACCTGCGCGGCACCATCGTCCCGGTCATCGACCTGCGCCTGAAGCTGCGCCTGGACAACGCCCGCTACGATGCCTTCACCGTGATGATCGTGCTGAACGTGGAAGACCGCGTGGTCGGCATCGTCGTCGACAGCGTCTCCGACGTGATCCCCCTGTCGGCCGAGCAGATCCGCCCGACCCCGGAATTCGGCGCGGCCGTCGACACCCGTTTCATCTCCGGCATCGGTACCCACGACGATCGCATGCTGATCCTGCTGGACATCGAGACCCTGCTCGACAGCGCCGACATGGGCCAGGCCAACCTCGCCGAAGACGTCGCTGCCTGAGCAAACGGAACTGCTTCACGTTCCAGTCACAAAACCCTTCAGTTCCCTTCGGCGGTGCCGATAGGGGGACAGAAGCCGGTCGCGCAGGAGCGCACAGGACCGGCCCGATCGTTACCATCCCCGGAGATACCCTCGATGAAGTCCCTGTTTGCGTTCGTCTCGGCCGCTGTCCTGGCCACCACCGCCGCCTCCGCTTTCGCCCAGTCGGCCGACATGATCCCGCCGGAAATGGCGCCGCGTTCGGTCGGCAAGGACGGCATGGTCTGTGGCAAGGTCGAAAAGGCCCGTTACGCAGAAGGCTCCGAAGGCCAGCCGACCTTCCTGTACATGGGCGGCGCCTTCCCGCGCCACACCTTCTCGGCACGTATCGCCGGCGAGAACCGCGGCAAGTTCTCCTTCCCGCTGGAAACCCTGGAAGGCAAGACCGTGTGCGTGATCGGCAAGATCCAGCGCGATGCCTCGCGTGCGGAAATCGAAGTCAGCTCGCCGGCCGGGCTGAAGCTGGCCAACATCAAGTAATCCGCCGTTCGTCGGACCACGCCGGGCCTGGTCCTGGCGTGGTTTCTGCTGCAACCGGGCCCGATGCCCGGGCGCGTCTGCCTTAGGAGCTCGCAACGCCCATGCCGTGGATCAACAACCTGAAACTGATGCCGAAACTGCTGCTGACCTTCGGCGTCCTCCTGCTGGTGATGCTGCTGCAGGGCATCGTCGCCTATCGCGGCCTGCATTCGCTGAACAACGTGACCACCGAACTGGCCGGTTCACGCATGGAGAGCATCCGCATGGCCGGCGAGATGCGCGGCATGCTGGGCGAGTACCGCAATGCCGCCTACCAGCAGCTGATCCGCGCCAGCGATGACGTCAAGTCCGATGCGCGCAAGCAGGGTGTCGACCTGCGCGCCAGCATGGACAAGTCGATCAAGGAGTATCCGAAGCTGGTCGACAACCCGCAGCAGAAGAAGCTGTTCGACGCCTTCGCCAAGGAATGGAAGGACGCCCTGGCATCCTATGACAGCGTCACCGAGATGCTGGAACTGGACCTGCCGGACGACGCCATCGATACCTTCGTCGGCGAAACCCGCACCAAGCACCGCAAGGCCGCCTCCGCGCTGGAGGCGCTGATCGCCGAAGACAACCGCCTCGCCCGCGCCTCGCGCGAAGAGGCCGCATCCACCTACTCCGCCTCGGCCGTGCTGACCGTGATCGCGCTGCTGGGCGGCGCCGCGCTCGGCCTGGTGCTGGTGTGGCTGTTTGCCCGCGCCCTGGTCGGCAGCGTGCGTGGCGCCGTCTCGGTGGCCAACGACGTGGCCGGCGGCAAGCTCGATGGCCACATCGACGTCAGCCGCCAGGATGAAGTGGGCGAACTGATGCAGGCCATGCAGCGCATGCAGCGCGACCTGCGCGAGCGCATCGAGACCGACCAGGCCATCGCCCGCGAGAACCTGCGCATCCGTACCGCGCTGGACTACAGCTCGACCGGCGTCTACCTGACCGACACCAGCAACACCATCGTCTACAGCAACCGCGCCCTGCAGCAGACCCTGAGCCAGTACCAGGACGAACTGCGCCGCGACCTGCCGGACTTCGATGCGCAGGCTTCGCTGATCGGCAAGCCGGTCACCGTGCTCGAACACCGCGGCGAGATGGACCAGACCCTGCTGGGCAACCTGAAGGCACACGGCGTCGCCCGTCGCCCGATGCAGTACGGCGATGCCCAGTTCGCCCAGGTGGTCTCGACCATCCGCAATGAAGGCGGCGACACCGTCGGCTACGTGGTGGAATGGCGCGACCGTACCCAGGAAGCGCAGGTCGAAGCCGAAGTGGCCCGCGTGATCGCCCAGGCCGCCGCTGGCGACCTGTCCGGCCGCATCGATGCCAGCGACAAGGAAGGTTTCTTCCTGCAGCTGGCCCAGCAGATCAACGGCCTGCTGGACGCCAACGCCGGCAGCATCGAGCAGATCTCCGGCCTGCTGGCCGCGCTGTCGCAGGGCGACCTGACCGTGCGCATGCACGGCGATTACCAGGGCGTGTTCGCCCGCATGCGCGACGACGCCAACGCCACCGCCGCGCAGCTGAGCGAGATCGTCACCCGCATCAAGCAGTCCAGCCGCGCGATCAGCTCCGCTGCCGGTGAAATCGCCTCCGGCAACAGCGACCTGTCGCGCCGCACCGAACAGCAGGCCGCCAACCTGGAAGAAACCGCCGCCTCGATGGAGGAACTGACCTCCACCGTGCGCCAGAACGCCGAGCACGCACGCCAGGCCAACCAGCTCGCCATCGGCGCGCACGGTGTCGCCTCGCAGGGCGGTGACGTG
>NZ_JCAFVO010000021.1:0-6083 GCF_059372445.1 Stenotrophomonas sp. YJH_SMC_127 | reverse complement strand
GGCGATGATCGCCGGGGTGAACGGCATCCAGTGGCTGTACAGCATCCGCGACAGGATGTTGGCCAGCGCAGCGATGCCGCCGGCCAGCAGGAACAGCAGGAACGGGCGGGACAGGGTCACGCCACCGCCTCGCGGGCCATGGCACGCCCGAAGCCGATGCTCTCGGAGATGCCGCGGTCTTCGGGGTAGTAGTGCGAGGTATCGGCCACCCACAGTCCTTCCACCGGCAGCCGGCGCGGCGGCAGCCGGTCCAGGAAGCCCGGCTCGCAGATCGGCTGCGCGTGGCGGTAGCGGCTGACCCGCACGTCGATGAAGTCATCCGCGCCCAACTGCTGATTGATCATGCACAGGTATCGGCGGACCTTGCCGGCGAACACGTCGTCGCTGTCGCCATAACGCTCGTGCTCGCCGGGCATGTAGAACGGCACGTAGACGATATGGGCATCCATCGGGCGCAGGTTGGTGTACTCGACGATGCCGGGGATGTCCATGTCCGGGTCGTTGGTGTTGACCCAGAAGTTGGCCGAGACCGGCCTGCGCAGCTTGGCGATCACGCAGACCACCGCAATGTTGTTCAAGGCGCGGAACTTCGCCAGGATGGACTCCGGCAGGTCCGGCGCCAGGCGTGGCACGAACGGCAGCGGTACCGTGGAAATGACCTTGTCGAAGGTCAGATGCTCGCCGCCGACCTGGACACCGCGTACGCGGCCGTCCTCTATCACGATGCGTTGCACCGGGCTGGACAGCCGCACCTCGCCACCATGGCGCTGGATGTCCGCATGCAGGGCATCGAGCAGGGTGGATGAACCGCCTTCCAGATACCCGAGCTTTTCGCGCATCAGGCTGTAACGGGAGCGCCCGATGCGCCGGATCCGGCTCCAGATCCAGGCCGCGGACAGGT
Source organism: Stenotrophomonas sp. YJH_SMC_127 (assembly GCF_059372445.1). Classification (NCBI taxonomy): domain Bacteria; kingdom Pseudomonadati; phylum Pseudomonadota; class Gammaproteobacteria; order Lysobacterales; family Lysobacteraceae; genus Stenotrophomonas; species Stenotrophomonas sp. YJH_SMC_127. The sequence goes on along the minus strand of NZ_JCAFVO010000021.1, from coordinate 5,182 downwards.
TGCCGGCATAGTCGTAGAACTTGTAGTCGAACAACCGGCGCCACAGCGTTTCGTAGGCTTCGGCGCCAACCCAGCGGCGGATCCAGGAGGAGGCTTCAACGTGGTCCAGCGGGCGCCAGTCGTTGCGACGCGTGCACAGGAAAGCATGCAGGCCGTAACGGATCTTCGCCATCATCCCCAGGCCCCTGAAGCGCAGCAGGGCAATCGGATTGCCCCATGGCTGCAGGCGCTTGCCGAACCAGTAGCCCATGCGGGTCTCGGTCCAGCGCATGCGTTCGCCCAGCCCCAGCTCGTCGAGCATGGTCAGGAAATCGTGATCGGAGGTGCAATGGAAATGGTAGTAGCGTTCGATCGGCATGCCGCCGAAGTCGAAGCTCGCGGTCATTCCGCCAACGCGGTCATCGGCTTCGAATACCACGGGCTGATGGCCGTCGCGGGCCAGCTGGTAGGCCACGGCAAGGCCCATCGGGCCGGCGCCGAGAACGGCGATGCGCTCGCTCATGATCAGAACTCCAGGGCGATGTCGCCGTACTCGGGGTCGTTGAAGGTGGCGTCGATGGCCTGCGCGAAGGGCGTCGGCCGTACGTTGAAGATCGAAGGCCAGTCGATGACTTCGAACTCATCATGGGCCACCAGTGCCTGCAGCTGCGCCGCGGTGAACGGTGGGTCGCGGTCGAACAGCGCCCAGGTCCTCAGCAGCAGGTGGAACAGGCGGTAGGGAATGTGCAGCAGCAGGGTGCGGGCACGCGTGCTGCGCTTGATCTGGCGGATGATGTCGATGTAATCCACCTTCTCCAAGCCGGTGATGTTGTAGCGCTGGCCAGCAATGCGCGAGCGCAGGCAGCTGGCGATGATGGTGGCGAAATCGCCGGCATACAGTGGCTGGCGCATGTAGCGACCATCGCCGGGAATCGGGAATACCGGAACCCTGCGCATGAAGCGCGACAGCCATCCCAGGTGCTTGCGATCGAACCAGCCGAACATCAGGGTCGGGCGCAGGATGACCGATGGAATGCCGCGCGCGGCGACGCGTTGCTCCTGCTCACGCTTGGTGCGGGTGTAGTCGTCATCGGCCACCGAACAGACCACCGAGGAGCTGACGTGCACCGTGTAGGGCACGGCGTGGCGCTCGATGGCATCCAGGATGAGGTCGGTGGCAGTGATGTTGTTGCGCACGAATGGCAGAGGATCGGTGCCGCCGATCTGCGCCTGCAGCATCACCACGGCGTCGGCCCCGGCGAAATGGCGCTCCCAGGTGCCCGGCTCTGCCAGGTCGGCGTGTTCGGTCACCACGTCCGGATGCATGCGTGCCAGCACCGCGAGATTGGCAGCGTGCTTGTCGATCACCACCAGCCGGCGGTAGCCCTGGCGCCTGAGGATGGCGACCAGGTTCTGGCCGACCAGGCCGGCACCACCGGGAATGATGATCTTCTGCTCCAGCTCGGAGTCCATTGCAGTGCTCACAGCGAGATCCTGTTGAAGAGGGCCTGCGGCAGCAGGCGGATCACCGTCATGATCAACCGCCAGAAGCCCGGGGCATACAGCACCGGGGTGCCGCGCCCGATGCCGGCGACGATGCGGCGCGCGACCTGGTCCGGCGTTGCCCACAATGGGCCCTTGCGCAGGTGGGCCGTCATCGGCGTGTCGACGAAGCCCGGACGGATGTCGACCACCGCCACGCCCTGCTTGGCCAGGCGTTGGCGCAGGCCACTCAGGTAGGTGCTGACCGCAGCCTTGGCGGCGCCGTAGACGTAGTTGCTCTGGCGGCCGCGGTCGCCGGCCACCGAAGTGATCACCGCCAGCGTGCCGCTGCCGGCGTCGGCCAGCCGATTGGCCATAGGCCCGAGCAAGGCCAGGGTCGAGCTACCGTTGGTGGCGAACTCGGCCATGCAGGTTTCCACCGAGGCCTCACACGCTGCCTGATCGGGCAGCGTGCCATGTGCAACCAGCACCACGTCCACCCGTCCCAGCGCCTGCCAGGCCTGCGCCAGCAGCTCGGCGTGGGCGGCCAGATCGTTGATGTCCATCGAAGAAGTGTGCGTGGTGCGTGCACCGCGCACGCGCAGGTCGTCGGCGATGGCGGCGAGCCGTTCGGAACGGCGAGCAACCAGGAACAGCGCCGCGCCGCGTGCGGCATAGCGCCGTCCGACGGCTTCGGCGATCGCGGACGTGGCGCCGATGATGAGGACGTTCTGCATGCTTACTCCGTGACCCGGCGCCAGAAGCCGGACGAGAAACGAGGATCGATGAATCGGCTGAAGTCCTGCCAGCGCGGGTACGCCTGCTGGAATGAGGCGGCGGTCATCCGCGCATCCTTGGCCGGGTACTGGGCACCGCCGGCGGCATCGACGATCCGGTCCAGGCGCCGCAGCAGGGCCCAGAGCGCCTCGCCGGTGTTGGGGAAGTCCAGGGCCAGGGTGGTACCCGGGCGCGGGAAGGACAACATGCCAAGGGACGGCCGCGTGCCGAACTGCTTGAGTACCGCCAGGAACGACCCCTGGCCACTGCGGGCGATTTCCTGCAGCAGGGCGGGAATTCCATCCGCGGCCGCGTGCGGTGGCAGCACGCACTGGTACTGCACGAAGCCAGCCGGACCGTACATCCGGTTCCACTGGCTGATGCCATCAAGCGGATAGAAAAAGGGCAACAGGTGTGAGACGTGGCGCCGGCGTTGCGCGGGCTGGCGCCAGTAATAGAGCGTATTGAACGGGCGCAGGGTGAGCCGGTTGACCAGTGACATCGGTGGCGTTAGCGGCATCGACCACTGCCGCCGGGGCGTGGCCGGACGTTCGTCGGCCGGCTGCACGGCATGGCTGGCACGGGTGAAATGCCCACGGCCGAGGGCGCGGCCATGCGCCAGGCAGTCGATCCAGGCCACACTGTACTCGTGGCTCTCGCTGCTGTCCTGTGACAGTGCGAAGAAGTCGGCCAGGCTGGAGAAACGGATGTTCTCCACCTCAAGGCTGCTGCCCGGCACGCGGCGCAGCTGCAGCTCGGCATGGGTGACCAGTCCGGTCAGGCCAAGCCCACCGACGGTGGCTTCGAACCAACCGTCGCCATCGCCAGGCCTGCACACGCGGCGTTCGCCGTTGCTGCGCAGCAGCTCGAAGGAGAGCACGTGGTGGCCGAAGCTGCCGGCCAGATGATGATTCTTGCCATGCACATCATTGCCGATCGCGCCGCCCACGGTGACGTGACGCGTGCCTGGGGTAACCGGCAGGAACCAGCCCTGTGGCAGAACGAGCGCGATGATCTCGCCCAAGGTGACGCCAGCTTCGCAATGCAACCGTCCGCTGGCCGGGTCAAAGGCGATGAAGCGGTCCAGACCGCGACAGTCGAGCAGGGTGGCCCCCGGATTCTGGCAACTGTCGCCATAGCTGCGTCCATTGCCATGCGGCAGCGCGCTGCCTGCGAAGGCCGGCAGCGCGGCGAGCCGATCATGCACCCTGACCAGCGACTGTGGCGCGCGCGGATACCGCCCCCAGGAATACGCGCCGTCCCGCATCAGATCGCCACCAGGGCAAACCCGGCGCACAGCACGGCCACCACCTGGCTGGCCCGGTCCGTGGCAGCGAACACGATCGGGTCATCGTGCATGTTGCCGCGATGCGCGATCACCCAGGCGCGGCTGACCCAGTACAGCAGGATCGGGCAGATGAACCACAGCAGCTTCGGGTTGCGGTACAGCTCCACGCTGTCGGGGCTGTTGATGTACAGCGCCATCACCAGCACGGCGCAGTAGCCGGCGGCCGCGCCCAGCGACTGCAGCAGCGGCAGGTCTTCCACGCCGTAGCCACGGCCGTTGGCGCGGGTCTTGCCACGTGCCAGCACCGCGTGGAGTTCGGTATAGCGCTTGAGCAGAGCCAGCGAGAGGAAAATGAACATGCTGAAGGCCAGCAGCCAGAACGACAGTTCTGCCCCGATGGCTACCGTGCCGCCGATGATGCGCAGGGTGTAGAGGCTGGCCAGCAGCACCACGTCGAGCATGACGATGCGCTTCAGGCGCAACGAGTAGGCAACGGTCAGCGCGTAGTAGCCCGCCAGCACGGCCGCGAATGCAGGGCTGCAGGCCAGTGCCACGGCCAGCCCGCACAGCGTCTGCGCCGGGCCTGCAACCAGGCCGTGCAGCAGCGGCAGGCGACCGGCGGCAAAGGGGCGATGGCGCTTGCGCGGATGGCGGCGATCCGCATCGAGGTCGAGCAGGTCATTGAGCAGGTAGACGCCGGAGGCGCACAGGCTGAAGGCCGCGAAGGCGAGCAGGGCATCGGCCACCGCCGGTGCTTCCAGGAAGCGGTGGGAGGTCAACACGGGCACGAACACCAACAGGTTCTTCAGCCACTGGTGTGGCCGCAGCGCCTTCAACCATGCCTGCAGCCTGGATGGGGCGGGCCAGTGCCCCAGCAGCTGGGTGCGTTGCGCTGCGGCACCGGCCAGGGCACTGCGGTTGTTGACCACCCAGGCGCCTGCAGCGCGGGCCCAGACCGCCAGATCGACCGTGCCATTGCCGGCGTAGTCGAAACCACGCTCGCCGAAGGCATCCACCAGGGCCTGTGCCTTGTGCGTGCCGGACAGGTTGCGCTGGCCATCGCTGGCGATCACCTGCTCGAACAGGCCCAGGTGTGCGGCGATCGGCGCGACCAGCAGCTGGTCCGAGGCGGTACACAGCACCCGCGGGCGCTGCGCCGTGTCGCGCAGCAGTTCCAGAACTTTCGGGTTGTAAGGCAGGCGGCGTGGATCGATGGTGACGCGTACAGCGATCTGCCGCTTCAGTGCGGCCTTGCCCTGCAGCAGCCAGAACGGCAGCAGGAACAGGTACAGCGGATTGCGCGCCAACAGCACCAGCAGCGATTCATATAGGAGGTCCGTGTCCAGCAGCGTGCCATCCAGGTCCACGCACAGGGCGCGGTCTTGGGCTGCAGGAGAGGGGGCAGGAGGCGCTGGGGGCATCGTTCGCGGGCTGACGCGGCGGGATCGTCCATTGTATCCGCGTTGGGGCATGGGCCAGAAAGCGGCATCCCGGCCCCGGGCCGCTGCATCCGTGCGGTTTGCTGCGCCGCAAACCCGTCGGGTGCAGGCCTGCGGCTAGAATGCGCTTATCCATTCGCAGGGTACTACAGCAATGCAGCAATCGACTTCCGGCGGAAAGCGCTACGCCAGCGCGGCGGAGGCCCTGCAGGGGGTG
>NZ_JCAFVO010000020.1:0-7618 GCF_059372445.1 Stenotrophomonas sp. YJH_SMC_127 | reverse complement strand
CGGCCATCATGGGCATGGGCCCGGTGCCGGCCAGCCGCAAGCTGATGGCCCGCCTGGGCCTGTCCATCACCGATTTCGATGCCATCGAACTGAACGAAGCATTTGCCTCGCAGGGCCTTGCCTGCATGCGCGAGCTGGGCCTGGCCGATGATGCCGCGCACGTGAACCCCAATGGCGGTGCCATCGCCCTGGGTCATCCGCTGGGCATGAGCGGTGCGCGCCTGGCGCTGACCCTGCTGCGCCAGCTGGAATCCAGCGGTGGACGGCGCGGCCTGGCCACGATGTGCATTGGCGTGGGGCAGGGCGTGGCCCTGGCCCTTGAACGCGTGTGAGTCACCCCGCGACCCCGTAATCTGCACGACAGCTGCGGCCTGCGGGCCGCTCGCCAACAGGAGCACGCCATGAGCGATCCCACCGAACTGCGCGGCTACCGCAAGCCGTATCCCGGCAGCCAGCCGCCGCGCATCCATCTGCCCTATGCCTCCACTGCGCTGCGCGGGCCGGGCACCGACCCGATCGCCATCCCGGTGACGCTCTCGGAAGTGACCGGCCCGCGCCTGGACCGGATCACCCTCGGGGCGCATGCCGCCGACCTGACCGCAGGCTTCGCCGGGCAGCCCCAGGGCGAACGCATCATCGTCAGTGGCCGCGTGCTGGACGAGAATGGCCGTCCAGTGCGCAATACCGTGGTCGAGGTGTGGCAGTGCAACGCCGCCGGCCGCTACCTGCACAAGGGCGACCAGCATGACGCGCCGCTGGACCCGAACTTCAAGGGTACCGGCCAGGTCCTGACCGACAGCGAAGGCCGCTACCGGTTCACCACCATCAAGCCGGGTGCGTACCCGTGGCGCAACCACTACAACGCCTGGCGGCCGGCGCACATCCATTTCTCCCTGCATGGCGATGGCATCGGCCAGCGCCTGGTCACGCAGATGTATTTCCCCAACGACCCGTTGCTGGCGTTCGATCCGATCTACAACTGCGTGGACGATGCCAATGCGCGCGAGCGCATGGTGTCCTCGTTCGATTGGGAAAACACCGCCAACGAATTCGCGCTGGGCTACCGCTTCGACATCGTGTTGCGCGGTCGCAAGATGACCGTCTGGGAGTAAGACCATGAGTTTCCAATCCACTCCGTGGCAGACCGTGGGCCCGTACTACCGCCTGGGCCTGGAGCCGCTGTACCGCACCGACATCGCCCCGGCTGCCGCGCGCGGTGAGCGCGTGGAAGTGCAGGGCCAGGTGTTCGATGGCAATGGCGTGCCCGTGTCCGATGCAGTACTGGAAATCTGGCAGGCGGATGCGCAGGGCATCTATGCCCATGCCGAGGACCCGCGTAGTGACGACCACGACCCGGCGTTCGATGGCTGGGGCCGGGTGCCCACCGACGAGCAGGGCCGTTTCGCCTTCAGTACCGTCAAGCCGGGGCGCGTGCCGGGCCTGCGCGGCGCGCCGCAGGCGCCGCATCTGATCGTGCTGGTGTTCATGCGCGGCCTGCTGCAGGCCGCCCGTGGCCGTATCTACTTCAGTGACGAGACCAGCAACGGCGAGGACGGCATCCTGGCGCTGGTACCTGCAGAGCGCCGCCACACCCTGGTCGCGCAGGCGCAGGGCGGCGGCCTGTACCGCTGGGACGTGCACATGCAGGGCCCGCACGAGACGGTGTTCTTTTCCTATTGATCACGGCGCCCTCGACGCGCCTTCCGGCCACTCCACGCCCGCGTTCGGCGGGCGCGGGTAAGCTGTGGCCACCCATGATGGACTGCACCGATGAGTCACTCCCCAACGCTGCTGGGCGGTCTGTTCGGCGACCCCGCCGTCGACGCTGCGTTCACCGACGAGGCGCGCCTGCAGGCGATGCTGGATGTTGAACGCGCGCTGGCCCGTGCGCAGGTGCGATGCGGGGTGATTCCCGCTGCGGCGCTCGCCCCGATCGAAGTGGCCTGCAGCGCGGACCTGTACCCGCTGCCGGCGCTGTCGGCAGCGACGGCCCTGGCCGGCAACCCGGTCATTCCCCTGGTGAAAGCGCTCACCGCGCAGGTCGCGGCGCGCGACGCCGAAGCCGCGCGCTGGGTGCACTGGGGCGCCACCAGCCAGGACATCATCGATACCGGCGCGATGCTGCAGCTGCGCGCGGCCGTCGGCCACGTGCGGGCGCGCCTGCAGGTCCTGTGCACCGCGCTGGCGCGGCTGGCCCAGGCCGAGCGCGGTACTGGGCTGCCCGGGCGTACGCTGCTGCAGCAGGCAGTGCCGGTGACGTTCGGGCTGAAGGCGGCGGGTTGGCTGGATGCCCTGCAACGCAGCCAGCGTCGCCTGGAGGGACTTGCCGACGATACCCTGGTGCTGCAGTTCGGCGGTGCAGCCGGCACGCTGGCCTCGCTGCAATCACGAGGACTGGACGTGGCCGAAGCGCTGGCCGATGAGCTGCAGTTGCCGCTGCCGGCGCTGCCCTGGCACACCTCGCGCGATCGCATGGCCGAGCTCGGCAGCGTGTTCGCGCTGCTGGCCGGCAGCCTCGGCAAGATCGCCACCGACATCGTGCTGCTGATGCAGTCCGAGGTGGCCGAAGCGTTTGAGCCGGCGGGCGAGGGCAAGGGCGGATCGTCGGCGATGCCGCACAAGCGCAATCCTGTCGGCTGCGTGGCGGCCATCGCCGCCGCCACGCGCGTGCCGGGCCTGCTGTCCACGCTGTTCAGCGCGATGCCACAGCCGCACGAGCGCGCGGCGGGGCAATGGCACGCGGAGTGGGACACCGTGCCGGAAATCGTGCGGCTGTGTGCCGGCAGCCTGGCCCAGGTGTCCGTGGTGATACAGGGCCTGCAGCTGGACCGCGCGCGCATGCGCCAGCACCTGGACAGCCATGGTGGCCTGCTCTATGCCGAGGCGGTGGCGGTCACCCTGGGCGAGCGCATCGGCAAGCAGGCCGCGCACGCCCTGGTGGAACGCGCGGCCAAGCAGGCGCTGGCACAATCGCAGCATCTGCGCGAGGTGCTGGGGCAGATGCCGGACGTGTCCGCGCAGCTGTCTGCTGCGCAACTGGATGCCCTGTTCGCTGCCGACAGCTGGCGTGGCATGGCCGATACCTGGATCGACCGCGTGCTCGCGCGCGGCTGACCGTCACGTTGACCGCTGGAGCACGCATGCCCTTCCTCGATCTCCCCCAGCATCGCCTGCACTACCGGACCGAAGGCCGAGCCGACGGGCCATGGCTGACGTTCTGCAATTCGCTGGGCACCGACCTGGGCATGTGGCAGCCGCAGGTCGAGGCATTGGCCGCCCACTACCGCATCCTGCGCTACGACCGCCGCGGCCACGGCCAGTCCAGTGCACCGCCGGGCCTGTACACGGTGGCCGAACTGGGCGCGGACGTGCTGGCCCTGTGGGATCACCTGGGCATCGAGCGCAGTCACTTCTGCGGGCTGTCGATCGGTGGCCTGACCGGGCAGTGGCTGGGCGTGCACGCCGGTAACCGGCTGCGCACGCTCACCGTGGCGGCCACCGCGGCGAAGATCGGCACGCTGGAGGGCTGGCAGGCCCGTATCGCCCAGGTCCAGCACGATGGCCTGCTGCCGCTGGTCGATGGCACCCGCGAGCGTTGGTTCACGGCTGCCTTTGCACAGACCCACGCCAGCCAGGTTGAAGACATTCTGCAGCGCTTCCTCGCTACCCGCGTCGCCGGCTATGTGGGCTGCTGCAACGCGGTCGGCACGGCCGACTTCCGGGAGGCGCTGGGGCGCATCAGCGTGCCGCTGCTGGCCATTGCCGGCGACGAGGATCCGGTGTGCGTCCCCGCCGAGCTGCAGGCGATCGCCCACGGCGTGGCCCATGGCCACTATGCGCAGGTGCCTGGCCGCCACCTCTGCAACGTGGAATCGCCGCGGGCCTTCACCGATGCACTGGCCGCGCATCTTTCCGTGCAGCACTGACCTTCGCACAACAGGTGGACCCCGATGGACGAACAGGAACGTTACGAAGCTGGCCTTGCGGTACGCCGCCAGGTGCTGGGCGAGGCCCATGTGGAGCGCTCGCTGGAAGCCCGCACCGACTTCACCGCCGAATTCCAGGAATTCATCACCCGCACCGCATGGGGCACGGTATGGACGCGCGAGGGCCTGCCGCGGCACACGCGCTCGTTGCTGACCATCGTGATGATGGTGGCGCTGGGCCATGACGAGGAGTTCAAGCTGCACATCCGCGCGGCCCGCAACAACGGCGTGACGCCGGAGCAGATCAAGGAAGCGCTGCTGCAGGCTGCGATCTACTGCGGTGTGCCTGCGGCCAACCACGCCTTCGCGCTGGCCAGGCCGATCCTGGAAGAGCAGGCTTCGGAACGGTAGTGCCGGCCGCTGGCCGGCAACCTCCTGCACATCGGCAAGGCCGGCCGACGGCCGGCACTACCAGATTCAGTGCAGTTCAATTCAACAGCGTGCCGAGGCGTTGCGCGGCTTCGCGCAGGCGGGGCAGCAGCTGGGTCTGCATCACGCCCAGGCCAATGCGGCCGGCCTGGGTGCCGATGTTCAGCGCGGCGACCACTTCGCCGCTGCGCGAACGCACCGGTACCGCGATCGAGCGCAGGCCGATCTCCAGTTCCTGGTCGACCAGCGAAACGCCTTCGCGTCGCACCTTCTCCAGCAGTTCAAGGAAGTCCTCCATGCGCGTGACCGTGCGTTCGGTGCGCGGCCGCAAGGGAGTGCGCTCCAGGTAGCCCTCGAGCGTGTCGCGCGGCAGTGCGGCCAGCAGCACCCGGCCCATCGAAGTGCAATACGCGGGCAGGCGGCTGCCCGCACGCAGGCCGATGGACATGATGCGCACCGTCTCCGCGCGGGCGACATAGAGGATGTCATCGCCATCGAGCACGCCCAGCGAGCACGATTCGTGCACGTCATCGCGCAGCGCATCGAGTACCGGCTGCGCCGCAGCGGTCATCGAGGACGACGCAACGTAGGCGCCCCCCATGCCCAGCACACGCGGCAGCAGCACGTAGCCACGTCCCTGCTCACCCACATAGCCGAGCTTTTCCAGCGTGTACAGGACGCGTCGCACCGCTGCGCGCGAGATGCCGGTGTCACTGCTGATCTGCGACATGGTGACTTCGCGCGGATGCTGCGAGAAAACGCTCAGCACGGCCAGGCCGCGGCCGAGCGAGGTCATGAAATCCGGGTCCCCCTGGTTTTCCTGGATCTGCTGCATCAGCTCATGGGCCAGGCCGCGATCCCGCGGTGGCGCAGGGGGGCGCTTGGTGCTACGGCTGGGAGGAACGGCAGGCATGGCAGCAGCTTTCATCAGGTTCGACCTTGAATGGTAAGCGCTGGAACCCGCAACCGGTACCCACGGGGCGCGGCCAGGCAGGCCGCGCCCCGTGGCACGGGCTACGTGCGCTTCGGCAGCGCGTAGGCGATCACGTAGTCGCCACGGTCTGGCGACTGGCGCGCGCCGCCGGCGGAAATCACCACGTACTGGCGGCCCGTCTTCGGCGAGACGTAGGTCATCGGTGTGCCCTGGCTGCCCACAGGCATGCGGGCCTTCCACACTTCTTCGCCGGTTCGGCTGTCGAAGGCGCGCAGGTAGTAGTCCTGGGTGCCGGCGAAGAACAGCAGGCCCGACTGCGTAGCCAGCGACCCGCCCAGCGTCGGCATGCCGATCGGGATCGGCAGGCGCATCTTGATGCCCATCGGCCCGGTGTCCTTCACCGTGCCCACCGGCACCTGCCAGACCAGCTGCCGGGTAGCCAGGTTGATCGCCGACATCGTGCCGAACGGCGGCTTCTGGCAGGGAATGCCCAGCTTGGACAGGAAGCGGTCGCGCAGCGAGCCGTACGGCGTACCGGTCTGCGAGGCCGCGCCCATTTCCACGCCGCCGGCACCGCTGGTCATCTGCGCGCGCGGGATCAGCCGGGTCCACAGGCCCAGGCGCATGTCGTTGACGAACAGGTAGCCCGTGGTCGGGTCGACCGAAGCGCTGCCCCAGTTCATCCCTCCCAGCGAGCCCGGCCACTGCAGCGCCAGATCCTCGCCCGGCGGCGTGTACATGCCGTCGTAGCGGAACTGCTTGAACTGGATGCGGCACAGCATCTGGTCGATCGGGGTAGCCCCCCACATGTCCGACTCGGTCAGCGTTTCGGCGCCGATCTGCGGCAGGCCAACCGACAGCGGCTGGGTGGCGGCGTAGCGCTCACCTTCGGCGTTGCCCTGTGGCGCCGGAATGTCGCGTACTTCGCTGATCGGTACGCCCGTCTGCCGGTTGAGCATGAAGATCTGGCCCGCCTTGGTGACCTGCAGCAGTGCCGGCAACGTGCCGCCCTTGCCGTCGGGCACGTCGACCAGGGTCGGCTGTGCGGGCAGATCGTAGTCCCACAGGTCGTGGTGGACGGTCTGATAGACCCAGCGCTCCTTGCCGGTGGCCACGTCCAGCGCGACCACGGCCGAGCTGTACTTGTCATCCTGCGGCGTGCGCTCGCCCGCCCACTGGTCCGGGGTGGTATTGCCGGTGGGCAGGTAGACCAGGCCCAGCTGCGGGTCGTAGGCCATCGAGGTCCATACGTTGGGCGTGGCGCGCGTGTAGTGGATGGACGGATCCAGCGGCACGTCCGGAGTTTCCCGCGACAGATCCCAGACCCAGGCCAGCGCGCCGCTGCGCACGTTGTAGGCACGCACCACACCGGATGGCTCGCCCACTTCGATGTTGTCAGCCACCCGGCCGCCGACCACGATCAGCTCGCCGGCGACCAGCGGCGCAGCGGTCAATGTGTAGAAGCCCGGCTTGATCTCGCCCATGCCGGTCTTCAGGTCGACCACGCCGTTGCTGCCGAAGTCCGGGCACAGCGCACCGGTCTTCGCATCCAGCGCGAACAGGCGCGCATCGATGGAGGTCATCAGGATGCGCTGTTCGCACAGCGCCGCGCCGGTGCCGGTCGTGGCGGGGGCCGGCAGCGGTGCCGGGGTCGCGGCAACGGCTGGCGCGGTGGTCGCATCGAAATAGCCCAGGCCGCGGCAGCGCTGCCAGTTCGGTGCAGCGGCCTTGGGGTCGAAGGCCCAGCGCTGCTTGCCGGAGTCGGCATCGATGGCGATCACCTGGTTGTGCGGGGTGCACAGGTACAGGGTGTCGCCGATCTGCAGCGGCGTGTTCTGGTCTTCGGCGCCGAAGCCGTTGCTTTCCGGCACGTCACCGGTGCGCGCGGTCCAGGCGACCTGCAGCTCCTTCACATTGGCCGGGGTGATCTGGTCCAGCGCGGCAAAGCGGGTACCTGCCGTGGTGTTGCCCCAGTGCATCCAGTCGCGCTGCTCGGCACCCTTGGCCACCGGTACCACCGGCGGCGTCGCACCCTGCGCAGTCTGCAGCGGTCGGGGTTGGAACGCCGACAGCGCCGTGCCCAGCAGGCCGACGAGCAGCACGGCGGCAACGCCATAGGCGCCGCGGCCGGCCACCTGGCCGCGGCTGCGACGCAGCACCGGCCACGCCAGCGCGACCAGAAGGGCCAGCACCGCCGGCATCACCAGCCGCGATACCAGCGGCCAGAAATTCCAGCCCGCATCGACCAGTGCCCACGGCAGCGTGGCCAGGAAGGCCAGGCCATACAGCAGCGCACCGCTCGGCCGGCGCAGCACCAGCAGCAGGCCGG
>NZ_JCAFVO010000019.1:0-10624 GCF_059372445.1 Stenotrophomonas sp. YJH_SMC_127 | reverse complement strand
GCCGGCCAGCGGCCGGCACTACCCCTGCAACAACCGATGCATCGCCCTGGTAGGTGCCAACCTTGGTTGGCACGAAATCCACAGCGCCGACCAAGGTCGGCATCTACCAAAACCGGTTACCGGCCAGCGGCCGGCACTACCCCTGCGGCAACCGATGCATCGCCCTGGCAGGTGCCAACCTTGGTTGGCACGAAATCCACAGCGCCGACCAAGGTCGGTATCTACCAACGGCGGTTACCGGCCAGCGGCCGGCACTACCCCTGCGGCAACCGATGCATCGCCCTGGTAGGTGCCAACCTTGGTTGGCACGAAATCCACAGCGCCGACCAGGGTCGGCATCTACCAAAACCGGTTGCCGGCCAGCGGCCGGCACTACCCCTGCAACAACCGCCGCTGCAACCGCTCCACCGCACGCTGCAGCAACACCCGGTTGCGGGCCAGCTTCATCCACTGCGGCAGGCGCGAAAACATGGATCCATTGTGTACAGCGCCGCGCTCGCGCAGCGTCGATACCGCATAGTCATGCAATGCCTGAAGGTGCTCGGCGTTGTAGGCCCAGAGCAAGCCTGCGCGAGTCGGTTCGACCAAGCGCAACGGCAGTCCGAAATGCGGATCAGCAGCCTCTGCTTCGCGCAGCGGGGAAGCCGTGACCGAAACATCACTGGTTCGTCCACACTGCTCACAGCGAGCAGGAAAAGTGGTCGGTGCGGGTATACCCGATGCAATGTGCCGATTGACGCACAGCCATTGATGACCACAGTAGCCGCACGGTCGATGTCCCTGCATGCGCATCGCACCGACCCAATCCGAGCCATCCAGGGACGCACTGCAACCGGTGCAGCGGAACCGTGCTGACGTCCTGCAGCAAATCTTGCTGGTAACCACCCAGCCAGGCGTATCACAACGATGGCAGCGCACCGCGACCCGGTCGGAGAACGACCGAAGACCACGACCATCATCAAAATGTCGCCCTGCCACCGGCGTCACTCGTCCTCGTCGACCTTGGGGGCGCCGCACCGTCATCAGACGTAGATCCGCGTCGGCGCCTCGTCGACGATCGCGTGTGGCACGAAGCGCGCACTGTCGCGAGTGATCGCGCTGTCATCCTCGCGGATGCCGATGCCGCAGGCATGGTCACCGATCACCCAACTGCCGATCAGCGGATAGCCGCCTTCGAAGCGGGTGAGAGGATGCGCACGCTGGATGATCGCCGGGCCGTCGTAGGGACCGTCGCTGCGCTGGGTGCTGCCATCGGCCAGGTGCATCTCGATGTTGGCGCCTTCGCGCGAGAACAGCGGTTTGCGCACCCAGCCCGACGCCAGCGTGCTGCCGTCATCGAAATGCGCTTCCAGCAGGTTCGGATGGCCCACGTTGCGCTGCCACAGCAGCGGCAGGATGCCCTTGTTGCTCAGCACCGCCTTCCAGGCCGGTTCCAGCAACTGCACGCCCGAACCGGGCAGCGCGCGGCCGAATTCCTCGGCCATCAGGTCTTCCAGCGGATACAGCTTGAACAGCGTGCCGATCACCGAATCATCCAGCGCGGTGAAGCGGCCGTCCTCGGACAGGCCGATGTCCTCGATGGCGATGGCCTGGCCATGCAGGCCGGCCTGGGATGCGCAGTCACGCAGGTACTCGACCGTGCCACGGTCTTCCTCCGAACTGCCGACCGCGCTGAAGTACAGCGGCGGCGGCAGCTGCGTGGCGAGTTCGCCGAAACGCTCGACCAGCGCTTCGTGGATCGCGTTGAACTGGTCGGCATGCTGCGGCAGGCGACCGGCATTGCGCTGGTCTTCCAGCCACTGCCACTGGAAGAAGCTGGCTTCGAACAGCGAGGTCGGCGTGTCGTAGTTCAATTCGTATAGCTTGGCCGGGCCGGTACCGTCGTAGGCCAGGTCCAGGCGGCCATAGAGGTGCGGCTGGCGCTGGCGCCAGCTGTCGGCGATCCAGTCGCGGTAGTGCGACGGAATCGCCAGCTGGTCCATCAAGCGTTCGCTGCCGATGACATCACCGACCAGATCCAGCGCCATCTGGTGCAGCTCGGCGCTGGGGTCTTCGATGTCCTGTTCGATCTGGCGCAGGGTGAAGGCGTAATACGCGCTTTCATCCCAGTACGGCTGGCCGTCGATGGTGTGGAAGCGGAAACCCGCCTCTTCCGCGCGCGCCCGCCACTGGGCACGCTCGGCAATCCGGATGCGCTGCATGGGTCGATCAGCCGCCGTAGCTGCCGCTGGTGCTACGGCGTGCGCTGGTGTTGCCGAAGCCACCACGGCTGGCAGTGACCGCACGGTTCGGCTCGCTGGTGACCGGCGCCAGGCCGGCCTTGCCGGCACCGATGCCGCTGGCGGTGTTCAGGCCACCGGTGCCACCCGGTGCCGGGCGCGCCCAACCCGCATTCTTGTCCTGGTAGGCCGGTGCCGACGCCGGCGCCTGCGGAGCGAGGCCGCCGCGGTTGCTCAGCATCTGCGACATGAAGAAGCCCATCATCATCGGGCCGATGAACGAGGTACCGGCCGAGGTGTGCTGCTGCACGCACTGCTCCGGCTTGTAGTCCTTCTCGCAGGCTTCCTTGCTGGCGTACTTCGGCGCCGCATCGGCGGCCTGCTTCTGCGCTTCGGCGAACGCATTGCGGCACGACGACGGATCGCCGGTGGCCTCGGTGCAGGCCTCCACCGAGGTATACAGGCCTTCCTGCACCTTCACCTCCGGCTCCTTCTGGCAGGCGGTGAACAGCAGCGGCGCGGCGCTCATCAGCAGCAGCGCGGTGGTGCGGGAACGTTTCATGGCCTCATGCCCTGTCGACGGATCAATGCCCCAATGATGCCAAATCCGGGCCAGCAACCGGAATCGGCAAAGTGCGAAAGATGAACGGACTTTCATTTTCGTCGGCATTGGGGTCAGAGCCCATCGCGCCGCGATGGGATCCGACCCCAGGCGACGCACCGCTCTGGTAGGTGCCAACCTTGGTTGGCACACATCCCGCGGCGCCCGGTCATGCCCGGCGCGCTCAGCCAAGTCTCCGGCAAGAAGCCCCCTTGTTGTTCAAGGGGGGCGCGCCGAAGGCGCGGGGATAAGGGGAAATGCGCGGACCGCCAAGCCGCTGCAAGCGGTGAAGGTGGTTGCAGCAGCAACCGAAAAAATTGGCCATGATCGGCTGCCCCCCACGTCGTACGGCCCGCCCGTTCCGCCCGCCATGCCCGAATACCGTTCCCGCACCTCCACCGCCGGTCGCAACATGGCCGGCGCCCGCGCCCTGTGGCGCGCCACCGGCATGAAGGACGGCGACTTCCACAAGCCGATCATCGCCATCGCCAACTCCTTCACCCAGTTCGTGCCCGGCCACGTGCACCTGAAGGATCTCGGCCAGCTGGTCGCGCGCGAGATCGAACAGGTCGGCGGTGTCGCCAAGGAATTCAACACCATCGCCGTGGACGACGGCATCGCGATGGGCCACGACGGCATGCTGTATTCGCTGCCCAGCCGCGAGATCATCGCCGACGCCGTGGAGTACATGGTCAACGCGCACTGCGCCGACGCGCTGGTGTGCATCAGCAACTGCGACAAGATCACCCCCGGCATGCTGATGGCCGCGCTGCGCCTGAACATCCCGGTGGTGTTCGTCTCCGGCGGGCCGATGGAAGCGGGCAAGACCAGGCTGTCCGAGCACAAGCTGGATCTGGTCGATGCGATGGTGGTGGCCGCCGATGACAGCGCCTCCGACGAGAAAGTCGCCGCGTTCGAGCGCAGCGCCTGCCCCACCTGCGGTTCCTGCTCGGGCATGTTCACCGCCAACTCGATGAACTGCCTGACCGAGGCGCTGGGCCTGTCGCTGCCCGGCAACGGCACCACGCTGGCCACCCACGCCGACCGTGAGGCGCTGTTCCGCCGCGCCGGCCGCCTGATCGTCGAACTCTGCCATCGCTGGTATGGCGGCGAAGACCCCAGCGTACTGCCGCGCGGCATCGCCACCCAGGCCGCGTTCGCCAATGCGATGACCCTGGACATCGCCATGGGCGGCTCCACCAATACCATCCTGCATCTGCTGGCCGCCGCACAGGAGGCGGAGGTCGACTTCGACCTGACCCACATCGACGCGCTGTCGCGGCGCGTGCCACAGCTGTGCAAGGTGGCGCCGAACACGCCGAAGTACCACATCGAGGACGTGCACCGTGCCGGCGGCGTGTTCGGCATCCTCGGTGAGCTGGACCGCGCCGGCCTGCTCGATACCACGGTGCCGACCGTGCACAGCGCCAGCCTGGCCGACGCGCTGGAACGCTGGGACGTGGTGCGCAGTGACAACGACACCCTGCATGCCTTCTTCAAGGCCGGCCCGGCCGGCATCCCCACCCAGGAGGCCTTCAGCCAGGCCACGCGCTGGCCGACCCTGGACATGGACCGCGCCGAGGGCTGCATCCGCTCGCTGCAGCATGCGTACTCACTGGAAGGCGGCCTCGCCGTGCTGCGTGGCAATCTGGCCGTGGATGGCTGCGTGGTGAAGACCGCCGGCGTGGACGAATCGATCCACGTGTTCGAAGGCCCCGCGCGTGTCTATGAAAGCCAGGACGCGGCCGTCGCCGGCATCCTCGCCGACGAGGTGCAACCGGGTGAGGTAGTGGTGATCCGCTACGAAGGGCCGAAGGGCGGCCCCGGCATGCAGGAAATGCTCTACCCGACCAGCTACCTGAAGTCGAAGGGACTGGGCAAGCAGTGCGCGCTGCTCACTGATGGCCGCTTCTCCGGCGGCACCTCGGGCCTGTCGATCGGCCACGTCTCGCCGGAAGCCGCCAGCGGCGGTGTCATCGGTCTGGTGGAGAACGGCGACCGCATCCGCATCGACATCCCGGCCCGCCGCATCGACCTGCTGCTGGATGAGGCCACGCTGGCCCAGCGCCGCGCCGACGCCGACGCGCGTGGCTGGAAACCGCGCGCGCCACGCCCGCGCAAGGTTACCAGCGCGTTGAAGGCCTACGCTTTGCTGGCCACCAGCGCCGACAAGGGCGCCGTACGCAACACCGCCCTGCTCGGCGATTGATGCCGATCCGGTAGTGCCGGCCGCTGGCCGCCATCTGGGAAAAGGGGACGGAGGGGATTAAGTCGTTTGTGCCTCAAACGACTTAATCCCCTCCGTCCCCTTTTTTCAGCCGATCACGCGCTTGAACGGCGGCAGCGCGTCGATGATGCGCTTGCCGTAGCGGCGGGTCAGCAGCCGCGAATCAAGAATGACCACGCGGCCGGTGTCGGTGGAGGTGCGGATCAGGCGGCCGGCGAACTGGGTCAGCGTGCGCAGCGCATGCGGAATGGCGATCAGGTTGAACGCGTTGAGCCCGCGTCCCTCGAACCACTCGCTGAGGGTGGCGGTCTGCGGGTCGGTCGGCACGGCGAACGGCACCTGGGTGATCACCACCGTGGTGCAGGCCTCGCCGGGCAGGTCGAGGCCCTCGCCGAACGAGTTCAGGCCGAACAGCACCGAGCCCTCGCCTGCCTCGACACGCCGCAGGTGTTCCTCGATCAGCCGGGTCTTGGACATCTCGCCCTGCACCAGCACCTGCTTGCGGCGCGCGGCCGGCATCAGCCCGGCCACCTTCTCCATCTTCCAGCGCGAGGTGAACAGCACCATCGAGCCCTTGGCCCAGTCCAGTTCGGTGTCCAGGTAGCGCGCCACTTCGCGCGGGTGGCCTTCGCGGTCGTCCGGCGTGACCGGGAACTTCGGCACGATCAGTTCGGCCTGGTTGGGCAGGTCGAACGGCGACGACAGCGAGACCATCTCGGCCTCTTCAGGAATGCCGTTGTCGATCGCCAGCGCCTGGAAGTCGCCACCGCCGGTCAGCGTCGCCGAGGTCATCACCACCGAGTCCACTTCATCCCACAGCAGCTTGCGCAGCACGTGCGCGGCCGACACCGGCGAACCGTGCAGCACCAAGTCGCCATCGCGGGTGGCAGTCACCCAGCGCGCCATCGGCGGCGCGCCGTCCTTGTCTTCGCGGCGCCACGCCTGCCACAGGTTGTACTGCTGCTCGATCATCTCCAGCGCCATGCCCAGGTTGCGCTGCAGGCGCTCGCGCGCGGCATCGTCCGGCTTGCCCTTGGCCACCTGCGTGGTGGCCGCATGCGCCCAGTTGTAGAGGCTGCGGGTATCGTCGGCCAGTGCCTCGATCGGCTCGCGCCAAGCCTCGGGCAGGCGTCCATTGGCCGCGCGCCACATCGGCTCTTCGTCCGCCGGCGCCGGCATCCACACCCGCTCGATGTGATCACGGAACGCGCGCAGCTGCTTGGCCACGTTGCTGGCGACTTCGATCGCTTCGTTGGGCAGCAGGTTGCCGAGCCGGTCCTTGTCGACCGCGCGGTAGGCACCGGCGATCAAGATCTGCAGGCGGCCGGTGCGCTTGGCCATCTCGTCCAGCGCGAGGCTGGCCGCGCCCTGGTCGATCGCCACGTTGCCGATGTGATGGCCTTCGTCCAGCACCAGCAGCATGTCCGAGGGTGGCGCGATCAACGGCTGGCCGTTGTCGCTGTCACCGATCGACAGCGCCGACAGCAGCAGCGCGTGGTTGGTGACCACGATCTGTGCGTCGCGCACCGTATTGCGCGAGCGCAGCACCGCGCACTGCGCCGAATAGGCGCAGCGTCGCCCGGCACAACCCGAGGCCGGCGTGGTGATGCGGCTGCGCAGGCCGGGACTGATGGTCTCCGGCGCATTGTCGATATCGCCATCCCAGCTGCCGCTGGTGAAGGCGTCGGTCAGGCGTTTGGCGATGTCCATCTCGATCGGCGCCAGCGGCCGGTCGAACAGTGGCGCGTCATCCTCGAACATGCCGCCCTGCGAGCCCTCGCCCTGCGCCTCGGCGGCATTGCGCGTGCACAGGTAGCGGGTGCGTCCCTTGGCCAGCGCCACGGTCGCTTCCAGGCCGGTGGCCTTCAGGAAATTCGGGATATCGCGCTCGACCAGCTGCGACTGCAGCGCCACGGTGCCGGTGCTGATCACCAGCTTCTTCTTGGTGGCCAGTGCGATCGGCACGCCTGCGGTGAGGTAGCCCAGGCTCTTGCCGACGCCGGTCGGCGCCTCGACCACGCCGACGCCACCGCTTTTCGACAGCGCGCGCGACACCACGCCGATCATCTGGCTCTGCGAGCGACGGGTGGAGAAGCCGGGGGTATTGGCCTGCAGCGTCGTGTACGCCTTGCGGATCGCGTCCTTCAAGGTGTCATCGAGCGTGCGCGGAGCGGCGACGGTTTCGGTCACGCCGGGAACTACCGTAGCTGGATCAGGCCGGTCATTGTCGCATGGCCGGCCGCGTTCACTGTTGCTGGCACCCTGAACGAGCCAGCGACGACGCCCGCCGGCGCGCACGGTCCGAAGCCCGCGCCGCACAGGGGCGAAACACGCCGGGCGTGGCCCGGCGCCAGCGCTCAGGCGACCGGGGCGGGACGGCTACGCAGCAGGCGCACCAGCGCCCACACCAGCAGCACCACGCCGACGGCCTCGACCATCGCCAGCGCGAAGTGCACCACGCCGAAGATGGCGCTCATGCCCGAGATGGCGCTGAAGTTGCCACTGCTGACCAGCCACATCGGCAGCATGCCCGCCGCCAGGCCACCCAGGCTGGACAGCAGCAACAGCAGCAGGCCGACCAGCGCGCCGGTGCGGGTGGCATCGCGCGGCGCACCGACCACCCAGACCAGGCCGACGCACAGCGCGATCAGCACCGGCAGGCGCACGCCGACCATGCTCAGCACGGTCACCATCAGGGTTGTGCTGTCCATCGGTCAGTCCTCGCCGGCCAGCACGGCCGAGCCCTGGCGCAGCGACTGGTAGACCTCGCCGGTCTGCGGGCGCACGCCGTGCCACTGCAGGAAGCTCTCGGCGGCCTGCTCGACCAGCATGCCCAGGCCGTCGACGGTATTGCGGCACTGCGCCGCACGGGCCCAGGCCAGGAAGGCGATGGCCGCCTCGCCGTAGTTCAGGTCGACGGCAGTGGTCATCGAATTGACCAGCGACAGCGGCAGCTTGAACTCGACGTCGCGGTCGCGGCCAGCCGAGGTGGCATTGACGATCAGTTCGAAGTCGCCGAGGTCGCGCAGGTCTTCCCAGTAGCGGCTGATCGCACGGCCGGGCTCGCCCATCGCGTCGATCAGTTCGTCGGCGCGCTCCGGCGTGCGGTTGACCACCACCAGTTCGGTGATGCCGGCATCGAGCAGCGCCGGGGCGACGCTGCGCGCCGAGCCACCGGCGCCGATCATCAGCACGCGGCGGCCGCGCAGGTCCAGGCCGTGGCGGTCGGTCAGGTCGCGCACCAGGCCGATGCCATCGGTGGTGTCGCCGTGCCAGCGGTCGCCCTTGCGCAACAGCGTGTTGACCGAGCCGGCGCGGCGCGCGCGCGCAGTCAGCGTGGTGCACACCGAGAACGCGGCTTCCTTGTGCGGCAGGGTGACGTTGGCGCCGACACCGCCCTCGGC
This sequence comes from Stenotrophomonas sp. YJH_SMC_127, assembly GCF_059372445.1. Classification (NCBI taxonomy): domain Bacteria; kingdom Pseudomonadati; phylum Pseudomonadota; class Gammaproteobacteria; order Lysobacterales; family Lysobacteraceae; genus Stenotrophomonas; species Stenotrophomonas sp. YJH_SMC_127. The sequence goes on along the minus strand of NZ_JCAFVO010000019.1, from coordinate 2,173 downwards.
GGCGAAGGCCTCCAGTCCGGCCAGGAACGCATCCGGGGCCAGGTCGATCGCGCGGTAGTCGATGGCGATGCCTTCCTGGCGACCGAACGTCGCGTGGATCTGCGGCGACTTCGAGTGGGCAACGGGGTGTCCGAAGACGGCGTAACGGTCGGTCATGGAATCCTCAAGCTGGCTAGACTGATGCTCTTTCGTGCTCGGAACCGGATGATGCGCATCACCCCGCCCCTGCTGGTGCTCGCCGCCAGTCTACTCTCTGCCCCCGTGGCGATGGCGTTGAACGAGTACGGCATCGAAGGCATGGGCGTGGTCTCGACCCGCGCCGACGAAGGCCGCGCCACGATCAGCGCCGATGGCCAGCGCATCGTCTTCGCCCGCCGCGGCGAGGCCGGCTGGGGCCTGTGGCAGGCACGCGTGGTGGACGGTCGCTGGCAACAGGCACAGGCGCTGCTGGTAGGCGTGGCCGGTGAAGCCCGCGATCCCTACTTCAGCCGTGACGGCCGCTGGCTGCTGTTCGCGGCCGGCCGCGAGGGCGCGCTGGCGCTGTACCGCGCCGCGTTGGCCGCCGACGGCCGGCTGGGCCCGGCGCAGCCGCTGGCCGGTGACGGCGGGCGCCGGGAAGAGCGCGGGCCGGCCCTGAGCGCGGACGGCAAGCAGCTGTTGTTTGCCCGCCAGCAGGGCCGTGGCGCCGGCTGGGACCTGTTCGTGGCGACGCTGGATGCGCAGGGCCTGCGCGGCCCGGCCAGCGCACTGAGCGCGTTGAACAGCGCCGACGACGAGACCGACGGCGACTGGCTGGGCCAGGACGGCGCCGTGGTGTTCAGCCGCGGCAACGGCAGTACCGCGCAGGTCTGGAGCAGCGGCTGTGCGTGGAGCGGTGTAGCGCTGCAGCCGCTGGGGCTGTCGTTCAACCAGGCCGGCGGCTGGACCGGTGCGCCGGTGGTCGACAACGCCAAGCCGGGCGAGATGATGGTGGCCAGCAGTGCAGCGAAGGCGCCGCGTGCCGGTGGCGTGGACGTGTACCGGTTGGCGGTGCCGAAGGTGGCGGCGGTGGCCGGGTGCGCGCGGTAGCAACTGTCTTGTCAGGGGCAGCCGAGGGCCACCTCGGCGTCCCGCTTACGGGCGTTGAGGATCACCAGCATTTTGCGCATGACCGCTACGAGCGCCACCTTGCTCGCTTTGCCCTTGGCCTTCAGGCCAGCGTAAAACGCGCGCAGTCTTGGCTCGTACCGGATGGCCGTCAGGGCCGCCATGTAAAGGGCTTCGCGTACCACTGCGCGCCCACCACTGATCCGCCGTTGGCCCTGCCAGGTGCCACTTTCGCGGTTCATCGGGGCCAACCCCACCAGCGATGCTATGGCTTTGCTTCCCAAGCTGCCCAGTTCGGGCAACTCGCAGGCCAGTGTGCTGATCAGGATGGGGCCGACGCCTTTGAGCGCGCCGATATTCTTCCAGCCAGGCTGTCCCTCAAGCTGCTCGGCAATAGCTTTATCCAGTTGCTTCAGGTCGTCAGATAGCTGGGCTATATGGCGTTGCTTCATCGCAATCAGATCCGGATCGACCAATCGCCGCAAGCGCTGCATCTCACCGACCCGCATCTGCACCAGATGCCTGCGGCATTGCGCAAATTCAGCCAGACGCTGCTGCCGAGGGGCAGGCGGTACGTAGCGGGTCAGCGGTAACAAATGGGCCATCTGCGCCAGCACTGTCGCATCGAGCCGATCGGTCTTGGCGGCACGGCCCGTGCCTTGGGCAAATCGCCGTGCACGCGCCGGATTGATTCGCACCATCGGCAGGCCGGCGGCGTGCAATACATCCAGAGCAGCACGCTCGTAGCCCCCGCTTGCCTCAAGAACGACCTGCTTGATCGGCCACGTCTTCAGCCACCGAATCAAGCGCACAAAGCCGCGCTTGTCGTTGCTGAATTGGCGAAACTGCTCTCCATGGACGGCCACATCCAGCGTGGCTTTGCTCACATCGATCCCGATCCCAAACATGACAGAACTCCGCTAGGCTGACAGGGTCGAGAGCTCTCCCCCGCTTGCCCAGTCTTATCAGTTCGAGCGCCAACTCAACCAACTGTTCGGGCGGTTCAGGGAGAATCCGGCGTGGGGACCCAAGCTACTTCTCGGTCGCAAGACCTGGATCCACACGGTCGCCCACGCCGGGCTCTCGG
>NZ_JCAFVO010000018.1:0-15501 GCF_059372445.1 Stenotrophomonas sp. YJH_SMC_127 | reverse complement strand
GTGTGCAATAACGCGCACGCAGGACCTCGATCACCTCGTCCAAGCGATTCCACAGATCGCCGTCGGCGAACCCGTGCTCACCGCCGAGAAAATGCATGGCGTCCAGCGGCACGCCCATCGCGGTCAGGACGTGTTCGCTTTCACGCTGGCGACGCCCGATGTCCTGCCCGCCCCAGCCACCATCGGTCATCCATACGCAGCGCACCGTGCGACTATCTGCCAATGCGCGTTCGATCCACGGGAACACACCGAACTCATCGTCCGGATGCGCCAGTAGGAACACCACGGGGCCAATATCAGAACGCATCGAAGTCCAATACGCTGAACAGCACGGCATCGGTGGCGGGCACCTGCATAGGCCCATCCAAGGTGCGGAAGATCAGGTTCAAGGGGCTGCTGCGCAGCCCGGCCGGCAGCTCGAACCAGGCACCATTCAGCGCCCCCATCGAGCGCGGCACCATGCCCAGGTGCAGACGCATGCCCATCCCCGGCGAGCCATACTCGAGCCCCTCCACCGCCTTGGGAAGCGCAGCGAACGCCGACAGCAGCGGCTTGCCGGTTGGCGCATGGGCGAGAACTCCGCCCGCCCTCGATCGAGCCAGCCGGTAGCCACGGTGCGGATTGGCGCACCTCCACTGCAGCGAGGCGCGGTCCCAGTCCCGGCGGAATTGCACGTCCCCCAGGACCGACAAAGCCGGCTCCGGCAGCAGGGCGCCGACCCCGACCTTGGCGTCCAACGGACCCACCAAGGTGAAGCCGAGCTTGCGCAGGAAGCCTGGAGTGGAATTGGCGTTGGCCACGCCATACACGGCGGCCATGCCCTGCTCGGCTCCCGCCGCGTACGTACCCTCAGCGAGTTTGGTGAACAGCCCCTGCCCTTGATAATCGGGATCGGTCGCCGTATTTAGCGACAGCATCACCCGGCAGGCCTGACCGCCCACAATCGCCGCCACCGGAATGCATGCGTAATGTGCGGCCAGGCGATCGCCATCCCACGCATCTAAGCCGATCACCGGGCCGGCCGGATTGCGCACATACAACCACTCCAGATATCCCGCGTCCAGGTGCGTGGCCTGTGGAAAGCACTTGGCGAAAATCGACTGGTAATGGCGAAGCAGTTCCGGTGCCGTACCGGCAGGGCGGATGTCCAAGGGCGTCTCCCGGGCAATTCAACATGTAGCACATGCATACCGGCACCCCCGGCGACGCGAGGCGCTTTTGTCTCGGATTATATAGGCTCAGTCTGGCCTGCGCGGCACCAGCAGGGCCGTAAGCGGCCGCCGCGGTACCGACGCGATGTCGTAGCCCAGGAAGGCCAGCAGGAACTGCAGGCCGGAAACAGCGGCCACCGTGGAGATCATCACCGTGCCCAGTGGGGTGGACACACCGTCTTGGGCCGAGTGCCACCAATGCCAGCCACCGAAGGTGGCTGCCAGCAGCAGGAGGCCCAGCGCAGCGACCAGCTCGAAGGAAGCCAACGACAGGTCACGCAGGAAGTAGTTGTAGCCGATCCGCTTGAAGGTGTTGCGCGCGTGCTTGAAGGCGAACTCACCGAGGATCTTGCCGACCTTCAGTCCGCTTTCCTCATCGCCGTAACGTGCGTCCATCGGAATATCGACCACCACCGCGCGCATGGTATTGAGGCGGAACAGGATGTCCGTCTCAAAGAAATAACGGCGGCTGATCTGGTCCATGGGTAGGTGGCTGGCCACCGAGGTGCTGATGGCGGTGTAGCCGTTGGTGGGATCGAACAGATCCCAGTAGCCGGTGGAGGCCTTGGACATGAAGCTCAGGCCAAGGTTGCCGATTCGGCGCAGCGGCGGCATCTGCTTGATCTGGCGCAGATCCCAAAAGCGGTTGCCCTTGGTGTAGTCGGCTTCGCCACGCAGGATGGGTGCGACGAACTGCGGCAGCAGCGTCGGGTCCATCTGGCCATCGCCATCGACCTTCACCACCACCGACGCTCCGTCGATGATCGCCTGTCGATAGCCGGTCATCACCGCGCCGCCCACGCCCTGGTTGACGGCGTGGCGCAGCACGCGCACGCGGGGATCGGTGACGTTGGCCTCGATGAAATCGCCACTCCGTTCCGGGCACGCATCGTCGACGCAGTAGATCAGCGCTACTTCGCTGCCGATCGCCGCGACCACGCCGGCAATGTGCCTGGTCACCTTGTAGCTGGGAATCACGACGGCGATGCGGGACGGTGCGGAAGGAGAATTCATCGATAAATCCAGTGCTTTGAAATGAAGAAGCTCAGTAGGGCAAGCGCGGCGTCGCCGGCGGGCTTGACCAGCCACGCCCAGCCCAGGCCCGCCTTGTGCCCGACGATCCACACGATCGCTGAACTCAATACGCTCATCGCGATCCAGGTGACCACGAACCGGATCATCTGGTTCCGGCCAAGCCCGCTGCCGCCGGCGAAAGTGTACTTGCCGTTGAGCCAGTACCCGAACGCGGCACCGCCTGCCCGGGACACAAGGTTAGACGGTACCACCCCCAACCCGGCCCAAGACAAGGCGACGAAGAGTGCCCAGTCGACCGCCAGCTGGATGCCGCCCACGAGGCCAAACCTGCCCATCTCCCCGGCCAGTGACCTGAGCGCCTTGACGCTCAGTCGCTGCGACCAGCTGCGCCGTTGTGCGATCTCAAAGACCATGCTTAGCCAACGGTCAACACGCGCGAGGGGCCCAAGGTACAGGCCACGGCCTTCCCAGCGTCACCAATCACGTAGAAGATCTCATACTGCCCCGCCGCCACGCCATCGAGCCGGATACTGGAGGTCAGCCCCGCATTCGACGGCGGCGCGGCGGCGAACTGCGGCGACGCGCTGACGTCAGCGCGATCCGATCGTTCGGCCGCGAAATACACATCCGTACCGCCCGGCGCCAGGCTGTGCAGCCGGATCGCCCCGGCGCGCTGCGCCGTCGCGCCCGTCTCCACTGCCCAGCCCGCGATCCGGATGGCATCGCCTGCAGCGGCACGCCATCCGTTTCCACCGGAAAGGGCGCCTTCCACGACGTCCAGATAGCACACCAGCGACGCATCGGCCGCAGCGCTGGACATCCACGCCGGTACCGTGGCCAGTGCGGCTTTACCCGCCGGCTCGGCCGACGTGGCGGCGCCGTCGGGTGACATACTGGGCGGTGTTTCAGTGGCGCTGCAGCCGGCAAGGCTGGTCAGCAGCAGGGTGATCCACGGCAACGTGCGCATCACGACTCCTTGATCAGTTTGTTGAACAGCTCGATGTGGCCTGCCACCTGGTTCTGCAGGCTGTATCGGGTCGCACGCTCGCGGCCTGCCCGCACCAGTTGCTGTGCATAGGCTCTGTCTTGGGAAATCCGCTCGAGTGCACGGGTCATTTCGGCGGGATCCAACGGATCCTGCAGCAGCAGGCCCGCACCCTCGGCGATCTCCTGCAGCGAGCTGTTGGCCGAGGTGATGACCGGCGTTCCACAGGCCATGGCCTCAACCACGGGCAGGCCGAAACCTTCGTAGAGGGACGGGTACACGAACGCCGTCGCGCGGCTGTAGAGCGCCGGCAGGTCCTGGATGGGCACATAGCCGAGCACCTTGACCTTTGCACCGGCGCTTTTCATTACCTTGCGCAGGTCATCGTTGAGCCAGCCCGACGCCCCCACCACCACCAGGGTTTCCGGGCCGTCGTAGGCCAGCATCGCCTTGAGCAAGGTCATCAGGTTCTTGCGCGGCTCGATGCTGCCCACGTACAGGAAGAACGATTCGGGCAGCTCGTAACGCTGGCTCACGCTGTGCATCTGCGACCTGGATGCCGACTTGAAGGTCGCCGGATCGATTCCACAGTGGATGGTGTGCACGCGGTCTTCGGCAACTTTGTAGTGCTTGAGGAAGTCGCGGCGCGAGTTCTCCGAGACGGCCACGAAGCTTGCACCGGCCTGCACCGCGCGCTCGAAGTTGCTCGAGCACAGGGCAATGTTCTCGGCGGTGTGGTACGCCGGATGCGACAGGAACGTCGTGTCGTGCACCACCATGAGTGCGTTGGCGCCCACGCCAACCGGGAACACGTTGCCGGCGCAATACACCAGGTCCAGCCCGGGGACGAAATGGTCCGGATCCTTGAACGCGGGCAGCGGACCGCGGTACAGCGTCATGCCACTGCCGAGGCGTGTCTGCAGGCCGGACGGCTTGCCGGGCGCGTAGTCGGGATGCACGAAGTCGCCGAACCCAGGCAGCAGCAGGTAATCGCGCGCACGCCCGGTTTCTGCCTGGTATTCGGACAGGCCCTTGGTCAGCATCGCGACGTAGCGGCCCACACCGGACACTTCACCGCCCATGGCGCGTGAAACATCGATGCCGATACGGCTGCGCACCGCAGCGGGCACTTCCGGCAGGCTGGAGCCCTGCGGATTGAGCGCGGCCAGGCGCGCGCGCATGCGTTCAGAGGAGCGCTCCAGCGACCAAAGCTCACTCACGTCACGCGCCGCCTGCTCACCCTTGGCCCGGGTTTCGTCTGGATGCTCGAAGGCATGGCGCAGCAGCGCGACCAGGTGGTCTTCGTCGGGGAGCGCCCACTGGAAGCCATGGTAGTAAGGGCACTTCGCCTCGGCCGGCGTGAGCGACACCTGCAGCGGATAGCTGTTGTCCTCGTCCATGAAGGCCTGCTGGGCACTCCAGTAACTGCCGATCACCGGGATGCCGCAGGCCATTGCCTCCAGTAGCGGCATGCCCCAGCCTTCCCCGCGTGTCGGCAGCACGAAGCAATCTGCCGAGCGGTACAGCTGGGCCACCTGGTAATACGGCACCGATTCGTTGACCGAATACACGATACGGCCGCCATTGGGGTCCAGCTGCAGCCCGCGGATGATGGCCTCCGGGTCGACGCCCGGGTCGCTGTTGGAATACTTGCAGATCAGCACCACCGGGTCGGTACTGCGGAAGGCGCGGTTGAAAGCGCGCAACAGGATTTCCGGCGACTTGCGCTCACCCCACTCGAAGATCGAGAGGAACGTGAAGACGCCATCGATCTTCATGCCGCGGATGCGCGGATTGAAGTGATTGGTGTCAATGAGCGCGAGCGGCATCACCTTCACCGGCACGGTCACGCCGCTGCGCTGGAAGGTCCATTTGTTGAACTCGGTTGGCACCCACAACTCGTTCATCGTGTTGCAGCCGTCCACCCACTCCTTCGGCACGCCGGTGGTCTCCAGCATGGTGTAGCCGATGCGGTATCCCTCGGTCACACGATTGAAGGCATCGGCCTGACCGTAGACCAGCCGCGGCACGTCCGGGCCGGGTGCTTCGCGCTGCTTGATAACTTCCAGCGTATAGACGCCGGTGTTCTGGGCGCGCGATTCGGCGATGGGCAGGACGCTGTCGAGGCCGTACAGGTACTCGTAGGAGACCGATACACCTGCATTGTCCAGGCCACTGGCGATCTGCCGAGCGGTCATCGCATAGCCGACCGGGCGGAAGAAGGTCGAATGCAGGTGCACCTTGTACTGGTAGCGGGCATCGAGCACTTCCTTCCACTTGCCCAGGAAGGTTTCCTTGGACGTGAGGAACATGTCGTTGTGGCTGACCTTGTTGACCGAGGTCGAACCATGCTCGCGGTGGCGGATGGTCAGCGAGCCGCAGTTCATGACCCGGAAGCCGGCGGCGCGCGCCTTGAGGCAGTAGTCGGTGTCTTCGTAGTAGGAGAAGAAGTCTTCGTCCAGGAAGCCCACCGCGTCCATGACCTCACGGCGGATATAGACGCACGCAAACACTACGCCCTCCACTTCCCGGTCGTAGGCGTACTGGTTGATGTCCTTCTCACCCGAGCCCAGCTGCTGCCCCCAGTAGCTGCGGTCAGGGATGTAGGTGCCAGCGTGCTGGAAATCGGCCCCATCCAGGCGTCGGATGCGGCAGCCCACAACACCGACGCGATCTTCGCCGAAGGCAGTGGCCTGCAACTTCTCGATCCAGTGCGGGTCATCGATCTCGGTGTCGTTGTTGAGCAGGATGACGTCGCGATCGGTATCGATCAGGCGCAGCGCTGCGTTATTGCCGCGCACGAAACCCAGGTTGTCGCGGTTGAAGATGGTGGAGATGCCGGCGATCTTGCTCAGGTACTCCACCGTTCCGTCGGTACTGCCGTTGTCGACGACGATCACCTCTACGCGTGAGGTGTCGGTGTGCTTCAGGACACTGGCCAGGCAGGGTTTGGTGTATTCCAGTCCGTTCCAGGTCAGGATCACGACCGAAACTGGGCGCGCCACGCGCATGGGTTCGGCGGGGACGTGAAGTGGGCTGTGCTCATTGCTCATGTCAGTCGACCTTATAGATGCTGCAGGTACCCGTGCCGGGGAGACGGGTTGCATGTGTCACTTGGATGCGCTCATCCGCCAAGACGTAGCGCGCGTTTGCCAGCGTGCGGCCATCCACCACGCCGCCGTCGGGCAGCATGCGCATGGCGACCGGCAGGTAAGGCAGGAAGAAGACGTTGTCGACCAGTTCGCGGCGACCACTGGCCACCACGGCGATGCCACCGGGGTCATGGGCGACCATTTCATGCGCCAGGGCGCCGCAGCGCGCGTCAAACGCGCCGGGGCTGCGGCTGAGCTCGTGCCAGGTGCCGGCGTTGGCCACCGTCAGCCACGTGGCCAGCAGCGCCAGCTGCAGGGTCCGCCGCAGCCAGCCGTCGCGCACAGCGGCGATCGCCAGCACCAGGACCACAAAACCGACCAGCCACCATCGCGTGAACCGGTACCACTGTGCTTCCATGCTGTCCACGGTGGCGCCGAACCAGGGCGAGACATTGAGCTTGAGCACCATCACGAACAGCAACGCGGCGCACAGCACGCTGGCGAGCACGCCCCAGTAGACATGCCAGGCCAGTGCTGATTGTTCGCGGCGCGGACGGGGAACGAACAGCAGGATCAACAGCAGGGGGAAAGAGGAGAAGTAATAGCGGCTGTGCCAGCGTCCAAGCCCGCCCAAGTCGCTGGGCGAGATACCGACGGTGAACACGATCGCCATGCCGATTGCGCCGGCCGTGGCGAGCAGCAGGAACAGGCTGGTCGTGCGCACCTGTGCCGGCGTGCGCTGGTTGCGCCAGGGCAGCAGTATGGCGACGCCCGCAGCCAGTGCCAGCGAGAATGGGATCGACAGGATCGTCAGGTGGCCCAGCAGCAGCCCGGCTGCGCCGTGCAGGTCGGACATGATCGTATGCTGCCAGCCGCCCAGGCGGTTGCCATACATGCCCAGCCCATCGGTAGTCGGCGCCGACAGGCTGACCGTCACCATCTTGAAGACCAGGTAGCTTGACAGCGGCGCCAGCAACCAAGTCGGACGCGTCAAGAATTGACGTAGTGTCCCTTCACGCAGCGCAACGAGTCCCCACGTCATCAACGCCGCCATCAATACGGTGATGCCGTTGAGGCGCACGTTGAGCATCAAGCCGATCCAGACACCGAAGACAATCGGCGCGGTGATCGAGCCGGAACGTTCCAGGCAGCGCACGCCCGCCCAGCAGGCCCAGAGGTAGAGGGGGAAGTACAGCACCTCGGTGACCGCGTAGGCGGAGATGAAGACCCCCGGCAGTGCGATGGCGGCCACCGCGATCACCAAGCTCAGGCGACCATTGAGGAAGCGCCGCGCCATCAGGTAGGTGGGGAACAGCCCAGAGGCAACGATCAACGCATTGATCAACCGTACGCCGGTATAGAACGAATCACCGATCATGAAACTCGGTGCGATCAGATACGGGTACAGCATGTTGGGCAGGTTGGTCGCGTGCTGGATCTGGTCGGGCAGCGGGATGCCGGATCGACCGCCACCGGCCCAGATGCCCGAGGCGATCATCTTGTAGACGTATTCGTCGCCGGACCAGTAAGGCAACAGCTGCGCGGCAACGTACCGAATCAGCGCGGCGCTCAGCCACAGGGCGACCAGCAACGACCACGGAATGTACGCGGCGGCCACCGCGTCATCCTTGCGGGTCCAGTCGGCGACGGCGGCGATCAGCGCCACAGCGGCGGCGAGCAGCAATGCCATCAACAGGTGACCGACCCAGATGCGCCAGGTCGGCACTTCAACCACCCGGATGTCGCTGAGCAGCAGCCCTGGAGGCCCGTCGTAGAAGATGCGCAGCGACACCACGTCCGGCACGTCGTGCCCGACGTCCATGGTGTCCGACCAATGCACGGAGGTCTGGCCCGGCTGGGTGGCGAACGTCCGCTCCTGGGCAGGATTGTCGTAGCCCGGTCCGAACAGGTCCACCACGATGGCAGCGGGCGCCCCCGGGGCGGCATCGACGGAGAACGCGAAGGAATAGCGCTTGTCCGCACGCAGGCGGAATTGTCCGGCGAGCGAATGCGAAGGCTGGCCACCCACGGCGCGGAAGCCCTTACCCTCCACGCGGAAACCGTCCATCTGCACACTTTCGGCCTGCAGTTGCGGAGCGTGGCGGGGGTCGGCCTGAAACATGCCCCACCACCACACCAGCAGCAGGGCCAGCAGCGTGGCCCCCGCCGCCCAAGCCACGGCAGGGAGGCGCGCACCGCGCCGGTCGCTCAGTTCAATACGCTGGTTCAACTTGTCTTCCATTCCCTGCGTTCTCGGGTCCCGTTCAGGCCTGGAGGCGGCGAAGATCCGCGTCCACCATCGAGATGATCAGCTGCTGGAGGCTGGTCTTGGGCGTCCAGCCCAGGACCTTCTGGGCCTTGGCCGGGTTGCCGAGCAGCACGTCCACTTCGGCCGGGCGCAGGAACTTCTCGTCGATGACCACGTGCTGCTGGTAGTCCAGGCCGACGTGGGCGAAGGCGATCTGACACATGTCACGCACGGTGGTGGTGATGCCGGTGGCGATCACGTAGTCATCGGCGTGGTCCTGCTGCAGCATGAGCCACATGGCCTCGACGTAGTCGCCGGCAAAACCCCAATCGCGCTTGGCATCAATGTTGCCGAGGTGCAGCTTGTCCTGCAGGCCCAGCTTGATGCGCGCGACCGCATCGGTCACCTTGCGGGTGACGAATTCGATGCCGCGCAGGGGCGATTCGTGGTTGAACAGGATGCCGCTGGAGGCATGCATGCCGTGGCTTTCGCGGTAGTTGACGGTGGCCCAATGGCCCATCAGCTTGGCGACGCCATACGGGCTGCGCGGGTAGAATGGCGTGCGCTCGTCCTGCATCTCGGCCTGGATCAGTCCGAACATTTCGCTGGTCGATGCTTGGTAGAAACGCGCGTCGGGGCGCACGATCCGCACCGCTTCAAGCATATTGATCACACCGACGCCGTCGAGCTGCGCGGTCAGCACCGGCTGCTGCCAGGAGCTACCGACGAAACTCTGCGCAGCAAGGTTGTATACCTCGGTGGCAGCGGAGAGCTGCATCGCGCGGATCAACGAGGACAGGTCGGAAATATCGCCATCAATCAGCTGGACCTGCTTGTCCACACCCAGCTCGCGCAGGCGCCACAGGGTATCGGTGCTGCGACGGGCCAGCAGGCCGTACACGGTGTAATCCTTCTCCAGCAGCAGCTTGGACAGGTAGGCGCCGTCCTGACCGGTGATGCCAGTAATCAATGCGGATTTGGTGCTCATTGGCTTCTCACTGATTGCAATATGTCGGCGAGCGTCTGATCGAAATCGATGAGTGGACGCCAGCCTGTGTCATGGGTAGTGGCGAAGGGATCGGCCACCATTCGTCGCTGTTCGGAAGGGCGAAGCCGGGTCGCGTCGACCCGGATATCCGCCTGCACCTGCGCCAGCTCAAGCATGCGGCGCAGAATCTGCGCCACTGAACGCTCTACGCCCGACGCAACGATGTAACGGGTCTGATCCTGCCCGTGGGCGAGGATCGCCGCATAGGCGGATACCACGTCGCGTACATCGCTGAAATCGCGCGTTGCGTCGATGTCACCGACATCGATCACTGCAGGTTGCCGTCCCTCCTTGATGGCCATTACCTGATGGGCCAAGGAGGATACAACGAACCGGTTACTCTGCCCCGGTCCAATGTGGTTGAACGGGCGGGCCACCAGCACCTGCGCGGCGGTCCGACGCGACCATTGCAGGCACAGCTCTTCGGCGGCCAGTTTGCTGGACGCATACGGGTTGCCGGGATGAGGCACAGTGGCGGCAGTGACCGGCAGGTCGCGCTCCTCCACCCGGCCGTAGATGTCGCCTGAGCTCACCAGCAGCAGGCGACCGCTGAAACCGGCGGCTTCCAGCGCCTGGATCAGATTGAGGGTACCGATCACGTTGATCTCGTACGTTTCCTTGGGCTCGGCGATGGCGCGTGGCACGAAGCTCTGCGCAGCCAGGTGGATGACGGCATCCGGGCGCTGATCGGCGATGAACGCAGCCAGTGCATCGCCGTCCCGCAGGTCCAGCCCGGTCGGAAGCACGACGGCCGCGCACTGCGGACCGAACCGGCCAGCGGCGATTGCCGCCAGCAGGTGCCCACCGACGAAGCCGGTCGCGCCTGTCACCAGCACCTTCGAAGTCACGGTTCCGACACCGACTTGCGCGCCATGATCGCGTAATCGCGCGATGCGTGGAGCGGCTTGACCAGTGCATTGATGGTGGCCGAACCGGGGATGTCGTCGGCAACGAAGTCGACCTCGGACGTACCACGCGCCTCGAAGAGCGGCTTGATGTCGGACTGCGCGAAGCCACGCGCCTGCACCAGCCAGCGCAGCATCTGCGGCGGCAGCGGGTTGCGATGGGTGGGATCCATGTAGAAGGCCCACTGGGCGACCAGGGCATTTTCCGGATTGGGCGTTTCCACGATCAAGCCGCCGCCCGGCACCAGCACCCGCCGTACTTCATCGAACAGGTCGATCAGCGTACGGAAACTCAGGTGCTCGGCAAGGTGGAACAGCGTCACCATGCCCAATGATGCATCCGGAAGCGTGCGGAGCTTGCTCAGCGCGTCGATGTACTCGACGCTCAGTCCCCTGTTCTCGCATTCCTCCACGAACAGGCTGTTGAGGTCCACGCCAGAGGCATGCAGGCCTTGTTCGCGCAGCATGTCCAACCACTCGCCACGACCGCAGCCAAGATCCAGCACCGGCGCTGACGGGGTACCCGCGCCTACGTCTGTGATAAACTTGATATACGGCTGCAGGCGTTCGCGAATCTCGGCCTGAGGGCCGCGGAACTGATCTTCGAACGCGGCATACAGTTCGTCCAGGTCCGAATCAACCGCCGACGCATCGACCGTCGCGGCGGTGGCCTCGGTACTTGCCACCGGCGGCCGCGGTGCCAGGCGGAAACGCGGCATCGCCTGCAGGGCCGCAAGCTCCTCGGTCATGCGCGGCATAGCCTGCAGCGTGGCGAGCTGTTCGGCCATCTGCTCTGCCAGCACGTTGATGCGCTGCCCGAGCTCATCCACCTGGGTAGTACTGGGCATGCGTTGCAGCGCCTGCTCCTGCGACTCCAGACGCGCAGCCTGTTCGGCCACCACCTGGGAAATGGTGCCCTGGAAGAACTGCAGATCGCCACTGACCGCCGAGATGTGGGTTTCCACGGCGCGCGCATGGCGCGGCAGGCGCACCAGCGCATGCACCCAGTGCAGCATCCAGCCCAGGACCGGGATCCGGCGCCAGGCATGCAGCTTGTACGGGATCAACAGACCATCGATGTGCACCCCGTTGGTATGCCCTTCCGGCGACCAGCGCAGCGCAGCAAGGATCTCGATCTTGCTGGCCGCACCCGAACGCAGCGCCTGGAGATGGCTGCGTGCGTGCTCGTCGGGCGCGCGATGCAGGATCGCTTCGTACGCATGGGTAACGAACGCGAGGTCGTCGTAGCCAAGAAAATCGGCCAGCACATACTCGGTCCGCTTCTTGAAGTCCGCAGTCGGCGGCTTGAAGGCGGGATTCGGCGCCGCGCTGTGGGTTCCCGCTACCACGCTGGTGAGGACAGCCGAAGCCGCCCCCCCCGTGCCGATTTCGCCAACGCCTAGGCGCATGCGCACGCGACGCATGACCTCGTCGGCTGAAATCAAGCTTTCCTGACTGGATGACATCGATGGATCCTCAGATTATCTAGATGCTTGTAGGGTCGAGGCAGGCCGGAGCCTGTGAATTGCGGCATGGTCTGTCACGCGATGGATATCCGGGGGGGTATCCAGCTGGTCCCTATGAAGTACTGCTTGTCCATGTTGGCGACGGAGAATACAAGGGCCATGTCGCGCCATTCATAATTGTGACCAAGATGGTCCTGGGCATCACTGAGCGAAAGTGACACGGAATAGGTCCCGGGCCCAAGCGTGGCGATGAAGTCTGCGCTGAAGGTCAGCGCCTGACCAGCCACCACTCCCGAGACCACCTGCTCGGTATGGTAGGTGTTGGTACCGAAAATGGCCTGCCCGAGACGGTCGCGGATCATGTAGCCGAAGACCAGCTTGTCGATCGGGGCAGCCACTTTCACCCCAACGCGAAGGCTCACGGGCTCACCGACGGCGACATATTCGGTTGCTTCGCCCTTGTCATTGAGCAGTTGCACGGTCTCGATGGCTGCTTCGCCGGTGCCAGAAGAGATCGCAGCAGCGCCGTCCTCGCGCACTGCCACGTTGATCGTGCCCTGCTCTTTCTGCGCGATCAGCGCGTTGTAGTAGTCGATGACCTGCTTGGGATCGGCGTCGAGCAGCAGCCGCCCCCCCTCCAGGAGGATGGCTCGGTCGCACAGCACCTGCACGGCGGTGGGATCGTGCGACACGAACAGCAGGCTGGTGCCCTGCTCGCGGAAGGCCTTGATGCGGTCGAAGCACTTGTGCACGAAGTAGGCGTCACCCACCGACAAGGCTTCGTCGACGATCAGCAGGTCCGGCCTGAATGCGGTAGCCACACTGAACGCCACGCGCATCTGCATGCCGCTGGAATAGGTCCGCACGGGCGCGTCGAAATACTCGCCAATCTCGGCGAAGGCTTCGATGTCATCCATGGCGTCGGCGATCGCCTGCTGCGGATGGCCCATCAATCCGGCGGCGTGGTAGACGTTCTGGCGTCCGGTCAAGTCGAGGTTGAAGCCCATGCCCAGTTCGAGGATCGCCGACACCTTGCCCTTCTGCGTAACACTGCCCTTGCTGGGCTGGGAGGTGCCGGTGATTAGCTTGAGCAGCGTACTCTTGCCGGCGCCGTTCTGCCCCACAATACCCACGCTTTCGCCAGGGCCTACCGCGAAACTGATGTCGCGTAGAACCCAGTGCTGTTCCGCCGGTTTAACCGGCAGGCCGAACCAGGACATGAAACGCATCCACTCGCTGTTCCAGCGCGAGTAGCACTTGCCGACGCCACGTACTTTCAACAGAGAACTCATAGAGCATCCACCAATTCAGCGCTGGACTTGCGGAACATCAACAATGCAACACCTGCCAGCAGGGCCGTGGCCAGCACCAATCCACCCAGCTGGCCCCACAGCGGCGGCTTGCCGTAGACAAGCACGTTCTGATAGCTGGTGACCAGCACATACAGGGGGTTGAACTTGAACCACGCCTGGTAGCGCGCGGGCAGCGCGTTGAGGTTGTAGACCACGGGGGTGAGCCAGAACAGCGCGTTCAGCACCACAGGGATGACCTGACCGAGATCGCGCATGAAGACATTGATCACGCCCAGCAGGGTGCCCAGGCTCATCGCCAAGGCGAGGGTCATCAGCACCAGTACCGGAAGCCAGATCACGTTCGCGTCCGGGAAGTGGCCCAGCGCGGCGAACACACCGAAGATGGCCGCGCAGAGGAGCACGTTGTTCACCAGCATGGTGCCTGCCGCGATGATCGGCAGGCACAGCCGTGGGAACGCCATCTTCTTCATCAGGTTGGCGTTGTCGATGAACAGTGTCAGACACCGCTGAATGGTTTCGGCGAACAACGTCCAGAACAACATGCCGGCCATCAGGTACAGGGCGTAGGCGTACTTGTTGTCCACGCCCGGCAGTTTCGCCGACAGGACCTCGGACAGGATCAGCGCGAAGATCAGCACCTGCGCCAGCGGGTGGATCACCATCCACAGCCCGCCCAGCTTGCTGCGGGTGAACCGCGCCCGAAGATCGTTCTTGATCGACGAGAGGATGAAGAATCGGTAGCTCCAGATGGAGCGCAACACACTGCTCATGGGGTTCCTGCTCCAGACAGACCGCGTCCATCCGGCGACGCCGGCACGGCCAAGGGGGGGGGGCTCTCCAGGTACGCCGCCAGCAACGCACCTGAGCGCTGCAGCGACATGCCATGTTCAATTTCCCGACGCGCCCGCCCGACCCGGTCGGCAACGTCGGCTGGGCGGTCGACCACCTGCTGCATCAACGCGGCCGCGTGCCGGACGTCCGGCTCGGCCCATACCTGGCCTTCGGCGTGTGGATACTCGCCGGTTTTGACAGGCACCAGCGTGTAATCCACCAGCAGGCTGTTGCCTGCATTCATGAAATCCATGTTTCCCGACCAGCCGGTAGCGATGACCGGCTTGCCCAGTCGCATGCACTCGGCCATGCCCAGACCAAGCCCTTCGGCACGATGCAGGGAAACATAAGCATCGCAGTGGCACTGAAGTGCCTGCAGATGCCGCACATCGATCACGTCATCGCGCAGCAGGATGCGGGAGTCGGCACCGGCAAGAGCCAGCAACTGGCGCAGGGCGTCCGGGTTTCGATGGCCATTGCTGGACTTCAACATCAGCACGACGTCCTTGCGCTCCGGCGGAAACGCTGCGCGGAAAGCGTTGATGACGGCGCCGGGATTCTTGCGTGCCACTGCGGAATTGCAGTCGAAGGTGCACAGGAACACGAAAGCGCCGTCGGGTAGGCCGAGGTCGGCGCGCGCAAGGCCGCTGGGCTCGGCGTCCAGCAAGGGGAACGGGATCCGGGTCACAGGCTTGTCAGTCACTGCGCGGAAGGCATCGGCAACGAATTCCGTGGCCACGATGATCTCGTCCACGGCAGCCACCGCCTCACGCCAGGCATCGGGCACGCGCGGCAGCTCCCAGAACCAGCAAGCCACTACTCGCTGTGGCCGCTCCACGTCCCCACGGGCCGCCATCGCTTCGCTGAAGTGGTCCGGATTGACGAATACCAGCGTGGTGGCAAACGCGCCGACGCCGGGCCGCAGGTGCGACACCAGGCTCTGGTCTGCATTGGCGTGAGGGACGGCCACGCGCGAATCCTGCAGGGATACCGGGTAGCCCACGTTCATCAGTGCCTGGCTGTAAGCGCGCGCGCTGACACCCAGCCCGAACTGGCCGCGCAGGTAACCCAACACGTTCACGCCCCGTTTCCACACCGGATCGGGGGGCGGGGAGGACTGCGACGTCGTCGGGTCGGGCAGCGTCCAGGCCGGGCCCTGGGCAAAGCGCAACCCATCGCACAGGCGCTGGTTGCGACGCCGTGATAGCCATTCGCGCAGCGCAACCGGCAGCAGCGAACGGTACAGCCGCACCAGCAAAGGGAGCGCAGGTCCACTCATTCGAGTAGGCCTTCCCGGCGCGTCCACGGCAGCGATGGGAATCTGCACTTCAAGCAGCGAGTGCCTCTTCCAGATCCACCTGCAGATC
>NZ_JCAFVO010000017.1:0-16759 GCF_059372445.1 Stenotrophomonas sp. YJH_SMC_127 | reverse complement strand
GAAATGGTGATGCCGGGTGACAACGTCAAGATGGTCGTCACCCTGATCAACCCGGTGGCAATGGACGAAGGCCTGCGCTTCGCCATCCGCGAAGGCGGCCGTACCGTCGGCGCCGGCGTGGTCTCGAAGATCATCGAGTAAGCCTGCAGTACCGGTGGTTGCATAGCGCCGCCGGTTACGCGAATGGCGGGCCGGGAACCTCGGTCCGCCTTCGCCGTCTAAGGGAAGGCAAGTTTTCAACGTACGCCAGTAGCTCAATTGGCAGAGCAGCGGTCTCCAAAACCGCAGGTTGGGGGTTCGAGTCCCTCCTGGCGTGCCATCTGCCCACCTTACCCAGCGGCCTGCGCCGCTAAAGCAGACACAGCCGGATGAATAGCAAGATCGAACACTCCAAGGACAACTCCGCCCACGGCGGGGATATCGTCAAGTACGTCGCCGCATCGCTGCTGGTGCTGGCCGGTCTGTTCGTCTGGTTCTGGTTCTCCGCCGACTCTGGTCGCGCCGCCCAGCTGGGTGCGTGGGCAGGTCAGCTGCGTGCGTTGGCGGTCGTGGTCGGTCTGGTTGGCGGTATCGGCGTGTTCATGCTGACCGGCAAGGGGCGCGACACCCGCGAATTCCTCTCCGAGTCGCGCTTCGAACTGCGCAAGGTGGTCTGGCCGACGCGCCAGGAAGCCATCCGCATGACCTGGGTCGTGATCGTCGTGGTGCTCATCCTCAGCCTGCTGCTGGGTGGCTTCGACTTCCTGATCCAGAAACTGACTCAGTGGTTCCTGAGCCGCTAAGGAGAATTGCATGAAGCGTTGGTACGTCGTTCACGCCTATTCGGGCTTCGAGAAGTCGGTGGCGCAGGCCCTGCGCGATCGCATCGTCCGTGACGGCATGGAAGAGCGCTTCGGCGACGTCCTGGTCCCGACCGAAGAAGTGGTCGAGATGCGCGCTGGCCAGAAGCGCCGCTCCGAGCGCAAGTTCTTCCCGGGTTACGTGCTGGTCCAGATCGAGACCCACGAAGAAGCCGGTATTCCGCGCATCGACAACGAAAGCTGGCACCTGGTCAAGGAAACCCCGCGTGTGATGGGCTTCATCGGCGGTACTGCCGATCGTCCATTGCCGATCGCCGATTCCGAGGCCGAGGCCATCCTGAACCGCGTTCAGGAAGGTGTCGAGAAGCCGCGTCCGAAGGTGCTGTTCGAGCCGGGCCAGATGGTCCGCGTCACCGACGGTCCGTTCAATGATTTCAATGGCGTCGTCGAAGAAGTCAACTACGAGAAGAGCCGTCTGCGCGTCTCGGTGCTGATCTTCGGTCGTGCGACCCCGGTCGAACTCGAGTTCGGCCAGGTCGAAAAGGCCGTCTGACCTGTCTGTAGCGTCGAGCATGGCTCGGCGTCGGACCAGAAACCGGGCCTGGCCCGGTTTCGTTCGTTTACCTGCCGCTTCAGGCATGTGAAGAAAAAACCTGTTATAGTTCGCGGCTCCCTGCTGGGAAAGCCAGCAGAACGAGGCCGCCGCTAGGTGGCCTTCAGCATGATTTCAAAACGCGATGCCGGGACGCGTGATTCCCGGTCCGATGGGGAGCCTGTTGTCGAAAGGCGCTAGCACCCGGAGAGCACTCACATGGCAAAGAAAGTTGTCGGTTACATCAAGCTGCAGGTGAAGGCCGGTCAGGCCAACCCCTCGCCGCCGGTCGGTCCTGCGCTGGGTCAGCGTGGTCTGAACATCATGGAATTCTGCAAGGCGTTCAACGCTGCCACGCAGAAGCTCGAGCCGGGTCTGCCGGTTCCGGTGATCATTACGGCCTACTCGGACCGTACGTTCACCTTCATCACCAAGAGCACCCCGGCTACCACCCTGCTGAAGAAGGCCGCTGGCATCTCGTCGGGCTCCAAGCGCCCGAACACCGAGAAGGTCGGCAAGGTCACCCGTAAGCAGCTGGAAGAGATCGCCAAGGCGAAGGAACCGGATCTGACTGCCGCCGACCTGGACGCCGCCGTGCGTACCATCGCTGGCTCTGCCCGTTCCATGGGCCTCGTGGTGGAGGGTTAATAAGATGGCACAGACCAAGCGTGAGAAGGCCATCAAGGCCGCCGTCGTTCCGGGCAAGGCGTACGCCTTCGAGGACGCGATCAACATCCTGAAGACCGCCACCAAGGCCAAGTTCGTCGAGTCGATCGACGTTGCCGTGCGCCTGGGCGTCGATGCGAAGAAGTCCGACCAGCAGGTCCGTGGCTCCACCGTGCTGCCGGCCGGTACCGGCAAGTCGGTCCGCGTCGCCGTGTTCGCTCCGGCCGGTGCCAAGGCTGATGAAGCCCTGGCCGCTGGCGCCGAAGCCGTCGGTATGGACGATCTGGCCGAGAAGATGCAGGCCGGTGATCTGAACTATGACGTCGTCATCGCGACCCCGGACGCCATGCGCGTCGTCGGTAAGCTGGGCACCGTGCTGGGCCCGCGCGGCCTGATGCCGAACCCGAAGGTCGGCACTGTTTCCCCGAACCCGGGTGAAGCCGTGAAGAACGCCAAGTCGGGTCAGGTCCGTTACCGCACCGACAAGGCCGGCATCATCCACTGCACCATCGGCAAGGCCGACTTCGCCGAAGACGCGCTGAAGTCGAACCTGACCGCGCTGCTGCTGGACCTGATCAAGGCCAAGCCGGCCACCTCGAAGGGCACCTACCTGCAGAAGGTTTCGGTCAGCTCGACGATGGGCCCGGGCGTCACCGTCGACCAGTCGTCGCTGACCCTGAAGTAATTGTTTCAAGCGGTCACGGTACCTTCGGTGCCGTGATCGTGACATTTGAAGGCATCGCTGGCAGTGCATCGCCTGCGGTAGCCGTCAAAGACCGCAGGCGCGGTCGTGGCAATACCGGCGACGGGCACGGAAGCTCGATCTGGCAAGGAGTCGCCGCCGGAGCAGTCATGAGCGCTTAATCGATTCCCCGGAATCACCCTGCGTAGATGGTGCCCTTCTGGAGTTTTTCTGGTTCACGCACGTCTGGGTTTCCCAGGTTGGCCCACTCCAGGTCTAGAACGGCCCACCCCCGGAACATCATCCCGATGTTCCCGGCGTCCAGGACGGATGCCGCACAGGACCGCACACGGCAGGAGCCGTAAGCGGAGTTCAATAGGAGGAGTGCAATGGCTCTCAATCTGTCCCAGAAGCAAGAAGTAGTCGCCGAGCTGGCAGACGTCGCCGCCAAGGCCCACTCCTTGATCGCAGCCGAATACGCTGGCACCACGGTCGCCCAGATGACCGCGATGCGCAAGCAGGCTCGTGAAACCGGTGTTTTCTTGAAGGTTGTCAAGAACACCCTGGCTTCGCGCGCCGTTGAAGGCACCGAGTTCGCAGTCGCCCAGGACCAGATGGTTGGTCCGCTGCTGTACGCGTTCTCGCTCGAGGAGCCCGGCGCTGCCGGTCGCCTGATCAAGGAAGCCGCCAAGGGCAACGACAAGCTGAAGGCTAAGGTCGTCGCCATCGGTGGCGAAGTGTTCCCGGCAAGCCACGTCGAAGTGCTGGCCTCGCTGCCGACCCGCGACCAGGCCCTGGCCATGCTGGCCCGCGTCCTGACCGAGCCGGTCACGATGTTTGCCCGCGCCATCAAGGCCGTTGGCGAGAAGCAGGGGGGTGGCGATGTCGCCGCCGACGCTGCCGAGCCGGCCGCCGAGACCGCCTGAGTTTCGACTTACCGTGGTTCCTGACGGAACCTCAACCCAGAAAATCATCCAAAGGTATTAATCATGTCCCTTACCAACGAACAGATCGTCGACGCCATCGCCGAGAAGTCCCTGATGGAAGTGATGGAGCTGGTCAAGGCCATCGAAGAGAAGTTCGGCGTCTCCGCCGCTGCTCCGGTTGCCGTGGCTGCTGCCGCTGGCCCGGCCGCTGCTGTTGAAGAGCAGACCGAGTTCACCGTCACCCTGAAGACCGCCGGCGAGAAGAAGGTCGAGGTCATCAAGGCCGTCCGCGCCATCACCGGCCTGGGCCTGAAGGAAGCGAAGGACCTGGCCGAAGCCGGTGGCGTCCTGAAGGAAGGCGCTTCGAAGGAAGACGCCGAGAAGATGAAGAAGGACCTGGAAGCTGCTGGCGCGACTGTCGAAGTCAAGTAAGCAGTTACCTTGCATCGTCACCTATTCACGGCGATGCAGCCAAGGCTGGGGGCGTAAGCCCCCGGCCTTTGGTCGTTGTTGCGGTACCGGTAGGGTCGACTGTTAGTCGACTGTTTCAAAAGCAGGAAAAAGCCCAACACGGGCTGCAGTCAAACCCCGGCAGGCCAGCGCACGGCGCGGCAGCGGGGGAGTGGTAGCAGACGAGTTGGCAGTTGGAAGTAGCGGGAGAAGGCGTGCTGGTGCCGGCAATACCAGCGACTTCCAACTGACAATTTCAAGTTCCCTTCGGATCGTGGGCGCACGATCCGCACAACAAGGTGGAAGACCTCATGACGTCCTATTCGTTCACCGAAAAAAAGCGTATCCGCAAGGATTTCGGCAAGCAGCGCTCGATTCTCGAAGTGCCGTTCCTGCTCGCCATCCAGGTGGATTCCTATCGTGAATTCCTGCAGGAAAACGTCGATCCGGCCAAGCGCACGGACCACGGCCTGCACGCTGCGCTGAAGTCGGTCTTCCCGATCGCCAGCTACAGCGGCAATGCTGCCCTGGAATACGTCGGCTACAAGCTGGGCGAACCGGTCTTCGACGAGCGTGAGTGCCGCCAGCGCGGCATGAGCTACGGCGCCCCGCTGCGCGTGACCGTGCGCCTGGTGATCTACGACCGTGAGTCGTCGACCAAGGCCATCAAGTACGTGAAGGAGCAGGAGGTCTATCTGGGCGAAATCCCGCTGATGACCGAGAACGGCACCTTCATCGTCAACGGCACCGAGCGCGTCATCGTCTCGCAGCTGCACCGCTCGCCGGGCGTGTTCTTCGACCACGACCGTGGCAAGACCCACAGCTCGGGCAAGCTGCTGTACAGCGCCCGCATCATTCCTTACCGCGGCTCCTGGCTGGACTTCGAGTTCGACCCGAAGGACGCGCTGTTCACCCGTATCGACCGTCGCCGCAAGCTGCCGGTGTCGATCCTGCTGCGCGCGCTCGGCTACAGCAACGAAGAGATGCTGGCCGAGTTCTTCGAGATCAACACCTTCCACATCAACCCGGATGAAGGCGTCCAGCTGGAGCTGGTGCCGGAGCGCCTGCGTGGCGAAACCCTGGGCTTCGACCTCGCCGACGGCGACAAGGTCATCGTGGAAGCCGGCAAGCGCATCACCGCGCGCCACATCAAGCAGCTGGAAGCCTCGGGCATCGCCGCCCTGGCCGTGCCGGACGACTACATCGTCGGCCGCATCCTGTCGCACGACGTGGTCGATGCCTCGACCGGCGAACTGCTGGCCCAGGCCAACGACGAGATCACCGACGAGCAGCTGCAGGCCTTCCGCAAGGCCGGCGTCGATGCGGTCGGCACCCTGTGGGTGAACGACCTGGATCGTGGCCCGTACCTGTCCAACACCCTGCGCATCGATCCGACCAAGACCCAGCTGGAAGCCCTGGTCGAGATCTACCGCATGATGCGTCCGGGCGAGCCGCCGACCAAGGATGCCGCGCAGAACCTGTTCCACAACCTGTTCTTCACCTTCGAGCGCTACGACCTGTCCGCGGTCGGCCGCATGAAGTTCAACCGTCGCGTGGGCCGCAAGGAAACCACCGGCGAAGCCGTGCTGTACGACAGCAAGTACTTCGGTGAGCGCAACGACGAAGAGTCCAAGCGCCTGGTCGCTGCCCACGGCGACAGCTCCGACATCCTGGACGTGATCAAGGTCCTGACCGAGATCCGCAACGGTCGCGGCGTGGTCGATGACATCGATCACCTGGGCAACCGTCGCGTGCGTTCGGTCGGTGAAATGGCCGAGAACGTGTTCCGCGTCGGCCTGGTCCGCGTCGAGCGCGCGGTCAAGGAGCGCCTGTCGATGGCCGAGTCGGAAGGCCTGACCCCGCAGGAACTGATCAACGCCAAGCCGGTCGCCGCTGCCATCAAGGAGTTCTTCGGCTCCTCGCAGCTGTCGCAGTTCATGGACCAGAACAACCCGCTGTCGGAAGTGACTCACAAGCGTCGCGTCTCGGCCCTGGGCCCGGGCGGTCTGACCCGTGAGCGCGCCGGCTTCGAAGTGCGCGACGTGCACCCGACCCATTACGGCCGCGTCTGCACCATCGAAACCCCGGAAGGCCCGAACATCGGCCTGATCAACTCGCTGGCCGTGTATGCCCGCACCAACCAGTACGGTTTCCTCGAGACCCCGTACCGCAAGGTCGTGGACGGCAAGGTCTATGACGAAGTCGAGTTCCTGTCGGCGATCGAAGAAAACGAGTACGTCATTGCGCAGGCCAACGCCCTGACCAATGCCGACAGCGTGCTGACCGAGCAGTTCGTTCCGTGCCGCTTCCAGGGCGAATCGCTGCTGAAGCCGCCGGCGGAAGTCCACTTCATGGACGTCTCGCCGATGCAGACCGTGTCGATCGCGGCCGCGCTGGTTCCGTTCCTGGAGCACGATGACGCCAACCGCGCACTGATGGGCGCCAACATGCAGCGTCAGGCCGTGCCGACCCTGCGTGCGCAGAAGCCGCTGGTCGGTACCGGCATCGAGCGCGCCGTGGCGCGTGACTCCGGTGTGACCGTGAACGCCCGTCGTGGTGGCGAGATCGTGCAGATCGACGCGGCCCGCATCGTGGTCAAGGTCAACGAGGAAGAGATCGTTGGCGCCACCGACGCAGGCGTGGACATCTACAACCTGGTCAAGTACACCCGTTCGAACCAGAACACCTGCATCAACCAGCGCCCGCTGGTCCAGGTCGGTGACGTCATCGCCCGCGGCGACGTGCTGGCCGACGGTCCGTCCACCGACATCGGCGAACTGGCCCTGGGCCAGAACATGCTGATCGCGTTCATGCCGTGGAACGGCTACAACTTCGAAGACTCCATCCTGCTCTCCGAGCGCGTGGTGGAAGAGGATCGTTACACCACGATCCACATCGAAGAGCTGACCTGCGTCGCGCGTGACACCAAGCTGGGGCCGGAGGAAATCTCCGCCGACATCCCGAACGTCTCCGAGCAGGCGCTGAACCGCCTGGACGAGAGCGGCGTGGTGTACATCGGTGCGGAAGTCCGCGCCGGCGACATCCTGGTCGGCAAGGTCACCCCGAAGGGCGAAAGCCAGCTGACCCCGGAAGAGAAGCTGCTGCGCGCGATCTTCGGCGAGAAGGCTTCGGACGTGAAGGACAGCTCGCTGCGCGTTCCGCCGGGCATGGACGGCACTGTCATCGACGTGCAGGTCTTCACCCGCGACGGCATTGAGAAGGACAAGCGCGCCCGCCAGATCGAAGAGTCTGAAATCAAGCGCGTCAAGAAGGACTTCGACGACCAGTTCCGCATCCTGGAAGCCGCCATCTACATGCGTCTGCGTTCGCAGATCGTGGGCAAGGTGGTCAACGGTGGCGCTGGCCTGAAGAAGGGTGACGTGATCACCGACGCCTTCCTGGACGGCCTGAAGAAGGCTGACTGGTTCGCCCTGCGCATGAAGGACGAGGACGCTTCGGAAGCCATCGAGCGCGCGCAGAAGCAGATCCAGGCGCACGAGAAGGAGTTCGAGCGTCGCTTCGCCGACAAGCGCGGCAAGATCACCGCCGGTGATGACCTCGCTCCGGGCGTTCTGAAGATGGTCAAGGTGTTCCTGGCCGTGAAGCGCCGCATCCAGCCGGGCGACAAGATGGCTGGCCGCCACGGCAACAAGGGTGTGGTCTCCAACGTGGTGCCGGTCGAGGACATGCCGTACATGGCCTCGGGCGAAACCGTGGACATCGTGCTGAACCCGCTGGGCGTGCCGTCGCGTATGAACATCGGCCAGATCCTGGAAGTGCACCTGGGCTGGGCCGCCAAGGGTCTGGGTCGCAAGATCCAGGCGATGATGGAAGCCCAGGCGGCGGTCGCCGACCTGCGCAAGTTCCTGGACGACATCTACAACCACGACGACACCAACGTGGCCAACCGTGTCGACCTGTCGCAGTTCAGCGACGAGGAACTGCTGCGCCTGGCCCGTAACCTGACCGACGGCGTGCCGATGGCTACCCCGGTGTTCGACGGCGCCACCGAAGCGGAAATCAAGCGCATGCTGGAACTGGCCGACCTGCCGAGCAGCGGCCAGACCCAGCTGTACGACGGCCGCACCGGTGAAGCCTTCGATCGCCACACCACTGTTGGCTACATGCACTACCTGAAGCTGAACCACCTGGTCGACGACAAGATGCACGCCCGTTCGACCGGTCCGTACTCGCTCGTCACCCAGCAGCCGCTGGGCGGCAAGGCGCAGTTCGGCGGCCAGCGCTTCGGTGAAATGGAAGTCTGGGCGCTGGAAGCCTACGGCGCGGCCTACACCCTGCAGGAAATGCTGACGGTGAAGTCCGATGACGTGCAGGGCCGCAACCAGATGTACAAGAACATTGTCGACGGTGAGCACGAGATGGTCGCGGGCATGCCGGAATCCTTCAACGTGCTCGTGAAGGAAATCCGCTCGCTGGCCATCAACATGGAACTGGAAGACAACTGATCCATGCCGGCGCGGCGGCCTCCGCCGCCGCGCCGCTGGCAGTCAACTGAAAGCCCATCGACACAGCATTCCTCCTTCTGGAGAACACCATGAAAGACCTGCTCAACCTCTTCAACCAGCAGCGCCAGACGCTGGACTTCGACGCGATCAAGATCGCGCTGGCCTCGCCGGACCTGATCCGTTCGTGGTCCTTCGGCGAAGTGAAGAAGCCGGAAACCATCAACTACCGTACCTTCAAGCCGGAACGCGACGGCCTGTTCTGCGCCGCCATCTTCGGCCCGGTGAAGGACTACGAGTGCCTGTGCGGCAAGTACAAGCGCATGAAGCACCGCGGCGTGGTCTGCGAAAAGTGCGGCACCGAAGTGACCCTGGCCAAGGTGCGCCGTGAGCGCATGGGCCACATCGACCTGGCGTCGCCGGTCGCGCACATCTGGTTCCTGAAGTCGCTGCCGTCGCGCATCGGCCTGATGCTGGACATGACCCTGCGCGATATCGAGCGCGTGCTGTACTTCGAAGCGTACGTGGTGACCGAGCCGGGCCTGACCGCCCTGGAGCGCCGCCAGCTGCTGACCGAGGAACAGTACCTGCAGGCCCGCCAGGAGCACGGTGACGACTTCGACGCCGCCATGGGCGCCGAGGCCGTGTACGAACTGCTGCGCACGATCGACCTGCAGTCGGAAATGACCCGCCTGCGCGAGGAAATCGCCGCTACCGGTTCGGAAACCAAGCTCAAGCGCCTCACCAAGCGCATCAAGCTGATCGAGGCCTTCCTGGAATCGGGCAACCGTCCGGAATGGATGGTCATGACCGTGCTGCCGGTACTGCCGCCGGACCTGCGCCCGCTGGTCCCGCTGGATGGCGGCCGCTTCGCGACCTCCGACCTGAACGACCTGTACCGCCGCGTCATCAACCGCAACAACCGCCTGCGCCGCCTGCTCGAGCTGAGCGCGCCGGACATCATCGTGCGCAATGAAAAGCGCATGCTGCAGGAATCGGTCGATGCGCTGCTGGACAACGGCCGTCGCGGCCGTGCCATCACCGGCACCAACAAGCGCCCGCTGAAGTCGCTGGCCGACATGATCAAGGGCAAGCAGGGTCGCTTCCGCCAGAACCTGCTCGGCAAGCGTGTCGACTACTCGGGCCGTTCGGTCATCGTGGTCGGTCCGTACCTGCGCCTGCACCAGTGCGGCCTGCCGAAGAAGATGGCGCTGGAGCTGTTCAAGCCGTTCGTCTTCGCCAAGCTGCAGCGTCGTGGCCTGGCCACCACCATCAAGGCCGCCAAGAAGCTGGTCGAGCGCGAAGAAGCCGAAGTCTGGGACATCCTGGAAGAGGTCATCCGCGAGCATCCGGTGATGCTGAACCGTGCGCCGACCCTGCACCGTCTGGGCATCCAGGCGTTCGAGCCGGTGCTGATCGAAGGCAAGGCCATCCAGCTGCACCCGCTGGTCTGCACCGCGTTCAACGCCGACTTCGACGGTGACCAGATGGCCGTCCACGTGCCGCTCTCGCTGGAAGCCCAGCTGGAAGCGCGTGCGCTGATGATGTCGACCAACAACATCCTGTCGCCGGCCAACGGCGAGCCGATCATCGTGCCGTCGCAGGACGTCGTGCTGGGTCTGTACTACATGACCCGCTCGCTGGAAAACAAGAAGGGCGAGGGCATGGCCTTCGCCAACATCGCCGAAGTGAAGCGTGCCTACGACAACCGCGTGGTGGAACTGCACGCCAAGGTCAAGGTCCGCATCACCGAGGTGGTGACCGACGAAGACGGCAACAAGCAGAACAAGACCTCGATCGTGGACACCACGATCGGTCGCGCCCTGCTGGCTGAAATCCTGCCGGAAGGCCTGCCGTTCGCGCTGGCCAACACCGAGCTGACCAAGAAGAACATCAGCCGCCTGATCAACTCCAGCTACCGCCAGCTGGGCCTGAAGGACACGGTCGTGTTCGCCGACAAGCTGATGTACACCGGCTTCGCCTACGCGACCCGCGCCGGCGTCTCGATCGGCATCGACGACATGCTGATCCCGGACGAGAAGAAGGGCATCCTCACCGAGGCCGAAGCCGAAGTGCTGGAAATCCAGGAGCAGTACCAGTCGGGCCTGGTCACCGCCGGCGAGCGCTACAACAAGGTGGTCGACATCTGGTCGCGCACCAACGAGCGCATCGCCAAGGCGATGATGGATACCATCGGTACCGAGAAGGTGGTCAATGCCAAGGGCGAGACCATCGACCAGAAGTCGATGAACTCGCTGTACATCATGGCCGACTCCGGTGCGCGTGGTTCGCAGGCGCAGATCCGTCAGCTGGCCGGCATGCGCGGCCTGATGGCCCGCCCGGACGGCTCGATCATCGAGACGCCCATCAAGGCGAACTTCCGCGAAGGCCTGAACGTGCAGGAGTACTTCAACTCCACCCACGGTGCCCGTAAGGGTCTGGCCGATACCGCGCTGAAGACCGCGAACTCGGGTTACCTGACCCGTCGTCTGGTCGACGTCGCGCAGGACGTGGTGATCACCGAGGTGGATTGCGGTACCACCGAAGGCCTGATCATGACCCCGATCGTGGAAGGCGGCGACGTGGTCGAGCCGCTGAAGGACCGCGTGCTGGGTCGCGTGGTTGCCGAGGACGTGTTCCTGCCGGGCAACGACGAGGATCCGATCGTCACCCGCAACACCCTGCTCGACGAAGCCTGGGTCGCCAAGCTGGAAGATGCCGGCGTGCAGACCATCAAGGTCCGCTCGACCATCTCCTGCGAATCGGCGTTCGGTGTCTGCTCGCGCTGCTACGGCCGCGACCTGGCCCGTGGCCACCTGGTCAACATCGGTGAAGCGGTCGGCGTCATCGCCGCGCAGTCCATCGGTGAGCCGGGTACCCAGCTGACCATGCGTACGTTCCACATCGGTGGTGCGGCGTCGCGAGCTGCAGCGGTCGACAACATCACCGTCAAGACCACCGGCTCGGTCAAGTTCAGCAACCTCAAGTCGGTCGAGCATGCCAACGGCTCGCTGGTCGCAGTGTCGCGCTCGGGCGAAATCTCGGTGCTCGATGCCCACGGCCGTGAGCGTGAGCGTTACAAGCTGCCGTACGGTGCGACCATCACGTCCAAGGACGGTGATGCGATCAAGGCTGGCCAGACCGTGGCCAACTGGGATCCGCATAACCACCCGATCGTGTCGGAAGTGGCCGGCTTCATCCGCTTCATCGACTTCGTTGATGGCATCACCGTCATCGAGAAGACTGACGAGCTGACCGGCCTGGCTTCGCGCGAAATCACCGATCCGAAGCGTCGTGGTACCCAGGCCAAGGACCTGCGCCCGATCGTGCGCATCGTCGACGCCAAGGGCAACGACCTGTCGATTCCGGGCACCGACCTGCCGGCGCAGTACCTGCTGCCGCCGCGTTCGATCGTCAACCTGCAGGACGGCGCCCCGGTGGGCGTGGGCGACGTCGTCGCCAAGATCCCGCAGGAAGCGTCGAAAACCCGCGACATCACCGGTGGTCTGCCGCGCGTGGCCGACCTGTTCGAAGCGCGCAAGCCGAAGGATCCGGCGGTGCTGGCCGAGCGTTCGGGCATCATCAGCTTCGGTAAGGACACCAAGGGCAAGCAGCGCCTGATCATCAAGGACACCGATGGTTCGGAGCACGAAGAGCTGATCCCGAAGTACCGCCAGGTCATCGTGTTCGAAGGCGAGCATGTCACCAAGGGTGAAACCATCGTGGACGGCGAGCCGAGCCCGCAGGACATCCTGCGCCTGCTGGGCGTCGAGCCGCTGGCGGCCTACCTGGTGAAGGAAATCCAGGACGTGTACCGCCTGCAGGGCGTGAAGATCAACGACAAGCACATCGAGGTGATCACCCGCCAGATGCTGCGCAAGGTCGAGATCACCGATCAGGGCAGCAGCAAGTTCCTGAACGGCGAACAGGTGGAGCGTCAGCGCGTTATCGAGGAAAATGCGCGCCTGTCGGCCCGCAACGAGCTGCCGGCGCACTTCGATCCGGTCCTGCTGGGTATCACCAAGGCGTCGCTGGCGACCGAATCGTTCATCTCGGCCGCTTCGTTCCAGGAAACCACCCGCGTGCTGACCGAAGCGGCCGTCCGCGGCACCTCGGACAACCTGCGTGGCCTGAAGGAAAACGTCATCGTGGGTCGCCTGATTCCGGCCGGTACCGGCCTGGCGTACCACAGCAACCGCCGTCGCGGCGCTTCCGGTCTCACCGAGTCGGAAATGCAGACCCTGGCCGGTACCCCGGCCGCGGTCGAGGCGCCGGTGGTTGAAGCCGAAGCTGAACAGGCGTCGGGCGAAGAATGAGGTAGCCGGTCCGGCCGCAAGGCCGGACCACCCCATCGGTCCATCGACGGGATTGGGAAAGGGCAGGGGAGATCGTCCGCGATCGACCCTGTCAACCTGAACGGGGTACATGGAGGCCCCCCAGTAACGTCCCGGGATCAGGGACGGGCTTGACAGGAGGCGTTTGACTGCTTTCCTGGCAGGTTGCTACAATCGTCTGTCTCAGCAGGCCAGAATTTCGGCCTGCTTTAACATTTCCGCATCTCTGGTCGGATTTTCCGGCCACCAATCAGAAGAACCTACTGATGGCGACGATCAACCAGCTGGTCCGCAAGCCGCGGCAAGCGACCACCTACAAGAGTGCCTCGCCGGCGCTCGACAAGTGCCCGCAGCGCCGTGGCGTCTGCACCCGTGTCTACACCACCACTCCGAAGAAGCCGAACTCGGCTCTGCGCAAGGTTGCCAAGGTCCGCCTGACCAACCAGGAAGAAGTGATTTCCTACATCGGTGGTGAAGGCCACAACCTGCAGGAGCACTCCGTGGTCCTGATCCGCGGCGGTCGCGTCAAGGACCTGCCGGGTGTGCGTTACCACACCGTTCGTGGCTCGCTCGACGCCGCCGGCGTTGCCAAGCGTCGCCAGGCCCGTTCCAAGTACGGCGCCAAGCGTCCGAAGGCATAAGGAGAGAGCACTATGTCGCGTAAGGGTAATACTCCGCAGCGTTCCGTCCTGCCCGATCCGAAGCACGGAAGCGAAACCATCGCCCGCTTCATCAACATGGTCATGCAGAGCGGCAAGAAGTCCGTCGCCGAAAAGATCGTGTACGGCGCCATGGACGTGATCACCGAGAAGAACAGCAGCGCCAACGCCATTGAACTGGTGCAGAAGGCTCTGGACAACGTCGCTCCGGCGGTCGAAGTCAAGTCGCGTCGCGTCGGTGGTGCCACCTACCAGGTGCCGGTCGAAGTGCGTTCGTCGCGCAAGATGGCCCTGGCCATGCGCTGGCTGATCGACTCCGCGCGCAAGCGTGGTGAGAACACCATGCCGAAGAAGCTGGCTGCTGAACTGATCGACGCCTCGGAAAACCGTGGCGGCGCCATCAAGAAGCGCGAAGAAACCCACCGCATGGCCGAAGCCAACAAGGCATTCGCCCACTACCGCTGGTGAGTTTGACGGCCTTGTAAAACAGGCAGGGCAGCACCACTTCGGTGCGTGCTGCCTCGCGGTCCCAGAAGGGCTGCGCCAATCCGAAGGCCGCCGAAAGGCGGCGTTCGGCCATCCGAAATCCAAGAAATCTGAGAGGCTCCCGTGGCCCGTTCCACTCCCATCGAGCGTTACCGTAACTTCGGCATCATGGCTCACATCGATGCCGGCAAGACCACCACGTCCGAGCGCATCCTGTTCTACACCGGCAAGAGCCACAAGATCGGTGAAGTGCACGACGGCGCCGCCACCATGGACTGGATGGAGCAGGAGCAGGAGCGTGGCATCACGATCCAGTCCGCTGCCACCACCGCGTTCTGGAAGGGCATGGACAAGTCCCTGCCGGAGCACCGCTTCAACATCATCGACACCCCCGGGCACGTCGACTTCACCATCGAAGTGGAGCGCTCGCTGCGCGTGCTCGACGGTGCCGTCTTCGTCCTGTGTGCCGTCGGTGGCGTGCAGCCGCAGTCGGAAACCGTGTGGCGCCAGGCCAACAAGTACCACGTGCCGCGCATCGCGTTCGTCAACAAGATGGACCGCACCGGTGCCAACTTCCAGAAGGTCGTCGGCCAGCTGAAGGCCAAGCTGGGCGCGGTCGCCGTGCCGATGCAGCTGCCGATCGGCGCTGAAGATAACTTCAAGGGCGTTGTCGACCTGCTGAAGATGAAGGCCATCCATTGGGATGAGGCTTCGCAGGGCATGAAGTTCGAATACAGCGACATCCCGGCCGATCTGCAGGCGGCTGCCGAAGAGGCTCGCCAGTTCATGGTCGAGACCGCTGCCGAAGCCAGCGAAGAGCTGATGGAAAAGTACCTGGGCGGCGAAGAGCTGGCCGAGGCTGAAATCATCAACGCGCTGCGTACCCGCACCCTGGCCACCGAGATCGTGCCGATGTACTGCGGCTCGGCCTTCAAGAACAAGGGCGTGCAGGCCATGCTGGACGGCGTGATCCAGCTGCTGCCGTCGCCGGTCGACGTGCCGGACGTGAAGGGCGTGGACGTTGACGACGACACCGTCGAGATGACCCGCAAGTCGGACGACAAGGCTCCGTTCTCGTCGCTGGCCTTCAAGATCATCACCGACCCGTTCGTCGGCGCGCTGACCTTCTTCCGCGTCTACTCGGGCACCCTGAACGGTGGCGACACCGTGCTGAACTCGGTGAAGGGCAAGAAGGAGCGCATCGGTCGCATCCT
The DNA here is from genome assembly GCF_059372445.1 of Stenotrophomonas sp. YJH_SMC_127. Classification (NCBI taxonomy): domain Bacteria; kingdom Pseudomonadati; phylum Pseudomonadota; class Gammaproteobacteria; order Lysobacterales; family Lysobacteraceae; genus Stenotrophomonas; species Stenotrophomonas sp. YJH_SMC_127. Next base: position 1,487 of record NZ_JCAFVO010000017.1, on the reverse strand, counting down.
GCAGATGCACTCGAACAACCGCGAGGAAATCAAGGAAGTTCTGGCTGGTGACATCGCTGCTGCCGTGGGCCTGAAGGACACCACCACCGGTGACACCCTGTGCGCCGTGGACGCGCCGATCATCCTGGAGCGCATGACGTTCCCGGAGCCGGTGATCTCGATGGCCGTCGAGCCGAAGACCAAGTCGGACCAGGAAAAGATGGGTCTGGCCCTGGGCCGTCTGGCGCAGGAAGATCCGTCGTTCCGCGTCAAGACCGACGAAGAGTCCGGCCAGACCATCATCTCGGGCATGGGCGAGCTGCACCTGGACATCATCGTCGACCGCCTGAAGCGCGAGTTCAACGTTGAAGCCAACGTCGGCGCGCCGCAGGTGGCCTACCGCGAAACCATCACCCTGGCCGACGTCAAGTCGGACTACAAGCACGCCAAGCAGTCCGGTGGTAAGGGTCAGTACGGTCACGTCGTGATCGAGCTGTCGCCGATCACCGCTGAAGACCGTGCCGATCCGAAGCTGGCTCCGGCCATCAAGGACGACTTCCTGTTCATCAACGACATCACCGGCGGCGTGATCCCGAAGGAATTCATTCCGTCGGTTGAAAAGGGCCTGCGCGAAACCATCACCAGCGGTCCGCTGGCTGGCTTCCCGGTCGTGGACGTCAAGGTGAAGCTGGTGTTCGGTTCGTACCACGACGTCGACTCCTCGGAAATGGCGTTCAAGCTGGCTTCGTCGATGGCCTTCAAGCAGGGCTTCGCCAAGGCCAAGCCGGTGCTGCTGGAGCCGATCATGAAGGTCGAGATCGTGACCCCGGAGGATTACCAGGGTGACGTGATGGGCGACGTCAGCCGTCGTCGCGGCGTGCTGCAGGGTTCCGACACCACCGGTGACGGTTCGGCCAGCATCATCAACGCGATGATCCCGCTGGGTGAAATGTTCGGCTACGCCACTGCGCTGCGTTCGCAGACCCAGGGCCGCGCCACCTTCACCATGGAATTCGATCACTACGAGCCGGCTCCGACCAACATCGCTGAAGCCGTCATGAAGAAGGGCTGAGCCTCGCTCAGCCTCTCTTGAAACCACTTACGAACAATCAAGGTATAGAACAATGGCAAAGGGTAAGTTCGAGCGCACCAAGCCGCACGTCAACGTCGGCACCATCGGTCACGTCGATCACGGCAAGACCACGCTGACCGCCGCACTGACCAAGATCGGTGCCGAGCGCTTCGGTGGCGAGTTCAAGGATTACTCCTCGATCGACGCCGCGCCGGAAGAAAAGGCTCGTGGTATCACGATCTCGACCGCGCACGTCGAATACGAATCCCCGATCCGTCACTACGCCCACGTTGACTGCCCGGGCCACGCTGACTACGTCAAGAACATGATCACCGGTGCCGCCCAGATGGACGGCGCGATCCTGGTGTGCTCGGCCGCTGACGGCCCGATGCCGCAGACCCGTGAGCACATCCTGCTGTCGCGCCAGGTCGGCGTG
>NZ_JCAFVO010000016.1:0-40798 GCF_059372445.1 Stenotrophomonas sp. YJH_SMC_127 | reverse complement strand
TCTGGCGCACGGTGGAGGTCAGTTCCTCCATCGAGGCGGCGGTTTCTTCCAGGTTGGCGGCCTGCTGCTCGGTGCGGCGCGACAGGTCGCTGTTGCCGGAGGCGATCTCGCCGGCGGCCAGGGTGATGCTGGAGGCGCTGGCCTGGATCTGGCCGACGATCTGGGTCAGCTGTGCAACGGTGGTGTTGGCATCATCCCGCATGCGCGCGAACACGCCATTGAACTGGCCTTCCATGCGCGCGGTCAGGTCGCCGGCGGCGATCGACTGCAGCAGCTGCGAGAGCTGGCCGAGGTTGCCGTCGGCCACCTGCATCATGGTGTTGAGATGCTCGATCATCAGCTTGAAGTCATGCTGGAAACGCTGTGCGTCGCCGCGCTGGCTGAAGTCACCGGCAGCGGCCGCCGCGGCCAGCTGCTGGATCTGCGAATTGATCGCCAGCAGGCTGGCCTTGGCCGCGTCCATCGATTCGTGCAGGATCGCGCGGCTGCCGGGCAGGCGGCGTGCATCCGGGGTGAGATTGCCGATGGCGTACTGGTTGAGCACGTCGATGGCATCGCGGATCGCATCCAGGTGCTCGAAGATCACCGTATTGATGCCGCCGGCCAGCTGGCCATAGACACCCGGGAAATCTTCCGGAATGCGATGGCTGATGTCCGGTCCCGCGTGCATCTGTGCCATCAGCTGGGTCTGCTCGCTGAAGCGGCGGAGCATTGCGGTCATCTCGGTCGTGGCGGCCAGCATCCTGCCGGCTTCGTCCTTGCTGGTGGCCTGGGTGCTGACGCTGAGGTCGCCGCGGGCAACCGCCTGGATGGCATGCACGGCCTTGCCCAGCGGGCCAGTAACGGCGCGCGAGATGACGATGGCCAGCGCGGCGGCCACCAGCGACAGCAGCACGATGCAGCCGATGATGGCGATCATGCTGGTGCGATGGGTGGCGTTGGCGTCGGCGATCTTGCCGTCCATCTGCCCGGCGATGTGGGTGCCCAGTGCCTTCATCGCAGCGAACAGGTCGCGGCGCGCCGGGCGTGACTGCTCATCGGAGATCTGCTGGGCCTGCGCGCCATCACCGGCGGCCACGGCGTCGCGCATCGCCTTGTTGGCAGCGAAGTAGCGATCCAGCTGGGTGCTGGCGGCGCGATACAGTTCGCGCTCCTTGTCCAGCGCCGGCAGCGCCGCGTACGCCGCCAGTTCGTCATGTACGGCCTTGGCGGTGTCGTCCATGCGCTTGTTGTAGTCGGCGACCTTCTCCGGCTGGTCGAGCATGCTCAGCTGGGCCAGTTCGTAGGTGCGGAACTCACCGAGCTGCGAGCGCGCCTCGCCCAGGTGCTGGACCGAGGGGATGTCGTTGCCGGCCATCTCGCGCAGCTGCGCGTTGGCTTCGCTCAGTCGCAGCAGGGCGAACGCGCCGAGGACCAGGGTCATCAGGGTGGTAAGGGTGAACCCCACGGCCAGCTTGCGGGCGATGGGCAGATCTTGGAACCACTTCATGCAGGGTGCTCCAGGTGGGCAGAGTGCCGGCGTCTGTGCGCCGGTTTGGGGGTGGTTGCAGAGCGAACGGTGGTGCCCGGTGGGGTTCGGTGACGGCCGTCATTGCGAAATAACGGCGCCGTCCGCGTGGACTTTATGGACGCAGATCACATTCGGTTGCGTAGGGATGACAGCGCGAAAGCGTTGCAGCGGCGTGCTTTCGCTTGGATGAAGTAGTTGCGCCCGCAACCATCATGGCGACGGAGTTCACAGAAGGGATGGGGTCGGATCCCTTTCCTGCGGAAAGGGATCCGACCCCCTTGGCAGAGCGCGCAAACAAAAACCGCCGCCCCGAAGGGCGGCGGTCCAGTACACGCATGCAGTGTGGATCAGGCGGCCTGCGGCATCCGCAGTGAACGCACCAGCCCGCCGATGTCGACGATCAATGCGACGCGGCCGTCGCCGAGAATGGTCGCACCGGACACCCCGCCGATGCGGCGGTAGTTGTTCTCGATGTTCTTCACCACCACCTGCTGCTGGCCGACCAGTTCGTCCACTTCCAGGGCGATCTTCTGGCCATCGCCTTCGACCACCACCACCAGCGATTCGCTGCCGGGTGCACGGTTGCCGTAGCCGTAGTACTCGCTCAGCGACAGGATCGGCAGGTATTCACCGCGCACGCGCAGCACGCGGCCTTCGCCGGCCATGCTGCGGATGTCCTCGGCTTGCGGCTGCAACGCCTCAAGCACATAGGCCAACGGCAGGATCAGGGTCTCACCGGCTACCGCCACGGTCATGCCATCGAGGATGGCCAGGGTGAGCGGCAGGCGGATCAGCGTGCGGGTGCCAGCGCCGAGGCTGCTTTCAATCTGCACCTCGCCCCCCAACGCCTGGATGTTGCGGCGGACCACGTCCATGCCGACGCCACGACCGGACAGGTCAGTGACCGCATCGGCCGTGGAGAAGCCGGGCTGGAAGATCAGGTCCCAGACCTGCGAATCGGTCGGGTTGTCCGGCACCGCCAGGCCGCGCTCGGTGGCCTTGGCCAGGATCTTGGCGCGGTCCAGGCCGCGACCGTCGTCGCTGACTTCGATGACAATGTGGCCGCCCTGGTGCGAGGCCGCCAGGGTGATCGTGCCGGTTTCGTCCTTGCCTGCACCGCGGCGCACGTCGGGCATTTCCAGGCCGTGGTCGATCGAGTTGCGCACCAGGTGCACCAGCGGATCGGCGATCTTCTCGATCAGGCCCTTGTCCAGCTCGGTACCTTCGCCGACGGTGCGCAGCCGCACCTGCTTGCCGAGGCGGCTGGACAGGTCGCGGACCAGGCGCGGGAAGCGACGGAACACCGCATCGACCGGCAGCATGCGCACGCCGATCACCGCTTCCTGCAGGTCGCGGGTGTTGCGTTCAAGCTGGTCCAGGCCAGCGAACAGGCTCTCGGCGTGGACCGGGTCCAGCGCATGCGAGACCTGCTTGAGCATGGCCTGGGTGATGACCAGTTCGCCGACCAGGTTGATCAGCGCGTCGACCTTGTCGACGCTGACGCGGATGGAGGTTTCCGCTTCCTGGCTGGCGCCACCGCTGGCGGCAGGCGCGGCGGGTGCCGACAGCGACGCTGCCGCCGGAGCGGGAGCAGCCGCGGCCGGCGCCTGGGTGGCCAGGCTCGGCGGTGCGGCCGGACGGATGTCCAGCTCGCAGTCGTCCAGTACCCACGCGAAGGTGTCTTCGATCTTGCTGCGCGGCACCTTGCCGACCAGACCCAGGTCCCACGCCAGGTGGGCTTCGAGCGGATCGAGCTGGGCGAAGCCCGGCAGGCGGTCCATGCGCGCGGCGACCTGCAGCGAACCGAGGTGTTCCAGTTCGCGGATGATGCGCAGCGGGTCGTTGCCGCTCATGAACAGCGACGGCGCCGGGGTGAAGCCGATCTGCCAGGCTTCCGGCGTATCGTCCACCTTGGCTGCGGCGGCCGCCGGGGCGCTCGCTGCGGCCTGGCCGGACAGAACCGCTTCCAGGCGTGCCTTCACCGCAGCGACGGCAGCCGGATCGGCAGCCTGGCCATGTTCGGCTTCGCGCAGCAGGGCGCGCAGCACGTCCACCGAAGACAGCATGGCGTCGACGGCGTGGCCTTCCAGTGCCCGCTTGCCGGCGCGCAGCTCATCGAGCAGCGTTTCCAGCACGTGGGTCAGGCCGGCGATCGCGTCGAAGCCGAAGGTGCCGGCGCCGCCCTTGATCGAATGGGCAGCGCGGAACACCGAATTGATGATCTCCGCGTCCTGCTGCCCCGATTCCAGGGCCAGCAGGCCAGCCTCCATCGCGTCGAGGCCTTCGCGGCTCTCCTCGAAGAAGGTGGCGTGGAAGCGTTGCAGGTCCATGCTCATGGCAGTGGTGGTCCGGAAGCGAAGAGGGGGAGCGGTGCCGGGCGATCAGCCCAGCACTTTCTGCACGGTGGCGACCAGCTGTTCGGGATTGAACGGCTTGACCAGCCAACCCGTAGCGCCAGCGGCCTTGCCTTCGGACTTCTTGTCGGCGGCAGATTCGGTGGTCAGCATCAGCAGCGGGGTGAACTTGTAGTCCGGCAGCTGGCGCAGTTCGCGGATCAGCGCGATGCCATCCATGTTCGGCATGTTGACGTCGGTAACCACCGCATTGAAGCGCTGGCCCTTGGCGCGACCGAGCGCGACCGCGCCGTCTTCAGCTTCTTCGACGGCAAAACCGGCCGAGGTGAGGGCGAAGGACACCATCTGGCGCATCGACGCCGAATCGTCCACCACCAAGATACGTGCGCTCATGCAGCGTTCTCCACAGATTTCAGGTTGTCATGGGTTACGTCCAGGCCGAGGGCCTGGGTGACGCCCAGCAGGCGCGCGGCGTCACGGAAGGTTGCAGTGCAACCGTGGAAGCCGGTGCCCAGGCCTGCCTCGCGGCGGGCCTGCACGAACGCACACAGCACCTGCACGGCGGCCGTGTGGATGCGGGCGACCTGGCTGGCATCCAGGGTCAGCTCGCCTGCCTGCTCCACCAGGGGGGCAAGGCGGTTCTTGAGCTCGGTAGTGCTCTCGATGCCGAGATCCCCACCCAGTTCGACAGTGCTCATCGTTGCTCCGGACAAACGGTTCCGTGATCCATAACGGCATCCCGGTGGGGTTCTTTAGAAGAATCGACGCGGTGCGTCGATGTGGTCGCTGTTGAAAAGGGGACGGAGGGGATTAAGTCGCAAGCGACCTGGCTCTGCCGCAGCCCCCTCGGCAACGGCGACCGCGCAGTGGGGATGTAAGGTGTTGATCCAACGGATCAACCCCTTGCGTCCCCGACAGGCACCGCTTCGGCGCCAAGCGCCGAGCCACTTGCGACTTAATCCCCTCCGTCCCCTTTTTGGGGGTCAGCTCAACAGCCGTGTGGCGTCGAGCAGGATCATCGGGCGCTGGCTGACGCGGGCCACGCCGCGGAACAGGTCGTTGGAAATCTGGCAGATGCGTGCGGTATCGGGAGGTTCGATCTGCGAATCGGTGAGGTTGGCGACATCTTCCACTGCCGACACGCGCAGGCCGATGGTCTCGCCGTCTTCTTCCAGCACCACGATGCGGGTCTGGGCGTCGTCCTCGGCGGCAGCCGCGCCCAGGTGCAGGCCCAGATCCATCACCGGGACCACCTGGCCGCGCAGGTTCATGATGCCCAGCATGGCGGCAGCGGTGCCGCGCAACGGCAGCAGCGGCACCGGCAGCACGACCTCCTGGACCTTCAGCAGTTCCAGCGCATAGGCCTGGGTGCCACAGCGCAGGCGCAGCCAGCGCGAGGTGCGTTCACCGGCGCGACGGTTCTGCGGATGCGGGCTGCGGGCCGGTTGGTGGGCCTGCGCCTGCAGCTCCTGCCAGGTGCCGGGGCGGTTGCCTGCGGGTGCATCGACGGCGACGCGCGGCGGCGGCGTGGCGGCGCGTGCGGCCGGGGGGGCCACCGGCGCTGCGACCACGGCGGGCGGCGGCGCAGGCACGTCTTCGCCACCAGCGGCCGCCTCGAAGGCGGCCTGCAGGCCGGGGCTGTCGGTGTGGGCGAGACGATGGCTGTCCGCCGGGTCGGTCTCGTAGATCACTTCGTCCGGCAGATCGTCCCAGGTGGGTTCCGGGCCGGTGTTCGCAGCGGCCGCAGCGGGTGCCGGCGCGGTTTCGTGGATGACCTCGTCGGGCAGGTCATCCCAGGTCGGCTCGCGTTCGGTGGACGAGGCGCTGGCCGGCGCGGCGGCGGCCTCGAAGGCGGCCTCCAGTGCAGCCTCATCCTCGGCCGGGGCCGCGACGACGGCATCCGTTTCGTAGACCACTTCAGCGGGCAGGTCGTCCCACGTGGGTTCGCGTTCGGCATCGATCACGCTGACGGGCGCGGACGCAGCATCGAAAGCGGCTTCCAGTGCGGCATTGTCCACGGCAGGGGCAGCGGCAACGCTCTCGGTTTCGGTTTCGTAGATCACCTCGGCCGGCAGGTCATCCCAGGTGGGTTCGCGTTCGGCGGCGGCTTCGGTGGACGTGGCCGGGGCGGTGCTGATCGGCGCGGGGTGGGGAGCGGCGGCCGGGGCGATCGCCTCGCCCAGCAGTTCGTCCAGGTAGTCGTCGAGGATGCCGGTGCTGTTCATGCGGCCTGCTCCAGGGCGCGGGCATCCTCGCCGAGGATCCAGTTCAAGGCGCGCCGGTAGGCGGCCAGGCCACGCCCCGGGTAGTCTTCGCCGACGCTCGGCAGGGTCAGCCCGGCGGCGTTGCTGATGCGGGTGTCGATCGGAATCGCGTCTTCCCAGACGCGGCTGCCATGGCGGTCCTGCATGGTGCGCAGCGATTCGTTGCCGGCGCGGGTGCGGCGGTCGAACAGGGTTGGCAGGATCGAGATCGGCAGCGGCCGGCGGCGCGAACGCTCGACCATCTCGCCGGTGCGGACCATGCCATCCAGGCCGTGCAGCGCCAGCGGCTCGGCCTGGGTCGGAATGATGAGACGGTCCGCTGCGGCCAGTGCGTTGATCATCAGCAGGCCGAGCGTCGGTGCGCAGTCCAGCAGGATGTAATCGTGCTGGCCCTGGTGGCGCGCCAGCGCGTTCTGCAGCGCCAGGCCGAGGCCGGGTTGGTTGGCGCTACGGCGTTCCAGCGTGGCCAGTGCGGACTGCGCGCAGACGTAGTCCAGGCCCTGGATGTTGCTGGCATGGCACAGGCCGGACAGGTCCGCTGGCGGTGCGCCGAACAGCTCCAGCACGCCGGCCGGCGGCGGGTCCACCGGCACGCCGAAGGCGCGGCTGAGCGAAGCATGCGGATCGAGGTCGATCAGCAGCACGCGATGGCCGAGCGCGGCCAGGCCGCGGCCGAGGGCGAGGGTGGTGGTGGTCTTGCCGACTCCGCCCTTCTGGTTGGCGACTGCCCAGATGCGCATCGGATTACTCCTTCATTGCCGGGGGAACGGCGGCGCCGACGCGGCTGCCAGCCGGCACCGGTGGCAACGTCACCGGTGCGATGGGGGAGGTGGGGGCGCTGGCCGGCGTTGCGGCGGCCTGTTCGGTGACGGTGCTGCCGGTGGCGCCGGTGGCTGCGTTCAGGCGCTGGCCGAGCGGGTCCACCGAATGCGAGGTGTCGGCCAGGATGATGACCATCACCCGGCGGTTGCGGTTGCGGCCCTGTGCGCTGTCGTTCTCTTCGCGCGGGCGGAACTGGCCATAGCCGACCATCGCCAGCCGCGACGGCTGCACGCCCTGGTCGGCGAACAGATGCACCACGCTGGCGGCGCGTCCGGCCGACAGCTCCCAGTTTGACGGGAAGGTGGCGGTGGCGATCGGCACGTTGTCGGTGTGGCCTTCCACGCGCACGCTGTTGGGCACGTCGCGCAGCACCTCGGCCAGGCTGGCCAGGGTCTGCCGCGCATGTACGTCCAGTGCGGCCGAGCCGGTGGGGAACAGGATGTCGCTGTTGATCTCGACCTCGATCCACAGTTCCGTGCGGCGCACGCTGATCATGCCGCGGTCGATCAGCGGCGCCAGGGCGGCGGTGAGGCGGTCGGCAATCGTATTGAGCTGGCGCTCGGCACGGGCGATCTGCTCCTGGTTGTGCACCGACACCGGCATGCGCATCTGCGAGGCCATCGACGGCAGCAGCGTCGGGTCGTGCGAGGGTGCCGGCGCGGACGGTCCGATCTTGGTGCCGGACTTGATCACCGACGGGCTGTCCCAGCCGCCACCCTGCACCTGCTTGTTGCCCACCTGCACCGGATTGATCGTGCGCGGCGCGCCACCGAAGGCATCGGTGAGCGCGTCGGCCATGATCCGGTACTTGCCCTCGTTCACCGACGAGATCGCGTACATGACCACGAAGAAGGCGAGCAGCAGCGTCATCAGGTCGGCATAGGGGATCGCCCATGCTTCGTGGTTGGCGTGCTCTTCGTGGTGCTTGCGGCGGGCCATGTCAGTGCAGGAAGCCGGAGAGGTTGGTTTCGATGTTGCGCGGGTTCTCGCCCTGGGCGATCGAGATCAGGCCTTCGATGACCATTTCGCGGTCGCGCGTGTTGTGCGAGATCACGCTCTTGAGCTTGGCGGCGATCGGCAGGAACAGCAGGTTGGCCGAGGCGATGCCGTAGATCGTGGCGGTGAACGCCGCAGCGATGCCGTGGCCGAGCTTGCTCGGGTCCGCCAGGTTCTTCATCACCGCGATCAGGCCCAGCACGGCGCCGATGATGCCGAGCGTCGGTGCGTAGATGCCCATCGCTTCGAACACCTTGGCGCCGGCCTGGTCCTGGTGTTCCTGGCTGCCCAGTTCGATTTCCAGCATGTGCCGCATCGATTCGGGCTCGACACCGTCCACCAGCAGCTGCAGGCCCTTGCGCAGGAACGGGTCCTGCTGCGCTTCCACCTGCGATTCCAGGCCGAGCAGGCCCTGGCGGCGGGCGATGTTGCTCCACTCGACGATCTGCTGGATCAGTTCGCGACGATCGCTGTGCGGCGGGCGCACGACCCAGCGCACGATCTTGAACGCATGCTTGAACACCGCCGGCGAGGTGTGCAGCAGGATCGCGGCAACGGTGCCGACGATGACGATCACGAACGCCGCAGGCGACCACAACGACGCCAGACCGGCGCCCTTGAGGATGCTGCCACCGACCAGCGAGGCCAGGGCGAGAAAGAGTCCAATGAGGCTGAGTCTATCCATGGATCCGGTATCGGCTTGTATGAATGGGACTTGAGACACCGGTACGGGCTACTGGTGCGACTTCACGGTTTTACGGGTTCAGCAAGCGGGTCAGTCGTGCGGGCTGCGCAGGCCATCCACATCCAGGATCAGCGCCATGCGACCATCGCCGATCAAGGTTGCACCGGCGTAACCGCGCAGGCCGCGCAGGGCCTTCGGCAGTGGCTTGATGACCACTTCCTCGCGCCCACGGACCTGGTCCACGACCAGGCCGAAGCGCGCTTCGCCGGCCTGCAGCACCACGATGGTCAGCAGGGTCGATGCGGCCGGCGTCACATCCAGCCACTGGCGCAGATCGACCAGCGGCAGCGTGTGCGAACGGCGGTCGAGCACGGCACGGCCATCGAACCAGCCCAGCGAGGTGCGCGGCGCGTGCAGTACCTCCATCACGCGCGCCAGCGGCAGCGCATAGACGTCCTCGCCGGCCTGCACCAGCAGGGTCGGCAGGATCGCCAGGGTCAGCGGCACGCGGATCAGGAAGCGGCTGCCGCGGCCCAGCTCCGACTGGATCTGGATCTGCCCGCTGAGTTCGCGGATGCGCGACTGCACCACGTCCATGCCGACGCCGCGCCCGGAAATATCCGTGACCTGCTGCTTGGTCGAGAAGCCGGGCAGGAACACCAGGTGCAGGCACTCCTCGCTGCTCAGGCGGGCGGCGGCTTCCGGATCGATCAGGCCCTTCTCGCGTGCCTTCGCGCGCAGCTTTTCCGGATCGATGCCGGCGCCATCGTCCTGCACCTCGATGCTGACGTAGTCACCTTCCTGCTGCGCCGACAACCGCACATGGCCCATCCGCGGCTTGCCCTGCGCTTCGCGCAGGTCGGGCATTTCCACGCCATGGTCGATGGCGTTGCGGACCAGGTGCACCAGCGGGTCGGCCAGCGCTTCGACCAGGTTGCGGTCGAGCTCGGTCTCCGCGCCGATCAGCTCCAGGTCCACTTCCTTCTTCAGCGAGCGGGCGACGTCGCGGGCGACCTTGGGGAAGCGCGAGAACACCTTGCCCACCGGCTGCATGCGGGTGCGCATCACCGCCGACTGCAGGCGCGCGGTGGCGATGTCCAGGGTGGACACGGCGCGGTCCAGCTCCTCGTCGCGCAGGCGCGCACGCAGGGTCTTGAGCCGGTTGCGCGACAGCACCAGTTCGCCGATCAGGTTGACGATCGCATCCAGGCGCTTGGTGTCCACGCGCACGGTGTGTTCGGCTTCGGCCAGCGGCTTGGCGGCCGGCTTGGCCACCGGTGCCGGTGCGGCGGCCGGGCGCGGGGCGGCGATCGGTGCCGGCGCCACCGCAGCCGCGGGCCTGGCGCCGGGTGCGGCGCCGCCGTGCAGCTGGTCGAGCAGGGCTTCGAACTCATCTTCGCTGATCAGGCCGTCGTCGGCCTTCTTTGCCGGCGCCACCGCAGTCGGTGCGTTGCCACCGTGCAGCTGGTCGAGCAGCGCCTCGAACTCGTCGTCGGTGATCAGGTCGCCGGCACCGGCCGTCGGTGCGGCGGCAGCGGCGGCAGGCGCTGCTGCACCTCCATGCACGTCGAACTGGGCGATCAGGTCCGGCGGTGCATAGCCCGGCTCGGTGCCGGAAGACACGGCATCGAGCATCGACTGCAGGTAGTCCAGCGATTGCTGGGCGGCGTCGAAGTGATGGGCCTGCAGCACGGCCTGGCCGGCACGTGCAGCGCCCAGCGCTTCTTCAGCGGCGTGGCACAGCTCGACCATGGCGGTGACACCGAGGAAACCCGCGCCGCCCTTGAGCGTGTGGTAGCCCCGGAACACCGCGTTGAGCTGTTCGGTGTCCTGCGGTGCCTGCTCCAGCGACACCAGCTGTTCGCCGAGGCGATCCAGGATTTCCTGTGCCTCGATGATGAAATCGGCAGTGATGTCGTCGGATACCGCGCTCATGCTTACAGCCCCAGATCCGACAACAGGTCGTCGGCGTCGTTCTGCGAGACCGCGTGGCGGTCCAGTCCCTTCAGTGCCGGCCCGGCCAGTTCCGGGTCGGTGCGATGCTGTTCCGGCGGCAGGCCGAGCGCGCCGAAGCCTTCATGCACGCGGCGGACGATGCCGACCACGCGACGGATGATCTGCCCGGTCAGGTCCTGGTAGCTCTGGGTCAGGGCGATCTCGGTCAGGTTGTGGCGGATGCGCTCGAGCTGCGCGTCCTGGCCTGGCTGCAGGCCTTCGGCGCGCAGCTGCTCGGTCAGACTGCGGCATTCCTCGGCCAGGTCCAGGGTGCGGTGGGTGGCCTGTTCGGTCATCGCCACCACGTGGTCCAGGCGTGCGCACGCATCGTCCAGTTCGCCGGCCTCGCTGGGCACGGTCGGCAGTTCGCCCAGGGCCTGCCCCAGCTCGCGGGCCAGCCGCGAGAGGCCGCTCATCATCGGCTGCGTGCGCAGCGCGACCAGTCCGTCGATGCGTTGCCGCCAGGCGGCTTCGTCACCGGACTCCAGGGCATCCAGGGCTTCCTGCAGGCGCAGGGCGAGGGCGTTCTTGTCGACCGTGGTATCCATCAGGCGCTGGCCGCCAGGCGTTCGAAGATCTTGCCCAGCTTCTCTTCCAGCGTCTGCGCGGTGAAGGGCTTGATGATGTAGCCGTTCACGCCGTTCTGGGCCGCTTCGATGATCTGCTCGCGCTTGGCTTCGGCGGTGACCATCAGCACTGGCAGGGTCTTCAGCTTGGCGTCGGCACGGATCGCCTTGAGCAGTTCGATGCCGGTCATCACCGGCATGTTCCAGTCGGTGACCACGAAATCGAAGGGCTGGCTCTGCAGCAGCGACAGTGCGGCATGCCCGTCCTCGGCTTCGGCGGTGTTGGTGAAGCCCAGATCGCCCAGCAGGTTCTTGACGATTCGACGCATGGTCGAGAAGTCGTCGACGATGAGGATGCGCATGTTCTTGTTCAAAGCAGAGTTCCTTTGTTGTTCATTCCGGGCGGCCGGGGGCAGTCGCCTCGGGGATGTTCATTCTTCCAGGCCGGCGTCGACGGCCTCGAAAATCTTCAGGCGGCCGCGCAGGCGCAGCACGGCCTGGCCATGGATCTGGCAGACCCGCGACTCGCTCACGCCGAGCACCGCGCCGATCTCCTTCAGGTTCAGCTCCTGCTCGTAGTAGAGCGAGAGCACCAGCTGTTCGCGCTCGGGCAGGTGGCCGATGGCCTTGCCCAGCTCGCGACCGAACTCGCCGCGCTCCAGCACCTGCTGCGGGGTCGGGCCGCCCTGGGCGACGGTATCCAGTTCGCCCTGGTCTTCGATGCGCGACTCCAGGCTCAGCACCTGGCCACGTGCGGCGTCTTCCATCAGGCGCAGGTACTCGGGCAGCGGCATCTCCATCGCGGCGGCCACTTCGGTGGCGCTGGCGGCACGGCCCGTGCTCTGTTCCAGGCGGCGGATGGTGGCGGCGGCATCACGGGCACGGCGGTGCACCGAGCGCGGCACCCAGTCGCCACGGCGGATCTCGTCGATCATCGAGCCGCGGATGCGGATCGAGGCATAGGTCTCGAACGAGGCGCCCTGGTCGGCGTCGTAGCTGCGCGAGGCTTCGATCAGGCCCATCATGCCGGCCTGGATCAGATCATCGACTTCGACGCTGGCCGGCAGGCGCGCGGCCAGGTGGTGGGCGATGCGTCGCACCAGGTCCGAATGCTGGGCGATGACCTCGTTGGCCGCCGAGCGCTGGACTTCCCTGTACTGGTGGGCTGCGCCTTTCATGCGGCCACCCCACGCTGCTTGAGGATGCGTTCGAGGAAGAACTCGACGCCACCGCGCGGTTCGGTCGGTGCCTGCCAGCGCGCGGTGCGGCGTGCGATCTCGGTGATCGCCAGCGCCGACGGGCTGGATGGATAGGCCTTCACCACCGGCTGCTGGCGCTGCACCGACAGGCGCAGCCAGTCATCCTGCGGCACGCAGCCCAGGTAGTTCAGCGAGACATCGGCGAGGAACTTCTCGCAGACGCGGGTCAGCTTCTCGTACAGCACGCGGCCCTCGTTCGGGTCGCGCACCATGTTGGCCACCACCTGGACGCGGTCCACGCCGCGCTCGCGCGACAGCACCTTGATCAGTGCGTAGGCGTCGGTGATCGAGGCCGGTTCGTCACAGACCACCACCACGGTGTCCTGCGCGGCCTGGCAGAAGGTCAGCACGCCGTCGGTGATGCCGGCGGCGGTATCGACCACCATGATGTCCAGCTCGCGTTCCAGTTCGGAGAACACGTTGACCAGGCCGACATGCTCGGCCGGGGCAAGCTCGGCCATGTGCCGGCGGCCGGAAGCGGCCGGGACCACCAGCACGCCGTTCGGGCCTTCGACGATGACGTCGTCCAGCGAGCAGCGGCCGGCCACCAGGTCGGCCAGCGTAAAGGTGGGGTTCAAGCCCAGGATCACGTCGATGTTGGCCAGGCCGAGGTCGGCGTCCAGCAGCAGCGTGCGCTTGCCCATGCCCGCCAGCGCCACCGCCAGGTTGGCGGACACATTCGTCTTGCCCACGCCGCCCTTGCCGCCGGTCACCGCGATGGTGCGCACAGGGCCGAGCGGCTCGCTGCGGGTGGCCGACAGCGGGAAGGTCTTGGTCAGCTTGGCGTACTCACGCGACGGCATGGTTCAACTCCGGGTTGCAGGGCATATCGGCCGCTCGGCGCAAATCTTCAAGGCGAAGTACAAGATTGGCTGCACTGGCCCGGTGCAGGTCCTCCGGGACGTCCTGGCCATCGGTCACCCAGGTGATCGGCAGGGCGTGGTCCACGGCCACCGACAGGGCGTTGCCGAAGCGGCCGGTCTCGTCCAGCTTGCTCAGCACCAGGCCCTGCAGGTTGGCCGCACCGAAGCGGCGCACCACCTCGTCCATGTCGCCGAAGCTGGTGTTGGCCGGCAGCACCAGCAGGGTGCGCACCTGGCGCGCGGCGCGCAGCCACTGCAGCTGGGCGGCCAGGGCACGGTCGCGCGGGCCCAGGCCGGCGGTATCGATCAGCACCAGCTTGTAGTCCTTCAGGCGTTCCAGCAGCTGGTCCAGGTCGGTGCCGCTGTTGGCCTCGTGCACGGCGATGCCGAGCTGGCGGCCGTAGCCATACAGCTGTTCGCGGGCGCCGATGCGGGTGGTGTCGGTGGTGACCAGGGCGACGTCACGCGGGGCGTGCTTCTCGGCGAAGCGCGAGGCCAGCTTGGCGATGGTGGTGGTCTTGCCGGCGCCGGTCGGGCCGACCAGCGCGATCACGCCGCCTTCCTCCAGCGGGTCGACCGGGGCGATCGGCAGCTTGCGCGAGATCAGCCCCAGCATCAGGCCGCGGCCACGATGGGCTTCGGTCTCCAGCGGGATCTGCATGGCCACGTCGCGGGCCAGCCCGGCGTCGAAACCGTACTCGTCCATCAGGTCCAGCGCGGTGGCGCGCACCGGGCTGCCACGCAGGCGCTCGTCGGTGAAGCGGTTCATCTCGCGCTCGATCACCTGGCGCATGCCGGCCACTTCCTGGCGCAGCTGGCGGATCTCGGCGTCGTCCTGGGGAACCACGGTCAGCGTCGGTGCCGGGGCCAGCATGGGGGCCGGGCTGGCCTCGATAGCGGCTTCGACCGCTGCCGGTTCGCTGGCGGCGATCCCGGGCTGCGCGTCGATCACGGCAGCGGTCGGCAGCGGCGGCGGCAGCACGGCCGGGGCCACGCTTTCGTGATGCGCCTCGTGCGGCGGGTCGATCTGGAAGCGCGCGCGGTTGGCCGGCACGGTGGCGGCCGGTGCAACGATGGCCTCGGCGAACGGGGCGAAGGTCTGGTCCGGCGGTGCCGGTTCGTTGACGGCGGCGCGGGCCAGGGTGGCGGCGAAGCCGGTGCTGCCCCGGGTCGGCACGATCTCGTCGGCGCTGTCCAGGGTGCGGCCGGTGGCACCGACGGCGGCGCGGGCGAGGGCGGCCACTGCCGAGGTGGTGGCCGCGACCGGTTCCGGCGCCGGGGTGCTGCTGCGGCGGCGGGTGACGGCGGCGATCACCGCGTCGGCGGCGGTGCGCGGCTTGGGTGCCGGCGGCGGTGCGACGTCACGGCGCGAGGCTTCCAGTGCACGCTGCACGGCGCTCTCGTCGTAGTTGGCGGCGGCGACGATCTCGATGCCTTCCTCGATCCGGCGGTTGGACAGGATCACGGCGTCAGGACCATGTTCCTTGCGCACCAGGTTCATGGCCGAGCGCATGTCGGCGGCGACGAATCGTTTGATTTTCATGCTGTGGTCACGGGGCGAAGACGGCGGGGTGGCGGTCGGAGAACTCGGGTGGTCGGTGGTCTGCACGGTGCGGGTTCCCCTTGGTATCTGTCTGTTGCGTTGGTTCGAAAGTGGTGTCTGTTTTCTGGCGCATCGCAGGGCGGCGTCAGCTGATCGTTCCGACCAGCTTCAGGCGCTTGTCCTCCGGCACCTCGCTGTAGGCCAGGACCGACAGCGACGGAACGCTGTGGCGGACCAGGCGGGCCAGCGCGGCGCGCACCGGGCCAGGTACCAGCACGACCGCGGGCTCGTTGCGGGCTTCCTGCTTGCTGACACATTCGGCCAGGCTCTGGTGCAGTCGCTCAGCGAGTCCGGGTTCCAGCGCGGCGCCGTTGCCCTGCGTGGACTCCTGCAAGACACGTTCCAATTGCGGGTTGAGGGTGAACACCGGCAGCTCCGCCGACATTCCGGCGATCTCCTGCACGATGAAGCGGCCCAGTGCGGTGCGAACAGCGGCGGTCAGCACGGCCGGGTCCTGGCTGCTGGGCGCATGTTCGACCAGTGCCTCGGCGATCTTGCGCAGCTGGCGGATCGGAATGCGCTCGACCAGCAGGTTCTGCAGCACGCGCACCACCGCCGACAGCGGCAACGCCTTCGGCGTCAGATCTTCGACGAGCTTGGGCGCGCTCTTGGCCAGGTTGGCCAGCAGGTGCTGCACTTCTTCGTGGCCGAGCAGTTCCGGCGCGTGCTCACGGATCAGGTGCGACAGATGGGTGGCGACCACGGTGGCCGGATCGACCACGGTGTAGCCCAGCGTTTCGGCCTGGGCGCGCTGGTGCGGCTGGATCCAGGTGGCGTCCAGGCCGAACGCGGGGTCCTTGCCGGCGATGCCTTCCAGCGCGCCGAGCGCGCTGCCCGGGTCCAGCGCCAGCTCGCGGTCGGGGTGGATCTCGGCGGTGGCCACCGGCACGCCGTGCACCAGCACGCGGTAGCCGTTGGCCGGCAGTTCCAGGTTGTCGCGGATGTGCACCGACGGGATCAGGAAGCCGACATCCTGGGTCAGCTTGCGGCGCACGCCCTTGATGCGCGCCATCAGTTCGCCGCCCTGGTTGCTGTCCACCAGCGGGATCAGCCGGTAGCCGACCTCCAGGCCCAGCGGATCGACCGGGCGCAGTTCGTCCCAGCTCAGTTCGGCAGTCGGTGCCGGTGCGGCCGGGCGGCCGAGTGCGTTGAGTGCGGCGGCATCGGTGCCACCGCCTGCCGCATCGGCAGCCGGCGCCTTGCCCTTGCGGTACAGCTTCCAGGCGATGAAGCCGAGGATCGCGGCCAGCGTCAGGAAAGCGACGTTGGGCATGCCCGGCACCAGGCCGACCACGCCGATGATGCCGGCGGTGATCGCCAGCGCACGGTACTGGCCGAACACCTGGCCGGTCATGGCCTGGGCCATGTCCTGCGAGCGCGAGGCGCGGGTAACCAGCATGGCCACGGCGCTGGAGACCAGCAGGGCCGGCAGCTGCGCTACCAGGCCGTCACCGATCGACAGCAGGGTGTAGGTGGCGGCGGCTTCGCCGAACGGCATGCCATGCTGCAGCACGCCCACGGCCAGGCCGCCGAGCATGTTGATGAACAGGATCAGGATGCCGGCAATGGCATCGCCGCGGATGAACTTGCTGGCGCCGTCCATCGCACCGTAGAAGTCGGCTTCCTCACGCACTTCCTCGCGGCGCAGCTTGGCTTCTTCACGCGTCAGCAAACCGGCGTTGAGGTCGGCGTCGATCGCCATCTGCTTGCCGGGCATCGCGTCCAGGATGAAGCGCGCGGTCACTTCCGAAACGCGGCCGGCACCCTTGGTAATGACCACGAAATTGATGATGGTCAGGATCGCGAACACCACGATGCCGACCGCATAGTTGCCGCCGATCACGAATTCACCGAAGGCGGCGATGACCTTGCCCGCGGCGTCGTGGCCGTTCTGGCCGTTCAGCAGGATCACGCGGGTGGAGGCCACGTTCAGCGCCAGCCGCAGCATGGTGGTGATCAGCAGCACGATCGGGAAGATGGTGAAGTCCAGCGGGCGCTTCACGTAGACCACCGCCAGCAGCACCATCAGCGAGATGGCGATGTTGAAGGTGAACAGCGCATCGAGCACCGGCGCGGCCAGCGGCACCACGACCATGGCCAGCAGGGCCAGCACGATCAGCGGCGCGCCAAGGCCCTGGCGGATCATTTCCAGGGCGCGGCGGGTGTTGAAACCGGCGGAGGGCTGGGCGCTCACGGGCGGCCTCCCTTGCCGAATTCATCCACCTGGATGTGCGGGGCGTCCGGCATCGGGCCAGTGCGCCAGGCGCGCAGCTGGTAGACGTAGGACAGGACCTGGGCGACGGCCGAATACAGTCTCACGGGGATTTCCTTTCCGAGTTGGCCTTCCCGATACAAGGCGCGTGCCAAAGGCGGGGCGGAGACGATCGCCACCTTGTTGCCGTCGGCCACTTCACGGATGCGCAGGGCGGTTTCGTCCACGCCCAGCGCGACCACGGTGGGGGCGTTCATGGCGCCGCCCTCGTACTTCAGGGCCACCGCGTAGTGGGTGGGGTTGACCACCACCACGTCGGCAGTGGGCACCGCCTCCATCATCCGGCGGTTGGCCATCTGCTGCTGCAGCTGGCGGATGCGGCCCTTCACCTCGGGGCTGCCCTCGCTTTCCTTCATTTCCCGGCGCAGTTCCTCGCGGGTCATCTTCAGCTTGCGCGTCCAGTTCCAGCGCTGGTACGGCGCATCGATGGCGGCCAGCACCAGCATCGCGCCGGCGGTGGCCAGCAGCAGGCGCAGGGTGAAGCCCAGGCCATCGGTGATGGCGGTTTCCAGCGGGTGGTGGATCAGCCCGCGCAGGGTGTCGAAGCCGGTCCAGACCACCAGCCCGGCGGCGACGCCGACGAAGGCCACGCGCAGCAGCGATTTGGTGAATTCGGCAATCGCCTCCGGGCCATACAGGCGCTTGAGCCCGCTCATCGGGTTCATGCGGTTGATGTCGGGCAGCAACGCCTTCTGCGACCAGCGCAGGCCGCCCATCACCAGCGGGGCGACGAAGCTGGCCAGCAGGCAGACCAGCACCAGCGGTGCGATCACCAGCATGAACTGCAGCAGCAGGTCGCCGAAGTGGCCGAACAGTTCCTTCGGGTTCTGCCGCAGGCTCTGTTCCGGGCTGAGCGCGTGCTTCATCCAGGCCGTGGCGCTGCGGCCGATCGAGCCGCTCATGGCCATCACCGCCAGCACGCCGGCGCCGAACACGGCGGCGGTGCCAAGTTCGCGCGAGCGCGGCAGGTTGCCCTGTTCACGGGCATCGCGCAGGCGTTTTTCGGTCGGTTGTTCGGTCTTTTCGCCGGCGGATTCGTTCTCGGACATCACGGGCACTGCGGCAGGGGGTGCCGGGGTGCGTGCAAGAACCGTTCCACGCCTGGCGTCGATCTACCGACGGCCCGTTCTGTAGAGCCGAGCCCACGCTCGGCTGCGGTTGGGGCCAGGCGCGAAGCACAGCCGGGCATGGGCTCGGCTCTACAGGAGGGTGCCGCAGGAATCGTTCCGTGATGGCGGGCGCGCGTGGCCCGGTGTCAGCCGGGCGGGTATTGCGGCGGCGGGCTCTGCGCCAGTTCCACCCGCGGCCGCGGCAGGTCGTGCAACTGCATGAAGCGCGCCGCGTCGACCGGGCGGCCCAGCAGGTATCCCTGCAGGAAGTCGCAGCCCAGGCGTTCCAGATAGGCGCGCTGCGCGGCGGTCTCCACGCCCTCGGCGACGATGTCCATGTCCAGCGCATGGCCCAGCGCCACGATCGCCGAGACGATCACCACGTCTTCGGCACTGTGTTCCAGGTCGCGCACGAACGCATGGTCGATCTTGATCTCGGTGGCCGGCAGCCGCTTCAGGTACAGCAGGCTGGAATAGCCGGTTCCGAAATCATCGATGGAGATGCCCACGCCCAGCGCCGACAGCGCCTGCAGCAGGCGAAGACTGGTATCGGTATCGCGCATGACGGTGCTTTCGGTGATCTCCAGCACCAGGTGGCGCGGGGCAATGCCATGGCGCTCGATCACCTCGCGCACATCCTGCAGCAGGTGCGGCGAACTGAACTGCACCGGCGACAGGTTCACCGACATCGACCAGCTTTCATGCCCGGCGTCGTGCCAGCGCCGCAGCTGCTGGCAGGCCTGGTCCAGCGCCCAGCGCCCGATCTCGTTGATCGCACCGCTGCGCTCGGCCAGGCGGATGAAGCGGTCGGGGGGAATCAGGCCGTGTTCCGGATGGCGCCAGCGGATCAGCGCTTCGGCGCCGGCCACCTTCTGCGTGGCCACGCGGATCTTCGGCTGATAGTGCAGGAACAGCTGCTCGCTGCCGATGGCGCGGCGCAGGTCGGCCAGCAGCCGGAACTGCTGCTCGGCGCTGTCGTTCATCCAGTCGGCGAACAGCACGAAGGCGTTGCGTCCGGACTCCTTGGCCTGGTACATCGCCGCATCGGCGAAGGCCATCAGCTGGCGCTCGCTGGCGGCGTGGTCCGGGCAGATCGCCACGCCGATGCTGGCGGTCACCTGCAGTTCGTTGTCCGGCAGCAACGGGCCGCTGCCCACCGCCTGCAGGATGCGCCGGGCCAGGGTCGGCAGGTCCTCGTCGTGCTCGATGCGCACCACCAGCACGAACTCGTCGCCGCCCAGCCGTGCCAGCATATCGTGCGGGCGCAGCAGCTGGCGGGTGCGTTCGGCCACCGCCACCAGCAGCGCATCACCGGCCTGATGGCCGTAGGCATCATTGACCTGCTTGAAGCCGTCCAGGTCCATGAACATCACCGCGAAGCGGTTGCCGCCCTGTTCGGCCTCGGCCAGTGCCTGCACGATGCGCCGCTGCAGCAGCAGGCGGTTGGGCAGGCGGGTGAGCGGATCGTGCAGCGCGGCCTGGGTCAGTTCCTGCTGCGCGTCGGTCAACGAGGTGCTCAGCATCGAATTGCGCAGCCGCAGCAGTTGCGCTTCCACGCGCTGGTCCAGCCATGAGACCACCAGCACCACGGCCAGGATCGCCACGGTCAGCACCACCACCAGCATCGCCAGCCACTCGTTCTGCAGGCCATCGCCGACCGCCTCGCCGCAGACGCTGCCTTCCGGGAAGCGCGCAGCGGCCATGCCGGTGTAATGCATGCCGACGATGGCCAGGCCGAGCAGGCCCGCCGCCGCCAGTCGATCACCGATGCGGGTGCGCTGGGCGCGCAGCCGGAACGCCACGTACAGCGCGGTCCAGGAGGCAGCCACCGCCACCATCAGCGAGAACAGCAGCCAGCCTGGGTCGTAGTCGATGCCCGGCTGCATGCGCATTGCAGCCATGCCAACGTAATGCATGCCGGCGATGCCGGTGCCCATCAGCAGGGCGCCGACCGCCAATCGCGGGTGGGGCAGGGTGCGCAGCGAGACCAGCCACAGCGCGAACACCGATGAGGCGATGGCAAGCGCAAGCGAGAGCAGGGTGATGGGAAGGTCGTAGCCCAATGGAATGGGCAGGTCGAAAGCCAGCATGCCGATGAAATGCATCGACCAGATGCCCAGGCCCATGGCGAAGCCGCCGCCCAGCCGCCACCACCAGGCCGCGCCCCTGCCCGGGGCGGTCACCGTGCGCCCGGCCATCGCCAGCGCGGTGTATGAAGCCATCACGGCGACCAGCAGCGAGATCGCCACCAGCCACGGGTTGTACGTGCCTACCAGCATTCGTCAGTCTCCCGGACCTGCCTGTCGACGGAAACCACGGTGGGGCATGCATGAGGCAGGCCGACGCACGACGCCGGCCATGTGCGGCATCCCCCCGGTTGCCGCGCATTCACTCTAACGCGCAGACCGGGGGGGACTTCAAGCGGCAATACGTGAAATTGCGCCCCTGTAGAGCCGAGCCCATGCTCGGCTGCCTCCGGCAGGAGCGGCAGCCGAGCATGGGCTGGGCTCTACAGAAACAAATGCATGGCAAGCAGTAGAACGTGATGATCGGGTCAGTGTGTGACCGCGTCCGCAGCCTGGAAGGCGGCGTCGAACAGGCGCTGTACCGGCGGCCCCATTTCCCCGGCCAGCAGGGCCAGCAGGAACAGGCCCAGCAGCAGCGAGACCGGCAGGCCCAGCTGGATCGGATTCAGCGCAGGGGCGGCACGCGCCAGTACGCCGAAGGCCAGGTTCACCGCCAGCATCGCCACGGTGAGCGGAATGGCCAGCGTCAGCGCGCCGCGCAGCACGGTCAGCAGGAAGGTCGGGGCGATGCTGAAGAAGGCGTGCGGGTCCGGCAGCGGGGCGCCGATCGGCAGCGCGCGGTAGCTGTCCACCAGCAGCGAGATCAACGCCAGGTGGCCGTTGGCGGTGAAGAACAGCAGGCCGAACAGCAGGTAGAACCACTGGCCGATCACACCCGAAGTGCCACCGCGCAGCGGGTCGCTCATCTGCGCGAAGGCCAGGCCGGTGCCTTGCGCGATCAGTTCGCCGGCCATCGCACCGGCTTCGAATACCAGCCGCAGCATGAAACCGATGGAAACGCCGATGGCCAGTTCGCGCGCGATGGTCAGCACGGTAGCCGCGTCGAAGCCGGTCCAGTCCGGTACCGGTGGCAGCAGCGGCGCCAGTGCAATGGCCAGGGTGCCGGCCAGTACCACGCGCACCCGCGACGGCACCGCACGCGTGCCGACCATGGGCATGGCCATGGCCACCGCGCCGATGCGCAGCATGGTCCACAGCACGGTGCCGATCATGCCGAAGGCCTGCAGGCCGTCGGCCGCCATCTGTGTCGCGGCATCCATCGAAGCGCGTGTCCTAGCCGATCAGGTGCGGAATGCGCTGGAACAGCAGCGTGGTGAATTCAACCAGGTGGCCGATCAGCAGGCTGCCCAGCGCGAACAGCACTGCGGTCAGCGCCGCCGCCTTGGCGACGAAGGCGATGGTCGGTTCATTGAGCTGGGTTGCAGCCTGCACGACACCGACCACCACGCCCACCACCAGTACGGTGAGCAGCAGCGGGCCGGCCACCCACAGCACGGTGATCAGGCCGCCACGCAGTTCGGTCAAGGCAAGTTCGGGAGACATTCGGGTTCCACCTTCTTATATAGAGTCGAGCCATGCTCGACTGTCTTTCAATCGCGCCGGATCGCGTCACGCGGGATTGAAGCTGGCCGCCAGCGTGCCCACGGTCAGCACCCAGCCATCCACCAGCACGAACAGCAGGATCTTGAACGGTGCCGACACCAGCATCGGCGACAGCATCATCATGCCCATGGACATCAGCACGCTGGCGACGACCAGATCGATGATCACGAACGGAATGAAGATCAGGAAGCCGATCTCGAAAGCGGTCTTCAGTTCGCTGGTGACGAACGAAGCGACCAGCACCGGGAACGGGATCGCATCGGGGCTGGCGTAGGTGCCGTGCCCGGCGATGCCGGCGAAGGTCATCAGGTCGGTCTCGCGGATCTGCGCCAGCATGAACCCGCGCAGCGGCTGCGTGGTCAATGTCCAGGCGGTCTGGAAGTCGATGTCGCCGTTGAGATAGGGCGCCATGCCCGTGCTCCACGCCTTGTCCCAGGTCGGCATCATCACCATCGCGGTGAGGAACAGGGCCAGGCCCAGCAGTACCTGGTTGGACGGCGTCTGGCCGGTACCCAGTGCCTGGCGCAGCAGGCCCAGCACGATGATGATGCGGGTGAACGAGGTCAGCACCAGCAGCATCGACGGGATCAGGGTGATCGCGGTCATCAGCAGCAGGGTCTGCAGCGGCAGGCTGACCGGCTGGCCGCCGATCTTGCCGACGTTGACGTCCGGCAGCGGGGTGGCCGGGGCGCCGGGCGCGGCGAACGCCAGCGCCGGCAACAGGCACAGGGCAAGCAACAGCAGCCACGGCATCAGGGTGGCAACACGGGTACGGGTGACACGCATGTCAGGGGTCCTTGCGCAGCCGCTGCTGCAGCAGCTGGGCGAAATTCGGCAGGTTCTTGAAGTCCGGCACGCGCACCGGCGCCGGTGGCGGCAACGGTTCGGGCAGGGTATGCAGGGTGTTGATGCCGCCGGCAGTGACGCCCAGCAGCAATTGCTGGCCGTTGACCTCCACCACCACCACGCGCTCCTTGGCGCCGACGCTGAGGCTGGCCACCAGCTTCATGCCTTCGGCCGGGCGGAAGCCGCTGCCGGGCATGCGCTTGAGCAGCCAGCCCAGGCCGATCACCAGCGCCAGCACCGCCAGCAGCGCCAGCACCGCACCGAACAGGCTGGGTGCGGCGGCCGCGTGCTGGCCGACCTGCGGGCCGATCGGCGCTGCGGTCTTGCCGACCGCCAGCAGGGTGGAGGCCAGCAGGCTCAACGCAGTCTCCGGATCCGCTCGCTCGGGCTGACCACGTCGGTCAGGCGCACGCCGAAGCGGTCATTGATCACCACCACTTCGCCGTGGGCGATCAGGGTGCCGTTGACGAACACGTCCAGCGATTCGCCGGCACCGCGCTCCAGTTCCACCACTGAACCCTGGTTGAGCTGCAGCAGGTTGCGGATCGGCAGGCGGGCACGACCGACTTCCAGCGACAGGGTCACCGGCACATCGAGGATCACGTCCAGGTTCAGGTCCGGACCGTTGGCCTCGTCGGCCTGCAGGCTGCTGAACTGGGCCGGGGTCGGTTCGAGGGCGTCGATATCGTTCATTGCGGGTCTTCCTGGATGACGGGTACGCGCGGGCGGGTGCCCGGCGGATGGGGAGCGGTGATCTTCACGGCGTTCATGCCGTTGGCGATGCCGAACTCGCCGGTGAACACCGGAATGTTCTCCACGCACAGCGGCACCTGCGGGCTCAGCTCGATCGGCAGGATGTCGCCGACCTTCAACTGGGTCAGGTCGCGCAGGGTCATGCGCTTGCTGGCCAGTACGCTGGACAGGGTGACTTCGGCGATGTTGAGCTGCTCGCGCAGGGTCTTGCCCCAGCTCTCGTCGCGGTCGTTGCGGTCGCTCTGGATGCCGGCGTCGAGCAGTTCGCGGATCGGTTCCAGCATCGAGTAGGGCAGGGTGACGTGGATGTCACCACCGCCGCCGTCGAGCTCGACGTGCAGGCGGCACACCACCACGTACTCGCGCGGGGTCACGATGTTGGCGAAATGCGGGTTGATCTCCGAGTTGATGTACTCGAAGTCGACGTCCATCACCGGTGCCCACGCTTCGCGCAGGTCGGCGAAGGTCTGCTTCAGCAGCAGGTGGATCACCCGCATTTCGGTGGCCGTGAATTCGCGGCCCTCGATGCGGGTCGGGTAGCGCCCGTCGCCGCCGAAGAAGTTGTCGACGATGGCGAACACCAGGGTCGGCTCGAACACGATCAGGCCGGTACCGCGCAGCGGCTTGAAGCGGATCAGGTTCAGGTTGGTCGGCACATACAGCGAGTGCATGTAGTCGTTGAACTTGATCAGTTCGATGCCGCGCACCGACAGCTCGGCCGAGCGCCGGATCAGGTTGAACAGGCCGATCCGCCACAGGCGCGCGAAGCGCTCGTGGACCATTTCCAGGGTCGGCATGCGACCGCGGATGATGCGGTCCTGGCTGGCAAAGTCGTACGAACGCGCTTCGCCTGACGGGGGTTCCGCATCGGTCTCGACCGCGCCGCTGTCCACGCCGTGGAGCAGGGCATCGATCTCGTCCTGGGACAGCAGATCATTCATCGGGGGGCCCTTACTGGGTCACGAAGCTGGTGAACAGCAGATCGTCGGCGCCGTTGCTGCCGGTCTCGGCCTTGAGCACCTTCTGCACCTCGGCCAGCGAACTGGCCTGCAGCTTCTGCTTGCCGGCGACATCGGCGATCTGGTCCGGGCTGACCTGCGAGAACAGCATCAGCAGGCGCGCGCGGATGGCCGGGGCATGGGTCTTGATCGCTTCCAGCGCGGCCGGGTCGCGGGTCATCAGCTGGACCTCCAGCTGCAGGTAGCGCGGGCCGTCGACCGGGCCATTGAGGTTGACCACGAACGCCGGGTCCAGCGCGAAGTACTGTGCCGGGGCCGGGGTCGCGCTCTTCTTCGGCGCCTGCGCGGTCTTCTCTTCGTGCTTGGACTGGGTGAAGAACCACACGCCGCCACCAGCGGCAGCGGCGGCCAGTACGGCCACCAGTGCGGTGATCAGGATCGGACTACGCGGCTTGGCGGCCTTGTCCTTCTCGGCGGTCTTCTTGGTTTTGTCAGCGGCTGCGGCCACGGGGTGAAGCTCCTGAGGGTTGCTTCACCGGGATATGCAAGGGGTGTGCCGAAGGCTGGGCCCGCAGGGTGCGACGGAATTCCGTCGGGGTGCCGGTGGGGCCGTGCGGAGCAAGCTCCGCACCCACCAACGCAATACGGGGAGGTGCCGACCGCCCGCCCTGGTGGGTGCCAACCGCCCGCTCTGGTGGGTGCCAACCTTGGTTGGCACACCTGTCAGGCGTAGGCGTCCAGCAAGCCGCGCTGGCGGATCAACTGCGCGGACGACACGCTGGCATCGCCCGGCGTCGGTTCTCCGTCGCCGGTCATGCCGCCGCCACCGGGTTGTCCCGACGCATTGCCGTCACCACCAGACGCCTGGTGGCCGACATCGGCGTGAGCCAGCTGGAAGCCCTGTTCGCCCAGCAGCTCGCGCAGGCGCGGCAGGCTGCTTTCCAGTGCCTGGCGCACGTCCACGTGCGGGCTGCTGAAGCTGGCATGCACCTTGTCGCCGTTCAACTGCAGGCGCACGTCGACCGGCCCCATGTCGTCCGGGCTCAGGCGGATGTGGGCATGGCCGATCTTCTGGTCGGCCAGCCAGCCCAGGCGTGCGCCGATGGCCTGGTCGAAGCCATCGTCACCCAGCACCGGCTTGGGCGTGGGTTCGCCATTGAAGATCGCGTTGCCGGTGGCGAGCGCCGCCTTCAGGTCCTGCACGGCGGCCGCTGCCGGTGCGTGCAGCAACGGTGTACCTGCGCGGTCGCCAACGGCGGCCACGTCACTGCCTTCGCCGCGCTCGCTGCGCCTGCCGGGCAGGATCATCGCCGGCAATGGCAGCGCGGTGGCATCCTCCGCGCTGGTCGCAGCCGGTTTGCCGTCGGCCGCCACGGGGGCTGCGGTTGCCGCTGCCGGCGCGGCTGCAGGCAGTGTCGGGGTCGCGACGGGGGCAGTGGTGGGTAGCGCCGTACCGTCGCTGGCCAGTGACGGTGCAGCGCTGCCCGCCAGAGCGACGGCCGGATCGGCAGGCGTCGGCATCGCCAGCACCAGGCCGGCCAGGCCGATCGGTGGCCACGGGGCGTCCTCGGTCGCGGCGGGCTTGTCCTTGTCGGTGCCGGGTCCAGCCGGGGGCAGGGCAACGGGCGGTAGCGGCGGCGTTTCGGCAGTTGCCGCTTCCGCGTCCGCGCTGCGTTCGCCCGGTGCCTGGTCATTGCTGTCGGCGGTCGATGGCTGGCTGGGCGTGGACGGCGTCGGTGTGGTAGCGCTGCCGGCAGGCGCGGGCGCGGAGGGCGCACCGCCCTGCAGCAGCTGGCTGAAGTCCTTTGCGCCTTCGCTGCGCGCGGCGCGCGCGGCACTGTTGCTGGTGGCGGGCGGGGCCGGGTTGGCGCTGCTGGCGAGCGGGGCGGGCATCACGGGCGGCCTCCCTGCTCGGCGCCGTCCTGGTCTTCGGCCTGCACCAGACGCGCGCGCCGCGCGCCAATGTCGTCCATCTCGCGCTGGTCGCGGCGGTCGGTCACCACCTTTTCCTGCGCGCGGTAGCTGGCGGCCAGCTGCTCCAGCACCGCCTTGTCACGGCTGGCCAGGATCAGCCGCGCGCGCTCGGCCTCCACTTTTTCGCGGTTGCCGTTGACCGTGGCCTGCTGCTGCTCGACCGCACTGTCCAGGCGATCAAGGAAGGCGCGGCGGTTCAGCAGCTGTGCCGGGCTGGTCGCTGCCATCTGGGCGTTGGCGTACTCCTCGGCATAGCGGCGCAGTTCGTCCAGGCGCGACAGATGGGTGTCGAGCACGCGCTGGCGTTCGGCCAGGTCGCGGGCGACCGCGTCCTCGTGTTCCTGGGCCCGCTTGAGCAGGGGATCGATGCGCTTGGACTGGTTCATGGCTTAACTCTCTTGTTCCACCAGGCGCTGCAGCGCCGCCTGGCTGTGCGGGAGATCTGCGGCCTTGGCAACGTCCTGGCCGAGGAACTCCATGATTTCCGGCCAGCGTTCCAGGGCTTCGTCGGTGGCCGCGTCGTTACCACGCTGGTAGGCACCGATCGCGATCAGGTCACGGTTGACCGAGTACGCCGAGACCAGTCGCTTCAACTTGCGGATGCGCAGGCGCCACGGCTCGTCGGCGATTTCCGTGACCACGCGGCTGACCGACGATTCGACGTCGATGGCCGGGTACAGGCCGCTGTCGGCCACCCGGCGCGAGAGCAGGATGTGGCCGTCGAGGATCGCGCGTGCGGCGTCGGCGATCGGATCCTGCGGATCATCGCCTTCGGTCAGTACGGTGTAGAACGCGGTGATCGAGCCGCGGCCCTTTGCGCCGTTGCCAGCGCGTTCGACCAGCGCCGGCAGCTTGGCGAACACCGAGGGCGGGTAACCGCGGGTGGTCGGTGGTTCACCGACCGACAAGCCGATCTCGCGCTGCGCCTGGGCGAAGCGGGTCAGCGAGTCCATCAGCAGCAGCACGTTCAGGCCCTGGTCGCGGAACCACTCGGCGATGGCGGTGGCACGGTAGGCACCGTGCAGGCGCGCCAAGGGTGGCCGGTCGGCGGGGCTGGCCACCACCACGGCGCGGCGCAGGCCTTCCTCGCCCAGCGTGGTCTCGACGAAATCGCGTACTTCGCGGCCTCGTTCACCAATCAGGCCGACCACGATCACGTCGGCAGCGGTGTAACGGGTCATCATGCCCAGCAGCGTCGACTTGCCGACGCCGGAACCGGCGAACAGGCCGACACGCTGGCCGCGGCCGATCGGCAACAGCGCGTTGATCGCGCGCACGCCCACGTCCAGCGGCTGGGTGATCGGTTCACGCGCCAACGGATTGATCGACACGCCGGCCATGCCGACATGCCCTTCTGCGCGGATCGGGCCCTTGCCATCCAGCGGCACGCCGTCGCTGTCGATGACGCGGCCGAGCAGGCCTTCACCCACTTCCACGCCGCCACGCCGCGCCGACGGTACCACGCGGGCGTTGGGCAGCAGGCCGTGCAGTTCGGCGCTGGGCATCAGGTAGGTGCGCTCACCGGCAAAGCCGACCACTTCGGCATCGACCCAGCCACCATCGACCACTTCCACCTTGCAGCTGGCGCCCAGCGGCGCCTCGCAGCCGACCGCTTCCAGGGTGAGCCCAACCGCGCGGCGCAGCACGCCCTCGCGGATCAGCCCACGGCCATGCGCGGTATCCACGCGCAGGCCGTCCAGGCGCCGGGCCAGGCGCAGGTTGCGGGCCACGGCCCAGTCGGCCGGCGGCGGCGTCGTTTGCGGTGCGGCGCTCATGCCGTCGCCCCGGTCTGGCGGATCACCGCATCCAGCGCACCGCGCAGGCGGGCCTCCAGGGTGCCGTCGATGCGTACGGCTTCGGCGTGCACGCGCAGGTCGCCACGGCTGAGGCTGGTATCCGGTACCAGGCGCTGCGCCGGCGACAGGTTCAGCAGCGGGGCAAGCGCGGCGATGTCATCCGGGTGCAGCCGCACTTCCACCTCGCGGGTGCTGCCGCCCACGGCGTCAATCGCTTCGCCGACCAGCTGCGCCAGCAGTGCCGGCTCGGCCTCGTAGGCGCGGCCGACCAGCGCGCCGGCGATGCGCACCGCCAGTTCACCAAGGGCGCCGACCACTTCGTTCTCCAGCCGCACCAGCGGCCGGCTGAAGTTGTCGAGGATGCCTTCGATCTGCGCGGCGAGGCGACGCACCTCCGCCTGGCCCTGGCCGTAGCCTTCGGCATGGCCCTGATCGAATCCTTCCTTCTCCGCGCTGTCCTGGATCGCCTGGATTTCCTCCAGGGTCGGCAGCTGCAGCGGCGGCTCCGGTTCGTGTTCCGGGTCCGGCTCGGTGAGTTCGAACGCGTCCTCCTGCTCCAGCGCCGGTTCGGGCTGGGCCAGCAGGTCCGGGGCAAGCCAGCGCACGACGTTGCTCACAGCATGGCCTCCGCGCTGCCGCCGATGGTGACGGTGCCTTCATCGGCCATGCGCTTGACGATGGCCAGGATCTCGCGCTGCGCGCCTTCCACGTCGGACAGGCGCACCGGCCCGCGGGCTTCCATGTCTTCCAGCAGGATCTCGGCCGCGCGCTGCGACATGTTGCGGGTGATCTTGTCGCGCACCTTGATGTCGGCGCCGCGCAGGGCCAGGCCCAGGCGCTCGCCGCTCACCTCGCGCAGCACCAGCTGCATCTCGCGGTCGTCCAGGTCGACCAGATCGTCGAACACGAACATCAGGTCCTGGATGCGGTTGCTCAACGGCGCATCGATGCGGGCGATCTCGCCCAGGATCGCCTGGTCCTGGCCGCTGTCCATGAAGTTCAGGATGTTGGCCGCGCACTGCACGCCACCGATGTTCGACGACTTCAGGTTCTGGTTGCCGGCGAACTGGCGCTCCATGATCTCGTTGAGTTCATTGAGCGCGTTCGGCGGAATGCCGTCGAGGGTAGCGATGCGCAGCAGCACGTCCACGCGGGTACGGTCCGGCAGCAGTTTCAGCGCGTCGGCGGCCTGGTCGGTTTCCAGGTGCGCCATCACGATGGCGATGATCTGCGGGTGCTCGTTGCGCACCAGGTCGGCCACCGCACGCGGGTCCATCCACTTCAGCGCGTCCAGCCCGGTGGTGTTGCGGCCCAGCAGGATGCGGTCGATCAGGTTGCCGGCCTTCTCGCTGCCCAGCGCCTGCACCAGCATGTTGCGGATGTAGTCGTCCGAGCCAACGCCGAGTGAGGTCTTCGAGCCCAGCTCCTGGCCGAACTGGTCCATCACCCGTTCCACCTGCTCGCGGGTGATGTCGGTCATGGTGGCCATGGCGATGCCGATTTTCTGCACCTCCTTGGGTTCCATGTGGCGCAGCACTTCGGCCGCGTCCAGCTCACCCAGCGAAAGCAGCAGTACGGCGGCGCGCTGCACGCCAGTCAGTGCGGCCTCAGTCATTTGCCACCCAACCCTTGACCACCTGGGCCACGCGCTTGGAGTCGGTCTTCACGGCTTCACGCGCCATCCGCAATCGTTCCTCATATGAATCCACCGGCAGGGCCAGTGCTTCCGGCCCGCCCAGGCTGGCCCGGTCAGCGCCCAGCGCCGGCAGCGGCATGCCATCGTCATCGACCAGCTGCACGTCCGCGGTATGCGGCTCGAGTGCCTGTTCGTCGTTCTTCCTGCTCTGGCCGGTGATCGCGCGCAACGCCGGACGCAGCACGCCGAACAGCAGCGCCAGCACCACCACCGCGCCAAGCAGCATGCGGCCGGCATCGTGCACCCACGGCAGCTCCCACCACGACGGGCCTTCGACCGGCGTGGTGTCACGCACGAACGGGGCATTCATCACCGACACGGTGTCGCCACGCTCGGCGTTGAAGCCGACGGCCTGCTTGACCAGCGCTTCGACGCGGGTCAGTTCGGCAGCCGACAGCGGCTGCGGGCTCATCTTGCCGTTGGCGCCGGCGCGCGGCACGTTGTCCACCAGCACCGCCACCGAGACGCGCTTGATGCGGCCGGCCGGCTGGCGGGTGTGCTGCAGGGTGCGGTCCAGCTCGTAGTTGCGGGTCGCGTTCTTGCTGCTTTCGGTCGGGGCCTGCGCGGTGGCCGGTGCGGCCTGCTGGCCCGGCGGGCTGTTGCTGGTCGCACCCGGCACGCCCTGCGGGCCCGGCGTGCTGGTGGTGTTCTCGCTCATCTGCTCGCTGCGCAGCTTCTGCGGCTCGCCGTTGTAGAGCTCGCGGGCTTCCTCGGTCACCGAGAAATCCATGTCCACGCTCACTTCCGGGTTGACGCGGCCGGGGCCAGTCATCGGTTCCAGCAGTTCGCGGATGCGCTGGTTGAACGAAGTTTCCTGGCGGCGCACCTGCTCGAACTGGGCCGCGTTGACCGCCGCCTCGCTGTTCGGGTCGGTAATGCTGAGCATGCGCCCGCTCTGGTCGACCACGGTCACCCGTTCCGGCGCGAGGTCCGGAATGCTGGCGGCGACCATGTGCACGATGGCATCGACCTGGCTGCGTTCCAGTTGCTGGCCGCCACGCAGTTCCAGGGTGACCGAGGCGCTGGCCACGTCACGCTGGCGGGTGAACGCGCTGGGCTTGGGAATGGCCAGGTGCACGCGCGAATCGCGCACCGGGCGCAGCGTGTTGATGGTGCGCGACAGCTCGGTTTCCAGCGCGTGCTGGTAGCGCGCGCTTTCCACGAACTGGCTGACACCAAAGCCGGGGTCGCGTTCCATCAGCTCGAAGCCCAGCTTGCCGCTGTCGGTCAGGCCGGAGCCGGCCAGCTTCAGGCGGGCATCGTGCAGGTTCTTTTCCGGCACGGTGATGCCACCGGTGGCCGGGTCGAGCGCGAACGGAATCTGCGCGGCGCGCAGCAGGTCGGTCGCTTCAGCGGTCGCCTTCTGGTCCAGGCCGGTGTACAGCGGGACCATGCCCGGCTTCTGTGACCAGAAGAACACGGACAGGCCTGCCGCCACCGCCACCGCGATCATTGCCATCAGGCCCAGCCGACGGGTGATCTGCAGACTCTGCAGGCGGTCGAACCATTGCCCGGCCTTCTCGGCGTTCAGGCTGTCCTTGGAGAGCGTCAGTGCCATGCGTCAACGTTCCTTACAGCGGCATGTTCATCACGTCCTGGTAGGCCTGGACGAGACGGTTGCGGACTTCCACGGTGGCGCGGAAGGCGATCTGGGACTGCTGCGAGGCGACCATCACCTTGGCCAGGTCGGCGCTGGGGTCGCCCATTTCGAAGGCCTTGGCGAGGGCGCCGGATTTCTGCTGCGCGTCGTTGACGCCGGCAATCGCACCACGCAGGGTTTCGGTGAAGCTGGCCGGCTGCACCTGCGGCGCATCCAGCACCGTGCCCGGCAGGGCATTGCTGCGCGGCGTTTCGCCCAGCGGGTTGAGCGCCGGCTGTCCCATCTGGGTCTGATAGGAGCGGATCTGCGAAAGGATCGAAGTGACGGAGTGGGACATCTGCAACGGTTCCAGAAACAGGGATGGGGTTGTCTGCTGGAGCCAGTGCAAGTGCCGTGCCGAAACCGGTTTTCGATTCAGTGAAGTGAGGAGGTTGGATGTGCGTGCGGGGTTGCACCCCGCGCCCCGCGGTAGTGCCGGCCGCTGGCCGGCAACCTCAACGGCAACGGCCGAAGCCGAAGCCGGAGCCGGAGCAACAGCAGAAGCGGGTCTACTGAGGGATGGCGGGGTGGGTCCGGTTACGGGGGACGCCGTAAATCCGTCCATGGAGGCTCGGTCGCGCCATCCATGGCGCTCACGCCCCCGCAACCGGACCCACCCCGCCTTCGACAGGTGGCCGCGATCTGTTGGAACCTGCTGCTGATGGTGGGTGCCGACCGTTGCTCGGCACGGGGTCGGATCCCGTTGCAACGCAACGGGCTCTGACCCCATTGGCGGCGCCATTTAACCGGCGTCGGTTTTCTGGCCTATGGCTGCAGGGTCCATCGGCCGGAATTCTGGCGCTGGCGCGGTGCGATGGGGCCGTCATGCTGGGTGTAGATGAAACGGCCCTGGCGGTCGCTCTGGCACGTCAGCAGCAGGGTGTAGTGGGCGGGGCCGGCCGGGTGGGCCTCGGTCATCTGGATTTCCGCGATATGCGGGGCCAGGCGCTGGTAGCGGTAGCTGCCGCCGATGCGGAGGTCGGTGCCGAGGATGTCCAGCACGTACTGGCTGCCAGCAAAGCTGAGCTGCACCATGCGTCCGGCGTTGGGGTTGTCCGGCGCGTACAACGGGTCGCTGAGGTTGGTGAACTGCCGCTTGTCGAGCGTGGCGGGCAGGGCGCAATTGGAGGCGGTGGCCAGGGCCGGGCAGAGCAGGGCGGCGAGCAGGATCAGGTGATGCATGGTGGGACCTCCTTGGGATGTCCCTGCCATGCTCCGCACTGCGATTCCGTTGTCTCTAGGAAAACGTGCAAATGCAATGGGGTCAGATCCCTTTCCGCAGGAAAGGGATCTGACCCCGGGCACCAGGAAAGGGATCTGACCCCGGGCACCACAAACACCAACGCCCGGGCAAGCCCAGGCGTTCGTGCCCCCTTCATGCGGGTCGCGCGCTTCAGCCGGCCAGTTCGGCCTGCTCGCGCTCGATGCCGTACTTGCGCAGCTTTTCCACCAGGGTGGTGCGGCGCAGGCCGAGCAGTTGGGCGGCGTGGGCGACCACGCCCTGGGTGCGTTCCAGCGCTTCGTTGATCAGGCCCAGTTCGATGTTGGCCATGTGGTTGCGCAGGTCCAGGCCATCGTCGGGCAACGCCGCCGGTGCCGCCGGGCGATTGACGGCGATGCCGTGCTCCAGCGCCGGCTGGTTGCCGCTGCCGGGCGTGTGGAACGAGAAGCTGCGCAGGTCCAGGCGTTCTTCGCTGGCAACCGGAGCTGCCGGTACCGCTGCGGCCACCGCTGCCAGCGCGGCATCGCCACGATAGCGGGCCGGCAGGTCCTGCACGCGCACCGAGCCGCCCGGATGCAGCACCGCCAGGCGCTCGACCAGGTTGGTCAGCTCGCGCACGTTGCCCGGCCACTCGTAGCCGGCCAGGGCCTGCAGGGCTTCCGGGGTGAAGCGCACTTCGCCACGGCCGGTTCGCGCCAGCTGCGCGGCGATGGTTTCCACCAGTGCCGGCAGGTCTTCGCGACGCTCGCGCAGCGCGGGCACGTCGATCGGGAACACGTTGAGGCGGTAGAACAGGTCCTCACGGAACTTGCCTTCAGCAATGCGCGTTTCCAGATCGCGGTGGGTCGCGGCCACCACGCGCACGTTGCAGCGGATGGTCTGGTTGCCGCCAACGCGCTCGAAACTGCGTTCCTGCAGCACGCGCAGCAGCTTCACCTGCATCGGCAGGCTCATGTCGCCGATTTCGTCGAGCAGCAGGGTGCCGCCCTCGGCCATTTCAAACCGGCCCTTGCGCGCGGTCAGTGCGCCGGTGAAGGCGCCCTTCTCGTGGCCGAACAGTTCGCTTTCCAGCAGGTCGGCCGGAATGGCGCCACAGTTGATCGCCACGAACGGGCCATCACGGCGCGGCGAGCGCTGGTGGATGGCGCGCGATACCACTTCCTTGCCGGTGCCGGATTCGCCCAGCACCAGCACGGTGGTGTCGAACGCGGCCACCTGCTCGATCATGGTGCGCAGCGCGGTGACCGCCGGGCCGTTGCCGGTCGGCCCCTGGTCCTGCGCGGCGCCGGCCTGGTGCTCGGCATCCAGGCGCTTGAGGCTGGCACGGCGCAGCAGGGCTTCCATCTGCGCGTGGCGCAGCGGCGTTTCCAGTGGCCAGATGTTGGCCTCGTGCAGCCCGTGCTGCTGGGCAAACGCTGCAGCATCACCATCGGCCAGCAGCACCGGCGGCGGCAGGCTGCTGCCGCCCAGCCAGTGGTACAGCGCGGTACTGGCGGCGCTGTCGTCCAGGCTGCCGACGATCACCGCCATCCAGTCGTTCTGGCGCTGGCGGCCCAGGTCGAAGTCGGCCGCGTCGGACACCCAGCGCGGGTTGAAGTCCATGAATTCCAGCAGGGCAACGGTGCGCTCTGCGCGCACGGCGTCGTTGTCCAGCACCAGGATGCGCGATTCGCTCACGATCGATCCTCCCTGAGGCCTTCCAGGATCGGCATGACTTCCTGGATGTAGGACAGCTTGCTGACAAAGTTGTCGGCGCCGGCGCGCAGCGCGTGTTCGCGGTGCTCGGCGTCGTCGAAGTGGCTGGCGATCACGATGTACGGTGCATCGTCCTGCGACTTGATCAGGCGGGTGGCCTGCAGGCCGCCCATTTCCGGCATCGCCAGGTCCATCAGCACCACCTGCGGGCGCAGCGTTTCCGAGCGCTCGATCGCTTCCAGGCCGTTGCCGGCACTGCCGACGATCTGCAGCCAGTCGATCTTGCGGAAATGGCGCATCGCCGCGTTGATGAAGCCCTCGTGGTCATCGACCAGCAGGACCGTGAGCTTGTTCATGTCCAACATCCTTTTCAGCCCACCCGGGCCAGCTGGGGTTGCCTGGCGCTGAGCCGGCGCCGTTCGCGGGCCGGGGCGATATCCAGTTGTTCTCGGTATTTTGCGACGGTTCGGCGGGCAATGTTCACCCCCTGGCGTGACAGCAGGCCGGCAATGGCCTCATCGGCCAGCGGGCGGCCGGCCGGTTCGGCGTCGATCAGGCGGCGGACCATGGCCTTCACCGCCTGGCCGGAGACGCTGGCGCCTTCCAGACGCACGGCGAAGAAGTGCTTCAGTTCGAAGGTGCCGCGCGGGGTCTGCAGGAACTTGCCGGTGGTGATGCGCGAGACGGTGGACTCGTGCATGCCGATCTCCTCGGCCACTTCCTTCAGGGTCAACGGCGCCATGGCCTCTTCGCCACGGACCAGGAAGGCGGCCTGGCGCTCGACGATCACCCGCGCGGTGCGCAGCAGGGTGTCGTAGCGCATCGACAGGCCGCGGCTGAACCAGCGCGCCTCCTGCAGCATTTCGCGCAGTGCCGGGGCGGCGTCGCTGGTCTCGGCCAGGGCCTGTTCGTACTGGCTGTTGATCGACACGCGGCGGCTGGTGGCCGGGTTCAGTGCGACCTTCCACTGCCCATCAGCGTGCCAGGCGACCACGTCCGGCACCACCACGGCGTTGCGTTCGGGCAGCAGGCTGTCGCCGGGGCGCGGCTGCAGCGAGAGGATCAGGCGCACCGCCTCGCGCACGTCGTCGATCTCGGCGTCGTGCTGGCGGGCGAGGGCGGGGTAGTCGTGGGCCGCGAGCGCGTCGAGCGCGCCATCGAGAATGCGTGCGGCCAGGTGGCGGGCCGGCACCACGCCATGCAGGCTGCGCAGCTGCGCCTGCAGGCCTTCGCGCAGGTCCTGCGCGGCCATGCCGGCGGGCTCGCCATGCAGCAGCTGCTGGCGGATGGCTTCCACGCCGTCGGCAGCGATGTCGAACTGGGCGCTGGCCAGCAGCTGCAGCTGGGCCAGCGGCGCCTGCAGGTAGCCGGCTTCATCGCAGTGGTCCAGCCAGAACGCGGCCACCGCCAGCTGGCGGTCGTCCATGTCCAGCGCCAGGCGCTGCAGCACGCGCAGCTGCGGGTCGGTCGATTCGCCGGCGGCGATGCGTGCCATGCGGTCGTCATCACCGTCCTGCCAATTGGCACCGGCCACATCCCACATCGACGGCTCGGGCAGCTCGTCGAAGGCGGCGGTGTCGAGGGTGGTGGCACTCGCTTCGGTGGCTTCAGCAGCGGGCGCTTCGGCCTCCTCGATCTCCAGCAGCGGGTTGGAGTCCAGCAGGCGCTGGATTTCCTGCTCCAGGTGCAGGCCATCGAGCTGCAGCAGCCGGATCGACTGCAGCAGTTGCGGGGTGAGGTGGAGTTGCTGGCCCAGCTGGGTCGAGAGTGCAGCCTTCATCGTGGTTCCCCGGCACCGCTCCCCGGCGCCTTGTGGAACGCATCTTGCTTTTGATCCGGCGGGGGCGGAATCGGGGGGTTCCTGATGCATTTCATGGAACGCCCGACAGGGTGTAGGGGAATTCCCTACACCGACGCGGGAAATTGACGAAATGCGTCGCCAAGTCATTGATTTGTGGTGGCGAAGCCGCTGGGCGCGCGGCGGTCGGGGCACGGATTCCTGTCAGGGAATGTCGGGGTGACGGGATGTCGTCGCCAACGCAGGGTGTCGCGGGGTCAGATCCGTTTCCACGGGAAAGGGATCTGACCCCGATACCGGCGCCTACTCGAGCTCGTGCTGATGGCGCGCGGCCAGCAGCAGCAGGTCATTGGCGCGGCGGCAGCCCAGCGATTCCATCATCCGTGCGCGGTGGGTCTCCACCGTCTTGACGCTGATGCCGAGATCGGCGGCGATTTCCTTGTTGCTCTCGCCCTTGCCGATGCGGCGCAGGATCTCGCGCTGCCGTGGTGAGAGTGCGGCGATGCCGGTGGGTTTCTCGCGGCCCAGCATCGGCGCCAGCATCTTGGCCGAGATCTGCGGGCTCAGGAACACCTGGCCGGCGTGCGCGGCCCGCAGTGCCAGTTCCAGTTCCTGCGGTGCGGCGTCCTTCACCACGAACCCGACCGCGCCACGATCCAGTGCATCGCGCACGTGGGCGGCATCGTCGTGCATGGTCATCATCACCACCCGGGTACCGGGGGCACGCAGGCGGATGTCGCTGAGCGCTTCCAGGCCGGTGCGGCCCGGCAGCGAGAGGTCCATCAGCACCACATCCGGTGCGTGCTGCAGGGACAGTTGCAGTGCCTGTTCGGCGTTGCTGGCCTCGGCCACGAGCTGCACGTCGGCAAACCCCTGCAGCAGCCGCGCCAGGCCGGCGCGGACAAGGGTGTGATCGTCGACGATGAGAACTCGCACAGGCACGCAGCAGATCCGTGTAGGGGCATCCACCTTAACTTAGCTGAACGGGCGCGCCAAGGGTCGGCCGTACAGCGCCAAGGGGGCGGGTTTCAGCGTGCGCGGCGTGCCTCGGCCACCTGGCGGCGGTGCAGGCGGAACAGGTGCCGCTCCATCGCCATCTCCAGGCCATCGCCCAAACGCTGGAAGCGCAGCCACAGGAAGTGCCCGCCGCTACCGTCGGCGGCTTCTGCGACGACCTCCACGGGCAGGTCGATGTGGTCGGGCAGCCAGTCGCTGGGCTGCAGGCGCACCACGCCGGCCTGGCCGGGGCTTGCGCCACTGCGCGGGCCCAGCTGCAGGCGGATGCCACGGCGCGACCAGCGCACCGGGCGCAGGGTCAGCTCCTGGCCCTGCTGGCGCACCAGCCGGCCGAGCAGCACCATCGCCAGGTCCAGCTTGGCTTCCAGGCGCTGCAGCTGCAGGCTGGCTTCGTTGCGTTCGTCGTGCTCGTCGACGCGGCTGTCCTCGACCAGTGCCAGGCTGCGCAGCAGGCCTTCGGCGCTGCTGGTGCGGCCGGCCGCGCTGCCCGCCTGGAACTCGGCCGGCAGGGCCAGTTCGCAGCTGAGCGTCTCGTCGAACAGCTCGCTTTCGGCCGGGTGATGCAGCGAGGTGGTCGGCAGCGAGGTCATGCCAGCGATTCTGCCTGCAGATAGGCATGCGCCGCGCGAAGGGAGCGCTGGCCGTCGTTCATCAGTGCGGCCACGGCATCACGGCGCTGGCGCAGCAGGCCGAGCAGACTCTGCTGGCGCTCGAACAGGGCGCTCAGCGGCGCGTGGTCCGCAGCGGTCAGCGGCTGGCTGAGCAGGGCGTGCAGGGTGCTGTCGTGGCCGTCGAGCAGGCTGTCGGCCTGGTCGAGGGATTCTTCGCCCAGTGCCTTCTCGAAGGCATCCAGCTGCGCATGCAGTTCCTGCAGGCTCATGGCGCCACCGCGGCCGGGCGGCGCTGTTCGTGCGGGATCGCGTTCCAGGCGCTGTCGATCTCGCCCAGCAGCTGCAGCGATTCATCCAGCGCGGCACGGTCGTTGTGCAGGTTGGCCTCGGTCAGGCGCTGCAGCACGTAGTCATAGAGTGCCGACAGATTTCCGGCGATCTCGCCACCGGCCTCATGGTCCAGCGAGCCGTTGAGGTGGCCGACGATCGCGCAGACTTCGCCGATCGCCTTGCCCTTGCCGGCCTGGTCACCGCGTTCAAGGCTGGCCAGGGCGCGGCGCACGCGCTCCAGCGCGCCGGCCAGCAGCATCGCCACCAGCTTGTGTGGATCGGCATCGGCGACCGCACTGGTCACCCCCACCTGGCGGTACTGCTCGGCATATTGACGGCTGGAACCGTACATTCGTGATTCTCCTTGCGCGGGGTGCCGTCGGGTGATCGCGGGGACCGGTGCCGACGGCGCGGCGATGATTGCTGTTGCGTCCGTTATCGGTGCATTGCGCGGCAAACTTGAGTGCCGTGCATGTCCGTCAGCGGTTCAACTGGGCCAGCTGCTGCTGCAGCGCGGTGTTGCTCTGCTGCAGCTTGCCCATCAGGCTGTCCAGCGCCAGGAACTGCTTCTTGTAGCGCTCTTCCACGCTCTTCATGCGCGTGTCGAGGTCCTTGCGGCGCTTGTCGATGTTGTCCAGCGTGGTGTTCAGGCCCTTGGTGCGGGCAACGAAGGCGCCTTCCTTGCCGACCGTGGTACTGACATAGCCGTCGACCAGCGTGTACAGCTTGCCGGCACCGCCGGTATCACCGGTGATCGCCTGGCGCATCTTCTCCGGCTGGCTGGCCAGTGCGGCGGCGAACTTGGTGGTGTCCAGGATCAGCGTGCCGTCGGCATTGGGATAGCCACGGGTATCCAGGCCGATCGCCTTGGCATCGAGCTTGTCACCGGCCAGGTCCTTGAGCACGCTCGACATCACCGAGCGCAGCTGGCTGGTGGCGCCGCGCATCTGCGCATCGCCGGTCAGCGTGGAGGCTTCCTTGGTCTTGGCGTCGTACTTGGTTTCGGTGTTGATGGCGGCCAGTGCAGCGTTGTAGGCGGTGACGAACTCCTGCATCACCTTGGTGGCTGCCGCAGTGTCCGTGCTGATGGTCACCGTGCTGGTGCCCGGCATCTTCAGGTTCAGGGTCAGGCCCGGAA
Organism: Stenotrophomonas sp. YJH_SMC_127; assembly: GCF_059372445.1. Lineage (NCBI taxonomy): Bacteria > Pseudomonadati > Pseudomonadota > Gammaproteobacteria > Lysobacterales > Lysobacteraceae > Stenotrophomonas > Stenotrophomonas sp. YJH_SMC_127. Next base: position 1,337 of record NZ_JCAFVO010000016.1, on the reverse strand, counting down.
CCGCATCGGCCACGGTGTTGCTGGCGCTGACGACCTTCACACCATCGATGGTCAGCTCGGCGTCGGCGGCGGCGGTGTTCTGCTTGAGGCTGTTGACCAGGCCGCCCAGTTTGGCGTCGCTGCCGGCGTATTCGAGCTTGATCGCGTTGGCGGCACCGGTCTTCTCCTGGGCGATCGACAGGTACTGGTTGTCGCCGGAGCTGATCAGGGTGGCCTGCACGCCTTCCTTGCGGCCGGCCGCATCGATCTTGTTGCGGATGGTGGTCAGCGTGTCGCCGTCCTCCACCTCCACGTTCATGGTCTTGGCCTTGTCGCCCACGCCAACGGTCAGCGTCAAGGTTCCGGCAGCAAACGTGTCGGTCTTGGGTACCGAGGTATCGGCGATCAGTTTGTGCGCTGTCGCCAGCGAGGTGACATTGACCACGTGCGTGCCGTTGGAGGCCGCAGCCTTGGTGGTGCCAACGTCATACAGCGCGACCGACGCCGTCAGGATCTCGTCGGTGCCCTTGTCGCCGCCCTTGCTGGCGGTCACCGTGCGCGTGTCGAACGCCGTGGTGGCCTTCAGTGCGGTCAGCGCCGTCTTCAGCTTGTCGAAGGCAGAGGTGATGGTGCCGATCGACGACAACTGCATCTTGGCCTTGGACTGCTGCAGGTTCAGCGCATTGTCGGCGGGCTTGCGGTCAGCTGCGACCAGCTGGTTGACGATGCTGGAAATATCCAGTCCCGAGCCAATGCCACCGTATCCAAAGTCTGCCACGTCGTTTCTCCTGGTATCCGGGCCTGGCCGCCGTGCGGTGGCCCGTCGTCAACGAAAATAGCGGCCTGCGCCGCTGGGTCTTGAGGACTTCGTCGATGCACGTGCCGTGCCAATCGCCTTGGCGCGGGTTCTGGCACGCGGGTTGCAGGAGGGCTGGGGCAGGGTGCGGGTAGGTTCACCGCGGGCTGCCGGGAGTCTGCAAAAAGCCCTCCCCCAATGCAGGGGAGGGATCAGGCTACTGACAATCGGGGGGAGACGAAGCCGCCCGGTACGTACAGTCAAAGGTACAGCGCTGAAAGAGAGGTCCGCAGGAGCGGGCGATGCCAAGCCGGTTCGGGAGTGATCCCGGGCCGGGCATGGCCCGCGCCTTCGTGCATCGTGGCTTCCCGGTTGCCGCTACCGTCGGTTCGACCCGACGGTAGCGGCGCCTTCTTGCCGTGGATCAGCGCAGCAGGCTGAGCACGCCCTGCGGCACCTGGTTGGCCTGGGCCAGCATGGCCGTACCGGCCTGCTGCAGGATCTGGGTGCGGGTCAGTTCGGCGGTTTCCTTGGCGAAGTCGGTGTCCTTGATGCGGCTGCG
>NZ_JCAFVO010000015.1:0-46031 GCF_059372445.1 Stenotrophomonas sp. YJH_SMC_127 | reverse complement strand
GGCGGTTCAGGGAGAATCCGGCGTGGGGACCCAAGCTACTTCTCGGTCGCAAGACCTGGATCCACACGGTCGCCCACGCCGGGCTCTCGGCCCCCAAGGTGCCAGATCGGCAAGAGATAAGATCCACGCCATGCGTGGATGCTCTTGCTGTTGATCTTGACCTTCCAGTCCGCCTTCAAGCGAGCCGAGCACCGGAGGTCCGGCGAGGGCGAAGAGGTGCGGGTGTCTGGGCGCAGCGAGTTCCCGCGCCGTCCCTCGACGGACCGAGGAGCGCAGGGCACCGGCGTGCGAAGCACGCCGGCTCGCGGCCGGCGGAGCGTTTCTTTGGTTACTTTCTTTGCGCGCAAAGAAAGTGCCCCCCCCCGCGGTCGCGGAGACAATCCGCCGGGAACACCCGGCGAACCCCATCAATCCTTCCCGCGCGCCATCGCCTGGAACACCCCGTCACGCCGCACCCACAGGTGGAACAGCGCCGCACCCACATGCATCAGCACCGTGGCAAACAACACATAGGCCAGCAGGCTGTGCGCATTGCGCAACGCGGCATACAGTGCCGGGGTATGGGGCACGATCGGCGGCAGGTGCACGCCGCCCCACAGCACGATCGGGTAACCGCCGGCCGACAGCATCGCCCAGCCGATCAGCGGCATCGCCAGCATCAGCGCGTACAGCATCCAGTGCGAGGCCTTGGCCGCCATCACCTGCCACACAGGAAGATCCGCCGGCAGCGGCGGTGGGCGATGACGCAGCCGGTTGTACAGGCGCAGCAACACCAGTACGCCGATAGTGATGCCCAATGGGCGGTGCAGGTCGATCAGCATCGGCCGCAGGTGCAGCGAGGCGACCATGGTCACGCCAATGAACAGCATGGCGACGATCATCAGCGCCATGGACCAGTGCAGCACCCGCGCGAGCAGGTTGAAGTGGCCGTTGCCGGTGCTCATCGTGCGGCCTCCTTCCGTTGCTCGACGTTGCCGGTGGCGCGCTCGCGTTCACGGCGGTTGAAGGACTGCGAATACACGGCCGAGCGGGCCGCCAGGATCGGATCGTCACTGCCACGCACGCCGCTGGGCAGGATCAGCGGATCGAAATTGATCTGCCCACAGGCGCCCTGTTCCTGCGACTGCATGCGGTCCAGGCTGAGTACGCCGGCCACTACCTGGTCACGCGATTCGGGCCACGGTACCGACGGATCATCGATGGCATCGCCAGGCTCGGCGGTGGTCACGACCAGGTTCCAGCGCACCGGGCCGCTGGCCAGGCGCTGCTGCAGTTCCTGGCTGAGGAAATCGACGCTGGCCTGCTTGCGGGTTTCCGCATCCATCTCCACCACCGGCGCCTGCGGCTGCCAGCGCCAGCGCACCGCGCGCTTCTGGCCCTGCGCATTGGTGAACCAGAAGCTGTTGACGCTGTTGAAGGTGGTGTCGGCCCAGCTGCTGGTCCACGGCGCGGTCTTGGCCCACTGCTGGAAAGCCTGCGCACTGGGGTATTTGGCCAGCACCGCGGCCATCTTCTGCGGATCGGGCTTGCCGGTGGCCGGGTCGGGAATGGAGGCGCGGGTCTGCTCGTAGAACGCCTCGGCGCTGGGCACGGCGAAGAACGGGAAGCTGTTCATCGCCATGCGCCATTCCTGGCCATCATCGCTGACCATCTGCACCGCGAGGCTGCGCACGCGTGCAGTGTTGTCGGCACCGTAGGGGTCGCCGCCGCCGATCGACAACCGGCCCATCACCGGCACGCGGCGCTGCGAGAACACCCGTGCGCTGGACAGGGTGGGCGCCTGCGCGCTGGGTTCGAACCAGCCGCTCACGCAGATGCCCTTGCTGTGCGCGCGGCGGAAGCCCGGGTGGGCCGGGCCGGTGGCCTCGATGGTGTCGGTGAAGCGCTGCGCGGTCAGGCGGTTTCCAATCCAGCCGGCCAGCCAGGCGAAGGCCAGCGCGACGGCACCCAGAATGAGTGCGATCAGTGCGATCCAGAGCAGGGGGGAATGCTTGCGTGGCGCGCCCGGCGTCTGGCCAGCGCGGGTGTAGCGGAAGAGCGACATGGTCGGAGTCCTGCCTTCACGGAGCGTGTGGGTGGTCGACCCACACATCCTCGCAGAACCCGGCCGGGGCCGAAATTCAATTTTTCGTCAGATTTTCCGGGGACGGGGTGCCGACCAACGGTCGGCACCCACCCGATCAGCTGTAGCGCTGCTTCAGCATCGCCCACGCCGAGCGCAGCGCCAGCGCTTCGCCACCGGCCGGACGGCCCGGGCGCTCGCCGTCGTTCCAGGCATACACATCCAGGTGCGCCCAGCGCTGGCCGTCTTCCAGGAAGCGTTCCAGGTACAGCGCGGCGGTCACCGAGCCGGCCATGCGCGAACCGGCGTTGGCCAGGTCGGCGATGCCGCTGCTCAGGTAACGCAGGTAGGGGCGCCACAGCGGCATGCGCCAGACCGGGTCGCGGGTCGCGTCACCGGCCTGCAGCCACTGCTGGGCCACCGTGTCGTCGTTGCTGAACAGTGCCGGCAGGTCCGGGCCCAGTGCGATGCGCGCGGCACCGGTGAGGGTGGCGAAATCCAGCACCAGGTCCGGCTTCTGCTCACCGGCGAAGGTCAGCGCATCGCACAGGATCACGCGGCCTTCGGCATCGGTGTTGTCGATCTCCACGCTCAGGCCCTTGCGGGTGGCGATGACTTCGCCCGGGCGGAAGGCATCCGGACCGATCGCGTTTTCCACCGCCGGCACCAGCAGGGTCAGCCGCACCGGCAGCCCGCGCGCCATCACCAGGCCGGCCAGGGCCAGTGCGTGCGCGGCGCCGCCCATGTCCTTCTTCATGTTGCGCATGCCGTCGGCCGGCTTGATGTCCAGCCCGCCGGTATCGAAGCACACGCCCTTGCCCACCAGCACCAATGCCGGATCGGTGTCCTTGCCCCAGCGCAGCACGACCAGGCGCGGCGCACGATGCGAAGCGCGGCCCACGGCGTGGATGGCCGGGAAATTCTGCTTCAGCAGTTCGTCGCCGGTAATCGCCTCGACCTGCGCGCCATGTGCATCGGCCAGCGCGCGCGCGGCGTCTTCCAGCTGCTGCGGGCCCATGTCTTCGGTCGGGGTGTTGACCCAGTCGCGCACGCGCAGGCTGGCGGCGATCAGGTCGGCCACTTCGCCGGTCGGCGAGGCCACCAGCTGCGCCGGTGCGCGATTGCGCTTGCGATAGCGGTCAAAGCGGTAGCTGCCCAGGCCCCAGCCCAGCTGCAGCAGCGCCAGTTCGGCGGCCGGCAGTTCATTGGCCAGCTGCCAGACGCTGCCTTCCGGCAGCGCGTGCGGCGCATGCGCATAGCTGTAGGCATCGGCACGATCACCCACGCCCATCACGGCACCGGCCAGGCCATCGGCGCCCGGCAGCAGTGCCACGCTGTGGGCGCCGGCGTTGAAGCCCTGCGATGCCAGCCACGCCTGCGTGGCAGCCGGCTGGCTGTCCTTCCAGGCGGCGAACTGCTCGCGGTCCAGCACGTACAACGGCAGCGCCGCAGCGGTGTCGGCAGTGAAACCAGTGATCTCGCTCATGCGTCAGGTACTCCGGGGTGCGGCGGCGTCGAGGTTGGCATCCAACCAGTCGGCCAGGCCGGTAAGGGTGTCGAACTGCAGGTCCGGCTGCAGCTGCGGATGGGTCCAGGTGGCTGCGTCGCGGTTGATCCAGCAGCCGCGCAGGCCGGCGGCAATCGCCCCGGCCACGTCCATGTCGGCATGGTCGCCGACGTGCAGCACCTGTGCCGGTGCCACACCCAGGCGGGTGCACGCGGCATGGAAGATGCTGGCTTCGGGCTTGGCCGCGCCGTGTTCGCGCGAACCCAGCTGGAAGGCGAAATGATGGGCCAGGCCGATCCGCTTCAGGTCGGCATTGCCGTTGCTCAGCGCCGCCACCGGTACCCGTGCGGCAATGCGCGCCAGCGCGTCGATCGCATCGGGATAGCACTCCACCTGGTTGCGCGCGGCGTAGAACACTTCATACGCAGGCTCCAGCAGATCGAGGCTGGCACCGCTGGTGTGCAGTGCTTCGTGCAGGGTCAGCCGGCGCAGCGCACTCAGGTCGTGGTGGAGGTACGGATGGGCGTGGTACAGCCGCTCGCGCAGTTCGCGCATCGCCTCCACCGGATACATCGCGGCGGTAGCGGGGCTGTGTTCGCACATCCAGGCGTGCAGGACCTGTTCGATGCGGGCGCCGATCGGAGCGAACGGCCACAGCGTGTCGTCAAGGTCGAGGGTGATGGCTTGGACGGGGAAATTCACCTCGCCATTCTACCCCTGCCCGCGCGGGCTTTCATGCGACGCGGCGGGCGGGTGGGCACTGTGGCTGGGCCGGGTCAGCGCAGGTTGTACGAGCAGGCGATGGTGGTCTGGCCGTCGAACTGCTGCACGTCCAGGTTGTGCCGCCCAACTTCCTTCGTGTAGGTGCCTGCTACCGGGTCGGACATCTTCGCCAGTGCCGCGACCTGTTCCACACTGGCCGAGCTGAAGTACGCGGTGAAACTGTCGATGCCATCCTCGCCGCTGTCGCCGTCATAGGACTGCAGCCGGTTCACGGGCTGGCCCAGCACCATCAAGGGCGTGGTCAGCCGGAACTCGCCGCTGGATTCGCCGTCCTGCGCCCTTGCCGGGGCCGGTGCCAGCATCCGGGCCATGGCGTCGAACTGCATGGGCGTGAGGTGCCGCTTGCAGGTAACCGCCTCAGCAAGCTGGGTGCGCGCCTGATCGGCAGTCGGCGGTGTCGCGGCGAACGCGGGAGCGGCAATGCAGGCCAAGGCAAGGCAACGCGTGGCGAGAGAGTTCATACGAGCGGATCCATCCGGGTAGGGCGCAATAGTCTGCCACTTCGTCCCTGTTTCTGGTTCCGCCACCTGCGTCAATCCGTTGTTGATGCCGTCACTCCAGCAGGCGTGCCCAGCCCTGCATGCCATCCAGGCGTGCCAGCACCAGCTTGATGCACACCAGCAGCGGCACTGCCAGCAGCAGCCCGATCATGCCCCAGGCCCAGCCGAACACCATCAGCGCCAGGATCAGCACCAGCGGCGACAGCTTCATCCGACGGCCCAGCACGATCGGGGTCACCATCTGCCCTTCCAGGGTGTGCAGGCCCAGGTAGGCGGCGGCCGGCAGCAGGGCCTGCAGCGGGTCGCGGAACTCGACGAAGCCCATCAACAGCATCAATGCCACGCCGATCAGCGGGCCCACGTACGGGGCGAAGTTCAGTAGTGCAGCCACCGTGCCCCACAGCAGTGCTTCCTGCAGGCCGATGCCGAGCAGCATCAGCACGCCGGCGAACACCAGCCCGACCAGGGTGTTGATGACGCTGATGGTCAGCACGTAACGCGAGACCTCCCGTTCGATCGAACGCAGGATGTCGGTGGTGAACCGCTGCTGCTGGCGGTTCGGGAACAGGGCGATCGCTGCGCGCTGCAGGCTCTGCCCGTAGATCATGAAGAACAGGGTCAGCAGCACCACCGCCAGCACCGACGCGGCCAGGCGCGGTGCACGGGTCAGCATGCGGTATGGATCGTCCAGCTGGGTGCGGATCACCTGCACCTTGTGGTTGCTGTCACCGCCGGCCACGCGGGCGAAGTTTTCCGCCGCCTGGTTGGCCTGCTGCACCGGCTTGGTCAGGTCCTGCACCTGCCGGGCCACCTTGCGCAGCTGCTGCGGTGCTTCCTGCGCCCATTCCATCGCCGGACCGATCAACTGCACCGCCAGCGAACCGGTCACGCCCAGCCCGGCGCCGAGGATCAGCAGTGCGCCCAGCGCGCGCGGAATCCACAGCTTCTGCAGCAGGCGCAGGATCGGGTTGCCGACCAGTGCGAAGAACATCGCCAGCAGCACCGGCAGGATGATGTCCTGCGCGGCCCACAGCGTGTAGCCCACCGCCAGGGTGGCCAGGACCACCAGCGACATCGGCCCGCGTGGACGCGACGGGGGCGGCAGCGGCGCCTCCGCACCCTGCGGATCGGCTGGTGACGGGGACAGGAGGGACTCGCTCATCGACGCACCAACCGGGAAGGGGAGCGCATTATCCGCCGGCCGCGATCGGCGCGGCGGAGTGCGTGGATCAACGTTCGGACAGCTCGGTGGCGGCTTCGGCCGGGCGCGGTTCGCGCGGTTCCGGTTCGGGTTCCGGGCGGCGGGCAGGTGCCGGCCGTGCGTTGGCGGCGGAGGCCGCCGCCTGTGCCTGTTCGCTGGCATCGTCGGCTTCTTCGGCCGCGTCATCGGCGGTCGCTGCAGCCTGTGCCGCCATCGCCGTGGCGAACGCCGCCTGGGCACTGGCGAACAGGTTCGAGACCGAACCGACCATCTGCAGCCAGCGCGCACCGTTGACCTTGCCGGGCACTTCCAGCTTGCCGGCGATGAAGCCACCGGCCAGGCCGACCACCACGATGCGCAACGGCGACCAGCCCTTTCGCCAGACGTCGCTGAGCGTGGACCAGTGGTCCTGGGTCTCGCCCAGGCGCACGGTCACCACCTGTTCGCAGCGTTTCACCCGCCGCTGCAGCGCGCCGAACTTCATGGCTTGCCCTCGGGCAGCTGCACGCCGGCATCGGGGTCGTCTTCGCTGGGCTCGTCGAACAGGCCCAGGCGTGACAGCTGGCGCCGGGTGGCATGCATGCCGGTGTGGTGGAAGAAGTAGGACACCCGCCAGATCGCGTAGCCGGTGACGGCCAGGCTCAGCAGCGAGGTGATCAGCAGCGCCTGCAGCCAGCTAAGGCCCCAGCTCTGCAGCAGGGCGATGAGGGTGGCCGCCATCAGCAGCCAGGCCGAGGCACCAAATACGATCGCCACGCCGGCCCAGGCCAGCGCACGGCCGAAGGCGCTGCGGGCCAGGGCGAAGTCGGCCGAGGCCAGCCGGCGCAGCGAGCGCACGGTGTGCTTGGCCGAATCGGCGGCGGCACGACCGGCCGCGCCGACCTGGCGGATGCTCTCATCCAGCGGCGGGGTGGCCGCCGGATCAGGGGCTTGCGCGTTGTCTTCGCTCACGCCGCGGCTTACTTGTCGCTGCTGCCGCGGGCCAGCTTGGCGATGATCCAGCCGGCAGCGAAGGCGACGCCGAACGAAGCCAGCGGACGCTCACGGATCAACTCGGCGGCGCTGTCGATCAGGTCCTTGCCCTTGTCCATCAACGCGTCAACCTGTTCCTTGGCAGCGGCACCACCGAATTCGGCGGCGGCCAGACCAGACAGTGCGCTGTCGGACAGTTCGGCCTTGACGTTGGCCTTGCCGATGCGCAGCTCGTCGGTCGCGGCACCGGTTGCGCCCTTGATCGCACCGCCGGCGGCCGTGGCGGCCTGCTTCAGGTGGGAACCGGCTTCACCCAGGTGTTCCTTCAGGTTCTCGGTATTGGTGGGGCTCATCGAATCACTCCTGTTGCGATGGGGGAACGAGTGTCGGCGGTGCCGACCTGGACTGACAGCAATAGCATTGCCGGGGTATAGGGGGTGTTACGGCAGGGCGATCAGCGCATCACGAGCTGGCCCTGCTGCTGGCCATTGTTGCGCAGCACGCGCACCACCAGGGTCGGCGGGCGCTGCTGGAAGTTGGCGCGCCAGCTGGCCAGGTCGGCGAATTCACCCACGGTGGCGTCGGTGATGATGTCGCCCTGCTGCAGGCCGTTGCTGGCCGCGCGGCTGCCACGCTTGACCTCGCTGACCAGCACGCCGCCGACACCCGACTGTCGCAGCGACTCGGGCAGGTCGACGAAGGTGGCACCGGTCAACCGCGGGTCCAGGCTCTCGCCGGTGACCGCACGCGCCTGTTCCTTCAGCGTGGCCTTGATCTGCACGGGCTTGCCTTCGCGGCGTACATCCAGCGTCATCGGGCTGCCGACCGCAGCCAGGCCTTCCACGTTGTGCAGGGCTTCGGCGCTGTCCACGCGTTGGCCGTTGGCCGAGACCACCACGTCGCCCGGCTTCAACCCGGCCGCGGCGGCCGCCGAACCGGCCAGCACGCGGGTGATCAGCGCACCGCGCGTTTCGCCCAGGCCCAGCCCCTGCGCGATCTGCGCGGTCAGGTTCTGGCTCTCCACGCCCAGCGTGCCGCGTACCACCACGCCGTGCTTGACCAGCTGGTCGACCACGCTGCGCGCCAGGTTGGAGGGAATCGCCAGGCCCAGGCCGATGTTGCCGGCCATGCTGCCCTGCGGGTTGAAGCTGGCGGTATTGATGCCGACCAGCTGGCCCTGCAGGTCGACCAGGGCGCCACCGGAATTGCCCGGGTTGATCGACGCATCGGTCTGGATGAAGTTCTGGTAGCCCAGGCCACGGATGCCGCTGCGGCCCACCGCCGAGACGATGCCGGAGGTGACCGTCTGGCTGAAGCCGAACGGGTTGCCGATGGCCACCACGAAGTCACCGACCCGCAGCTGGTCGCTGTTGCCGAGCTTGATGTCGGTCAGGTTCTGCGCCGGGATGCGGATCAGCGCGATGTCGGTATCGCGGTCCGAACCGAGGAACTCGGCCTTCACCGTGCGCCCGTCGGCCAGTGTCACCTGCACGTCATCGGCGTTGTCGATGACATGGTGGTTGGTCAGCACCAGGCCTTCCTTGGCGTCGATGATCACGCCCGAGCCCAGCGATTCGTTGATGCGCTCCTGCGGGATATCCGGGAACAGGCGGCGGAAGAACGGGTCGTTGAAGAACGGGTTGCGCACGCGCACCACCTGCTTGGTGTTGACGCTGACCACGGCCGGCATCGCCTTTTCCAGCATCGGCGCCAGCGAAGGCACCGCCTGTCCGGCCACCGCGGCCGGCAACGCGGCGGTGGTCGGCAGCACCGCTGGCAGCGGTGCTGCATCGGCACGGTTGTCCAGGTGGGCATTGATGCCGGTGGCAACGAAGCCACCGAAGGCGGCGGCGATTGCGAGCGTAAGCAGGGTGGGAAGCGGTCGCATGGTTGTCGGTTCGCTGGCGTGGGTGGGGGCGGTTCGGCCCTACGGTAAAACAAGCTGAATGAGTGTGTCGCGATCTGGATAAATGCGCCATGAAAACCGCAGGCCGCGAAAGGCGAGTGAGGAGGCTGACAGCATGGCTGTGGCGACACCGCACAGGCGACGCCTGCACCACCGAAGACGATCGCCGGGGGCGCCGACACAGACCGATACCTGCGCAGTTCCGCGCAACCGGGTGCCGCAATGCGCCACAGCACGCATCGGATGCCGCGTCCGTGCAACGGCACGCAACGGCCATCTTCGACCACGCGCTTGCTGTGGCGTAGTCCTTAAAAAAAGCGGTTTCCTGTCAACCCGCCGCTTCTGCGGCAGTGGTGGGCTACACCATGGCCGTCGCATCAGATGCGATTGCGGGCGCGTGCCCCGTTCCACGATCGTCAATGTCGGTATAGCATCGCCCCGTTTTGATACTTAAGGCCCCCAGGAGGGCAACATGAGCAACGGTAATGGTGTGTCGGTCGTGACCGACGCCGTCGAGAACGTCAAAGAAGCCGCCACCAACGTTGGCGAGACCATCGCCCACGCCGCCGAAGACGCCGTGAAGTCGGTCAAGAAGACCGTCAAGCGCGCCACCAAGGCGGCCGGTACCCGCGTTGCCAAGGCCAAGAAGGCCGTGGCCAAGGTCGAGAAGACCGTTGCCAAGAAGGCCGACAAGGCCGCCAAGTCGGTCGGCAAGACCGTTGCCAATGCCAAGAAGAAGCTGGAAGCGGCCAAGAAGAACGCCAAGGCCGAAGCCGCTGCCCTGAAGGAGGAAGTGGCCAAGAAGAAGGCCGCTGCAGGCAAGGCTGTGACCAAGAAGGCCGCTGCCGCCAAGAAGACCACCAAGGCTGCCGGCAAGAAGGTCGCCACCGTGAAGAAGGCCGCCACCAAGAAGGCCGCCGTCGCGAAGAAGACCGTTGCCAAGAAGACCGCGGCCGCCAAGAAGGTGGTCGGCAAGAAGGTCGCCACCGCCAAGAAGGCTGTGGCCAAGAAGACCGTCGCCGCCAAGAAGGTCGCCGGCAAGAAGGCCGTGGCTGCGAAGAAGGTTGTCGGCAAGAAGGTTGCCGCCACCAAGAAGGTCGCCACCAAGAAGACCGCGGCCGCCAAGAAGGTTGTCGGCAAGAAGGCTGCCGTCGCCAAGAAGGCTGTTGGCAAGAAGGCCGCCGTCGCCAAGAAGGCTGTCGGCAAGAAGACCGCCGTCGCCAAGAAGGCGGTGGGCAAGAAGGTTGCCGCCACCCGCAAGACGGTCGCCAGGAAGGCTGCGCCGCTGAAGAAGGTCGCCGCCAAGAAGGCTCCGGCCAAGAAGGCCGTGCGCAAGGTCGCCAAGCGCAAGTAATCGCGCCGTGACCGAAGGCCCTGCCACCCACCGGGTGGTAGGGCCTTTCGCGTTTCTGGGGCGCTACCTGGGGCAAGATGCAGGTTCTTCCCGCCGGAGCCCCGACCATGCGCGGTATCGACTTCAGTTCCTGGCAGGGCGTGCTGTCCACGTTGGCCGGCCTGGTCCTGATCACCCTGCTCGGCGTCGGCATCCGCCTGCTGGTGATGCAGACCCTGCAGCAGCGCCGCGAGCGCGAGAACCGGCAGATCAACGAACGGCTGCGCACGCTGATGGCCGCCTACAAGACCCTGGGCGGTTCGTTCACCGGCGAGCTGGGCGTGGATCCCAGCCATCGTCGCGACCTGCGCCAGCGCGAAGATGCCGACGGCATCGCCGAGCCGCGCTCGGACCGTGCGCGGCGCATCCGCGATGCGGTCGAGGCCGCGCTGTCGGACATTCTGCTGCTGGGCACCGACGAACAGGTGCGGCTGGCCACGCGTGCCGCCAACGAACTGGCACAGGGGCGGCCGGTGCATACCCACGAACTGGTGGTCTCGCTGCGCGACTTCGTGCGCGAAGCGCTGGATCTGGCCCCGATTCCGGCCGATCTGCAGATTCCACCGCAGGGGCCGACCCGGCCCGTTGCCAGTGGTGGCGGCAAGGGCCGTAACGACGGCGATGCCAAGGGCGGCCGTGCAGGCGGTGGCGGTGGTGGTGGAATGGGCGCCGGCATGGGCGGCATGGGCCTCGGTGCCGGCGCCGCACTGGGCGCCGGCCATGCTGCTGCCAGCGATGAAACGGACGCGCGCTGAGCACGTCCGCCGGGTTCAGCGCGTCAGCTCGTAGAGCGGCACGAAGCCGCCGTAGATCATCCGCGCGCCGTCGAACGGCATCGGATTCTTCGTTGGATCAAACCGCGGGTCCTCCATCATCTTCTTCATGCCGGCGTCGCGGGTCGGCTTGTCCGGCCATTCGATCCAGGAAAACACCACCGTCTCATCCGGCGTGGCTTTCACCGCGCCGAAGAAGTCGGTGGTCTTGCCGTGCGGCACGTCATCGCCCCAGCACTCGACCACGCGCAGCGCGCCGTACTCGATGAAAACGGGATCCCCTGTGCGTGCATGGGCGAGGAACTTCTCCTTGTTGGCGGTGGGCACCGCCAGGACGAAACCGTCGATGTAGCTCATTGCCTGCCTCCGGATGGACCGTGCCACATGCACGGCCTTCAAGTACACGACGAACCAGCGCGTAGGGAATCGACATCCCGCGTGCGCCTGTTCAGCCCGGGCCACCCGGGAGCGGGGCCAGCACCGTATCCGGTGGCTGCTGGCCGGCCAGGTGGCGCACGAAGTAGTCCCACATGCGGTGCGTGTAGGTGGCGTCGTTGCGGAACAGTTCGTGGTCCTGCCGGGCCAGGTACAGCAGGTCGTAACTACGCTGGGCCTTGTTCAGGGCCGCGGCCAGCTGCAGGGTCAGCGCCGGTGGCGCGTTCTCGTCCAGTTCGCCATAGACCAGCAGCAGATGCCCGCGCAGGTTGCCGGCCAGTGCCGCATTGTCGAGCCCGGCAAAGGGGGCCGGCACGCCATCGGCCATGGCTGCAGCTGGCACCACGCCACCGAACAGCCGGTCCATGCCGTGCAGGGCGCCGCCGTACATGCCCTGGAAATTGTGGCTGCCGGCCGAGGCCACAGCCACCTTGTAGAACGCCGGGTGGCGCAGCAGTGCACGCGCCGCGCTGTAACCACCGAACGAATGCCCGTAGATGCCGACCCGCTGCAGGTCGATGCCCCGGTAGCGTTCGCCCAGCTGGCGCAGCGCGGCCACATGGTCATCGAGCTGCACATCGGCGCCGTGCAGGAAGCTGCTGTCATGGAATGCCTTGTCGCGGCCGCCGGTGCCGCGGGCATCGATGCTGACCACCACGAAGCCGAGCTCGGCCAGGCTGGCGCGCGATACCGGGTTCTGCGCCGAAACCGCTTCGGCATAGGTCACCGGCGCATTGCTGATGAAGGCACCGCCGTACATCGCGTCGATCACCGGGAAGCTGCCGTCATCGCGATAGTCGCGGGGCAGGTAGACGGTGGCGAAGATCGGCGTGCGCCCGTCGGCGGCCAGCAGCCGTTCGCGCCGCGGCGGCCGCCAGCCAGCAGCGATGATCGCCTGCGCATCCGCAGCCTCCAGCACCATCACTTCGCTGCCATCGTCGCTGGCGCGCAGCACCGTGCGCGGCGGCTGCGCGAGGCTGGACACGGTATCCACCAGATAGCTGCCGCCGGGCGACAGCGCCTGCGGCGCGCGTCCGCCGAACAGCATGCCGGTGCCCGCATCGGCCAGGTGGTCGCTGCCATCGGCGGCCAGGCGCTGCACCGGCCCACCGTGCAGTGCTACCCGGTACAGGCCACGTACGTAGGGATCGCCGCCCTCGACACCGCCAGCACTGAAGTATGCCCAAGCGCCTGCGCTGTCCACCCCGAGCAGGTCACGCACCGCCCACCGGCCGCGGGTGAGCTGGCGCATCACCTTGCCGTCGGACAGGCGCACCCGGTACAGATGGCCCCAGCCATCACGCTGCGAGAACCACACGGCGGTGTCCTGGCCGGGCAGGATCGCAACCGAGGCACGGTTGTAGGAATACAGGCTGAGCTGCAGGCGCGCGTCGCCGGCTTCTTCCAGCACGGTGCGCAGCGCACCGCTGCCGGCATCGATCTCCACCAGGCGCAGTCGTCGCGGCGCGCCGAAGTGCGCGATCGCGGCATACAGCCGGTGGCCGTCCCAGCCCAGCACGCCGGCCTCGCTGAGGGTGTTCCAGCCCTCGGGCAGGGTGATGTCCTGCTGCCGGCCGCTGCGCACATCGACGATGTACAGGCTGTCACGCACCTGCTGTGCATCGCCCAGCAATCCCAGTTTCACCGTGTGCACGCGGGGCCGCGCGCCGCCGGCCGGGGTGCTTTCCAGATAGGGGTAGTCCCGCAGCGCACGTTCGTCGTAGCGGACGCCGGCAACATAGCGTCCATCGGGCGACCAGCCGACGGCGAACGGCCGCGCCGGCATCCGGCCCTGGCTGCGTGGAATACCGCGCAGGGTGAAATCGGGCAATACACCATAGCCATGGCCGGCGACACCGCCGGTGGTCAGCGCCCGCGGTGCCTGTCGGCGTTGCTGCAGCCATAGATTGTGGTCGCGCACCTGCAGCCAGGCCTCGCCGTCGGGTGCGGGCAGTGCATCGGCAGCAGGCATGGCGCCCTGCGTCCGCAGGCACTGCCAACGTGGCCACTGGCAGTCGATGCCGGCTTCACCGCTGAAGCGCAGGCGCAGGCCATCGGCCAGCACCTGCACATTGACCAACCGCAACCGTTGCCCGTTCACCCCCAGGGCCCCCGCAGCGCTGTCCAGCGCAGCGCGATCGAACAGGATCTGCCGGGAGGCCTGCGCCGGATCGACCAGCACGCCCTCGCGCCGGCCCTGGCCGTCTTCGCGTTCGTACCAGAAGCGGCCATCGGCCAGCCAGTTCGGCAGGAGCGAGGCATTGCGCAGCGCACCGCGCAGGTGGCTGTCGTGCACGCGCTCGGCGCGCTGGTAATCGGAGGGCTGCAACGGCCGAGCCGATGCTGTGGAAAGCACGCCGATGAAGGCGAGGACGGCGGCGCAGAACCGGAACCGCAGCGGGGCAGGTACGTGCAAGGCAACCTCCTGTTGCAAGGGTCAGCGGAATTCGAATGCACGCGCGCCGCGCGCGTATGCCAGACGCAGCCTGAATCAAGCCAAAAAATTCAGCAATGCGAAGACCGCTGTTTTCAGGGAGCGTTGTGGCGAATAACGGAGAATTTACATTCCCGATGCGATGGCGCCCTGGCGCTGCTGCACACCATAAGAAAGTAAAGGTGTACCCCCATGAAGAATTCGCTGATTGCTCTGGCCCTGGCCGCTGCCCTGCCGTTCACCGCTTCGGCTGCTGAGAACCTGTCCTACAACTACGCCGAAGCCGACTACGCCAAGACCGACGTTGAAGGCATCAAGGCCGACGGCTGGGGCGTGAAGGGTTCCTACGGCTTCCTGCCGAACTTCCACGCCTTCGGCGAATACAGCCGCCAGGAAATCGACCACACCAACCTGAAGGTTGACCAGTGGAAGGTCGGTGCCGGCTACAACGTTGAAATCGCTCCGAGCACCGACTTCGTTGCCCGCGTTGCCTACCAGAAGTTCGACCGCAAGCACGGTCTGGACTTCAACGGCTACAGCGCTGAAGCCGGTATCCGCACTGCCTTCGGCGCCCACGCCGAGGTCTACGGCATGGTCGGTTACGAAGACTACGCCAAGAAGCACGGCGTCAATCCGGATGGCCAGTGGTACGGCCGCCTGGGTGGTCAGGTCAAGCTGAACCAGAACTGGGGCCTGAACGGCGAGCTGAAGATGAACCGCCACGGCGACAAGGAATACACCGTCGGCCCGCGCTTCAGCTGGTAATTGCTGCCTCGGCGCGATTGCGCGCTGGAGACGCCCCAACAGGCCCGGCATTTGCCGGGCCTGTTGCGTTTGCGCCGTGGCAAACCGGAATGCTGTCTGACTGGCGGAATGCGCGGGCCAGCCATTGCAAGGAATTGGATTCCGCCGCTGCGGGCACCGACCTACGTTGGATGTCCCATGTTGCCTGGACATGCCGCAATGCCGCTGACCCTTCCGCCTCTGCTGCCTGATCGGCCACGACGCCTGGCGCTGCTGGACCCGCACCCGGTACTGCGGTTGGGCGTGGAAGTGCTGCTGCGCCAGCACGCGGGTGTGCAGGTACGGGTGAGCCTGTCCAGCGAGGCGCACCTGCTGCACCTGCTGGAGCGCAGCCCGACGTGTGTCGACCTGCTGCTGATCGATGCGTTGCCCATGGGCGACCTGGGCGATGGGTTGGCCCTGTTGCACGTGCTGTCGCAGCGCTGGCCGGCACTGCCGGTGCTGGTGCTCTCGGCACACTGCAATGCCAGCACGGTGGCCACCGCGATGCGTGCCGGTGCGCGCGGCTTCCTGTCCAAGTCGACGCCACCGGACGTGTTGCTGCGTGCCATTGATGTGGTCGCCCGGGGAGGGCGCTTCGTGCCACCGGAGCTGCGCGCGGAACTGAACCTGCCGGGCACGCGTGCACGCAGAATGCCGGCCCCGGCACTGGTGCCGTTGAGCCAGCGCGAACGGGAAGTGCTCGGGCTGGTGCTGAAAGGGGTCAGCACCAGCGAAATGGCCCTGCGATCGGGGCGTTCAGCCAGCACGATCAGCTCGCAGAAAACCTCGGCCTACCGCAAGCTCGGCATCCGCGGGGACGGTGACCTGTTCCGCTTCCGCCACCTGCTGGAATGCGGATGAGTGGCGTTACTCGCCCTGGTACTGCTTCTCTTCCACCAGTGCCGAACCGGCCACGCGGTTGATCTCGTTCTTCACCTGCACGCGCTCGCCATTGGTGCCATAGACGCCGCGTGCCAGCTGGATGAATGCATCATCGAACACCTGGGCCGCTTCCTTGTCGCGCAGCTGGTCCTGGATGTCCCACATACGCTCGTTGATCGCCTTCAACTGCTGCTGCAGCGCGGCCAGGGCCGGCTGTGCCTGCAGCTGCTGCTGCAACAGGGGCAGCAGGCCGTCCAGCTCGGTGCGCACGTTGGCCAGCTTGGCGGCATCGTCGATGCGCTCGGCCTTGATCTGGAGAATGGTGATCTTGTCGATCAGCTCGCCGATCGATACCGGGGTCAGGATGGCGTCCACGCGGTTGGTTCCTGGAAACAGGGCGCCATGATACCGCGCCGCTGGCGCATGGCCCCGATCCACGGGATTTACGCCGAATTTGCGCCGCGGGCCGGGCCGCACCCTCGATCCGTTACGGCCACGCGCTGGACACTGCCGTCCCGGCGGCGTGACCGCCTTCGACGAGGAACACAGTGCAGTGAACAGCAAGGGGATGATGGCGGCGGTGGTGGCCGCCCTGGCAGGGCTGCTTGGCATGGGCAGCGCGCAGGCACAGGTGCAGGTCAGTGGCAGTGCGGCCTTGACCAGTGACTACGTGTGGCGCGGCAGCTCGCAGAGCGATGGTGACCCGGCGGTGCAGGCCGGCGCGAAGATCTCGATCCCATCGGGCTGGTACGCCAGCGTGTGGGGGTCCAACGTCTCGTTCAAGCCGGACAATGGCGCGCGCAGCGAGTTCGACCTGGTGGCGGGCTGGTCCGGCGCGCTGGCACCGGGCTGGACGCTGGATGCGAACCTGACCCGCTATGTGTATCCGGGTACCGCTCGTGCGCTGGACTGGACCGAACTCAACACGACCGTGACCTGGAAGCAGCGCGCCTGGCTGCAGGTCGCGCATTCCAACGATGCGTTGGCCGGTGGCCATCGCGGAACCTATGCCCAGCTGGGCGTGCGTGTGCCGCTGCACGAACGCGTCCGCCTGGAAGCAGCGGTGGGCCAGTACTGGCTGGCCACCGCGCAGGGCCCGGATTACCTGCATGGCCAGCTCAGTGCCATTGCCACGCTGACTCCGGCATGGGAGCTGCGCGCCACCGTGCATGACACCGACAGCGCGGCCAAGCGACTGTTCCCGGGCAATGCCGGTGGACGCTGGGAGCTGGCGCTGCAGGGCAGCTTCTAGTTCGACGATGCCGCCTGGCGCGCGCGCAGCGCGCCGGGCAGCCACAGCAGCAGGGCCAGCACGGCCACGGCGGCACCGGCCACGCAGACGCCGGTCCAACCGTAGCGCTGGTAGACCTGCGCCGACAGCAGCGAACCCAGCGAGCCGCCGATGAAGTAGCCGGTCATGTAGCCGGCATTGAGGCGGTTGCGCGCCGCGGGCTGCAGCGCATAGATCAGGTTCTGGTTGCTGACGTGCAGCAGCTGTGCGGCCAGGTCCAGCACCACCACGCCGATCAGCAGCGCCAGCAGCGAGTGGGCCGACAGCCCCAGTGGCAGCCACGACAGCAGCAACAGCACCAGCGCGATGGCAGTGGCGCGTCCGGTCTGGCCGCGGTCGGACATGCGCCCGGCCAGGCCGGCCGCCAGCGTGCCGGCTGCACCGACCAGCCCGAACAGGCCGATGGTGGCATCGCTGTAGGCGTAAGGTGGCCGTGCCAGCAGGAACGCGAGCGGGGTCCAGAAAATCGCGAACATGGCAAAGCTGCAGGCACCCAGCAGGGTGCGCTGGCGCAGCACCGGCTCCTGCACGAACAGCACGCCGATCGAGCGCAGCAAGGCGAAATAGCCCAGGCCGGCGCTGTGGTGGAATCGCGGCAGGCCGCGCTGCAATGCCAGTGCGGTCAGCACCAGGGTGCCGGCAGCGATGGCATACACCAGGCGCCAGTCACCCAGGCTGGAAAGCAGGCCGGCCACGGTACGCGCCAGCAGGATGCCCAGCAGCAGGCCACTCATCAGCGTGCCGACCACGCGGCCACGATGTTCCGGCGCGGCCAGCGTGGCCGCGAACGGCACCAGCACCTGTGCCACCACCGAAAACAGTCCGGTGATCGCGGTCCCGACCAGCAGCCAGGCCAGCGACGGCGCGCAGGCACTGATCACCAGGCCACCGGCCGACAGCAGGCTCATCACCACGATCAAGCGGCGGCGCTCGAACAGGTCACCCAGTGGCACCAGCAGGATCAGTCCGGCGGCATAGCTCAGCTGTGCTGCGGTAACCACCATGCCGACCTGGCCGAACGGCACGCCGAAGGCATCTGCGATGGTGTGCAGCAGCGGTTGCGCATAGTAGTTGCTGGCCACGGCCACGCCGGTGGCGACCGACATCAGCAGCACCTGCCAGCGGTGCAGAGGGGGAAGGGACGGGCTCACGCGGTGTTCCAGGAAGCGGGGTGCACAGTGTCCGCCTGCTGCGGTCATGATGGAAATGAATCATCATCATCCTTGTCATCTGAAAACAAGATAGCTGGATGAACCTCAAGCAGCTCGAGTTTGCCGTCGCCCTGGCCGAGGAGGGCAATTTCACCCGTGCCGCCGAGCGCTGCCACGTGGTGCAGTCCGCGCTCAGCCACCAGATCGCCCACCTGGAACAGGAACTGGGTGCCACGCTGTTCGAGCGCCTGCCACGCCAGGTGCGGGCTACCGCCGCCGGCGAGGCGTTGCTGGTGCACGCACGCCAGGTGCTGGCCAGCCTGCGCCACCTGCGCGCCGACGTGGCCGCCGTCAGTGGCGAAGTGCGTGGCCTGCTGGCCATCGGGCAGATTTCTTCGCTGACCGACATCGACGTCGTGGCGATGCTGGCGGCCTTCCAGCGGGTGCACCCACAGGTGGAGTTCCAGCTGCGCGTGGACAAGAGCGAAGACCTGATCGCACAGGTGCAGTCGCGCGCGCTGGATGTGGCACTGGTCGGCCTGGCGCCGTCGGCAGCGCTGGAGGGCGTCTGCCACCAGGTGCTGCAGGAGGAGGATCTGGTAGCGGTACTGGCGCCGTCGCACCGGCTCGCCGGGCGCACGCGGCTGCCATTGACCGCACTGCAGGATGAAGCGCTGGTCGACTTCCCGCGCGGTACCGGTGCGCGCCGGCAGACCGACGATGCCTTCGCCGCCGCTGGCCTGCCGCACACGGTGCGTTTCGAGGTCAACCTGATGGAACTGGTCGAGCGCTTCGTCCGCCACGGATTGGCGGTCGGCATCGTGCCGGCGTTGATCGCCGAAGGTTTCCAGGGCGTGGTTCAGATTCCACTGCAGCCGACCCCGACCCGGCGCGTACACCTGGTCTGGCAGCGGCTGCCGACGCCGGCCGCGCGCGCCTTCGTCGAGGCCGTGCTCAGCCGCGCAGGCGCAGGCTCAGGCCCTTGAGGAAGTTGCGCAGCATCTGGTCCAGGCAGCGCCGGTAGTTGGTGTGCCCGGGCTGGCGGAACAACGCACCGACTTCCGACTTGGACACGTTGAAGCCGGCGCTGGCGAAGATCTCCATCAGGTCCACGTCGCGCAGCTGGAAGGCCACGCGCAGCTTCTTCAGCACCAGGTTGTTGTCGATGCGGGTTTCCACCGCACGCTGCGGCTGGCTCTCGTCGCGACCGCGCAGGTGCACGATCAGGCCATCGAGGAAGTGCGCCAGTGCGCTGTCGTTCATCGCCTCGAAACCGGCTTCGTCCTCGCGGCGCAGCCAGGCCTTCACCTGCTCGGTATCCACGGCGAAGGCCGGGTCGGCCATCTGGCACAGGGTGACCACGTGCTGGTCACCCAGGTCCAGGGAGTAGCGCACGCTGCGCAGGACATCATTGTTGATCATGGCGCAATTGTACCGGTCACCCCGACAAGTGGGGTCGCCGCCGGGGTCAGACCCCTTTGCTCCGCAAAGGGATCTGACCCCGGATCCGGCCGATCCGGCAACACGGGTGCTGCCGGACGGTGCCAGAATGGGGATCTGGTTTTCCCCCTGGAGTTGCCTGATGACCCGCACTGTCCTGATTACCGGCGCCACGTCCGGCTTCGGCGCCGCCGCCGTCCACCGCTTCGCCCAGGCCGGCTGGAAAGTGATCGCCACCGGCCGCCGCGGCGAACGCCTGCAACCGCTGGTCGAGCGCTATGGCAAGGACATGGTGCACGCCGCCGCCTTCGACATCCGCGATCCGGTGGCGATGGAGGCGGCCCTGCTGGCGCTGCCGCCGGCCTTCGGCGAGATCGACCTGCTGGTCAACAACGCCGGTCTGGCGCAGGGCACCGCACCGGCACAGAGCGCCAGGCTGTCGGACTGGACCACGATGATCGACACCAACATCACCGCGCTGGTGACCCTGACCCACCGCCTGCTGCCGCAGCTGGTGGAGCGCAAGGGTGCGATCATCAACATCTCGTCGGTGGCCGGCGTCTACCCGTACCCGGGTGGCAACGCCTACGGTGGCACCAAGGCCTTCGTCAGCCAGTTCTCGCTGGGCCTGCGTTCGGACCTGCACGGCACCGGCGTGCGCGTGACCACGATCGAGCCGGGCATGGCCGAGACCGAGTTCACCGTGGTCCGCACCCATGGCGACCAGAATGCATCGGACAAGCTGTACAGCGGTGCCAATCCGATGACCGCCGAAGACATCGCCGAACAGATCTTCTGGGTGGCCACGCTGCCACCGCACCTGAACATCAATCGCCTGGAGCTGATGCCGGTCAGCCAGTCCTTCGCCGGGTTCCAGGTCGCCCGCGAGGGCTGACGCCGTGTGTGGAGTCGAGCCATGCTCGACTCGGCAGAAACAAAAAAAGCCGGGCAATGCCCGGCTTTCTTCATGCAGTCCCGCAGAACGTCACTGCGCCTTGATGGCCATCGCCTGCAGGCCGGTGCCATCCAGCTTCTGCTTCGCTTCAGACAGTTCGCCGGCGCTGCCGTACGGCCCCATGCGCACGCGATACACGGTCTTGCCGTTGATCTGCGCCGACTCCACGCGTGCCGCCAGGCCCATCATGGCCAGCTTGGCCTTGGTGGCTTCGGCGTCGCCGGACGCACCGAAGGCACCTGCCTGCAGGATGTAGCGCGCGTTGTCGGCGGGCGCCGGTGCGGCAGTGGTCGCCGGCGCGGTGGGCGCGGCTTCCGCGCGCGGCGCGGGGGCGGCGGCCGTGCTGGTCGACGCCGGTGCGGTGCTGGCCGGCGGGGTTGCCGCGGCCGGGCGCTCGCTCAGCGGTGCCGGCAGCGGACGGTTGCTCGCGGTCACCGGTGCGGTGCTGGCGACGCTGGCCGTTGCGGTCGATGCCGGCGTGGCCGTGCTCGCCGGCGGCACCGGCTTGCCCTCCAGCGCGGCCTGCGCGCGCGACGCTTCGGCCTTGGCCCGGCGCTGGTCCTCGGCACGCGCGCTGGCGGCCAGTTCGGCGTCGGACATTTCCACTTCCTTGCCCGGCAGCAGGGTGTAGAAGTCGTACTGCGTCGCCGCGGGCTTCTCCGGTTCGGCCGGCTTCGGCGTGGCCGGCTGCGCGGCTGGCTGGCTGCCGACATCGCTGTCTGCATCAGCAACCGGGGCCGGCTGCGCGTTCGGGTTCGGCTGCGGACCGGCGCGCAGGAAGCCGTCGCCTTCGCCCTTGAACAGGTTCGGCGCCGCCAGGAACACCACGGCGGCGATCGCCACACCGGCCACCAGCCACACCCATCCGGGTGTGCCCTGGCTGCTGCTGTTGCGTCGTGCCTGGGTTTTGCCGCGTCGTGCTGCCATGTGTACTGCGTCTCCTGATGCTTACATTTTTTCCGGGGCGCTCACGCCCAGGAGTTCAAGGCCGTTGGCCAGCACCTGGCGCGCCGCGCAGGCCAGGGTCAGCTTGGCGTTGCGATCGGCGGCGTCTTCCACCAGCACCGGCGTCCCGTGATACCACGTGTGGAAGGCATGCGCCAATTCACGCAGGTACTGCGCCACCAGGTGCGGCTCCAGCGCCACGCCGGCCGCTTCCACCACTTCCGGATAGCGCGAGATCTCGTTCATCAACAGCAGCGAGGCATCGTCGGCCAGGTGGCCAAGGTTGGCCAGGCCATTGCCCTGCTCGTACACCAGGCCCTTTTCCTGCGCCTGGCGCAGCAGGCTGCAGACACGGGCGTGCGCGTACTGCACGTAGAACACCGGATTGTCGTTGCTCTGCTGGCGCGCCAGGTCGATGTCGAAGGTCAGCTGCGAATCGGGCTTGCGCGCGATCAGGAACCAGCGGGTCGCATCGCGGCCGGCTTCTTCGATCAGGTCGCGCAGGGTGAAGTAGCTGCCGGCACGCTTGGACAGCTTCACTTCCTCGCCGCCGCGCATGACCGTGACCATCTGGTGCAGCACGTATTCCGGCCAGCCCTGCGGGATGCCCACTTCCATCGCCTGCAGGCCGGCGCGCACGCGCGCCAGCGAGCCGTGATGGTCGGCGCCCAGTTCGGTGATCGCGCGCTCGTAGCCGCGCTGCCACTTGGACAGGTGGTAGGCCACGTCCGGCACGAAGTAGGTGAAGGTGCCGTCGGACTTGCGCATCACGCGGTCCTTGTCGTCACCGAAGTCGGTGCTGCGCAGCCACAGCGCGCCGCCTTCCTCATAGGTGTGGCCGGACGCCTGCAGCTTGGCCACCGCTTCGGCAACCTTGCCGTCGGCGTACAGCGAGCTTTCCAGGAAGTAGATGTCGAAGTCGACACCGAACGCGGCCAGGTCCAGGTTCTGCTCGTTGCGCAGGTAGGCCACGGCGAAGCGGCGGATTGCCTGCATGTCGTCCGGGTCCTTGGCGCCGACCACGGTGCTGCCTTCCAGGTCGACGCTGGCACCGGCCATGTAGGCGCGGGCGACATCGGCGATGTACTCACCGCGGTAGCCGCCTTCCGGCCAGCCGTCCTGATCGGGTGCGATGCCCTTGATCCGCGCCTGGGTGGACAGCGCCAGGTTCTCGATCTGCACGCCAGCGTCGTTGTAGTAGAACTCGCGCTTGGCGTTCCAGCCGTTGGCATCGAGCACGCGGGCCACGCAGTCGCCGATCGCCGCTGCGCGGCCATGGCCGACATGCAGCGGGCCGGTCGGGTTGGCCGACACGTACTCCACGCCCACCGTGCGGCCATTGCCGGACAGGTTGCGGCCGTAGTCGTGGGCTTCCTTGATGACCGAGGCGGTTTCGCGCTGGTACGCGGCCGGGGCCAGATGGAAGTTGATGAAGCCGGGGCCGGCGATCTCGACCTTGCTGACGTCCTCGCTGCGCGGCAGCGCCTCGACCAGTGCCTGTGCCAGTGCGCGCGGATTGCTGCGCGCGGCCTTGGCCAGCAGCATCGCGGCGTTGGTGGCGAAGTCGCCGTGGTCACGGGTCTTCGGGCGCTCGACCACGAAGTCCGGCGGCAGGGAGTCGGCGGGCAGGGTGCCATTGGCGCGCAAGGCTTCGATGCCTTGGCTGATCAGGGCGCGGAGGAGATTTTTCACGAGGCCTGCTGTGAGAATGAGCGGCGGAATCGCCCATTTTAGCGCAGATGCCCGCGCCCACGCTGACCAGGACATGCCTGCGGGGCGCCCGCCCGGCCCTGACCAGGGCCGTTCAGCCGAACAGGCGCGGCTGGGGCGGGGACAGCAGGCCCCGTTCAGCAAATGAAACGGGGCGGCCCTCGCCGACGACGAAGTGGTCGAGCAGGCGCACGTCCACCAGTGCCAGCGCCTGCTGCAGTTCATCGGTGATGCGGGTGTCGGCGCCGGAGGGCTCGGGGTCGCCGGAAGGGTGATTGTGGCTGAGGATCACCGCTGCCGCATTGTGCAGCAGGGCTCGACGCACCACCTCGCGGGGATAGACCGGGGCGGCATTGATGGTGCCCTGGAACAGTTCTTCGCAGGCGATCAGGCGGTGGCGGTTGTCCAGGAACAGCGCCATGAAGATCTCGCGGGCCTGGCCGCGCAGGCGGTGCTGCAGATAGCGGCCGACCGCAGCCGGGTTGTTGCCGACGGCCTCGCCCTGCTGAAGTTCGGCCGCCAGATAGCGGTGGGCCAGTTCCAGCCCGGCGGCCAGTGCACAGCTTCGAGCAGGGCCCAGCCCCGGCAACCGGGCCAGCTCGCGGGCCGGGCGGTCCAGCAGCACACGCAGGGGACCGTGCGCCTGCAGCAGGTCGCGCGCGGTCTGCACCGCATCGCGTCCACCGAAGCCGGAGCCGAGGAACAGTGCCAGCAGTTCTGCGTCGGACAGCGTGGCGGGGCCGCGTGCGATCAGCTTCTCGCGGGGACGTTCCTGTTCGGGCCAGTCGTGGATGGGCATGCCTGCATCATCGCCAGTGGGGGCGATGCGGCCCATCAGGGCAGGACGCATGCCCGGGTCGGCCGTTGCCTCAGTCGCGTCGCGACTGCAGGTAGGCGAACAGCTCCTGGTTGTTCTGCAGCCCCAGCTTGCGCTTGGCCTCAGCCTTCTGCCGGCTGATCGTCTTGGGGCTGCGGCCGCAGTGGACGGCGATGGCGTTCACTTTCAGCCCGGCGGCCAACAGGTCCAGCACTTCCTGTTCGCGGGCGGACAGCGCCGCCGGTTCGCGCGCGAACATCAGGTCGCGCGCCTGCAGGTGGTGGCGCAGCTGCTGCGAGACGAACACCTGCCCTGCCATGGCCGCGTTCAAGGCCTGCGGCAACTCGCCGAAATCGGCGCACTTGTCGACCAGGCCGCTGACACCCTCACGCAGCAGGCCATCGAGCAGGCCGGGGTGGCGGGCGCCGGTAAGCACCACCACGGGCATGTGCGGGTGGCGTGCGCGCAGTTCAGCGATCAGTTCCGGGCCATCCGGGCCGGTGCCCGGCATGGAGAGGTCGGTCAGCACCGCGTCGCAGCCGTGGTGCTCGACCAGCTGCAGCAGCTCGGCGCCGTCACGCGCGCTGCCGACGACCTCCATCAGGTGGGTCTGCAGCACGATGCGGATGCCGTGCAGGACGACGGGATGGTCGTCGGCGATGATGATGCGCGGGTGCACGCGGAATCCTCGAAAAGCGAAGCGGCACACCTGCGGCGGCCACTGACGATTCTGCAAACGTGGCCGGCCTACAGGTATAGGAAAGTTCCGAATCGCAGTGTCTTGAACCCCGGAAGCGCTGTGGTGCAAGTCCCATCTGCTGATAGCTGCCCGCTATGTGCGCTGTGCACCGGGACATTACCGACCATCGGGTAAGCTAATGCCCTCGTTTGCACAGGAATTCCAGGTGGCTGACTCCCCCAACGCTTCCCCCGCGCCCGGCCGCGCGCTGGAAGGCCAGAAACTGCTGTTGTGCGTCGGAGGCGGGATCGCGGCCTACAAGGCCCTGGAACTGGTGCGACGCCTGCGTGATGCGGGCGCCCAGGTGCAGGTGGCGATGACCGCCGGCGCCCAGCAGTTCGTCACCCCCCTCAGTTTCCAGGCCCTGTCCGGGCAGCCGACCCGCACCACGCTGTGGGACAGCGCCGCCGAACAGGCCATGGGCCACATCGAGCTGGCCCGCTGGGCGGACCGCATCGTGGTCGCGCCGGGAACCGCCGATCTGCTGGCCCGGCTGGCCCAGGGCCATGCCGATGACCTGGTCAGCACCCTGTGCCTGGCCAGCACCGCACCGCTGACGATCTGCCCGGCGATGAACCATCGCATGTGGCTGCATCCGGCCACCCAGGCCAACATCGCCCTGCTGCGCCAGCGTGGTGCGCAGGTGATCGGCCCGGTCGATGGCCCGCTGGCCGAAGGTGAATCCGGTCCCGGCCGGCTGGCCGAACCCGGCGACATCGTGGCCGCGCTGGCCGCCAATGGCGGCGCCGCTGCGACGGTTGCCGCGCCGGAAACCCGTGCCCTGCAGGGGCTGCGCCTGCTGATCAGTGCTGGCCCGACCTACGAAGACATCGATCCGGTGCGTTACGTCGGCAACCGCAGCAGCGGCAAGATGGGCTTTGCCCTGGCCGCCGCTGCTGCCGCGCTGGGCGCGCAGGTGGTGCTGGTCAGCGGTCCGGTACAGCTGCCGACGCCGCCGGGCGTGCAGCGCATCGACGTGCGCTCGGCCGCGCAGATGCGCGATGCCGTACTGAAGTCGCTGCCCGCCGACATCTATATCGGTGCCGCCGCGGTGTCCGACTACACGCCGCGCCAGGTCGCCGCGCAGAAGCTGAAGAAGACCGCCGACAGCCAGTCGCTGGTGATCGAACTGGTGCGTACGCCGGACATCCTCGCCGAAGTCGCTGCACAGACGCAGTCGCTGAAGCTGGTGGTCGGCTTCGCCGCCGAGACCCACGACGTGGAGAAATACGCGCGCGGCAAACTGGTCGACAAGCGCCTGGACCTGGTGATCGCCAACCAGGTCGGCATCAGTGGCGGCGGTTTCGAGAGCGACAACAATGCCGCCACGGCCTTCTGGCAGGACGGCGAACAGGTATTCCCGGCCACTTCCAAGCGCGAGCTGGCCGAACAACTGCTGGCGCTGATCGCGCGGAGACTCCAGGCATGACCCAGGCATCCACTTCCCACCCGCTGCAGGTCAAGCTGCTCGATCCGCGCTTCGGCGACAGCTGGCCGCTGCCGGCCTATGCCACCGAGGCCAGTGCCGGCATGGACCTGCGCGCGGCGCTGGATACCGCGCTGACCCTGCAGCCGGGCGACACCGCGCTGGTGCCCAGCGGCCTGGCCATCCATATTGCCGACCCGAACCTGTGCGCGGTGATCCTGCCGCGTTCCGGGCTGGGCCACCGGCATGGCATCGTGCTGGGCAACGGCACCGGCCTGATCGATGCCGACTACCAGGGGCCGCTGCTGATCAGCGTCTGGAACCGTGGCCGCGAGGCCTTCACCATCGAGCCGGGCGATCGCATCGCGCAGCTGGTGGTGGTTCCGATCGCCCGCGTCAGCCTGCAGGTAGTGGATACTTTCACCGACAGCGTGCGGGGCGCGGGTGGATTCGGCCATACCGGGGTGCGTTGACAGGGGACATCGATGAGCGGCATCGGGGAAGGACAGCGGGGACGGTCGTTGGGTCGCAGTGCACCTCTACTGGGGGTGCTGTTGATCCTGTTGGCCGGCTGGTTCGGATGGAGCGCGGTGCAGCAATGGCGGCAGGAGGCCAACGGGCAGGCGCTGGAAGAGGCGCGTGACCAGGCCGTGCAGGGCCTGCAGCAGGCTGCTGCAGGCCAGTTGCAGCAGCTGCAGCAGCAGTTGAAGAACGATCGCGTGCAGCAGGCGCTGCAGGCCGGCGACGCCGCTGCGGCGGCGCTGGCCGTTCGCGAGAGCTGGACCGGGGTCGAGCAGGTCGAGGTGCTGGCGGCCGATCTGGCCAACGCCTATGCCGATCCGGCCACCTTCGGGTATTCCCGCCTGGCGCTGCTGGAAGCGGCGCTGGCCGAGGCCAGGCCAAGCCTGCGCGTGGTCCGCGACGGCGGCGGCAACCGCCTGGGCCTGGCCGCGCCGGTGCAGCTGGGCAGCCTGGGGCCGGCCGTCATCTATGTCCGCCAACCGCTGCTGCGGCTGACGTCGCCGCTCGACCAGGTCAGCGCGCCGTCCGCCGGCTTCCTCGGCCTGCGCCAGGGAGCATTCGATCTGGTCACCCAAGGCGACCCGAGCCTGGCCGAAAGTGCGGAAGCGCTGGCGCGCCCGGTTGCAGGCACGCCGTTGCGGCTGGTCGCGTCGGTGCCGAATGTCGAGGCCGGTCCGCTCGGCCTGGGCGCGCTGGCCAGCGCCATTGTGGCGTTGCTGCTGGCGTTCATTGCCGTGCTGCTGGTGGTGGGGCGCGACCGGCTACCGAAGTCGCTGCCGTTGCCGCGCCGCGCCGCCGCGTCCGAGGCCGACCATGGCCCGACCCTGAGCGAGAGCCTGCAGCAGGCGCCGCCACCGGTGGCCGCCGCGACCGGCAGTGGCGATGCCACGCCACCGCCGCCACCGCCGGTGCCTGCCGAAGAGCTGGCCGCCGGCATCTTCCGCGCCTATGACATCCGCGGCGTGGTGGGCAGCGAACTGACACCGAAGACCGCGGCGCTGATCGGCCAGGCCATCGGCACCGTGGCACTGGAGCAGGGCCTGCGCGAGGTGGTGATCGGGCGCGATGGCCGCCTGTCCGGACCCGAGCTGACGGCCGGGCTGGCCGAGGGCCTGCGCCGTGCCGGCTGCGCGGTGATCGACATCGGCCTGGCGCCGACCCCGCTCGTGTACTACGCCGCCTTCCATCTGCGTACCGGCACCTGCGTGGCGGTCACCGGCAGCCACAACCCGCCCGAGTACAACGGCTTCAAGGTGGTGATCGGCGGCGAGACGCTGTCCGGCGACGCGGTCACCGATCTCTACCAGCGCATCGTCGAGGGCCGCCTGGTGCAGTCCGCCGAGCCGGGTGACTACCAGCAGCGCGATGTCAGTGCCGACTACATCCAGCGCATCGCCGATGACGTGCAGCTGGACCGTCCGCTGAAGGTCGTGGCCGATGCCGGCAATGGCGTGGCCGGCGCACTGGCCCCGCAGCTGCTGGAAGCAATCGGCGCCGACGTCATTCCGCTGTACTGCGATGTCGATGGCACCTTCCCCAACCATCATCCCGACCCGAGCGAGCCGGCCAACCTGGAAGACCTGGTGCAGACGGTCAAGCGCTTCGGCGCCGACCTCGGCGTAGCCTTCGATGGCGACGGCGACCGGTTGGGCGTGGTCACCGGCGAAGGCAGGATCATCTATGCCGACCGCCTGCTGATGCTGTTCGCTGCCGACGTGCTGATGCGCAATCCGGGCGCGATGGTGATCTACGACGTCAAGTGCACCGGCAAGCTGTCCGACCATGTGCTGCGCAACGGTGGCAGCCCGCTGATGTGGAAGACCGGGCATTCGCTGATGAAGGCGAAGATGCGCGAGACCGATGCCGAGCTGGCCGGTGAGATGAGCGGCCACTTCTTCTTCAAGGAACGCTGGTTCGGTTTCGACGACGGCCTGTACGCCGCTGCGCGCCTGCTGGAGATCCTGGCCCAGCGCGAGGAGACCCCGGACGAAGTGCTGGGCGAACTGCCGGAAATGGTCGCCACGCCGGAGCTGAAGGTAGCGGTGGCCGACGGGACGCCGCATGCGCTGGTGGCGATGCTGGTGGCGGCGGCGCAGTCGCCGGACAACCCGTATGTGGGGGGCCGCCTGTCGACCATCGATGGCCTGCGCGTGGACTTCGCCGATGGCTGGGGCCTGGTGCGCGCCTCCAACACCACGCCGGTGCTGGTGCTGCGGTTCGAAGGCAACGACGAGGCCGCACTGGAGCGCATCAAGGCCTTGTTCCGCAGCCAGCTGCAGCCGGTGCTGGGCGACACGCCGCTGGGGTTCTGAGGTGGGGCCGGGCGGCGCCCGGCACCCGCCGAATCAACGTCAACGTCAAAGGCCGGCTATCCGTAGGATGCGGGGTGGGTCCGGTTACGGGGGACGCTGCAAGTCCCCCTCCGGGGCCCGGCCCAGCCGCTGGCGGCTGGGCGTTCGGGCGCTTGCGAAGCAGTGCTTCGCAAGCAAAGCGCCCTCACCCATGTAAGCTCGGTCGCCGCATCCATGCGGCTCACGCCCCCGCCACCGGACCCACCCCGCCTTCGACAGATTTCCGCGATCTGTCCGAACCGCATGAACTGCTCTTGGTAGGTGTCGACCTTGGTCGACACAGCAGAGATCCACGCCATGCGTGGATGCTCTTCCGAATTTGCTTTGGTGGGTGCCGACCGTTGTTCGGCACACCCTCACCCCTTGAATCGCAAGCCCACGCCCGGTTCGGTGAACAGGTAGCGTGAATCCAGCGCCGAATCGCCCAGCTTGTGCCGCAGCTTGCCGACCAGGATGCGCAGGTAATGGGTATCGTGCTGGTGGGTCGGCCCCCAGATCTCCTGCAGGATCTGCGGCTGCGTCACTACCCGCCCTGCATTGCGCAGCAGCAGCGACAGCAACGCGTACTCCTTGCGGGTCAACGCCACCGGTTCACCCTGCAGGGCGACTTCGCGGCGCACCAGGTCCACGCGCAGGTGGCCGTCGTCGAACACCGGTGGCGTGCCATCACTGGGTACGCTGCGCGTGCGCAGCAGCGCCCGCACCCGCGCCATCAGTTCCTGCGTGCCGAACGGCTTGGTCACGTAGTCGTTGGCGCCGGTATCCAGTGCGCGCACCTTCTCGGCTTCGCCGGCGCGCACGGTCAGCATGATCACCGGCACCTGGCTCCACTGCCGCAGCTGTTCAAGTACCTCGTGGCCTTCCATGTCCGGCAGGCCGATATCCAGGATCACCAGGTCCATGTCCTCGCTGGCGGCCAGCTGCAGGCCTTCCTGGCCGGTGGCGGCCTGTCGCACCTGGTAGCCCTGCGCGCGCAGGCTGATGTCCAGGAACCGGCGGATCTGGGTTTCATCATCGATCACCAGCACGCGCGCGGCCGGCACGCTGGCATCAATCGGGGTCGGGCTCATCGTGGGAGGCTGGCTTGAGCAGGGGCAGGGTGATGCGGATCAGGGTACCGCGACCGTCGCGTCCGGGCAGCGCCTGCACGCTGCCGCCATGTGCGCCGATCATGCCCTGGCAGATGGTCAGGCCCAGGCCGGTGCCGTGGCGGCCGCGGTCGCCGCGCTCGACGCTGTAGAACATGTCGAAGATGCGCGCGCGCTCGTCGTCGGGAATGCCGGGGCCGGCATCGATCACGTCGATGCGCAGCTGGCCGTCCAGTTCGCGCGCCTGCACCTGCACGGCGGCGTCGGGCGGCGAGAACTTGGCCGCGTTCTCCATCACGTTGAACACGGCCTGTTCGACCAGTGCCGGGTGTACCCAGATCGGCGCCAGCGTGGACGGAATGTCCAGCTCCAGCCGCACCTTGGGCTGGTAGCGCTGCAGGCGCCGTGCGGCCGAGCCGATCAGCTCGTCCACGCCGATCCAGTCACGGTTGATCTTCAGTCCTTCGTGGCCCAGGCGGGTCATGTCCAGCAGGTTCTGGATGTAGCGGTCCAGCCGCTCGCCTTCGACCAGGATGGTGTCCAGCAGGGCACGGCGATCAGCCGTGTCCATCGCCGCGCCGTAACTGGCCAGGCTGTCGGCCGAACCGATCATCGCCGCCAGTGGCGAGCGTAGGTCGTGCGACACCGAAGAGAGCAGGGCCGAGCGCAACCGCTCGGTCTCGTTGCTGACATGCGCCTGTTCCAGTTCGGCCACCAGCCGGGTACGCAGTGCGGCCTGTGCGATGTCATCGACCATCGCTTCGGCAAGCTGCCGCTGTTCGGGCAGCAGGCGCGCCTGTGCGCCGGGCAGGTACAGGCCGGCCACGCCGATCGCGCGATCTTCGCCATCCAGCAATGGCAGGAACCACCACTGCGCACCGGCCAGGGTGTCGGTGAAGCGGCCGCTGGGCTGGCCGTGGCGCAGCGCCCAGTCGGCGGCAGCCAGGTCGGTATCGCCGGGTTGGCTGCGGCCACCGGCGGCAGTGTCCGCGCCGATCCGCAGCCACGCCGGCACATCCATCGCCTGCTCCAAGGCATGCCGACCTGCCTGTGCCACCTCGCCGTTGCCAGCGGCGCTGGCCAGCTGACGGCCCAGCTGCTGGCGTGCACGTGCATGGCGGTTGGCCGCACGCAGCGCAATGACCTGCATGCGCAGGCGCGAGGCCAGCCGTCCGGCCACCAAGGCGGCGGCCAGGAACAGGAACACGGTGATCACGCCCTGGCGCGCACCGATGGCGAAGGTGAAGCGGGGCGCGATGAACAGGAAGTTGTAGGCCAGGAAGCACAGGATCGCCGCCATCACCGCCACGCTGGCGCGCGTACGTGCGGCCACCAGCACCACCGCCACGATGAACACCATCGACAGGTCGGCCATGCCGACCCAGCGTTCGGCCAGCCAAGCCACCGCACAGGCCAGCGCGGTGGCGATCAGTGCCTGTACCGGCTCGTAGCTGATGCCGCGCATCGGTGGCAGCAGACCTTCGCGGCGCGAGCGCGCCCGGGCCTGCGGCGTGCTGATGATGGTGATCTCGTAGTGCGCGCCGCGCTGGATCAGCTGCTGGGTCAGGGTTCGGTTGAACATCCGCGCCAGCGGGCGCTCACGGGTGCGCCCCAGCACCAGGGTCGACACGCCGTTGTGCGCTGCATGGTCGAGCAGGGCATCGGCAATGCTCGATCCATGCAGCAGTTCGGCGTCGCCTCCCAGGCGACGTGCCAGGGCGAAGGCCGCATCGATCTCGCGCCGCGTGGCCTCGTCCTGGCGCCGGCCCTGCACGGTCACCACCGTCCACGGTGCGTCGCGGCGCTCGGCGATGCGGCGCGCCACCCGTACCAGGTACTCGCTCTGGCCGCCGCCATCGATGGCCACCAGCACGCCGCGCCGCAGCGGCAGGTTGCCTTCGCCCCGTGCGGCGCGGGTTTCACGCAGGCTGCTGTCGACGCGATCGGCGGCTTCCTGCATCGCCAGCTCACGCAGGGCGGTCAGGTTGGCCGGCGAGAAGAACGCCTGCAGCGCCTGCGCGGCCTGTTCGGGCACATAGACCTTGCCCTGCTGCAGGCGCGCGATCAGTTCGCGTGGCGGCAGATCGACCAGCACGATGTCGTGCAGGCGATCGAGCACGCCATCGGGCACGGTCTCGCTGACCCGCACGCCGGTGATGCGCATCACCACGTCGTTGAGGCTTTCCAGATGCTGGATGTTGACCGTGGTCCAGACGTCGATGCCGGCGTCGAGCAGCTCCATCACATCCTGCCAGCGCCGCTCATGGCGGCTGCCGGGCGCATTGCGATGGGCCAGTTCGTCCACCAGCACCAGCGCTGGATGCCGTGCCAGAACGGCATCCAGGTCCATCTCCTGCAGGGCGTGGCCGTGATAGGCCACGTCCTTCAACGGCAGCTGCGGCAGACCTTCCAGCAGGGCCTGGGTTTCGGCGCGGCCATGGGTTTCCACCAGCCCGACCACCAGGTCCACGCCGCGGCGCAGCTGCTCCTGGGCACGGGTCAGCATGGTGTAGGTCTTGCCCACACCCGGCGCAGCGCCGAGGAACACGGTCAGCTTGCCACCGGCTTCGCGTTGCAGGCCTTCCACCAGGGCATCGGCCTGGCGGGTACGCGCATCAGTCATGGGGGCCGCTGTCATGGCCGCCATTGTGCGCGCAGCCGATGCAGGCCGGCATCACGGCGCCTTGGCCGTATGGTCCAGCGCGAAGTTCAGCGTCACCACGTTCACCCGCGGCTGGCCGAACACGCCCCACTGGCGCCCTTCAGTATGTGCTTGCACCAAGGCCTGCACGCGCTCGACCGGCAGGCCGCGGGCACGTGCCACGCGTGCCACCTGCAGCTGCGCCGCCGCCGGCGACAGCTGCGGATCCAGCCCGCCGCCGGACTGGGTGACCAGGTCGGCCGGCACCAGCGCCGGGGCGACACCTTCGCGCGCGGCCACCGCCGCCGTGCTGGCGGTAACTCGCTCGGCCAGCGCCGGGTTGCTGCGCGCCAGGTTGGAACCGGCCGCGGCCATCGGGTCGTAGTTGGCCGCCGACGGCCGTGCCTGGAAGTAGCCATCGCCGGTGAACGGCTGCGACAACCATGCCGAGCCGCGCACCTGGCCGCTGCCATCGCGCAGCAGGCTGCCCTCGGCCTGGGTGGGGTAGGCCAGGCCGGCGAAACCGGTGGCGATGCCGGCGTAGACCGCGCCGGCCAGCAGCAGGGTGGCCAGGCCCAGGCCGATCGCCGGGCGCCAGCCGGCGCCGTCCTGCAGGCTGGCCACGCGGGCTTCGGCCTTCGGTTCGCGGGGCAGGGTGGTGGAGGTGGAAGCAGAACGGTTCATGCGCCGAATACCAGGACAAGGAAGAGGTCGATCAGCTTGATCGCCGCGAACGGCAACAGCACGCCGCCGAGGCCGTACACCAGCATGTTCCGCCGCAGCAGCGCGGTGGCCGTGGCCGGGCGGAAGCGCACGCCACGCAGGGCGAGCGGGATCAGCGCGGGAATCACCAGCGCGTTGAAGATCAGCGCCGCCAGCACCGCGTTGCGTGGGCTCGACAGCTGCATCACGTTCAGTGCGGCCATGGCCGGAACCGCAGCGGCAAACAGCGCCGGCAGGATCGCGAAGTACTTGGACACGTCGTTGGCCAGCGAGAAGGTGGTCAGCGCACCGCGGGTGATCAGCTGCTGCTTGCCCACTTCCACGACCGCCAGCAGCTTGGCCGGGTCTGAATCGAGGTCGACCATGTTGCCGGCCTCCTTCGCCGCCTGCGTGCCGGAGTTCATCGCCAGGCCGATGTCGGCCTGGGCCAGCGCGGGAGCATCGTTGGTGCCATCGCCCACCATCGCCACCAGGCGGCCACCGGCCTGTTCCTGGCGGATGCGTGCCAGCTTGTCTTCCGGACGGGCCTCGGCGATGTAGTCGTCAACGCCGGCTTCGGCGGCGATGGCGGCAGCGGTCAGCGGGTTGTCGCCGGTGATCATCACCGTGCGGATGCCCATCGCCCGCAGCTGTGCGAACTTCTCGCGCATGCCGTGCTTGACCACGTCCGACAGCTCGATCACGCCCAGCACGTGGCGGCCCTCGGCCACCACCAGCGGGGTGGCGCCATTGCGCGCGACCTGCTCGACGCGGCCGGCCAGTTCAGCCGGCACGTTGCCGCCCAGCGCCTGCACGTGGGCGCGGATCGCATCGGCAGCGCCCTTGCGGATCTGCCGCCCGTGTTCCAGATCGACGCCGGACATCCGGGTCTGGGCACTGAACGCCAGGTAGTCGGCACGGTCCGGCTCGGCGGTGGCGCAGCCCTGTTCGCGCGCCAGGCGCACGATCGACTTGCCTTCCGGGGTCGGGTCGGCCAGCGAGGACAGCAGTGCGGCCTCGCGCAGCTGGCTGGCGTCGATGCCGGCCAGCGGATGGAAGTGGCTGGCCTGGCGGTCGCCGTAGGTGATGGTGCCGGTCTTGTCCAGCAGCAGCACGTCGACGTCGCCGGCCACTTCCACCGCCTTGCCCGACTTGGCCAGCACGTTGGCAGCCAGCGCACGGTTCATGCCGGCGATGCCGATGGCCGGCAGCAGGCCGCCGATGGTGGTCGGGATCAGGCACACCAGCAGTGCGATCAGCAGCAGTGGATCGACCTGCACGCCCACGGCCGCGCCGATCGCCGGCAACGTGGCCACCACCACCAGGAAGGTCAGCGTCATCGCCGCCAGCAGCAGGGTCAGCGCGATCTCGTTGGGGGTCTTCTGGCGATTGGCACCTTCCACCAGCGCGATCATGCGGTCCAGGAAGCTGTGGCCCGGCTCGGCGGTCACCCGCACGATGATCTGGTCGGACAGCACCTTGGTGCCACCGATCACACCGGAACGGTCGGTACCGGCCTCGCGCAGCACCGGTGCCGATTCGCCGGTCACTGCCGCTTCGTTGATGGTGGCCAAGCCCTGCACGATCTCGCCATCGGCCGGCACCAGCTCACCGGCACTGACGATCACATGGTCGCCCGGGCGCAGCTCGGCGGCCGGCACCTGGGCTTCGGCTGCGCCCGGCTGCGGCGCCGCCAGCCGGCGCGCCACCAGGTCCTGGCGCGCACGGCGCAGCGAGGCGGCCTGGCCACGGCCACGCGCTTCGGCCACTGCCTCGGCGAAATTGCCGAACAGCACGGTCACCAGCAGGATGGCGGTCACTGCCAGGCCGAAGCCCAGCGGTGCATTGCCGGTCAGGGTGACGATCGCGGCGACGATCGTGCCGGCCATCACCACCGCCATCACCGGGCTGCGCACCAGATGCATCGGCGCCAGCTTGCGCACCGCTTCGACCAGCGCACGGCGCAGGCCGGCGCCATCAAGCAGGGCAGGGCGCGGTGCATGGGTACTACGGGTTGAACTTGCTTGGGTACTCATCAGGGTGTCCTCAGCGCAGTCCCAGGCTCAGGTGATCGGCGATCGGGCCGAGTACCAGCGCCGGCATGAACTGCAGCACGGTCAGGATGACGATCACCGAGACCAGGGTCAGGGCGAAGGTCGGGGTTTCGATCTGCAGGCTGCCGGCAGACTCCGGCGCCTGGCGCTTGGCGGCCAACTGTGCGGCCACCACCAGCGGAATGATCAGCAGCGGGAAGCGGCCCAGCAGCAGTACCAGCGAGCAGCTCAGGTTCCACCACAGCGTGGCGTCACCCAGTCCTTCGAAGCCCGAACCGTTGTTGGCGTAGGCCGAGACATACTCGTAGAACACCTGGCTGATGCCATGGAAGCCGGGGTTGGAGGTGCCGGCCAGGCCGGGCACGGCCAGGGTGATCGCAGTGAACACCAGCAGGGTGATCGGCTGCAGCAGCACCAGTAGGGCCAGCAGGCGCACCTGGGGCGTCTCCAGCTTGCGGCCGAACAGTTCCGGCGTGCGCCCGGTCATCAACCCGGCCAGGAACACACCCAGCAGCAGATAGACGATGAACTGCTGCAGGCCACAGCCGATGCCGCCCCAGATCGCGCTGACCAGCATGTTGACCATCGCGATGCCACCGCTCAGCGGCGCCAGTGAATCGTGCATGCCGTTCACCGAGCCATTGGAGACCTGGGTAGTCACCGCCGCCCACAGCGCCGTGCCGTCGGCGCCGAAGCGCACCTCCTTGCCTTCCATCAGCAGCGGGGTGGCGGCGCTGGCGCTATGCCCTTCGCTCCACATCATCGCGCCGGTGGAAAGCAGCGACATGCCCAGCATGCAGCTGAACACCAGGGCGCCGAAGCGACGCCGGCCGGTGAACGCGCCGATCATGAAGATCACCGCCATCGGCACCAGCAGGATGCCGACGATTTCCAGCGCGTTCGACAGCGGGGTCGGGTTCTCCAGCGGGAAGCTGCTGTTCGGGCCGTACCAGCCGCCACCGTTGGCGCCAAGCTGCTTGGCCGCGACCATCGCCGCCACCGGGCCCAGCGGCAGCTTCTGTCCGGTCATGCCGGCGCTGGCATCGATCGGCGTGGCCTGCGGGCCACCGGCCATCGTCGACGGCACACCCTGGCTGGTCAGCAGCAGGGTCCACACCAGGCACAGCGGCAACAGGAAACGCACGCACAGGCGCACCACGTCCACGTAGTAGTTGCCTACCGCCACCTGGCGGTCATCGCCGGCACCGGTGGCCGCCGCAGCCTGCGGCGCACGCGAGAACAACGCGCGCAGCGTCGCCACCGCCAGCGCCAGGCCCATCATCGGCGTCACCACCTGCAGGCCGGTGATGCCGGTCATCTGCGAGAGGTAGGACAGCTGCGCCTGGCCCGAATAGTGCTGCTGGTTGGTGTTGGTCAGGAACGAGATCATCGTGTGCAGCGCGGTGTCCCAGCGCATGTTCGGGATCTGGTCCGGGTTCAGTGGCAACCAGGCCTGGGTCATGAACACCGCCTGGGTCAACACAGCGACCACCACGTTGCTCAGCACGAAGGCCAGCACGTAGCCGCGCCAGGACATCGCGCGCGAGGGATCGACGCCGAACACCTTGTACAACGGCTTTTCGATCCAGTTGAACAGCACGTCGACCTTCATCGGCGTGCCGCGCATCACGCGGGCCAGGTACAGGCCCAGCGGCCACGCCAGCAGCAGGCTGGCGGCAAGAATGACAAGCATCTCAGTCATGGCCGGCTCCGTTAGAACGATTCGGGCCGCAGCACGACATAGAGAAGATAGGCGGCGGCGACCAGCACCAGCACGCCACACAACAAAGACAGCCAGGGGGACATTTCAATAGCGACCTGGTGGAACCCCTCCACCTCAGGCCGTCATCGTCGTCCTGCCGCCCATAAACGCACTACGCGCCGGACCGGGCCGACGCGTAAAGAGTGCATAAATTCCGTGGGCCAACCCGTAACCAGGCGCCGCCTGCTGTAGAGCCGAGCCCATGCTCGGCTGCCCTTTCCCAAGGTCACGCGGAGTCGAGTGTGGGCCCGACGCTACAGGCGAATCACGGCGCCTGGCTCGCCTGCGCCACGCCCTTCAGCTCGCGATAGCGCTGCAGCGTGCTGTCGATCTCGGCCTTCAGCGCCTGCTGCTGCTGCAGGAATCCGGCCTGCAGGCGTTGCTGCGACTGCAGTTGCACGTGCCGCTGACGGATCGCCTCGGCCTGCTTGTCGGCCACCTTGCCACCGGCCAGTTCGCGGTCACCGGCGGCCGACAGCAGCGCCACCAGCGATTCGCGCAGGCTGGTGACGTTGTACTCGGCGGTCTTCAGGTTGTTGTCCAGCACTTCCTGGCGTTCGGCGAACACCCGGCGCAGATCGTCCTCGCTGCCATAGGTGGACAGCATTGCCTGCTCGGTGCGCTGGCGGGTCTGCTCGGCCATCAGGTCCAGCTGCTGCTGCTGTGCCACGGTGCTGGCTGCGGCGCGCTCCTCGTCGGTCAACGCGCGCTGGACCTGCGCATTGCGCAGGCCGCTCTTCGCGTTGAACTCCTCGCGGGCGTGATTGACCGCATCGGCCGGCAGCGAATCACTGCAGATCCGCTCCTTGCCCTCGTTCCAGCAATACAGCTTCTTTTCCACCTTGCCGCCGTCGCGCGACTGCGCCGGCACGGTGAACGGCACGGCCAGCAGCAGGCCGGCAAAGAGAACAGCAGGAACTCGGGACATGACCTTTCCCCTGGTCGGTCAGCGGATCGAACGGACGCCGTACTGGGCCCGGTAGGCTTCCAGCGGCTGCCGGTAACCGACAAGTTCCGGGTTGCCGGAGGCGAAATCAAGCAGATCGGCCAGCGACGCCACGGCGATCACCGGAATGCCGGCTTCTTCGGCCACCGACTGTGCCGCCGAGCGACGGTCGGCTTCCGAGGCGATCTCCTGGCGGTCCAGTGCCACCACGATGCCGGCCGGGGTGCCGCCAGCAGCGCGGATGATGCCCAGCGCTTCGCGGATCGCGGTACCGGCGGTGATCACGTCATCGACGATCAGCACGCGCTTGCCATTCAGGTCGGCGCCGATCAGCTGGCCGCCTTCACCATGGTCCTTGGCTTCCTTGCGGTTGAACGACAGCGGCAGGTCGCGGCCACGCTGGGCCAGCTCGCAGGCCATCGCGGTGGCCAGCGGAATGCCCTTGTAGGCCGGGCCGAACACCACGTCGTACTTGATCCCGGTGGCATCGATGGCATCGGCGTAGCAGGCGCCGAGCTGCGACAGCAGCGAACCGGAGTCGAAACGACCGGCGTTGAAGAAATAGGGGCTCAGCCGGCCGGACTTGAGGGTGAACTGGCCGAAGCGCAGGGCGTCGGCAGTCAGGGCCAGCTGCAGGAAACGGTGGCGGTGGTCGCTCATCAAAACTCGATTCATCTTCATTTGGAGCACAAATCCTAATCCAGCTGGGCGTTTCGCGCTCGTCCAGCGCCATGTGAAAGCCGTCCAGGCCCCGCCTGGCGGACTGCGCAGCCCTGCGGGCAACCGGTATGCTTGCCCGGTTTCCCGCCGCAGGTCCCCCGCATGCGCATCATCAGTTTCAACGCCAATGGCATCCGTTCCGCCGCGACCAAGGGCTTCCTCGACTGGTTCCGTGCCCAGGACGCCGACGTCCTGTGCATCCAGGAAACCAAGGCCCAGGAAGACCAGCTGACCGACCCGATGTTCCGTCCGGACGGCCACCACTGCTTCTATCGCGATGCCATCACCAAGAAGGGCTACAGCGGCGTGGCGATCTACAGCAAGCGCGAGCCGGACCAGGTCATCACCTCGCTGGGCTGGGCGCCGTTCGACGACGAAGGCCGCTACATCGAGGCGCGCTACGGCAATCTCAGCGTGGTTTCCTTCTATATCCCGTCGGGCAGCTCGGGCGACCTGCGCCAGGGCTTCAAGTTCGAAGTGATGGAATGGCTGCGGCCGATCCTCGAAGCGTGGGCGCGCAGCGGCCGCGACTACGTGCTGTGCGGCGACTGGAACATCGTGCGTTCGGCGCTGGACATCAAGAACTGGAAGTCCAACCAGAAGAACTCCGGCTGCCTGCCGGAAGAGCGCGACTGGCTCAACGCGCTGTGCGCCGACCACGGCCAGGCCACCGATGTCGCCGCCGGCCGTGGTTGGGCCGACGCCTATCGCCTGCTCAACCCCACCGGCGAGGACTACACCTGGTGGAGCAACCGTGGCGCGGCCCGTGCCAACAATGTCGGTTGGCGCATCGACTACCAGTTCATCACC
Source organism: Stenotrophomonas sp. YJH_SMC_127 (assembly GCF_059372445.1). Taxonomy (NCBI): domain Bacteria; kingdom Pseudomonadati; phylum Pseudomonadota; class Gammaproteobacteria; order Lysobacterales; family Lysobacteraceae; genus Stenotrophomonas; species Stenotrophomonas sp. YJH_SMC_127. The sequence goes on along the minus strand of NZ_JCAFVO010000015.1, from coordinate 6,327 downwards.
CCGGGCCTGCGTGACCGACTGCGCAGCTGTTCGATCTACCGCGACGAGCGCTTCTCCGACCACGCCCCGTTCACCGTGGACTACGACCTGTGACCGAGGCCGCCACGCCGGTCAGCTACAAGGGCTGGGCCGGCATCAAGCGCGCCTTCGGTACCCCGTCGGCGCTGACCATGGCCATGCTCGGCTTCGGCAGTGGCCTGCCGTTCCTGCTGATCGCCTCGCAGACCCTGTCCACGCGCCTGCGCGACGTCGGGCTGGACCTGGGCAGCATCGGCCTGATCAGCCTGGCCAGCTTCTTCTACCTGCTCAAGTTCCTGTGGGCACCGCTGCTGGACCGCTACGCCTTCCCGCTGCTGGGGCGGCTCGGCCGCCGCCGCTCCTGGCTGCTGGTGTCGCAGGTGCTGGTGCTGGTCGGGCTGGTCGCGCTGGCCTTCGTGCGGCCCGAACAGGGCGTGTGGCCGTTGGTGATGTGGGTGCTGGTGGCGTCGTTCGCCGGCGCCACCCAGGATTCGGCCGTCGATGCCTACCGCATCGAGATCGCGCCGCAGACCGCCCAGGCGGCGCTGGCCGCCACCTATACCCTGGGCTACCGGATCGGCCTGATCCTGGCCGGTGCCGGCGCGCTGTACCTGGCCCAGTTCGAAGGCTGGATCGTCGCCTACCTGGCGATGGCCGCGCTGATGCTGCTGCCGATCGTCACCACCCTGCTGTGCGCCGAACCGCAGCGCCCGGCCACCGCCGTGCAGCGCCGCATCGATATTGCCGAAGCGTTCGTCCAGCCCATCTCCAGCTTCTTCAGCCGCAATGGCGTGGCACTGGCGCTGGTGCTGCTGGCCTTCGTCGGCCTGTTCAAGTTCCCCGACCAGGTGATCGGAGTGATGGCCGGGCCGTTCTATCTCGACTCGGGGTTCGACAAGGCCGACATCGCCACCGTCTCCAAGCTGTTCGGTGTGTGGATGGGCATCGGCGGCGCGTTCCTTGGCGGCATCGCGGTGGCTGCGTTCGGCTTCCGCCGCATGCTGCTGGTGGCCGCGCTGGGCGTGGCGCTGTCCAACCTGGCCTTCCTGCTGATGGCGCACAATCCGGGCAAGCTGTGGGCGTTCTACGCCGCGCTCAGTGCCGACAACCTGTTCCAGGGCTTTGCCGGCACCGTGCTGGTGGCCTTCATGTCGTCGCTGACCGACCGCAACTTCACCGCCACCCAGTACGCATTGCTGGTCTCGCTGGCCAACCTGCCGGGCAAGTTCGTCGGTGGCGTCTCCGGCTACATCGTCGAAGCCACGTCCTACAGCACGTTCTTCATCCTCAGCTCGATCACCGTGGTGCCAACCCTGCTGCTGCTGGCGTGGCTGTGGCCGCGGATCGCCGATCGCGGGCCGCCGCCGGTCGCCTGATTGCCTGCCCGCCCGGACTGCGGGATCATCGCCCCCGACGCGCCGAGGGGGCGGTGCCTTGCGAACGGGGAAGTGAGCATGGCCGACGTTGTGCTGCGGGACCTGGACCCGCTGCTGCTGGAACGCATCCGACGGGTCGCGGTCGCCCGCGGCTGGACCCACGAACAGACCTGCGCCGCCTTGCTGGAGCAGGGGCTGTTCAGCAGTGAACTGGAGGTCCGCTCCGGCTTCGGCGATCCCGAAGTGGACGCCCTCTCCGCCGCGATTGCCGCCCTGCAGGCCCTGCCGGCAGGGCAGGGCTTCGATTAGCGCCTTTGTAGAGCCGAGCCATGCTCGGCTGCTCTTGGCCCGGCCCGCGCTAAGCCGAGCAGGGCTCGGCTCTACAACGGCGCCTCACCTGCGCGGACGGCCCACCTCACGCCAGGTGGATCGCCCCCAGGATCCGCGGGCCCGTCGCCCCGGTCACGCTCGGCAGGTTGCCCGCCAGCCCGTCCATCGTCCGCTGCGCCAGCCAGGCGAAACCCATCGCCTCCACGTACTCCGGGTCCAGCCCATGCACCGCGCTGGACTCCACCTGCACCTCCGGCAGCCGCGCCGCCAGCCGCTTCATCAGCTGCCGGTTGCGCACACCGCCGCCACAGACCAGCAGGCGCCGGGTCTGCGGCTGCTGCGCCAGCAACGCATCGGCCACGGTCGCCACGGTCAGCTCCAGCAGGGTGGCCTGCACATCGGCAGCGGCGTACTCGCCTTCCCCCATATGGGCTTCGGCCCAGGACAGGTGAAACTGTTCGCGCCCGGTGCTCTTCGGCGGCGGCAGCGCGAACCACGCGTCCGAGCGCCAGCCGGCCAGCAGGCCCTCGTCCAACGTGCCACTGGCAGCGTAAGCGCCATCGGCATCGAAGGTGCGGCCGGTATGGCGCTGGCACCAGGCGTCCATCAGCGCATTGGCCGGGCCGGTATCGAAGCCACGCACCGCGCCTTCGCGCGGGATCAGGGTCAGGTTGGCGATGCCGCCCAGGTTGAGCACCGCGCGGTCTTCGTCGGCGGTGCCCAGCATGCCCAGGTGGAAGGCCGGCATCAGCGGCGCACCGTGGCCCCCGGCCGCCACGTCGCGGCGGCGGAAGTCGGACACCGTGGTGATCCCGGTCAGTTCGGCAATGCGGTTGCCGTCGCCCAGCTGCACGGTGAACGCCGGGTCGGCCAGCGGGCGGTGGCGCACGGTCTGGCCGTGCGAGCCGATCGCGCGCACCTGGCTGCGGTCCACGCCGGCCTCGGCCAGCAGTTGATTGGCGGCCCCGGCGAAGTTGATCGCGATCCGCGCGTCCAGTTCGCCCAGTTCCTCCAGCGACTCCAGCGGGCCACCTTCGCCCAGCGCCACCAGCCGCGCGCGCAGCACCGGCTCCCAGCGGGCGGTCAGGCCGTGCACGAAGCGGCAGCCACCGCCGGCGGGGAACTGCACCAGCGCGGCATCGATGCCATCGGCGCTGGTGCCCGACATCAGGCCAAGGTACAGGGGGGCGTCAGCGTCGGCAGTCGTGTTCATGGCAGGCATAAAAAAAGGACGCGGCAAGCTTGGGCTGCCGCGTCCTTCTTCGTCAACGCAAGACGCTCAGCCGCGCTTGCGGCCGGTTGCCTGCTTGTCCTTGGCGCTGGCCACCTCGGGCGCAGCCTCGTCGCGGCTGGTCGGTGCCGGGCTGGCGTCGGCGTAGATCAGCTTCTCCATGCCCTGGATGCGCGCCATCGCCGGCGCGGTCTGCGCGCGGAAGGCGACCAGCTCGGCGCCCTTCAGCGGTTCCGGCGGCGGCATGGTCACGGTCAGCGGGTTGCGGTGCTCGCCGTTGACGCGGAATTCGTAGTGCAGGTGCGGCCCGGTCGCCAGGCCGGTCGAACCGACGTAGCCGATCACCGTGCCCTGGGCCACGCGCTGGCCGGTCCTGATGTTCGCAAAGCGCGACATGTGGCCGTACAGGGTGGTGTGGCCGCGGCCATGGTCGAGGATCACCACGTTGCCGTAGCCGCGCTGCACGCCGGCGAACTGCACGCGGGCATCGCCCGCGGCCATGATCGGAGTGCCGGTGCGCGCGGCGTAGTCCACGCCCTTGTGCATGCGCATCTTGCCCAGCACCGGGTGCTTGCGCGCGCCGAAGGTCGAACTCAGCCGCGCGAACGGGATCGGCATGCGGATGAAGCTCTTCTTCAGCGAACGGCCGTTGATGTCGTAGTACTCGGACTTGCCGTTGCGGTCGAAGCGGAAGCCGGAATAGGTCTTGCCACCGGTGGTGAAGGTCGCCGCCAGGATCTTGCTGGTGTCCACCTTCTCGCCTTCGCGCCAGGTTTCATCCATCACCACGCTGAAGCGGTCGCCCGGCTGCAGGTCCTTGGAGAAGTCGATGTCGTACTTGAAGATGTCGTCGGTCATCGTCGCGATCGCCGACGGCGACAGCCCGGCCCGTCGGGCCGCGGCATACAGCGAACTGGTGATCTCGCCGCTGGTGACCACGGTGCGCGTGGAGGACTCGCGCTTGGTCACTTTCTCCTTGATGTCATCGCCGGCCAGGCTCAGTTCCACGCGGTTGTCGGCATCGCGGTCGAAACGGATGCTGCGCAGGTCGCCGGACAGCGGCATGTCGAAGGCGATCTCGGCACCCGGGCGCAGCTTGGTCAACGCCTCACGCGCGCCGGGGTGGTCCAGCACCCGGTGCAGGGTGCTGGCCGGAATGCCAGCCTTGTCGAACAGGTCGCTCAGGGTCTGGCCACGCTGCACGCGCAGCACCTGCCAGCTGTCACCCGGCACCTGCTGCTGGCGGGCCATGGTCAGCGGCGGCAACGGCAGCGCCAGGCTGGTGTGGCTGTCGGCGTAGGGGGCATCGATGGTGTGCGAGAAACCGGGGACGATCGTCGCCACCAGGGCGCCGATGGTCGCAAACAGGCTGGCATGCATCCAATGGCGGCGGGTCCAGCGCTCATTGAAGGCGGCGGGAAGATGTTGCCTGAGCTTCCGATGCAGGGTGTTGTCGTGCAGGACGTGGAGGCGTTCCTGGAAGCGCTGCTTGCGTGCGCGCCCTTGTTCGGAATTGTGCATCGGCGGTTTTTTCCTGGCGGCCTGGGAGTGCGGGCCTGATCGCCGGTTACCATAGACACCTGAGAAAACCGCGTCAAACCCTTGTGCCCATTGGCTTTTGTGAAGCCAATCGGGTTAACTTCGCTTTAACACCCCACACAAGAATCGGCGTTGCCGGGAGTAGTCACGTGTCCTCGATTGAAGAAGCCCTTGCCCTGATCGGCCGTGGTGCCGACGAGATCCTCAAGCTCGAGGATCTGCGTTCGCGCCTGCAGGAAGGCCGTCCGCTGCGGATCAAGGCCGGCTTCGACCCCACCGCGCCCGACCTGCACCTGGGCCATACGGTGCTGCTGAACAAGATGCGCCAGTTCCAGGACCTCGGCCACCAGGTCATTTTCCTGATCGGCGACTTCACCGGCATGATCGGCGACCCGTCCGGCAAGAGCCTGACCCGCAAACCGCTCAGCCGCGATGACGTGCTCGCCAACGCCCGTACCTACGAGGAACAGGTGTTCAAGGTGCTCGACCGCAGCCGTACCGAAGTCCGCTTCAACTCGGAGTGGTTCGGCAAGATGGGCGCGGCCGACATGATCCGCCTGGCCGGCCAGCACACCGTGGCGCGCATGCTCGAGCGCGACGACTTCGCCAAGCGCTATGCCGCCCAGCAGTCCATCGCCATCCACGAGTTCCTGTACCCGCTGGTGCAGGGCTACGATTCGGTGGCCCTGGAGGCCGACGTCGAACTGGGCGGTACCGACCAGAAGTTCAACCTGCTGATGGGCCGTGGCCTGCAGGAACACCACGGCCAGAAGCCGCAGGTGGTGCTGACCATGCCGCTGCTGGAAGGCCTGGACGGCGTCAACAAGATGTCCAAGTCGCTGGGCAACTACATTGGTATCAGCGAGCCGGCCATCGACATCGTCACCAAGACCATGAAGGTGGACGACACCCTGATGTGGCGCTGGATCGAACTGCTGTCCTTCGACATCAGCCAGGCCGAAGCCGTGCAGCTGCGCGAGCAGGTGGCCAATGGCGGCTTGAACCCGCGTGTGGTCAAGCTGCGCCTGGCGCGTGAACTGGCGACCCGTTTCCACGACGCCGCCGCGGCCGAGCAGGCCATTGCAGGCTGGGAAGCAGCGGTGACCGGGCAGGGTGACATTACCCAGCTGCCGCTGCAGGAGGTGGCGATTCCGGCCGAAGGCCTGCGTATCGCTGCGCTGCTGACGGCGGCCGGCCTGACCCCGAGCAACTCTGAAGCCAACCGCAAGCTCAAGGAGCGCGCGGTCAAGGTCGACGGTGAAGTGGTCGAAGATGGCCAGCAGGTGCTGCAGCCGGGCTTCGAAGGCCTGCTGCAGGTCGGCAAGCGTACTTTCGCCCGCGTGCGCCTGGTCACTGCCTGACAGCAGGGAAGGGCCGGCGCCAGCCGGCCCTTCCTTATGCTCTTGTAGAGCCAAGCCTACGCTTGGCTGCGCTTCGCGGGTTCCTACCGCAGCGCGACGGATGAACAGATGCAACATCCGGTGAAAAAAATCGCCACAACCCCTTCACAAACGATGTGGATGGGGCCATACTTCTCCTCCCCCGTCGCAGGGGTCGCCACCAAGGGGCTTCAGCGACAACAGGGTGCCCACCACCGCCGAACGAGATGATCGAACGAAGGTGTTGACGGACTGAAAAAGTCTGGCATAATGGGCGGCTCGCTACGAAGGAAACTTCGCAGCACACGGGAATGGCGCTGAGGCCACTTCCCCGGATCTTTGAAAGTATGCGCAGGTATCTTGTGAAGGCGCCTGCAGGAAGGATGATTGTCCATCTTGCAGACGTTTGATCAAGCAACTATTAATTGTTTTAAAGCAAGCGATACGTTGCCAG
>NZ_JCAFVO010000014.1:0-54338 GCF_059372445.1 Stenotrophomonas sp. YJH_SMC_127 | reverse complement strand
GGTGGTACGCGAAGCCCTTTACATGGCGGCCCTGACGGCCATCCGGTACGAGCCAAGACTGCGCACGTTTTACGCTGGCCTGAAGGCCAAAGGCAAAGCGAGCAAGGTGGCGCTCGTGGCGGTCATGCGCAAAATGCTGGTTATCCTAAACGCCCGTAAGCGGGACGCCGAGGTGGCCCTCGGCTGCCCCTGACAAGACAGTTGCTACTTCCGGCAGAAGTCCTCCTTCCTCGCGGTGTCGGCAATCTGCGCGGTACTCCAATGCCGGGTGATCCAGATCGTCAGTGCGGTACTGCCGAGATGCCAGCGCAGCATGCCGCGCTGGGGTTGCCGCCACAGGTGGCGCCGGGCAATCCAGAAGGCCTCCCGCTCCACTTCAGGCACCTTGTTCTTCATCCCGTCCTTGTCGAAGAACTGGGCGGTGAAGCGCCAGGGGTTCATCGGCTGGTATCCCGCCCGTGGCTCACCGCTGCACGCAGCCACGCCACTGGGCGCGCGGTCGGCCGGCTTCGGCCGACCGTCCACCAATGCCAGCCCGAGCAGATACAGCAGGCCAGGCAGCAGCGCGATGCTGGCGACCAGCACGACGACGGAGATCCATGCGTTGCCGGCGGCACGCATCGCTCAGTGCGCCTTCGGTTTCGGGTACCACAGTGCGTTGACGATGACCCAGCGCTGGTCGAAACGCCCCATGTGGAAGTAGTCGACGAACCACGGGGTTTCCAGCCGCACCGAGGCCGCGTTGCCGGTCACGTCCAGCACCGTGCAGCGGCGATCCCATTGATCCTTCGGGGTCTTCAGCGCGCCCTGTTTCGTCAACGAGACCAGCTCTTCCTTCGACATCCGGCGCAGGCCCAGGCGCTCGTCGGGTGTATCGCCGAGCACAGCGCGCTTGGCCAGGTCCGGATGCAGGGAACGGGCGACGCGCTGCGGGTCGGCCTCCAGCTGGCCATCGACGTAGTCGTGGCAGGTGGCTTCGATGGCCGCGATCGTGGCGGCGTCGGCGGCAGGGCTCGTTGCTGCGGAAAGCGCGAACAGCAGGGCAATCGTGGACATCCGGGTCTCCGGCTCTGGGCGCGGGGCGATCATCGCATGGGCCGAATGGCCCATCCACGCATGACGTGGATCTACTGTAGAGCCGAGCCCATGCTCGGCTCCCGCATCGGGCAGACGGAACAACAGCCGAGCGTGGGCTCGGCTCTACAGAAGCGCAGGATCCGTTGCCTGCAGCCAGGCCAGCTTGCGTTCGCGGGGCTGCTGCTTGAGTTGCCACTCGGCCCGCGAGGCGGCGGCCCGGTCCGGGTATTCGCGCACGGCCAGCACGCGCAGCGGCGGCCGGGCCCGGGTGTAGCGCGCGCCCTTGCCGGCCTGGTGGGCGGCGAAACGCGCCTCCACATCGGTGCTGATGCCGGCGTAATAGCTGCCATCGCGGCATTCGAGCAGGTACAGGAACCACGGGCGGACGGACGGGGCCATGCCTGGATTATGCCGTGCTGCACTGCAGCGGATATACTGGCGCCCGAATGCAGGAGAGAGGCGCCGCGCTGGCGCCCGCCGAAGGCGCAGGCTCCCATGATCGCTCAGGCCGGTGGGCTGGAATCCCACCAACCATGCATTCGACTCGCCGAGCTGGAGAGAGGTCACCGGGCATGCCCGGGACGATCCGCCGAAGGGGCACGCGGCCCATGCCGCTGAACTCTCAGGCAAAAGGACAGCGGGAGCGGCACCGGTCATCGTCATCCCGTCATTGCGCAGGCAGTGGCGGTGGTCGCGCATGGCCGGCCCCACCGCGCCCGGAGCCTGCCCCATGCTGCTGTCCATCATCTACCTGATCGCCATTTCCGCCGAAGCCATGACCGGCGCACTGTCCGCCGGCCGCCGCCGCATGGACCTGTTCGGCGTGGTCATGATCGCCTGCGTCACGGCCCTCGGGGGTGGTTCACTGCGCGACATCCTGCTCGGCCACTACCCGCTGGGCTGGGTGAAGCACCCCGAGTACCTGGGCTTCACCGTGTGCGCGGCGCTGATCGCCACCTGGGTGGCGCGCTGGATGCACCACTTCCGCCGCACCTTCCTGGTGCTCGATGGCCTGGGCCTGATCGCCTTCACCCTGATCGGCTGCTCGATCGCGCGCGAAGCCGGCCATGCAATGCCGATCGTGCTGATCGCCGGCATGCTGACCGGCGCGTTCGGCGGGGTGCTGCGCGACATCCTCTGCAACGAGGTGCCACTCATCTTCCAGAAGGAGCTGTACGCGATCATCGCGCTGCTGACCGGCGCGGCCTATCTGTTGCTGCTGCACTGGGGCGTGGCCGATGCCACCGCAATCCTGTGCTGCCTTGGCGGCGGCTTCGCATTGCGCCTGCTGGCGATCCACTACCGCTGGGAAATGCCGAAGTTCGTCTACCACGACGAAGTGCATTGAGCCTCTTCGTAAAGTCGAGCCATGCTCGACTGCTCTTTGCAGGAAACCAACGCGCTTCGCGCGCAGGTCGGGCATGGCTCGACGCTACAGGAAGCGGTATCACCACCCCGGCGATGTACCTGGCGCTGTCGCTCATGCGCAGCGCCAGGCGCATCGCCGGTGCAGATGGGCCGGCCTCCAACTCCGACCGGCCCTGATCGCGGCCGCACCCCCGCAGGCGCTGGCCGCCATCCACACACGTGCCGCACTCAGGCGGCTTCGATCAGGCTGCTTCGGACACCTTCACGTCGCGACGGGCGCGCACGGCCGCAGCCAGACGCTCCAGCACCGTCACGGTGGTGTCCCAGTCGATGCAGCCATCGGTGATGCTCTGCCCGTAGACCAGCGGCTGGCCTTCCACCAGTTCCTGGCGGCCACCGACCAGATGGCTCTCGATCATCACGCCAACGATGCGCTGTTCGCCGTCTTCCAGCTGAACAGCGATGTCCTCGATCACCTTCGGCTGGTTCTCGGGGTTTTTCAGGCTGTTGGCGTGGCTGGCGTCGATCATCAGGCGCGTCGGCAGCTTGGCCTTGGCCAGCACCTGGCAGGCGTCGGCGACGCTGCCGGCGTCGTAGTTCGGCTGCTTGCCGCCACGCAGGATCACATGGCAATCCGGATTGCCGGTGGTCGACACGATGGCGGTGCCGCCCTGCTTGGTGACCGACAGGAAGTGATGCGGATTGGACGCCGCACCCACCGCGTCAGCGGCGATCTTCACGTTGCCATCGGTGCCGTTCTTGAAGCCGACCGGGCACGACAGCCCCGAGGCCAGCTCACGATGCACCTGGCTTTCGGTCGTACGCGCGCCGATCGCGCCCCACGCCACCAGGTCGGCGATGTACTGCGGCGAGATCACATCGAGGAATTCGACACCGGCCGGCAGGCCGAGCTTGTTGATGTCGCGCAGCAGGCCGCGGGCAATGCGCAGGCCCTTGTCGATCCTGAAGCTGCCGTCCAGGTCCGGGTCGTTGATCAGGCCCTTCCAGCCCACCGTGGTGCGCGGCTTCTCGAAGTACACGCGCATGACGATTTCCAGTTCGCCGGCCAGCGCGTCGCGCAGCGGCTTCAGGCGCTGGGCGTATTCGATGGCGGCCTTCGGGTCGTGGATCGAGCACGGGCCCACCACCACTGCCAGGCGGTCGTCACGGCCGTGCAGGATCTGGTGCAGGGCCGCGCGCGAGGCGCTGACGGTGTCGGAGGCTTCATCGTCACAGGGCAGCATCGCCAGCAGCTGGGCAGGCGGTGTCAGCGGTTCGATGGTGCGGATGCGCAGGTCGTCGGTGTGCGGGGGCATTGCAGGAGATCTCCGGAACGTTGGGGTCCCCAGCGTGGCGGCATGAAAAAAGCCGCCAGGTTCGCTGGCGGCTTTCGGGAATGCGTCTGAAGCTTTCTTCAGGGTGAGCGCAGTCCTTCCTCCGCCAGTGGCTTCGGAAAGTAATACCAGTAAAAGCGGGTGGCGGCTGCGTTCATGGGGTGTATTGATAGCACAGCTTTTGCGCAGTGCAAAATGTTTCATCCGCAACCGCGGGTGCGGTTCAGCGAGGCGCGCGCCGGCGCTGCCCACGCGGCAGCAGCCACGCAAAGCCGCTCATTTGCCATGCACTTCCACGTCCAGCAACAGGCCTTCGTGGATGTCGGCCCAGCGCTCCAGCACGCGGTCCAGCTCCTGCCTGGCCTCGTCCAGCTGCTCGGGATTGAGCAGGGAACGGGTGGTGTAGAGGTCGGAGACCAACCGCCGCAGGGCCGCCTCCGGGATGGCCACCGACGGCCCTTCCCGCCCCGGCAACTGCAATGCCGGGCTGTCGCCAAGCGGGCCGAACAGCGTGACCTGGAGCGTGCTCTGCATGATCAACTTCCCTGCGGATGGACATGGGCAATGTCCTGTTTACCGCGTCCGGGTGACAGGCGCATGTGCCATGCGCGTCCGGAGACGCTGCTACAAGGCGGCCAGGTCGGCAAGGTGCTGCCCCATCCCATCGTCTGCGCCGACGGCGTTGATGGTGGCGAAGTACTGATGCCAACCGGTGGCGGCAATGCCGGCCACCAGCGCGTCGGCGTCCGCGCGGCTTGCACAGCGCCAGACCGCATAGAACTGCTCATCGCTGCCGTGCTGTACGCCCCTGGCAATGCGGCCCATCGCCAGCAGTGTGATGCGGACTGGATCGAACTGCTGCATGCCTGCACCGATACGGGCGAAGAAGGCATTCCGCTGCTCGGGCTGGAGCGTGGTCCAGGCGGGGGTGGCGGTGTAGAGCTCGATGAAGGTGTGCGACATGCTGCTTCTTCCTTGAAGGTTTGGGGGGTTGCCGGCCAGCGGCCGGCACTACCGGAGCGAGCGCATGGCGCGTTTGCGGATGTAGGCATTGGCATCACCAGGGTGCTGCTGTTGCCAGCGCGCGCACAGCGCACGCAGCCACTGCGGCTGTGTCTTGCCGGCATCATTGAGCCAGTTGCCGACCGAGTCCTGCACATAGCGCTCCGGGTCGTCGGCGAGTGCTTCCAGCATCGCCTCTGCAAGTTCCGGCTGCCGCTTGAACAGCGCGACATGTGTGGCCCACACGCCGCGCGGGCGCAGCGCTTCGCAGGCGAAGCGGCGCAGGTACGGCGATCCTTCCTGCGTCCATGGTTGCAGGTACTCCAGCGCCTGCAGTGGTGCGGCAACAATGTCGGCACGCAGCGCCAGCCACGCCCATTCGCGCACGCCGAAGTGCGGGTCGTCAGCCAGTGGCCGCATCGCCTGCAGCTTGGCCGGCAGCGTCGCGTCGGCTTCGCCGCCGATCAGGTAGCAGGCCCAGCCACGCACCGTGTCTGACGCATGCCCCTGCCAGCGCGCAGGCTCCCCCTGTCCGGCTTCGTGCAGCAACCGCGCCGCCAGCGCCATGCGCTGGGTGATGCCCTTGCCTGAGGCGTCGCGCATGCATTGCAGCGATTCCGGCTCAAGGGCAGGCGCCACCACCTGCAGCAGCGCGGTGAAATCCACGGCCAGGCATTCGGCCAGATGGGTGGCAGCAGCGCTGCCACTGTTGAGTGCATGCAGCCTTTGCGCAGGAACGGGCGTGCTCATGCTGCCGATTCCCGCCCGCCGTCCGTATGCTGCCAGACCTTGTGCAGCAGCTGCGACAGCTGCTGCTGTTCACCCGCATCCAGGCCGTCGAACAGGCCGCTGATCCATTGCGTGTGCTGCTCGAACAACGACTCGGCCAAGCGCTTTCCCGGTGCGGTCAATACGATCTGCAGACGGCGGCCATCCCCGTCATCGCTGCGACGCTGCAGCAGGTCTTCACGCTGCAGGCCATCGAGCAGGCCGCTGATGGTGGCACGGGTCACGCCGGCACGCTCGGCCAGCAGGTGCGGCGGCAGCGTGCCACCGGCCCCGTGCAGCAGGAACAGCACGACGAAGCGGCCCTCGCTGAGCCCATGCGGTGCCAGCCGCGCGGCGCAGTCGCGATCGATCGACGAGGACAACGAGAGCAGCTGGAAGCACAGGCGCAGTTGCGCGATGTTGGCGTAGCCGCGTCGCTGCGATTCCTCCAGCAGGGCCTGATGCTTGGCTTCGATCATCTCACGAACACGATATGGTTAGGCGCCTAATCATATCCCCGATAGCCGCCATCTGTAAACCACAGCCGATATCAGGGGAGCTTTCCCAGCAGCAGTCGCGCGATCAGCCCGCCGCCCTCGCGGTGCAGCAGCTGCAGTTCGCCTACGTGACGCCTGGCTACGTTGGCGGCCATGGCCAGTCCCAGCCCGGTCCCACCGGTAGCGCGACTGCGCGAGCTTTCGCTGCGCTGGAACGGTTGCAGCAGGCGGACACGATCAGCTTCGGCGATGCCCGGCCCGCGATCCATCACATCCAGCTGCACCCCATGTCCCCACACGGCGACATGCAGCTCCACGGCGCCCGCGTAACGCTCGGCGTTGTCGATGAGATTGTCGACCGCGCGCCGGAGCAGCAGCGCATCGCCATGCCACGGCAGCGTATCCGGGCACTGAAGCGAAATGTCGACCCCGCGCAGCAGCGCCCCTTGCAGGCATTCCTGCAGCAGGGCAGCCAGATCCAGCGAGCGCATCTGCAAGGGCTGCAGCTCGCCGCGTGCATAGTCCAGCACCTGCTCGATCATCGCGTCCATGCGTTCGATGTCCGCCACCATCCGGGCGGCCTGTGGTGCGGGAGCGAACTCGGCGCGCAGGCGCAGGCCGGTCAGGGGCGTGCGCAGGTCATGCGCCACTGCCGCCAGCATATGGGTCATGTCCTGTGCCTGGACCCGCAGGCGTTCGCGACCGGTGCTGATCGCGGCGGCCAGCATCTGCACTTCGCGTGGGCCATCGTCGGGCAATGGCGATTCGGCCTGCAGGTCGACGCGTGCGCTCGCTTCGGCCAGGCGCCGCAGCGGGCGCCCCAACCGGATCGACGCCCACGCCGCCAACGGCGCCAGCAGGATCGCACCGCCCAACAGGGCGAGCATCACCTGGCGGCGCCAGGCCGCCAGGTCACTATGGTCGCTGCCGACCACCCGCCAGCGGCCGTCGGCCTGGCGCATCCCCAGTTCAAACGGCGGCCACTGCATCGCGGTCAGCAGCGCGGCCTGTGATTTCAGCACGCCAGCACGACCGGAGGCGTCCAGTACCGCGCCACCCTCGATGACCTGCACATCGGGCGCCCTGCCCTGCCCCGTCCATGCCAGGCGTACATCCTCGGCCGGCATGCCCATCTGCGCGGCCGCCAGCTGCGCGAGCCAGTCGCTGGCGCTACCTTGGGGGGGCGCGTCCTGCGTCGCCCTGCGCAATCCCAGTGACGCCGGCGCCTGTTCCCCACGCAGTACCTGCATCGCATGGTCCAGCCGCATCGGTGGCGGCGCGGGCCGGGGCATCCAACCCACCACGGCAACGCTGACCAGGGTTGCCAGCAGCAGGCTGGCCAGCGCCAGCATCGCGATCCAGCGTGTGGTCGACCACCGGCTGCTCACAGCACCTGTACCTCAGCGTCGAAGCGATACCCTTCCCCGCGCAGTGTCTGCACGAGGGCTTCTGCCCCGGACGCGGCTTGCCCGAGCTTGCGGCGCAGGCGGCTGATCGCGAGGTCAATGGCACGGTCCACGCTGTCACTGGCTTCTCCGCGACTCAACTGCAGCAGCTGCTCACGCCCCAGCACCCGCCCGGGACGTTCGGCCAGCGCCAGCAACAGGGAAAACTCGCCACGACTCAGCACCAGCTCGGCACCGTCCGGTGCGAACAGGCGACGCTGGTCGGGCAGCAATCGCCAGCCATCAAACCGCAGCTCGCTGGCCACCTGCGTGCGCAGCTTGTCCTGACGGCGCAGCAGTGCGCGTACCCGCGCCAGCAGTTCACGCGGATCAAAGGGTTTGGCCAGGTAGTCGTCCGCGCCCATCTCCAGGCCGATCACGCGGTCCGGTGCAGCCCCCATCGCCGACAGCATCAGGATCGGGATCGCCCTCGCCTGCAGCCTGCGGCAGACCGACAGCCCATCCTCACCGGGCATCATCCAGTCGAGGATGATCAGGTCCGGTCGTTCGGCCTGCAGCAGCACGTCCAGTGCCGCCGCATCCGCCGCCAGGCGTACCTGGTAGCCGTGCAGCAGCAGGTGGTCGGCGATGGCGTCGCGGATGCTGGCATCGTCGTCGACGACGATGACACGGATGGGAGTACTCATTCGGACAGTATCCAGCACCTGTGTATCAGGACGGTATCAACGCCGATATTCCGGCGATACGCCGCCGTGCGCCAATGGTTACCCACGATCACTGCGGAGTCTTCCCTTGCGCCTCTTCCTGTTGCCCCTGTTCGCCGCTCCCTTGCCTGCGCTCGCCTCCAACGCCGCCGCGCACATCCTGCCGATGTGGATGCAGGGCGGTCATCCGGCGGTGGCCGTCTCGCTGGACGGGCGCGCCGAACCGCTGCGCTTCGTGGTCGACAGTGCCGCCGGGGCAACGCTGGTCGATGCCCGCGTCGTGCGGCGTTATGGCCTGGAGGATGCGGATGCAGAGGTATCACAGGCGCAAGGGGCGAGTGCAGCTTCGGCGCGGTTGCAGCGCATGCGCAGCACGTCCTGGCAGCTGGGCAGCTGGCAGCTGCAGGCCCAAGCCATGAACGTCGATCTGTCATCGTTGCCGAAGGATGATGATCCAGCCATCGACGGCTTGATCGGCAACGATCTGACCGGGCGCTGGGACACCCGTTGGGACTTCGGCCGCAATCAACTGGCGCTGTGGACACCCGGCGGATTGAACCTGGAAGGACCGGGTTGCCAGCCCAATGCGCTGCCCGGCCGCACTGGCGGCCTGCGCCAGTTCGGCTTCATCACGCTTGCACTGGGCGCGCCTGCGGTGGACGCCATCGCCGTGGTCGACACCGGTGCCGCACAGACCGTCCTCAACGCCGAAGCCGCCCGCGCACTGGGGCTGCGCACCGACGGCAGCGACGCGCGGGTGCGGGTGCGTGAAAAGGGCACCGAAGGCCTGGGCGGCGGCAAGCAGGCAACCTGGCTGTACACCCTGCCCGGCATGACCGGCGGCGGCTGGCAGCACCCGTCGATGGAGGTCCGCATCAGCGAACTGCCGGTGTTCAAGGCGATCGGCCTGGAGGGCCGGCCGGCGCTGATCCTCGGTGCCGATGCAATGCGCGGCGGCCAGGTGGACATCGGTGCCGGCGCAGCACGGATCTGCCTGCGCCGGCCGCAGGCCGGCTGACAACTGGCGATGACGCCAGCGGCAGCCCGGCGTAGCATCACCGTGCGCCCCACCAGGAGTTCCACGCATGTGCCGTGCCACCCTGATGTTGCTGACGCTGCTCCCGCTGGCGGTACTGGCCGCGCCGCCACCCGTGCCCTCGCCCACTCGCATCGATGCCGAAGCACAGCGGCTGATGCAGGCGGCCCATGCGCGCGGGATGGCGCTGGCGGTGATCGATGACGGCAAGGTGGTGCATGTGGCCGCCTACGGTGAACGCAACGCCGCAGGCGAGCCGCTGCGCACCGACACCGTGATGTATGCCGCATCGCTCACCAAGATGGCCTTCGGCCACCTGGTCGCACAGCTGGCGCAGGACGGGGTGATCGATCTGGATGCCAGCATCGCCACAGCTCTGGACGCGCCGCTGCCAGACTACCCGCCCGAACCGAAAAAGTACGCCGACTACAGCGTGCTGGCGAGTGATGCACGCTGGCGCCGGCTCACGCCGCGAAAGCTGCTGAATCACGCCAGCGGCTTTGCCAACTTCGGCTTTCTCGAACCGGATGGCCGGTTGAAGTTCCACTTCGAGCCCGGCAGCCGCTACGGCTATTCCGGCGAGGGCCTGATCCTGCTGCAGTTCGTGATCGAACGTGGGCGACTGGGCGAGGATGTGGGTGCGTTGATGCAGCAGCGCGTGTTCGATCGCTTCGGCATGGCGCGCACCAGCATGTCGTGGCGCGCGGATTTCGCCGGCAACCTGGCCGATGGCTGGACCGTCGAAGGCAATACAGAGCCGCACGATCAACGCAGCCGTGTGCGGGCGGCAGGATCGATGGATACCACCATCACCGACATGGCCCACTTCGCCGCCGGTTATGTGCGCGGCGATGGGCTGTCTGCGGCAATGCGCAGGGAACTGGTGCGGCCGCAGCTGCCGATCACCACCGCCAGCCAGTTCCCAACGCTGCAGCCGGAGCTGCCCGTTGCGCAGCAGCACCGGGATCTGGCCGCGGGCCTGGGCGTGGTGACCTTCCGTGGCCCCCAGGGTGCAGGCTTCTACAAGGGCGGCCACGACGATGCGGTCGGCAACACCCTGGTGTGCATCGAGCGGCACAAACGCTGCGTGGTGATCCTGGGCAACGATGTACGGGCCGAGGCCACCTTCCCGGCACTGGTGGCGTTCGTGCTGGGTGATACCGGCGTGCCATGGCAGTGGGAGTACGGCGCGGCGAAGGCCTTCGTCGAATGAAGGCGCGATGATCCCTGGGCGGGGAGTGCGGAGGGATGGGAGCAACCATGCATGGCGTGTGGATCCACCTCACGCGTGGATGCCTGCTCCGCTCAGCGCGCCTGCTCGAAGAACATCAGGTACACCAGCCGGCCATTCTCCGGGCGGTCGCCGAACGCTGGCCCGGCGGTATGCCAGAACCAGGGCCGCAGCAGCACCAGCCGGTTGAAACGCATCGGGATGCGCATGGTCATTTCCCACTGGCTGTCGTCGTTGCTGTCGCGCTCGATGATGTCACGATGCATGTCGCCGCCGTTGGCATAGCCCAATGCGGCCAGCTCCGCTGCATCCAGGGCCATGCGCTCGGTGCCGGTACGGCGGTGGCGGAAGAACTCGGTGCCGCCCTCGCAGTGCTCCGGTGCACTCAGGTAGAGGATGCCCGACCAGTGCGAGTGATCGGCGTGCACCTTGGCGCGGCCGGTGTCACCGGCCAGGGTAAGGCGGAACTTGCCGTGCGACTGCAGTGGGTTGACCGGCCGCAGCGGTTCGTTGACCAGCCGCGAGACCGCGCCGGACAGCCCGTCCAGTTCCAGCCGCTGCTGCGAATTGCGGCCGGGGAATGCGCCCTCCTGCACCGGATAGGTCAGGCCCAGCGCCGCCTGGCGCAGCCCCTGCGCATCGGCAGGAGAAAGGAAGTCGTCGACGACGATGAACGATGTAGGCATGGCCACCGAGCGTAGCGATGCGCTGCTGCGGCGGCAACCGGGCAACGAAAAACCCCGCCTTGCGGCGGGGTTCTTCCTTGCATCGGGAGGGCGTGCCGACCAGGGTCAGCAACGACCGCCGGGGACGTGGACTTAGAAGTCCATGCCGCCCATGCCACCCATGCCGCCCATGCCACCGGCGCCACCCATGGCCGGCTCGTCCTTCTTCGGAGCTTCGGCAACCATGGCTTCGGTGGTGATCATCAGGCCAGCGATCGAGGCGGCGTTCTGCAGCGCCGAACGGGTCACCTTGGTCGGGTCCAGGATGCCGAACTGCAGCATGTCGCCGAACTCGCCGGTAGCGGCGTTGTAGCCGAAGCTGCCGGTGCCTTCCTTGACCTTGTTGATGATGACCGACGGCTCGTCGCCGGCGTTGGCCACGATCTCGCGCAGCGGGGCTTCCATCGCACGCAGGGCGATCTGGATGCCGTGGTTCTGGTCTTCGTTGGCGCCCTTCAGGCCGGCCAGCGCGGTGATCGCGCGGACCAGGGCAACGCCGCCGCCCGGAACCACGCCTTCTTCAACGGCCGCACGGGTCGCGTGCAGGGCGTCGTCGACGCGATCCTTCTTTTCCTTCATTTCGATTTCGGTCGAGGCGCCGACCTTGATCACGGCAACACCGCCGGCCAGCTTGGCCACGCGTTCCTGCAGCTTCTCGCGGTCGTAATCCGAGGAGGTGTCCTGGATCTGGGTCTTGATCTGCGCCACGCGTGCATCAACGTTGGCCTTGTCGCCGACGCCGTCGATGATGGTGGTGTTCTCCTTGGAGACCTGCACCTTCTTGGCGCGGCCCAGGTCCTTGATGGTGGCCTTCTCCAGCGACAGGCCGACTTCTTCGGAGATCACGGTGCCGCCGGTCAGCACGGCCATGTCTTCCAGCATCGCCTTGCGACGGTCGCCGAAGCCCGGGGCCTTGACGGCCACGACCTTGACGATGCCACGGATGGTGTTGACCACCAGGGTGGCCAGCGCTTCGCCTTCAACTTCCTCGGCCACGATCAGCAGCGGCTTGCCGGCCTTGGCGACACCTTCCAGCACCGGCAGCAGGTCACGGACGTTGGAGATCTTCTTGTCGTGCAGCAGGATGAACGGGTCATCCAGGTCAGCGGTCTGCGACTGCTGGTTGTTGATGAAGTACGGCGACAGGTAGCCGCGGTCGAACTGCATGCCCTTGACCACGTCCAGCTCGTTGTCCAGGCCCGAGCCTTCTTCAACGGTGATGACGCCTTCCTTGCCGACTTCCTTCATCGCGTCAGCGATGATCTGGCCGATCGACTCGTCCGAGTTGGCCGAGATGGTACCGACCTGGGCGATCGCCTTGTCGTCGGCGGTCGGCTTGGAGATGTTCTTCAGCTCGGCGACGGCGGCCGAGACGGCCTTGTCGATACCGCGCTTGAGGTCCATCGGGTTCATGCCGGCGGCAACGGCCTTGGCGCCTTCGCGGATCAGGGCCTGGGCCAGCACGGTGGCGGTGGTGGTGCCGTCGCCGGCATCGTCGTTGGTGCGCGAAGCAACTTCCTTCACCATCTGCGCGCCCATGTTCTCGAACTTGTCAGCCAGTTCGATTTCCTTGGCGACGGAGACGCCGTCCTTGGTGATGGTCGGCGCGCCGAAGCTCTTTTCCAGCACGACGTTGCGGCCCTTCGGGCCCAGGGTGGCCTTGACGGCATTGGCGAGAACGTTGACGCCGCGCACCATGCGCGAACGGGCGTCTTCACCGAAACGAATATCCTTGGCAGCCATTGCATTTACCTCATTGGTAGCGCCGGACGATGCCCGGCGGCTGGGAGTTTGGGATCAGGTTGAAACAGGTCGCGCCGGGGCTCAGCCGATGACGGCGAGCACGTCGTCTTCGCGCAGGACCTTGTATTCGACGCCTTCGCTCTTGTACGAGCTGCCGGCGTACTGGCCGTAGATGACCTTGTCGCCGACCTTCAGCGACGGCGCGCGCACGTTGCCGTTGTCCAGCGGCTTGCCCGGGCCGACGGCCACGACCTCACCCTTGGTGGACTTTTCCTTGGCCGAGTCGGGGATGACGATGCCACCGGCGGAGATTTCGTCGGCTTCGATCGGCTTGACCACAACGCGGTCGTGCAGCGGCTTGATGCTCATAGGAGACCTCTTAAGTGATTGATTGGTCTAAAAAAGTCCGGCGATGTTAGCACTCACCCCAGGCGAGTGCCAGAACCGCACGTGAAGAAACCCGACAACGTCGGGAGCAGGGCAGAGATGGAGCCCCGCCGCCCCCTTTCAAGGGCGGAATGAAAAAATTTTTCCGCCCGCGCGCCTCGGCCAAGGCGTCGGTCCTGGACAATTTCGGTGACAAGCGTCGCACTGTCAGATATCTGACGTTCATTTACGACAAAGTGTCACTGGATCGGCCTTAGGCTCGGTCAGGCATTCCCAATCACAAGGAGTAGTCGATGCGATTGCTGTCCCCGCTTGCCGCCGCCTGCCTGCTGGCACTGGCCGCCGCGCCGGCCCAGGCCGAGGTTTTCATCAACGAACTGCACTACGACGACAGCACCGCCGCCGGTGACGTCGGCGAAGCCATCGAAGTGGTCGCTACCGCCGGCGAGGACCTGTCCGGCTACCGCCTCTACCTCTACAACGGCAGCAATCCTTCGGCGGCCGCGGTCTACGCCAACAACCCGGTCCCGGCCGGCACCGCCGCCGGCTGCGGCAGCGCGACCATCGCCGTGGTCAACTACCCGACCAACGGCATCCAGAACGGCCCCAACGACGGCATCGCCCTGGTCGATGCCAGCGGCAAGGTGGTCCAGTTCCTCAGCTACGAGGGCGCCATCACCGCCTCCGGTGGCCCTGCCGCCGGCATGACCAGCCAGAACATCCCGGTGGCCGAGACCAACAGCACGGCCCCGGGCACCTCGCTGCAGCTGACCGGCAGCGGCAGCCAGTACACCCACTTCACCTGGGCCGAGTCGGCCAGGCAGACCTTCGGCAGCTGCAACAACGGCCAGACGTTCAGTGGCGGCGGCACGCCGGGCCCGAACACACCGCCGTCGGTCTCCACCACCACCCCGGCGCAGGGCAGCAGCACCTTCCCGGCCGCCGCCGACCTGGAAGTGGTGTTCAGCGAGACGGTGAACCTGGCCAGTGGCGCCTTCGCCCTGAGCTGCGGCACCTCCGGCAGCGTGCCGTTGACCTTCCCGGCCAGCGGCCGCAGCGTGAAGCTGTCCACCAACACTGCGCTGGTGGCCGGTGAGGCCTGCCGCTTCGACATCCGCGCCGCGCGCATCACCGACCTGCAGGGCGCGCACCCGGCCGCCGACAGCCGCATCGCCTTCACCGTGGCCAGCACCGGCGGCAATCCGGACCCGGGCAACCCGGGCGTGCCGGCCGGCTACTACTCCAAGGTCAACACCAGCAGCCCCAGCCAGCTGCGCTGCTCGCTGCATGCCACCATCAAGGGTCACACCGCCTACCCTTACAGCGGCTCGGGCACCAGTACCTGGACCATTCTGGAAATCGCCGACGAGGATCCGAACAATTCCGGCAGGATCCTCGATGCATATCGCAACCACAGCTACGCCAAGGTGACCGATCGCGCCGGCAGTGGCAGTGGCCTGAAGTACAACCGCGAGCACACCTGGCCGAACTCGCTGGGCTTTGCCACCACCACCGGTGACAAGGGCCTGCCGTACGCGCCGTATACCGACACCCACATGCTGTACCTGACCGACGCGCAGTGGAACGCCGACCGTGGCAACAAGCCGTTCGGCAAGTGCGACGCCAACTGCGGCGAGCGCGCCACCGAGGCCAACAACGGCCAGGGCGGCGGCAGCGGCGGCTATCCGGGCAACTCCAACTGGGTGCGCACGCCGGACGGCAACACCGGCACCTTCGAGGTGTGGGGCAAGCGCAAGGGCGACATGGCGCGTGCGGTGATGTACATGGCGATCCGTTACGAGGGCGGCAAGGATGCGGCCACCGGCCAGTCCGAGCCGGACCTGGAGCTGACCGACGACCGCAGCAAAATCGTCAAGACCAGCAGTTCGCCGGCCTACATGGGCCTGCTGTCCACGCTGATCGACTGGCACCTGTCCGATCCGCCGGATGATGCCGAGCGTGCGCGCAATGACGTGATCTACAGCTTCCAGGGCAACCGCAACCCGTTCATCGACCACCCCGAGTGGGCAACCCCGGCCCTGTTCACCTCGGCCAAGCCGGCCACCTGCCAGCTGGCCAACTGACCGCGCAACGCAGCGGTCCACGGCCGCCGCCGGGCCCTGACCCGGCGGCGGCCCTATACTCGGCGGTCATGTCGACCGTCGATCCCGTCCTGCTGCTGTTGACCACCTGCCCGGACCGGGCCAGTGCCGAGCGCATCGCGCACGCGCTGGTCGGCGAGCGCCTGGCGGCATGCGTGACCCGCCTCGATGGCGCGCAGTCGACCTACCGCTGGCAGGGCGAGGTGACCACCGACGCCGAACTGCAGCTGCTGGTGAAAACCACCGCGAGCCGCGTCGATGACGCAATTGCCCGGATCGTCGCACTGCATCCGTATGAACTCCCGGAGTGCATCGCGGTCGAAACCCGGGCCGGCCTGCCGGCTTATCTGGACTGGATCCGGGCACAGACCCGGGAGGACACTGATTGAAGACTCTGTTTGCGCGCGGCGCCGCCTTGTGCGCCCTGTTGTGGCTCTCGCTGCCGGCCTTCGCGCTGGATGAGAAGGACCTGCTGCCGGTGGACCAGGCGTTCGCGCTGACCGCCATTGCCCCCGAACGGGGCCAGGTGCAACTGCAGTTCAAGATCGCACCGGGCTATTACCTTTATCGCCACCGCACCAGCGTCAAGGCCGACCCGGCCTTCAATGCCGGCGCGCTGCAGATGCCCAAGGGCGACAAGCACCACGACGATTTCTTCGGCGAAGTCGAGACCTATCGCGAGCGCCTGCAGGCCACCCTGCCCGGCACGCCGTCCGAGGCTGCCGGCACCATCAGCCTGGAAGTGCGTTACCAGGGCTGCGCCGATGCCGGTGTCTGCTACCCGCCGCAGAAGCGCGTGGTGCAGGTCACCCTGCCGGGCGCCGGTGCGGCGGCGGCGGTGCCTGCCGCGCGTGCCGGTGCGGCCAGCCCGTTCAACAACCCGCTGGCCGGTGCCGGCAACAGCGGTGGCCTGCGCCTGCCGGGCGCGGCCAACAACAGCCAGGCCCTGCCGCTGCCGTCGGAACAGGCGTTCGGCTTCGATGCCATCGCCAGTGACGGCAACACCCTGCTGCTGCGCTTCAGCCCAGCGCCCGGCTATTACCTGTATCGCGACCGCACCTCGCTGAAGCTGGAAGGCAGCGCCGGCGTGCTGGCCGGCAAGCCGCGCTGGCCAGCCGCGCAATCGCATCGCGACGAGCACTTCGGCGATGTCTCGGTCTACTTCAACCAGGTGGAAGTGCCGCTGCCGCTGCGCCGCACTGTCACTGATGCCGTCGACAGCACCCTGGTGGTGACCTTCCAGGGCTGCCAGACCGATGGCATCTGCTACCCGCCGATGACCCGCCGGGTGAAGCTGTCGATTCCCGCTGGCAAGCTGTCCGCCAGCATTGACCAGGCGCCAGCGCGCAACGAGGTGATCAGCCCGCTGCCCGCCGCCGGCGTGCCACGTGAATCCGCCAACGGCGCACCGTTGCGCCTGCTGCCGACCGTCCCCAACGACGGCATTGCCACTCCCGCCGCCAGCGGCAGTGAGGGCGCGCGCAATGAGTTCGCCGCCGACGCGCGCGATGGCAACGCACTGCGCACGCGCCCACCGGCGACAACCCCGAACCCGGACCGTTCGTTCGTCTGGGTGCTGCTGCTGGCGCTGGCCGGTGGCCTGGTGCTGAACCTGATGCCCTGCGTGCTGCCGATCCTGTCGCTGAAGGTGCTGAGCCTGGCGCAGAGTGGCGAAAGCCCTGAGCGGGCACGCAGCCATGCCCTCTGGTACACGCTGGGCGTGCTGGTCGCGTTCGCGGTGATCGGCGCGCTGATGGTGGGCCTGCGCGCGATCGGCAACGCCGTCGGCATCGGCTTCCAGCTGCAGCACCCGGGCGTGGTGGCGGCGCTGGCCTACATCATGTTCGCGGTGGGCCTGAGCCTGTCCGGCGTGTTCACCCTGGGCGGCGGCATCGGCAACCTCGGCCAGTCGCTGGCCAGCCGCAGCGGCCCGGCCGGCGATTTCTTCACCGGTGCGCTGGCCTGCCTGGTCGGCAGCGCCTGCGTCGGCCCGTTCATGGGCGGGGCGATCGCCTATGCCTTCATTGCCCCGCCGCTGAAGGCGATGACCGTATTCCTGTTCCTCGGCCTGGGCCTGGCGCTGCCGTTCCTGCTGATCGGCTTCGTGCCGGCGCTGGCACGCCGCCTGCCCAAGCCCGGCCCGTGGATGGAAACGCTCAAGCACGTGCTGGCCTTCCCGATGTATGCCACCGCGCTGTGGCTGCTGTGGGTGCTGGGCAAACAGCGCGGCGTGGACGGCATGGCACTGGTGCTGGGTGGCCTGCTGCTGTTCGCCTTCGGCCTGTGGCTGTTCGAGCGCAATCGCTGGACCGGCTCGCGTGCGGTGACCCTGCTCGGCGTGCTGCTGGCGATCGGCGCGCTGGTTCCTGCCTGGGGCGTGACCCAGCTGGCAGCGCCGGCACGCGCCGCACAGGCCGCCAGCGACAACGTGGTGGAGTATTCGCCGCAGTTGCTGGACCGCCTGCGTGCGGACAACCGCGTGGTGTTCGTCAACATGACTGCCGACTGGTGCGTGAGCTGCAAGGCCAATGAACGTGCCGTGCTGTCGCGGCCGGAGTTCAAGGAACTGCTCAAGCGCACCAACGCGGTGTACATGCGCGGTGACTACACCAACGTCGACCCGCAGATCACCACGTTCCTTGAAGAGCACAAGGCCGTGGGCGTGCCGCTGTACGTGGTGTACGGCCCGGGTGCGCCGCCGACCGTGCTGCCGACCCTGTTGACCCAGGCGGTGGTCGAGGAAGCGCTGCTGCGCACCGCACGATGAAGTGGCAACGGCCAGCGCTGCTGTGGACAGCGGTGCTGGCCGCCGGCCTCGGCCTGTGGGCCGGGCATCGATTCTCACCCGGCCCGTCTGCACCGGCCGCGGCAACGACGGCTTCCACAGCGACGGCCGTGAAGCCTACCCTGCAGGTGGGTGATCCCTTGCCGGCGCTGATCCTGCCGGACCTGGCGGAACAGCTGCTGGACCTGCGCGCCCGCTTCGCCGGCCGGCCGCTGCTGATCAATGTCTGGGCCAGCTGGTGTGCGCCCTGCGTGGAAGAGATGCCCGAACTGGCCCGCTTCGCCGAAGCCCAGGGCGACAACGGTGTGCAGGTGCTGGGCATTGCGCTGGATGCCCCGGACGACGTGCGCGCTTTCCTGCTGCGGGTGCCGGTGGACTACCCGATCGTGATCGAGACCCCGGGGCCGCGCGATGCCAGCGTGCAGCTGGGCAATACCCAGGGCCTGCTGCCCTACAGCGTGCTGTTCGATGCGCAGGGGCGGCTGGTGAAGGCAAAGCTGGGGCCGTTCGCCCACGGCGAGATCGACGGCTGGGTGAAGTGAGGGTGTTTTTTGCAGGGCTTGGAGCCCTGCACCCTGCTCAATGCAATGGCAACAGCCAAAGCGGGCTTTCCGTGGGATGGCGGGGCGCTGTGGCTGTGCAGGACACGCCGTAAACCCGTCCGTGGGGGCTCGATGGCGCCATCCATGGCGCCAACGGTCCTGCCCACCCACACCGCCCCACCCCCGACAGATCCCCGCGGCGGCTGTTGGTGGGTGCCGACCGTTGGTCGGCACATCTGTCAGATATCGATATTCAGAACGGAATCAGACCCCGTGCCGACCAACGGTCGGCACCCACCAAAGCAGAACGTCGTTCCGACAGATCGCAGGAAACTGTCGAAGGCGGGGTGGGTCCGGTTGAGGGGGCGTGAGCCGCATGGATGCGGCGACCGAGCTTACATGGACGTACTTGCAGCGTCCCCCTCAACCGGACCCGCCCCGCCAACCCACGGAAAACCAGCTTTTGACGTTGACGTTGCTCCGGCTTGTAGCGGGTGCAGGGCTGCAAAGCCCTGCAACAAAACCCTCCTTGACCGTAGGCCGTCCGCCACGGAGAATTCCGCGACTAATTCTCATTTGCTGTTGCGCAGGATGCGGGCGGCAGCCTCCCGGGCCCCTCTCCTTCGATGTTCAAGAACGTCCTGTTCCAACTGCATTGGCTGCTGGGCATTACCGCCGGTGCCGTCCTGGCCCTGATGGGCCTCAGCGGCGCCATGCTGTCTTTCGAGGACGAGCTGCTGCGCGCGGCCAATCCTGGCTTCGCTGAAATCGCCGAGCACCATGCGGACGGCCAGCATCCCCTTGCACTCAGCGAACTGGTGCCGTTGCTGCAGGCTGGCAGCGAGCGCCCCCTGCAACGCCTGCGCGTGGATGCCACCGGACAGCGGCCGTCGGTCGCGCGATTTGCCGGCGGCAAGGAACACTGGGTGTACTTCGATCCGTACAGCGGCGAGCGCTTCAGCGCCCTGCGCGGGCAGGCATTCTTCGACGTCGTCGAGGACCTGCATCGCCACCTCGCTGCCGGTGAGCGCGGCAAGTGGATCACCGGCAGCTGTGCAATCGCGCTGCTGTTCTTCACCCTGTCCGGTCTCTACCTGCGCTGGCCACGACGCTGGTGGCACTGGCGCAGCTGGCTGGCGGTGGAGTGGACGCGCAGCGGCCGAGGCTTCCTGTGGAGCCTGCACTCGGTGGTCGGCACCTGGGTGCTGCTGATCTACCTGATGAGTGCGCTGACCGGCCTGTGGTGGTCGTTCGACTGGTACCGCAACGCGGCCAACACGCTGCTCGGTGTGGCGCCGGCGGCAAAGCACACGGTTGCCGCCGACGCGGCACTGGACGTCCATCGCATCGAGGCCACGCTGTACGCGCTACCCGGCGTGCGCACCGGCTTCATCGACCTGCGCCTGCCGGAGAAGCCGGGGCAGGCGCTGAACGTGCGGGTGATGGCCGGTGATCCGTCGCAGCGCGGCGGCCACCACGACCGTGCGCATGACCTGCTGCAGCTCGATCCGGCCAGCGGCGCGGTTCTCGATGCCCGCCCGTACGCACGCCAGGGCGCGGGCGGACAGCTGGCCACCAGCGTGTTCGCGCTGCATTCGGGCAGCTACTTCGGTGTGCCCGGGCGCGTGGTGGTGATGCTCAGCAGCCTGGGCATGAGCCTGTTCTTCATCACCGGCTGGATGCTGTACCTGGACCGCCGCCGCAGCCAGCGTGCGGCGCGAGGGCTGCGCCGCGCGCTGCCGGCCACGACCACCGATGGCCGTGGTCCGCCGTGGCTGGTGGTGCATGCCAGCCAGAGCGGACTGGGCGAACAACTGGCGTGGCGTGCGGCCGCGCAGCTGCAGGCGTCCGGTCATGCGGTGCAGGTGCAGTCGCTGGCCCGCGTCGATGCCGCGACGCTGCAGGCCACCTCCCAGGGGCTGCTCGTGCTGAGCACGTTCGGCGACGGCGAGCCACCGGATGCCACGCGCCGCGCGGCGCGGCTGCTGCTCGCACAACGCCTGGACCTGTCGCGCCTGCAGTTCGGCCTGCTCGCGCTGGGCGACCGCCAGTACCCGCATTACTGCGGCTTCGGCCGCCAGTTCGATGGCTGGCTGATCGGCAACGGCGCGCGCCCGCTGTTCGAGCGCATCGATGTCGATGCCGCTTCGGTGCCGGCATTGCGCCAATGGCAGCAGCAGCTGGGTACGCTCACCGGCATCGTCACCGATGACAGCGTGCTGCCTGCGGCTACGCAGATGCATGAGTGGCGCCTGCTCGGCCGCGACCACCTCAACCCGGGCAGCGTCGGCGGAGCCATCTGGCGTATCCGTCTTGCCGCACCGGCCGACGTGCAGTGGCAGGCGGGTGACATCCTGCACATCGCACCCCGCCACAACGCGCGGCATGCCGGTGCCGTGCTGAAGGGACACGGTCTGGATCCGCTGCAGCCCCTGCTGGTCGATGGCCATCCGCGCACGCTGCTGGCGCTGGCCAGTGAACGCGAGCTGCCCGAGGCCGATGCCGCGCTGGCGGTGCAGGATGCCTGCCTGTGGCTGGCCGGGCTGCCGCTGCTGCCCAGCCGCGAGTATTCGATCGCCTCCTGCACGGATGACGGCGTGGTGGAGCTGGTGGTGCGGCTGGTGCATGACGCCTCCGGTCGCGCCGGGTTGGGCTCGGGCTGGCTGTCGTTGCATGCACCGATCGGTGCCGGCATCGTCGCCCGCGTGCATCGCAACCCCGGTTTCCATCGCGTCAGCGGCGCGCCGATGGTGCTGATCGGCAACGGCACCGGCATCGCCGGGCTGCGCAGCCTGTTGCGCGAAGCTGCCCACGCAGGCGAGCGCGGGCACTGGCTGCTGTTCGGTGAACGCCAGCGCGCACACGACTTCCTGTTCGCCGACGAGATCGAAGCCTGGCAGGCCAATGGCCATCTCACGCGGGTGGACCTGGCGTTCTCGCGCGATGGCGAGGGTGGTTACGTGCAGGATCGCCTGCGTGCGGCCGTCGATGCGCTGCGCGACTGGATGCAGCGCGGTGCGGTGATCCATGTCTGTGGGTCGTTGCAGGGCATGGCCGAAGGCGTGGACCAGGTGCTGCGAACCGCGCTGGGTGATGAAGCGGTGGAAACGCTGCTGGAAAACGGGCGCTACCGCCGCGACGTGTATTGATTCCTGCCGCCGAACGCTGGTGTGAGCCGAGCATGGGCTCGGCTCTACAGTGTTCGTGCAGCCGATGTAGCGCCGAGCCCACGCTCGGCTGACTAGGCCGCCGCGCGCGCCTGCGGCATCGACTGCAAGCGGAACGCGCCCACGGCTTCTGCCAACGCACGCACCTGCGCCTGCATCTGCGCAGTCGAGGCCCCCGCCTCTTCCACCAGACTGGCGTTGCGCTGGGTGCTGGCTTCCATCTGCACGATGGTCTGGTTCACCTGAGCGATGCCCGCATGCTGGTCCTGCGACGCACTGCGGATACCTGCCAGCAGCTCGGCCAGCTGCTGCACGCTGCCGACGATCTCGCCCATCGTGGTGCCGGCCTGCGCGGCCTGCTGGTTGCCCTGGCCGACACGCGCCACCGAATCCTCGATCAGCCCCTTGATCTGCTTGGCCGCCTCGGCACTGCGCTGCGCCAGCAGGCGCACTTCGGCGGCCACCACGGCGAAGCTGCGGCCCTGCTCGCCGGCACGCGCCGCTTCCACCGCCGCATTGAGGGCAAGGATGTTGGTCTGGAAGGCGATGCCGTCGATCAACTGGGTGATGTCGCCGATCCGTCGCGAGGCTTCGCTGATGCCATGCATGGTCGCGACCACCTGGCCGACCGCCTCGCCACCCCGCTGGGCCACCGCCGCCGCGCCCTGCACCAGTGCATCGGCGCGGCCTGCGGCATCGGCGTTGCGGCCGACGGTATCGGTCAGCTCCTGCATCGACGCCGCGGTCTCTTCCAGGTTGGCGGCCTGCTGCTCGGTGCGCCGCGACAGATCGTGATGGCCGGCGACGATCTCGCCAACGCCGGTATCCAGGCTGGAGGTGGCCTGCTGGATGCGGGTGACGATGCGGCCCAGCTGCGCGACGGTGGCATTGGCATCGTCGCGCATGCGCGCGAACACGCCCTGCAGGTCCCCCTCCATGCGCACGCTGAGGTCGCCGCAGGCCAGCGCAGCCAGCAGTGCCTGCAGGTCACCAAGGTTGGTTTCAAAGGTGGCCAGCAGGCGATTGATGCTGGTCGACAAGGTGCGCACGAAGCCCTGCTTGCCCTCCAGCACGATACGGCCATGCAGGTCGCCGCGTGCTGCAGCATCGACCAGGGCAGCGACCTCGGTTTCCAGCAGCGTCTCCAGCGCACGACTGCGCCACTCCACCGCTACGCCGAGGAACTGCCCTTCGTCGATGATGGGGTTGGCAATCAGCTGGTAACGCACGCCGGCATGGCCGATCTCGCGCTCCTCGCGCTGGCGCGCGCCGGCCAGGCTGGCCAGCGCCGGATGCAGGCGCACGGCATCGCTGCCCACCAGATCTTCGGCCTCGCGCTCGAGTTGCTGCAGCAGTGCCGGATTGACGTAGGCCACCTGGCCCTCGGCATCGATCACCATCAGCCCGGTCTGCGCACTGTCCAATGCCTGCCGCACACGGGTGTTGCCGCGCGCCACGGCACGCTCGGTCTCGATGCGCGCGCGCAGGCGCTGCTGCATGTCGACCAGGCGCTGCGCCAGCTGGCCGATTTCATCGTTGGCGTTGTAGACGCGCAGGGTGGTGTCGAGTCGGTCGTCGGCGATGTCGCTGGCGAAACGCAGGGTGTCCTGGATCGGCTGGCGCACCGCACGCAGCACCAGCACCAGGCTGGTGATCAACACACCGGCGACCAGCAGCAGGGTCACCGCGAACAGCACGCTCATGGTGCGTGCGCCGGCCTGCTGGCGCGCCTGTGCCTTGGCCAGCGCCGCCACCTGGGCCTGCTGGAAGGCGGCCAGCGCCGGCGCCACGCCGGCGGCGGTATCCAGCAGCGATTGCGCCTCTACATCCAGGCCCACGCGGGCGGCGGTATAGCCCAGCAATGCGGCCTGATAGGCCTCCATGCCGTTACGAAGGGCATCCTGCGCATCGGTCGGCAGGCCCACCAGTGCGAGATCGAACGGCAGCTTTTCTTCGCTCGCACGGTCGGCATGGGTGGAGTCGCCATCGAGCAGCAGCAGTGCCTCCTGTCGGCGCATCTTCTGCAGGGACAACGCCAACGAAGGCCGCTGCAACGCATCCACCTGCGCCTGCAGGGCGTCGGCGGCCTGCTGCAATTGCGCGGCGAGGCCGGCATCGCCACGACCCATCTCATCGACGCGTTCGAACAGGGCGGCCACACCCTGCGAGAACGCGCCGGCGGCTTCGGTCAGTGCCTGCAGCGCCTCGCGCCGGCCGGGATCCATCGGCATCGCGCGCAGCGCCTGAAGATCGGCCTGGAGCGCCTTCTGCGTCGCCAGCAGCTGCGCGCGGTCGGCATCGTCGAAACTACGTGCATACTGGGTCTGCAGACGACGCGCCTCGGCCACCTGCGTGGCCACGCTCGCGGCCAGATCGCTGCCGTGCTGGTAGCTGGCCTGGCTGCGCGCCGCCTGCGTGCTGGCATGGCCGGTCCAGGCGTAGACGGCGGCGATCGCGATCAGGCCCAGCCCACAGACCCACAGGGTCGCCTTGAGCTTGCTGGCCACACTGAGCCGATGCGGCTGCAGCCACAGCAGCAGGCCGGGGGACGCCGAGCGCAGTGCGGCAAGCCGCATGCGCAGGGACCGGAGGTGGGGGACGACGGCCGACATGACAGGCTCCAGGCGGAAGGACGCACCTGTATCGGCGGGAAATGGCGCAACTTTAGGGCGCTCCTGGTTCACTCCCACCGATTGCTGGCGGACGCGGCCTTTGTACCCGGCACAGGCGACGGGGGGATGACACCCGCGCAATGCTTGACCTCAACCCCGGTTGGGAGAGCACAGTAGATCTCCCTCCCCCGCCCGGCGCGCGCATGACGACGCTCGATGTCCCCCGCTACCTGCAACGCCTGAAGCTGGATGCACCGCCACCGCTGACGCTGGCGGGCCTGACCCTGCTGCAGCAGCGCCACAACGCACTGCTTCCGTTCGAAACCCTCAGCTGCCTGCTGCGCGATGCAGTACCGATCGACCTGGACAGCGTGCAGCGCAAGCTGCTCGACGACCGTCGTGGCGGCTACTGCTTCGAACTCAACGGCGGCCTGCTGGCACTGCTGCAGGCGCTGGGCTTCGATGCACAGCCGTTGAGCGCGCGCGTGCTGCTGGCCGCCCAGGACGGCGAACTGACCGCACGCACCCACCTGCTGCTGCGCGTGCAGGTGGACGGCGATGACTGGCTGGTGGATGCCGGTTTCGGCAGCCTGACCCCGACCGTGCCGCTGCGGCTGCATGATCCGCAGCCGCAGGCCACGCCCCACGAGCGCTTCCTGTTGCAGCGCCTGCCCGGCGAGGGGGATTTCGTGCTGTCCGCCGAGTCCGGCGATGGCTGGCGGGCAATGTATCGCTTCGACCTGCACGCGCCGGCACCGATCGACAACGTCGTGGGCAACTGGTACGTGTGCACCCATCCCGATTCCAGTTTCCCCGGCCAGCTGCGCGCATCCCTGACCGGGCCGGACTGGCGACGCACCATCGGCAGTGGCAACTACACCGAGTACCGTCCCGGCCAGGCACCGGACAAGCGTCCGCTGCGCGATGTGGGCGACGTGCGCGGGGTGTTGCAGCAGCGCTTCGGCATGCAGCTGCCGGACGACCCACGGCTGGACCCGGCGATCAACGACTGGCTGCAGCGCTCGCGCGCGGCCACGGTGTAGAGCCGGGCCGATGCTCGGATGAGCGTTGGCGGCTGGGTCAACAGCAGCCGAGCATGGGCTCGGCCCTACAGAATCACGCGCGCCTGCAGCGCAATGCGATTGCCTTCGCTGTCGGCGATCTCGGCCACGCGCCAGTCACCGGCATCGGCCGGGCCGAAGCGCAGCTCGGCCCCGGCCTGCAGCGCACGCTCGAGGCTGGCATCCAGGTCATCAACCCCGATGTAGATGCGCGCACCGTGGACGGAGGGCAGATAGTCGGCCCCCCGCACCAGCGCCATGCTGGCACCGGTGGCCTCATCGGCAAACGGCAGGTAAGCCATCCTGCAGTCGTGCAGCAGGATCGGTTCGTCCACCGCCACCTGCAGCCAGTGCTGATAGAACGTGATGGCCCGGCCCAGGTCAGTGACCGGTATCTCGACGTGCAGGATGGGGTTCATGTCCGCAGGATAACCGGATACTGACACTGCCTTGCAGGTCCGTACTGGCATGCTGGACCGCCCTTTCCCCGCGGAGTCCTGCATGTCCCTGGCCGATCATCGTGGTGCGCTGGCACCGCTGGGCTTCCTGCGCGTGGCCATCAACCTGGGCAATCCAGTACTGGCGCAGGGGGACGCGCGCTCACCGCGCGGGCCGTCACTGGAACTGGCCACGGCATTGGCGCAGCGCATGGGCGTGCAGGCACGCTTCACCTGCCACGACGCCGCGGCCGCGGTGGTCGCTGCAGCCAGCAAGGATGCCTGGGACCTGGCCTTCCTGGCCATCGATCCGGCGCGCGCCGACCGCATCGCCTTCAGCGCCCCCTATGTGGAGATCGAAGGCACCTACCTGGTGCGCGAGGACAGCCCTGCGCAGCAGGTGGCCGACCTGGACCGCGATGGCCTGCGCATCGCGGTCGGTCGTGGCGCCGCCTACGACCTGTTCCTCAGCCGCGAACTGCGCCACGCCATGATCGAGCGGGCCGAGACGTCGGCCGCTGCCATCACCCTGTTCGATCTGCAGCGCCTGGATGCCGCCGCCGGCGTGCGCCAGCCGCTGGCCGCCTGGGCGCAGGCGCATCCCGGCCACCGCGTGCTGGCCGACCGTTTCACCGTGATCCAGCAGGCGGTCGCGGCGCCGGCCTCGCGCCCGGCCGATGCATTGCAGGCGCTGTTCGAGGAAGTGGAGGCGATCAAGGCAGGCTCGTTGCTGGGCGAAGCCTTCGCCCGTGCCGGGCAGGCGGTTACGTTGGTACGGTGACCGCGGGACACACGCAGTCGAGCATGGCTCGACGCTATAAATGCGCGTCTGCCATGTGCCGGACGTGCTCGGCCGCCTGAGCGTGCAGCCAGTCGCGGAAGGCCAGGAAGCCGCGATGGCGGGCCGAGCGCTGCGGGTAGACCAGCCAATGCGGCCAGGCGGTTTTCAGTCGCAGGCTGGACAGCGCCACCAGTTGGCCCGAATCCAGCAGCAGGCGCGCCCGCGTCACCCGTCCCAGCGCTACGCCCACCCCGTCCAGCGCCGCACGGTGATGCGCCTCCGAATCATCCAGCACCGCCACGAAGCGCGGCGGCGGGTTCTGCCCACTCAGCGCGAACCAGGCGCCCCACGCGCCATCGGGATCCCCCAGCAGCGGCCACTGGTTCAGCGGCACGCGGTCGATCCCTCCCATGCGTTCGATCAGCGCCGGGCTGGCCATCGGCAGCAGCCACTCGTCGAACAGCGGCTCCACCACCAGGCCCGGCCACTGCCCGCTGCCCAGCCGCAGCGCGGCGTCGAACTGGCGCTGTCGCTCGAAGTCAATCAGGCGTTCACTCGACTGCAGGTTGATCTCGATCTGTGGATGCTCGGCAACGAAGTGCCCCAAGCGCGGCACCAGCCACGCCGACGCCATCGACGGTACCGCGCTGATCGTCAGCACGTGCTCGGCGCGTGCGGCATAGGGCTGGAAGGCCTCGTTGATCGCATCCAGATGCGGGCCGACCTGGTCGAGCAGGCGCTGCCCTTCCAGGGTGAGGGTGACGCCGCGTGGCTGGCGGACCAGCAGTGGCTGCCCCAGCCGCTCTTCCAGCTGGCGCATCTGATGGCTGAGCGCACTGACGGTCAGGCTCATCGACGCCGCTGCGCGTGACAGGTTGCCCAGCCGCGCGGCGGCCACGAAGCCCTGCAGGGCGTGAAGGGGCGGACGGGACATCAGGCTTGAATTCCTCTCAAGGCATGCTTGCGGAAATGTCGCTTTTTCCCGGTCAATGCTGCCCGTATCGTGCAATCCACTCAAGTGGAGGGACGCTCATGAACATCTACGGCAGCCTGTTGTTCCTGCAGGGCCACGTGGCCAACGCCGAACTGGCCCGGCAGCTGGCCTGCCCGTCCACCGGCTCCCCCACGGGTGCGCCGCAACCGGCCGCGCCGGTTCAGCAACCGCGTGGCCGTTGAACACGGCTCAACCTGCATACCAACGCTGGACGTGTTCAGGCAGCCATGGCATTGGGTCGATATCCAGCGCCCGGCAACCGTCGAGGGTGTCACGCAGCACGCGCTCGCCGGGGCCACCGGGCATGCGCAGGCCATCCTCTTCCGGAAGCTGCACCGCCGCCCAGTCGTGCAGCCGGTCCATGCGCAGGCGCTGGGCGGCCTGCAGCCAAGCCTTGAGCTGGAAACAGCGATAGCCCTGTGCGCCCAACGCATCAACCGCGAGCGACAACGCCTGGTTGGCACCACGCACCCATTCGGTGCGACCTCCGGCCTTGTCCTGGACCGTCATCGGCGCCGGCGCGCGGTGCGCCTTGAACGGCGAACGCAGCTGCAGCTCCAGATCACGCGCATCGCGCTCGCTCTCCGCTTCCACCAGCGTACCGGCATCAAGGTCGAAGAACTCGAACCAGCGCCGGTGCAATGCGCTGATGCGCCCGAGCGGATCGCGTGAAAAGCCGATCTTCGCGTAGTCCTCCCACGCACAGGGGAAGACGTAGGCGAAGACACGACCGTCGATGCGGATATGCGACTGCATGTGCGCAGGCTGCCTCCACTGCAGCCCGGGCGCAACCGGGCGTTGCGGTGGGCGCCGCAGGGCTTTGGCAGTACGGCTTCATGCAGCCGCTTCGGACTATCCTTGCTGGCTGCCGCTGTCATCACCGCCACCATGCCTGCTCCTGCGCCTGCCCACCTGCCGGTCTCGTCTATCACCCTGGAAGCGGCAACCTTCGCGGTGGTCCACCAGCACAACGCGGACATCGCGCGGCAACCGGCCTCGCTGACCAAGCTGATGACCGCCTACGCCGCTTACGGATGCGTCGAAGAGAACGGTGGCACGTGGGACCAGGCGGTCACCATCGCCGCCGAGGATGTGCATGCCGTAGCCGATGATGAAACACGCATGGGCCTGGTGCCCGGCGAAACGGTCACGCTGGCGCGCCTGCTGGAAGGGTTGATGATCGTCTCCGGCAATGATGCGGCGCTGGCCATCGCACGCCATCTGGACGGATCACAGCCTGCGTTCCTGGGCCGCATGAACTGGCACGCGCGCCAGCTTGGCCTGCGCAGCACGCGGTTCGCCAGCGTGTCCGGCATCACCACCCCGCACCATGCCTCCAGCGCGCGCGACATGGCGGTACTCGCCGCCTGCCTGCTGAATGACCATCCGCAGATCCTGGCAATCACCGCGCAGCGCACGTTCGCGCATGGCCGCTTCAGCCGCAGCAACCAGAACGCACTGCTTGGCGAAGACGGCGTGGATGGATTGAAGACCGGTTACACCCAGGCCGCAGGCTTCTGCCTGGCCGCCACTGCCTGCCGGGCTGTGCCCGGGCGGAACCTGCCGGTACGCCTGATCACCGTGGTGCTGGGCGCTGAAAGCCGCGACGCACGCGATGCCCTTGTGCGCGAGCGGCTGGCCGCCGGGTTTGCGGCGCTGGCCGA
Organism: Stenotrophomonas sp. YJH_SMC_127; assembly: GCF_059372445.1. Lineage (NCBI taxonomy): Bacteria > Pseudomonadati > Pseudomonadota > Gammaproteobacteria > Lysobacterales > Lysobacteraceae > Stenotrophomonas > Stenotrophomonas sp. YJH_SMC_127. Next base: position 24,915 of record NZ_JCAFVO010000014.1, on the reverse strand, counting down.
CACCACCGCCGACGCCTGAGCGGATTAGCGTCGCTTGACCGTCGCCACGATCAAGCGCTGCAGCTCGGCCTCGGCGCCGGCCTTGTCCAGCGCGCCTGCCGCCACGGCTTCGGACAGGGCTTCGGCCGCACCGAGAATCGCCCAGCGTCCGGCCAGGGGGACCGTGCCATCGGCCGCAAACGGGCCCAGCCAGGTGTCGCAGTTGTCGATGAAGTCCTGCTGGTAGCGCCGACGCACTTCATGGAGTTCCGGCGCGCCCACCAGCGCAGCGAGGATGCCCTGCACTTCACTGCCCTGGCTGAGGACGCAGTCGATGTAGCCGGAGGCGATGGCCGCCGCACGATCGGCCAGCTGCGCCCCGGCACGGCCGATACGCTCGTGGAAGACCACCGTCTGCCGCCCGTCATAGTCATCGTAGAGCGCGGCCAGCAGCCCGTTGCGGGTCACGAAGTGATCATAGGCCACCGGTTTGGTCACACCGGCCGCCTCGGCCAGCCGCCCCAGCGTCAATGCGTCGGTGCCTTCGTCGCCGACCAGCGCCCAGGCCACGTCCAGCAACTGGCGGGCGCGTTGCTCGCGGGTCAATCGGCGGCGCGTGGGAGCGGCGTTGGCAGGCATCGGTGGAGCACGGCGGTCAGCGCATCGGAGCACCGATTTTACGGCCGATCGCCAGCGCGGTCTGCAGATGCGCTTCGGCTGCACCGGAATCGGCGTCCAGCAGCAGGTCGGACGACAGCACGCGCGCGCCGCAGTAGTCGAAGATGCCCATGTCGATCTGGGTCTTCATCGCCGCACCGTAGCCGCGCCGTTCGATCATGTCCGCGCCAGCCCCGCCGATGCCGACCAGATGCACGCCCAACCGCTGCAGCTTTTTCTGCACCTTGCCATCGGCGCCGTCCTGGTAGGCCCAGCCCTGAGTGAACACACGATCGATCCAGCCCTTCAGCAGCGCGGGGAAGGACCACCAGTACAGGGGATAGACCAGTACCAGCGTGTCGGCAGCCTGCAGCCGCGCCTGCTCGGCGGCGACGTCAGCCGGAGTTGCGCCGGTGCCACGGAACAGCGCCTGGTCCTGCATGTTGAAGCGCGGATCGAAGCCTTCAGCCATCAGATCGGCGTGGGTCACGCTGTTGGCGGCATCCGACGCGGTGATGGCTTCGCCGATGCGCCTGGCGATGGCATGGGTCAACGCGCCGGGTTCAGGGTGGGCGGTAACGATGAGGGTGTGCATGGGGCATGTCCGGAGTTCACTAACTACCAATAGTAAGTAGTGTCGCCCGGGATACCAGCGCCATGCGTGGGACGCTGTTTCCGCATCCACCGTATAGTGCGGCGGTTCCCACTGAGCTGCCCGACGATGCACCGGTATCTGCTTGCCCTTCTGCTGGCCCTGCCGATGGCAATGGACGTTGCGCCCGCGCTGGCCGGTGAACTCAGTCCGGAAGACTCGGCCGCATTGCGCAAGGAGGTGCAGGCGATGATGGGCGCCTTCGCCCGTGGCGATACCGAGCTGATCATCGCGCGTACCCATCCCAGCCTGAAGCAGCTGGCCGGTGGCGACGAGGCCTATGCGCGGGCGACCCGCGACACCGTGAAGGCGCTGCGCAGGGCCGGCGTCACCATCATCAGCGACGAGGCAGGCGTGCCGGGCCGCACCTATGCGGCCGGTGACGAGGAAGTCTGCTTCGTACCGCGCCAGTCACTGCTGCGCGTGCGCGAAGCGCCGATGCGCAGCACGTCATTCATGGTTGCTGTGCGACGCGTCGGTACAACGCAATGGCGCTATCTGGACGGCGCGGCGATGCTGGACAACCCGGCACTGCTGCGGCAACTGCTGCCGGCGCTGGAGCCGGGCGTGACGCTGCCCAGGGGTGGGATGGAAGCGCTGTAGTCGCAGGTGCGCGTCCATCCACGCCCGGGCTGGATCCATTGCAGGCCTGGGCGTGTGTCAGCGGAACAGCGCGTTCAACGCCGCGCCCGAAGCCGCCTGCTGCAGGCCATCGAAGTGGCCGTCCTGCAAGATCGGCTCGATGGCCTGCAGCAGCCCACCCCACGCAGCTCGCGCCAGCGCACCGCCCAGGCTGACCCGTCGCACGCCGAGTGCCGCGATGTCCTGCAGGCTCAGCGGTGTCGGTCCACCCACCAGCAGGTTCACCGGCTTCGCCCCTGCAGCGGCAACCACCGCGCTGATCTGTTCGGGCGTGCTGATGCCCGGTGCATACAGCACATCGGCGCCGGCCTCGGCATAGGCGCGCAGGCGCTGCAGGGTGTCCTGCAGATCCGGCACGCCAACGAAGAAATTCTCGGCCCGCGCGACCAGCAGCACATCGCCCCCCGCGCGGTCGATGGCCGCACGTGCCGCACACAGTCGCTCGACCGCCTGCCCGATCGGCCGCAGCGGCGCATCGGCCACGCCGCTGGCGTCCTCGATCGACAGCGCCGCGATACCGGTGTCGATGGCCGCCGCCACCGCCTCGCCCACTGCCTGTGGCGTGGCGCCGAAGCCATCACCGAAATCGGCGTTCAACGGCAGCGGTGTCGCGGCCGCCATCAGCCGCAGATGTTCCAGTGTGGCCTGCAGCGAAACCGCCCCATCCGGCCGCCCTTCACTCCAGGCGCAGCCGGCACTGGTCGTGGCCAGTGCCTGGAAGCCCTGCCGCTGCAGGTAGCGGGCGCTGCCCACGTCCCACGGATTGGGCAGCACGAAACAACCTCGCGCATGCAGCTGGCGGAAACGCGCGCGCTTGCGCTGGGTGTCGGCATCAAGCGGGGTCATGGCGGGTTCCCGGGCGGCGGACCTGCACCCTAGCCCACGCTGCGGCGGCACTCAATCACGGCGTGGGCCAGCGTGCATGAGGTGATGCCGGCTGCTTATTGGACACCACCGTGCACGCTGCCCGAGCGTGCTTGCCTGCCACACAGTGCCCCACGGAGCCCCAGATGCACCCGGACCCGCAGACCCTGATCGATGCCGGCGACGATGACGCCCATTGGGCCGACCTGCTTTCACCCGCGCGCCGTCGCCTGATCGCGTCGGCCGGGCTGGCCGCTGGCGGCTTGGCCAGCGCGTCGGCTGCCACCGCAGCCGCGCGCAGCGACAACGCCGTGAACACCACCGAACCCGGGCGACCCGGCTTCCGCGCCATCGTTCCGCCGGCGCCCGAGGGCCGCAGCCCTTGGGGCCAGGCCACGGCCAGCGAGCCTACCCCGCGGCCGGCCAGCGTGCGCCCCGGCGAGGCCACGCTGCCCACCCGGCCACGTGCCTACACCGCCATCAAGAGCTACCACGCCCACATCTACTTCGACGAGGACAGCTTCGAGAAGGCCGCGCTGCTGCGGCGCTGGGCCGCCGAGCGCTTCCCTGTGGAGCTGGGCAACTGGAACCTTGAGCCACGCGGGCCGCACGTCACCCCGTCGTTCTATTTCGGCTTCACCAACGACCTGCTGCCGGTGCTGGTGCCCTGGCTGCAGCTCAACAGCCTGGGCCTGACCATCCTGATCCACCCCAATACCGGCGATGGCCGCGCTGACCATCTGCATTACGCGTTGTGGGTGAACCGCGCGCAGCCGGTCAATGCCTACAACTGGCCGGCGCCGAAGCCCGGGCAGCCGGAACCGCTGGAAGAGGTGTTCCCGAACGTGGTGCCGACGGTGCCGCTGGAGATCTGAGCGGCCGGGTGCCGGACAGCTCCATGTGGAGGCGCAGTGTGCTGCCCACCGAACCCCGTCTCCCCGCGTGGCGTGGATGCCGGCATCGTCGGCCTACGTGCACGCATCCCCGTCCAGCACCACGTTCAGCGCGCCTTGATCCAGCGCCCGCCATACGGGCGCAAGCGCTCCGGCAGATTTCAAACATACGATTGAAACGCTGCAAACTTCGCCGAACTGGACAGCATCCGCCGGTTCCGCCAGACTGCCGCCCTTTCCCGTCTTCCGGATCCCATGGCGAAGCTGCTGGTCCTGCACGGCCCCAACCTCAACCTGCTCGGCACCCGCGAGCCGGAGGTCTACGGCCACACCACGCTGGCCGACATCGACCAGGCCCTGGCTGCCCAGGCATCGGCCGCCGGACACACCGTGGAACGCCTGCAGTCCAACGCCGAGCATGTGCTGGTAGACCGCGTGCAGGCTGCGCGCAGCGACGGAACCGCTTTCATCCTGATCAACCCCGCCGCCTTCACCCACACCTCGGTCGCCCTGCGCGATGCGCTGGCGGCGGTGGCGGTGCCGTTCATCGAGATCCACCTGTCCAACCCGCATACCCGTGAGCCGTTCCGCCAGCACAGCTACTTCAGTGACAAGGCAGTGGGCGTGGTATGCGGTTTCGGTGCCGACAGCTACCGCTACGCGATGGACGCGGCGCTGCTGCGCGTGCAGGCGGCCAACGCGTGAAGATGCCGCCGCGTGTGCTTGCCGGCATCCTGCTGTGGGCCGGTCTGTGCGGCGCCAGTGTCGCTGCCGAGCGCGCGGCCGCGGGCATCGACTGCGCACAGGCAAGCGGCGGCTACGAGCGCGACATGTGCGATTCCGATCGCCTGGATGATGCCGACAGCGCATTGAACGCCGTCTACGCGCAGGCGCGTGGCGAACTGAAGGCGCAGGCAACCGATGGCAGCTGCAGCCGCTGCGCGGCGGCCGAACAGCAGCTGGTGAAGGCCCAGCGCATCTGGATCACCTTGCGCGATGCAGATTGCGAGGCGGTGTATGCCTTCAATGCAGACGGCACCTCGCGCAACCCCGCGAAGATGCAATGCCTGATCACCCAGACGCGCGACCGTACGCGGCAGCTGCGCGAGTTCTACGAACTGCTTTGAACCGAGTGCAACCGCACTCTCCACCACACTGACATCACGAGCAAAGAGGCCACCATGGATCTCCGCAAAATCAAGAAGCTGATCGACCTGCTGGAAGAGTCGAACCTGGCTGAAATCGAAATCAAGGAAGGCGAAGAGTCGGTGCGCCTGTCGCGCGCCCCGGTAGCCGGCTATGCCGCCCCGGTCGCCGCGCCGGTGTATGCCGCTCCGGCCGCCCCGGCGCCGCAGGCGATGCCGATGCAGTCGCCGACCGAAGCCTCCACCGGCGGCAGCGCCAAGCCGGGCCCGGCACTGCCGGAAGGCCACGTGCTGCGCTCGCCGATGGTCGGCACCTTCTACGCATCGTCCGCCCCGGACAAGCCGGCCTTCGTCACCGTGGGCCAGCAGGTCAAGGAAGGCGAAACCCTGGCCATCATCGAAGCGATGAAGATGTTCAACCCGATCGAAGCCGACACCTCCGGCACCATCGTTGCCATCCTCGGCGAGAACGGCCAGCCGGTGGAATTCGACCAGCCGCTGTTCGTGATCGGCTGAGGGGCGCGCCATGCTCGACAAAGTCGTCATCGCCAACCGAGGGGAGATCGCGCTGCGCATCCTGCGCGCGTGCCATACCCTCGGCATCCGCACGGTGGCCGTGCACTCCACGGTCGACCGCAACCTCAAGCACGTGGCCATGGCCGACGAGTCGGTCTGCATCGGTCCGGCGCCGTCGCCGCAGAGCTACCTCAACATCCCGGCCCTGATCGCGGCGGCGGAAGTCACCGATGCCCAGGCCATCCACCCGGGCTACGGCTTCCTGTCGGAGAACGCCGACTTCGCCGAACGCGTGGAAGAATCCGGCTTCATCTTCATCGGCCCCAAGGCCGACACCATCCGCATGATGGGTGACAAGGTCGAAGCCATCCGCGCGATGAAGGCCGCGGGCGTACCGTGCGTGCCCGGCTCGGGCGGCCCGCTCGGCGAGGACATCGTCGCCAACACCAAGATCGCCCGCGAGATCGGTTACCCGGTCATCATCAAGGCGGCCGGCGGTGGCGGTGGTCGCGGCATGCGCGTGGTGCACGCCGAAGCGTCGCTGAAGACCTCGATCGAAACCACCAAGAGCGAGGCCAAGGCCGCGTTCGGCAATGGCGAGGTCTACATGGAGAAGTTCCTGGAGAATCCGCGCCACGTGGAAATCCAGGTGCTGGCCGACGGACAGGGCAACGCCATCCACCTCGGTGAGCGCGACTGCTCGATGCAGCGCCGCCACCAGAAGGTGGTGGAAGAGGCACCGGCGCCGGGCATCACCGCCGAGCAGCGCGAGCAGATCGGCAAGGTCTGCGTGGAAGCCTGCATCCGCATCGGCTACCGCGGCGCGGGCACGTTCGAGTTCCTGTACGAGGACGGCCGCTTCTACTTCATCGAAATGAACACCCGCATCCAGGTGGAGCATCCGGTCACCGAAATGGTCACCGGCATCGACCTGGTGGCCGAGCAGCTGAAGATCGCCGCCGGCCAGAAGCTGTCGATCAAGCAGAGCGACGTGGTGCTGACCGGCCATGCCATCGAGTGCCGCATCAACGCTGAAGATGCCGAAACCTTCGTGCCGAGCCCGGGCACCATCACCGGCTTCCATCCGCCGGGTGGCCCCGGCGTGCGCGTGGACACCCACATCTACAGTGGCTACCGCGTGCCGTCGAACTACGACTCGATGATCGGCAAGCTGATCGTGCACGGCCCGGACCGCGAAACCGCCATTGCCCGCATGCGGGTGGCACTGAGCGAAATGGTGGTCGATGGCATCAAGACCAACATCGCCCTGCAGCAGCGGATCATGCGTGACAAGGGCTTCCAGGCCGGTGGCCAGAACATCCACTACCTGGAAAAGCGCCTGGCCGAGCGCAAGAACAAGCCGATCGCATTGACCTGATCGGCGCCAGGTGCTGGACATGAAAAGGGCGGGGATCTCCCCGCCCTTTTCTGTTCATGTAGAGCCGGGCCCATGCTCGGCTTGCCGCCAAGCACAGCCGAGCATGGGCTCGGCTCCACAGCGAGCACGTCAGCGCTTGTCGGCCACGTCGGCCGGAATCTGCGAATGGGCCAGCGGCCGCACGCCATTGGGCGAGGTCGGATCGACGATCACCATGGTTTCGGTCGAACCATCGGGCCACACCACCTGGAAGGTGCTGCCGGCCGGCAGTGAAGCGAATGGCATGCCACTCTGCGCGCGGTAGACCGCAGCGACCTGGCTGGCACCGGCGCGGCGCACGTCTTCCTGCGCCTTCACCGTGGTCAGCTCCACCTTCGACAGATGCCGGTAGCGGTCCTCGTAGGTATCGATCATCAGCAGGCCAACCGCCCCAGCCGAGTAGGCCACGAACAGCGCCACCCAGAACCAGAACTTGGCCCCATGCAGGAATCGACGGTAATTCATCGCCCGTCCCTCTTTCCAACCAATCGCTTGATCCATTCCTTCATTTTCCCAGCACCTTGCCGCGATACCGCAGCGTCATACACGAAATCCCGGAAATCCTGCGCTCCATCCTGCGAACAGATCCCTCCGTTCGCACAAAAATTGTTGACCAGCACGCTGTCCGCTCCACAGGCCAGGCCGAGTTCACAGGCCGCAAGCCGCCATGCAAGTTCACTGAGCTGCTCGCCCGCCACCAGCCCGTCAAGCGCGCGGTCACCGGCCGCACGCACGCCCATGCCTGGCGCGATGGCCATGTAGGCCTCGGGGTCGCGCGAGGTGCGCACGCGCTCGACCAGGTCGCGGCGGTACTCGGCACTGTCATGCAAGGGCTCGCCCTCGGCGAACAGCGACGCTTCCGCGGCCAGGTTGCCCTGCGCGGCCGCCTTGCGGCGTTCGGCCAGCACCAGCGCCGCGCCCAGCTTGTCGCCCGGCACGAAACCGCCACACCGCTGTGCCACGCGCTCGCGTGCCTCGATCATCGCCGGCGCCGCAGTCAGGCCCAACCCGCTCAGTACGTTGTTGTCCAGGCGGTAGCCACCCGGATCGAGTGCGTACTGCGCGCAATAGTCATAGACGCGGCTGAGCATCCAGCGCGCCTCGTGATTGCCGTTGTCGGCCTGTGCGCGCAGGCGCTGGGCGTAGGCATACAGGTCGCTGGCGTCTTCGATGTCGGCGCGCAGGTCCAGCGGCAGGCCCGACGGCAGCGTGTTGCCGCGCTCGAAAGCCGCCAGCCGCCGCGCCAGGGCTTCCGGCACCACCGGCAGCGGCGCTCCGCCGTCACGGCTGGCCATGGCCAGCGGCAGGTCCGGCGACGCCGACGTCGACGCCACGCCCGCGGCATGGCCGCTGGCCCGATACCCGGCCACGCCCAGCACGGCCACCGCCGGCAGCACGAGCAACCAGGTTTTCAGGGTCGGAGCGAAGGCCATCGGCGGTGGTGAGCGTTCACGGCACACAGGAAAGCGCCGAGTTTAGCAAGGCCCGGCAGGCCTGTCTGAACTGCCCCCATTCATCTCAGAGCGGCATCTCAGGCAATACGGAGACGCCCCGATGGTCTAGCATTGCCCCCTTTCCCGCGACTGTCCCCACCGCCATGCCGTTCCTGGAACTGACCCTGCGCTGCACCGAAGCCACCCAGCCCCGCTATGAAAATGCGCTGGAGGACGTCGGCGCACTGGCCGTGACCCTGCTTGATGCCGAAGCCGACACCAGCAACGAACAGGCCATCCTCGAACCCGGCGTGGGGGAAACGCCGCTGTGGGACACCCTGGTGCTGAGCGCGCTGTTCCCCGCCGACAGCAATGCGCTGCTGCTGCTGGCCGCCCTGGAATCCTTCGACCCGGAACTGGACTGGAGCAATGGCAGCTTCCGCGCGGTCGAAGACGAAGACTGGGAGCGCGCATGGCTGGACCAGTTCCAGCCGATGGATTTCGGCAGCCGCACCTGGATCGTGCCGTGGAACCATGAACTGCCGGAGGCTGCACAGGCCGCCGATGCCGCCGTGGTGCGGCTGGACCCGGGCCTGGCCTTCGGCTCGGGCACCCACCCGACCACTGCCCTGTGCCTGCGCTGGCTGGACCAGCTGGCCGTGGACGGCCAGCTGCAGGGCCAGCGCGTGCTCGACTTCGGCTGCGGCTCGGGCATCCTCGCGCTGGCCGCGCTGAAGCTGGGCGCCGCCGAAGCGATCGGCGTGGACAACGACCCGCAGGCGCTGGTCGCCACCGCCGACAATGCCGAGCGCAATGGCGAGCAGGCCCGCATGCAGGTGTACCTGCCGCAGGACGAACCGGTCACCACCTACCCGATCGTGGTCGCCAACATCCTTGCCTCGGCACTGGATGCGCTGGCCGAGCTGCTGGCCGCACGCGTCGCCGCCGGCGGTCGCATCGCCCTGTCGGGCATCCTGCAGGGCCAGGAAGGCGAACTGCTGCAGCGTTATGCCGCGTGGTTCGACGATCTGCAGGCCATCCAGGATGGCGACTGGATGCGCATCACCGGCACGCGCCGCGCCTGATCGTGATTGAATGACCGCTGGATCCGAGCCCGCGCCCTGAGCATGTCCGAGCCGAACCCGCCGCGCCGCCCTTTGGCCACCTTCCTGCGCCCCGCGTCGGAAGGCGAGGCCGCACCTGCGACCGACGCGCGCACGCCCGACCCGTCGGCGCATGACATCCCTGCCGCGAAGTCCGGCGACCCGCTCGACGCGGCGCTGCCGCCGATGGCGGAGACGCGACAGCTCGATGACACCGTCATCCTCGACGAAGCGACCGTGATCGAACCCGTCCTTGCCGTCCCGGCCGCGCAGGCGGTGGCCGGCGATGCGCCGAGCTTCCTGGGCACTTCGCGGCCGCGCGCGCTGCCGACGCCGCGCTGGCACTGGGTGCTGGTCGCCGGGCTGGCACTGCTGCTGGTACTGCAGAGCGTGCTGGCCGATCGTGCGCGCCTGGCCGCCGACGCCGGCAACCGCACCTGGCTGGGCGCACTGTGCGGCGTGCTGCGCTGCAACCTGCCGGCCTGGCACGAGCCGACCGCGTTCACCATGACCAGCCGCGAGATCCGCCCCCTGCCCGGCCAGGCCGGTGTGCTGCAGGTGCAGGCCAGCATCCGCAACGATGCGCGCTGGGCACAGGCCTGGCCGGACCTGCGCCTGTCACTATCCGATGCCGATGGCCGGGTGATCGGCAGCGGCGTGTTCACGCCCGCGCAATACCTCGGCGAAAGCCCGGCCACGACCGTGCTGGAACCGGGCCAGAGTGCGCGCATCGCGTTCCGCGTGCAGGAGCCCGCCGCGTCCACCGACGCATTCACCTTCGACTTCCTCTGACCAGGGTAGAGGCGACCAGCCGTGGCAGGTCGGGCACGCTCGCGCTAGACTGGCCGCCACCACCTCGTCCGGCCGCGCGCTCCGCGCGCACGGGCCAACCGAATCGGGAACCCCCTTGAACGCTGTCCTCTCTCGTCCTGACAACAGTCGTGGCGCTCCCCGGCCACCGCTGCGTGAACACGTCGCCCAGTCCGTGCGCCGCTACCTGCGTGATCTTGATGGCTGCGACGCGGACGATGTCTACGAGATCGTGCTGCGCGAGATGGAAATCCCGCTGTTCGTGGAAGTGCTCAACCACTGCGAAGGCAACCAGAGCCGCGCCGCCGCGATGCTGGGCATCCACCGCGCCACCCTGCGCAAGAAACTGAAGGAATACGGCATCAGCGCCTGAGCGCGCGCGGGTAGTGCCGGCCGCTCGCCGGCAACCCCATGAACGATGGCAGGATGTCGCAGTTGCCGGCCAGCGGCCGGCACTACCGGTAGATCCACGCCATGCGTGGATGCAGCCCCGGCGGGATCACCCGCCGCCGCCCGCCTTCCAGTAGTACCGCACCACATGGAAGAACACCGGCGCGGCGAAGCACACCGAATCGAGCCGGTCGAGCATGCCGCCATGGCCCTCGATCATGTGGCCCCAGTCCTTGATCCCACGGTCGCGCTTGATCGCCGACATCACCAGGCCGCCCCAGAATCCCATCAGGTTGATCAGCAGCGACAGGCCGAACGCCTGCAGCGGCGTGAACGGGGTGATCCACCACAGCGCCGCCCCAAGCGCGCTGGCGCTCAGCACGCCACCCACGAAGCCCTCCACCGTCTTCGACGGCGACAGCTTCGGCGCGATCAGGTGCCGGCCCAGCAGCTTGCCCCAGATGTACTGCAACACGTCCGAGGACTGCACCACGATCACCAGGAAGGCGAACAGCAGCACGTTGCGCGAGGGGTCATGACCGGGCACGTGCAGGTTCAGCAGCAGCGGCACGTGCGAGATGCAGAACACGCAGATCATCAACCCCCACTGCACCTTCGCGGTGCGCTCCAGGTAGTGCGTGGTATCGCCACCGATGGTCGACAGGATCGGCAGGAACAGGAACGCATAGACCGGGATCAGCAGCGTGTACATGCCGTACCAGTCGATCCACACCAGGTAGTACTGCCACGGCAGCACGATGTAGAACGCAGCCAGCAGCGCGTAGTAGTCGCCTGAACGGGTCGGCGCCAGGGTGATGAACTCGCGCAGCGCGAACAACGAAATGATCGCGAACAGCACGATCACCCCGGCACGGCCGAAGAACAGCGCCAGCCCGACCACGATCGCCATCACCCACCATGCACGGATACGCGACACCAGGTTGGCGATCACCGCGCTGGGCTGACCGCGCTGGCGCCAGCGCAGGGTCTCGGCCACCAGCGTGGCCAGCACCAGCACCGCGCCGACGCCGGCAAACAGCAGGCCGGTCTGCTGGCCGACACTCTGCGTTGCCAGATCGCCAGATACATCCAGCACGAAACTCATGCACGACCCCCATTCGGCGCCAGGTCCAGCAGCGCCTGCCGGCTGCGGGCCAGGAATGCGGCCTTGTCCTCGTCGGCCTGCAGCCGCAGCGGCGTGCCGAAGGTGGCCGTGCACAGCAGCGGCAACGGCAGGAACCGCCCCTTCGGCATCACCCGCTTCAGGTTGTCGATCCATACCGGCACGAACTCCAGCTCCGGCCGTTGCCGCGCCAGGTGGTAGATGCCGCTCTTGAACGGCAACAGCGGTTCATCGCCGATATTGCGCGTGCCTTCCGGGAACAGGATCAGCGAGCAGTCTTCGTCCACCGCATCGCGCAGTACCTGCAACGGGTCCTGCTGGCGATGGCCGGCCTCGCGCTCGACCAGAACACCGTTGAACACCGCATCGATCAGGTAGCGACGCAGGCCATCACGCTGCCAGTACTCGGCCGCGGCCACCGGGCGCACCTGGCGCCGCAGTGCCGGTGGCATCGATGACCAGATCAGCACGAAGTCACCATGGCTGGCGTGGTTGCCGTAGTACACGCGGCGCTCGCTGGACGGCGCGCAACCGATCCACAGCGCGCGTGCGCCGGTCACCACATGGATCGCGCCACTGCAGGCGCGGGCAATCAGTTCGGCAAACATCGGTCACTCCCATTCACGTCTGCGGCCACACCACGGCCAGCACCAGCAGTGCGAACTGCACTGCGGTCAGCAGGTACTGGCGCAGCAGCAGGCGGCGCATGCCGGACCAGCGCGCATCCCAGCCACGCAGTGGCGCATCGGGCGACGCGCGGCGCAGGCCACTGTCGTGCAGCAGCTGATCGATGCGGCGTGCGGCGGCTTCGCCCTCCAGTCCTTCATCGCGCAGCAGCTGCAGCAGGCTGGCATCCAGCCCCACCCGCCACGCGTGGTAGGCCTGTGCGATGCCCGCGGCAACACTGAGCAGCAACAGGCCGGCAGCGATCATCGCCAGCCCCGGCTCGGTGCCGAGCAGCAGCAGTGCCACCAGCAACAGGCCCAGCGACAGCAGCGCCGGCCAACGCCCCTGGCGCAGCAGCAGCTGCATGGTCACCAGATCGGGAACCGTGCTCATGCGCGCGCTCCTGCCGCAGCAATGATGGCATGCAGATGCGCCGCGTGCAGCACGATGCCGGGGCGTGCAGCCCGCACGATCGCCACTGCCGCGTTCGCATCGGCGGCACGACCACTGCGCAGCAGCCAGGTGGCGACGCTGGCGGCGCTGCGCGAATAGCCCAGCGCGCAGCACACCAGCAGCGGCCCCTGCACGCGCAGACGCTCGATGGCATCGGCCGCCTCGCGCAGCTGTTCCGGCGTGGGCACCACCAGGTCCAGCATCGGCACGCTGGCATACGCCGCGCCCGGCGCGCGGCAGGACAGTTCAGCACAGGTATCGACCACGCCGACCAGCGGTGTTGGCAACGCAGCACAGGGAATGCGTCCCAGCCACACGTCATCCATCACCGGCACCGGATGCGGCGCACGCCGCGTCCACAGCCGCGAATTGACCCAGGCTGCGCCCAGGTACGGCGCCAGCAGCCAGCGTGCCGCCATGGTCAGGCGGCCATCGGCGCGCTTCTGGAACACCGCGGTACCCAGCCCGGCATAGGCCAGCGCCACCAGCAGCAGCGACACCACCGGCCACAGCAGCCACAACGCGGCGCCACGCAGAAGCACCACCGGCACCAGCAGTACAGCGGCCCCCAGCAGGTACACCCCTGCCAGGCGCCAGCGCTTGGCATCACGTGCCGTGCGCCATGCACGCAGCGGTGGCGTGCCCTGCTCCGGCCACAGCCACACGCACAACCAGCCGGCCAGCAGGCCGGTCGGGATATCGATGAAGTGATGCTGGAACGTGGTGAGCACCGAGATGCCGATCAACAGCGCCCACGCGTGCAGCGCCCAGCGCCACACCCCGTGCAGGTACTGTGCGAACTTCACCCACAGCACGATCAGCAACACGATGTGCAGCGACGGTGCCTGGTTGAACGGCTTGTCGAAGCCCAGCAGCACATCGAACAGCCAGCCGAACACACCGCCGATCTGCGGACGCTCGAAGCTGAAGCGCAGCGGCCACAGCAGGAAGCAGCTCACGGCGATCAGCTGTGCGCTCAACAGCCGCAATGCGTGCCGGTCCAGCTCCAGCCGTTGCCGGCACAGGAAGAACGAGACCGCGTAGAACAGGTCGATCGACCAGTACGGCACGATGGTCCATGGCACGAACGGGATGCGGGTCTCCCAGCCGAACGCCATCACCGGCAGGGTGGCGTGGCGGCCGGCCATCCAGTTGGCGAAGCCATAACTGGCGAAGAAGAACGGACCCAGCAGGGCCAGCCACAACAGGGCGCGCCGCCAGGGGCGCCCCTCTGCGGCCAGTGGGGATGCGGCGAGCGTCGCCATCACGCGGTCCGGCGCGCCAGCGATACGGTGAAGATGCCGAAGTCGTCGATGCGCTGCGCCACCTTCTCGAACCCGGCCAGGCGCACCAGCTCGTCCATCTCCTGCTGGGTACGGCGGCGCATCACCCACGCCGCGCCACCGCGGTGGCTGGTCAAGGCACGGGCAATGAATTCCAGCTGCGGGTGCCAGGGCTGGCCGGTGTAAGCCAGGTAGCCTCCCGCCGGCACCGTTGCGGCAATGCCCTGCAGCGAGCGCAGCACGGCGTCGTTGTCGGGGAACAGTTCGTACAGGCCCGAGACCACCGCCAGTGTCGGTGCTGGATCGACCTTGGCCAGTTGCGCCGGATCGAACGCATCGCCCTGCTCGAAGCGGGCGATGTCGGCCGCACCGAGGCGCTCGATCAACGCTTGGCCCTGGGTCACGTTCAGATCGCTGAAATCACGCAGCACGATACGGTCGGCGCGCTGTTCGCCCTGGCCCAGCGCTTCCAGCACATACCGGCCATGGCCGGCGGCCACGTCCAGCACACGCACCGGCGTGCCCTGCCCGCGCAGGCGCTGGGCAGCGTCGCGCAGCAGTTCCTGCAGGTGCTGGCCGCGCACGCGGATGCCACGCCAGCCGATCGCATCCAGGTAGTTGCGGTCGACCATCCGCCCCAATGGGCCCTTGCCGCGCGCCTCATTCCGGTAGATGTAGTCCAGCGTGCTACCGGAATCGAAACCGGTCCGCAGGCCCAGCGCGATGCCTTCGGACAGCGTGCCGCCGAAGCGCAGGCCGCCACGCACCACGCGCCAGCGCAGGTCGGCCATGCTGTTGCGCTCCGGTGGCCAGGCCAGGATCTCGGATTCTTCGAAGGTTGGCCCGTGACGGTGCGCGTCGCGCCGTGACAGCTCGCGCAGCGGCTCGGCAAAACGCGCCTGGATGAAGCTGCGGATGCGCGCCAGTGCCGGTGCCCGATCGCGCTCGCCCAGCGTGTCGTGGAAGAAGCCCGGCAGATGCACACGCTCCTTGATCGGGCTGGACAGGCGCTCGTAGAAGCGGTCCTGCGGGCCACGGTGCACGACGAAATCCGAGCCGGACACCAGCAGCTGCACCGGTACGCTGATTGCCTGCGCATCGGCCACGATGCGGTCGGCCGCCTCGTACAGGCCCAGCAGCACGCGCACCGAAATCGGCCGGGTGATCAGCGGGTCGGTGCGATAGCTTTCCACCCGCGCCGGATCGTGGGTCAGCCACTGCGGCTTGACGTAGCTGTTGACGAAGAAGTTGCCACGCAGCTTCTGCATCAAGGCCAGGCCCGGCCGCGCGAACGGCACGTACAGCTTCACCTTGAACGCCGGCGAGGCCATGACCAGCGCGCGCAGGCGTGGCGCGTAATCGTGCACCCAGGTCGCGGCGACCACCGCCCCTACGCTCTGCGCGATCACCACGATGTCTTCCACCGCAATGCCGTGCTCGGCGCCGATGTGGGCGATGAAACTGTCCAGATCACGCACCAGCGCCGGGAAGCCCGGTGCATCGCCCCGTGCGCCCGGCGAACGGCCATTGCCGCGCGCGTCCCAGGCGAAGAAGGCGGTGTCGGGCAGGTCCAGCTCATCGACCAGGTGGGTGACCCGGCCGGAGTGCTCATGGCCGCGGTGCAGCAGCACGATGGCCTTGGTGGCCGGCGTTGCGGTGGTGCCCGCCCAGTACCGGTAGAACAGCGGTACCTGGTCGAAGCTGTGGAATTCCCGTTCCTGCGCCTGACGCATGCAATCTCCTGATTGTCTTCTTGTATCTGCTTGATTAATTCGGCGAAACCGCTGCTTCCCGCAGTCCCCGACGGACGCGGTTGACCATCGTCAGCACGCACAGCACCGCCATGACCGCGGCCACGCCAGTGACCGTCATCGCGCCAACCCACTCGAACGCCAGCAGCAGGCCCAGCGCACCGATCACGAACGCGCGATCGCTCTTGCCCATCGGGCCGTCATAGCGGCGGCTGGCACCGACCATCAGCCCCAGCACCCCGGCGTACTCGCTCAGGGCCGCGGTCCAGGCCAGCAGCCACAGCATCTCGGGGCGCACGCCCGGCACGCTGAGCAGGCTCAGGTACAGCGCCGCATCGGCGATCACATCGCACAGCTCATTCAGATAGGCGCCCAGCCGCGACTGCTGGCCGAACTCGCGGGCCAGCATGCCGTCCACGGCGTTGAGCGCCATGCGCAGCAGCATCCACAGTGGCAGCAGCAGGTACAGCAGGGGCTGGGCCGGCGCGCAGCACCAGACGGCGGCAGCCACCAGCGGCGAGACCGCGGCCGCGGTCACGGTCACCGCATTGGCGGTGATCCCCATGCGGTACAGACCGCGTACGGCCGGACGCAACAGGTCCTGAAAACGTCCTTTCAATGCATAGATCGACACGATCCGAACCCGCTGATCCTTGGCAGTTCCGGCACAGCCTACCCGATTGGAGCAGCGCGCCCCATCGAATTGCTTGCGGACCGCCCCCGGCCAGGCTGTGCTGAAGGCGGCCACAGGCCATGGGTGCGGGTCGATTTTCCCCGCCGGCGCCCGCCACCGGCCCCCACCGCCTACAATATCGGCCCCGCTCCGCTGCCGATTCTGTCCCATGACTGCTGATCTGTTGCCCGTCCGCCGGGCCCTCCTCTCCGTTTCCGACAAGACCGGTCTGGTCGAGCTGGCCACTGCGCTGGCGGCACGCGGCGTGGAGCTGCTGTCCACCGGCGGCACCGCCAAGGCGATCCGCGATGCGGGCCTGGCCGTGAAGGACGTGGCCGACGTCACCGGTTTCCCGGAAATGATGGACGGCCGGGTCAAGACCCTGCACCCGATGGTGCACGGCGGCCTGCTGGGCCGTTCCGGCCTGGATGATGCGGTGATGGCTGAGCACGGCATCGGTGCCATCGACCTGCTGGTGCTGAACCTGTACCCGTTCGAATCGGTCACCGCCAAGGCCGACTGCACCCTGGCCGACGCGGTGGAGAACATCGACATCGGCGGCCCGGCCATGCTGCGTTCGGCGGCCAAGAACTTCGCCCGCGTGGCGGTGGCCACCGACCCGTCGCAGTACGCCGAACTGCTGGCCTCGCTGGCGGCCAACGACGGCCAGCTGTCGGCCGCCACCCGCTTCGCGTTCTCGGTGGCCGCGTTCAACCGCGTCGCCCAGTACGACGCGGCGATCAGCAACTACCTGTCGGCGGTCACCGCCACCGACGCCGCCGTACCGGCACGTGCCGAGTACCCGGCGCAGATGAACTCCACCTTCGTGAAGGTGATGGACCTGCGCTACGGCGAGAACCCGCACCAGAGCGGCGCGTTCTACCGCGACCTGTACCCGGTGCCGGGCACGCTGGCGACCTTCCAGCAGCTGCAGGGCAAGGAGCTGAGCTACAACAACCTGGCCGACGCCGATGCGGCGTGGGAATGCGTGCGCCAGTTCGATGCGCCGGCCTGCGTCATCGTCAAGCACGCCAATCCGTGCGGCGTGGCGGTTGGCGCCGGCAACGGCGATGCCTACGAGCTGGCCTACGCCACCGACCCGACCAGCGCCTTCGGCGGCATCATTGCCTTCAACAAGCCGCTGGATGCGGCCACTGCAAAGGTCATCCTCGACCGCCAGTTCGTTGAGGTGCTGATTGCCCCGGATTACGAGCCGGCCGCGCTGGAATACGCACAGAAGAAGGCCAACGTGCGCGTGCTGCGCATCCCGCACGGTGATGGCCTGAACAACTTCGACAGCAAGCGCGTCGGCTCGGGCCTGCTGCTGCAGTCCTCGGACAACCGCGGCATGACCCGCGACGAACTGAAGGTGGTCAGCAAGCTGGCGCCGACCGACAAGCAGTTCACCGACCTGCTGTTCGCCTGGAAGGTGGCCAAGTTCGTGAAGTCCAACGCGATTGTGTACGCCAAGGACAACCGCACGATTGGCGTGGGCGCCGGCCAGATGAGCCGCGTGTACTCGGCCCGCATCGCCGGCATCAAGGCCGCCGATGCGAACCTGGTGGTCGAGGGTTCGGTGATGGCTTCCGATGCGTTCTTCCCGTTCCGCGATGGCATCGATGCCGCTGCAGCCGCCGGCATCAAGGCGGTCATCCAGCCGGGCGGTTCGATGCGCGATGCCGAAGTGATCGCCGCCGCCGACGAACATGGCCTGGCCATGGTGTTCACCGGCGTGCGCCACTTCCGCCACTGATCCGCATCACGAAGCCGGGCGCTGCCCGGCTTTTCTCTTCCGTACCCGAGAACCCTGTCCCATGAAGATCCTCGTCATCGGCTCTGGCGGCCGCGAACACGCCCTGGCATGGAAGCTGGCCCAGTCCTCCCGTGTCACCGAAGTGATCGTGGCGCCCGGCAACGCCGGTACCGCCAGCGAAGACACGTGCCGCAACGTGGCAGTCAAGGTGACCGATATCGACGGCCTGCTGGCGTTGGCCCAGGCCGAAGGCGTAGCGCTGACCGTGGTCGGCCCGGAAGTACCGCTGGTGGCCGGCGTGGTCGACCGCTTCCGCGCCGCCGGCCTGCGCATCTTCGGGCCAACCGCCGCCGCCGCGCAGCTGGAAGGCAGCAAGGCCTACGCCAAGGACTTCCTGGCGCGCCACAACATCCCCACCGCGTACTACGCCGTGCACAGCGACGTGGACGCCGCGCTGGCGTATGTGCGCGAGAAGGGCGCACCGATCGTGGTCAAGGCCGATGGCCTGGCCGCCGGCAAGGGCGTGATCGTGGCGATGAGCCTGACCGAGGCCGAGGACGCGGTGCGTGACATGCTGTCCGGCAACGCGTTTGGCGATGCCGGTGCGCGCGTGGTCATCGAGGAATTCCTCGACGGTGAGGAAGCCAGCTTCATTTCGATGGTGGACGGCGTGCATGCGCTGCCGATGGCCACCTCGCAGGACCACAAGCGCGTCGGCGACGGCGACACCGGCCCGAACACCGGCGGCATGGGCGCCTATTCGCCGGCCCCGGTGGTGACGCCGGAGGTGCATGCACGGGTGATGCGCGAGGTGGTGAACCCCACCGTGCAGGGCATGATCGCCGACGGCATCCCGTTCACCGGTTTCCTCTACGCCGGCCTGATGATCGATGCCAGCGGCGCACCGAAGGTGATCGAATTCAACGTGCGCTTTGGCGACCCGGAAACCCAGCCAGTGATGCTGCGCCTGCAGTCGGACCTGGTCGAGCTGGTGGAAGCGGCCATCGATGGCCGCCTGGATGAGGTCGAAGCGCAGTGGGACGCGCGCCCGTCGCTGGGCGTGGTGCTGGCGGCCAGGCCGTACCCGGAAGCGCCGATCACCGGTGACGTGATTTCCGGCCTGGACGACGTGCCGGCCAGTGCCAAGGTGTTCCATGCCGGTACGGCATTGGATGCGCAGGGCCACGTGGTCAGTGCGGGCGGTCGCGTGCTGTGCGTGGCCGCACTGGGCGACAGCGTGCGCGACGCGCAGGCCAATGCCTATGCCGGCGTGGCCAAGGTGAGCTGGGCCAACGCGTTCCACCGCAACGACATTGGTTGGCGCGCGATCGCACGCGAGGGGTGAGGCACACCCCCGCTTCCATGCATGGCGCGGATTGAATACCACGGTAAAGCAAAGGCCCGGCATTGCCGGGCCTTTGCTTTACAGGACTGCTTCGAGACCCTTCCGATCAATCAGGTTCAAAAGCTTCAGCGACGGCCCGCTCGGCTTCTTCCCGCCCTGTTCCCAGCTACGGACCGTCGAAACGCTGGTGTTGAGCACACCTGCGAACACCGGCTGGCTAAGTTCCAACGACGTGCGAAGTGCACGGATCTGGGCGCTGCTGTATTCGGGCACAGGCCCCAGACAAAGCGCCTCGTACATGCTCATGCGCCGCTTGTCGATGAAGCCGCTGGCGTAAAGGCCCGCCGCGCCTTCATGCACCGCATCGAGGATCGCACTCTTTGCACGTCCATGTTCAACCGTCTTTGTCATGGCAAATCTCCTGCAGTTCTCCGCAGATAACTGCCCTGTCCAACTGTTCAGGGCTCATTCTCAAGAACTCAGACACATACAGCTGAAGGGCGTCCCGTTCCGCACTACTGATGGTCGCGCGCGCGTTCTTCTCGTAGCAGAAGAGAAAGAACCAGTAGCGCCCCACCTTAGTTGCGACAATAACGCGGGCGCTACCGCGCTTTCCGCGGCCCGGCAGCGCAACCCGCTTTTTGAGAAGGCCGCCCCCTATATCTGCATCAATCCGTCCTTGACGCATTTCCACCGCCGCGCGGCACAAGGCTCTATCGGTCAGTGAAGAACGTCGTGTACTGCGGTTGAAGCTTCGAGTGCGGAAGACACGTGACATGATCATACCGTGCCACCGAGTGGTACGGCGTGAAAATCAGCGTCCAGCGCATGCTCCGGTCGGCGCAGCTGCCGCCCTGGCGCCAGGATTGATCCACGCCATGCGTGGATGCGCTCCAGAAACAAAAAGGCCCGGCATCTCCGCCGGGCCTTTCTTCATTCCAACGCCTTCCCGCTTACGCGGTGAACAGCGCCTTCATCTTCTTCAGCGCGTTCGCTTCAACCTGGCGGATGCGCTCGGCCGACACGCCGTACTCGTCGGCCAGTTCCTGCAGCGTCACCTTGCTGTCCGCGTCCAGCCAGCGGCGGCGGATGATGTCGCGCGAGCGAGCATCCAGTTCCGCCAGGCCTTCGCGCAGCAGCTGCATCTGGTTGTCTTCGCTGTCCTCGCGCTCGTAGGCCATCGACGGGTCTTCGTCATCGGCAACCAGGAACGCAGCCGGCGACGGCGGCGCGTGCTCGTTGTCCTCGTCGGTCGGCGCATCGAACCCGATATCGCGACCCGACAGGCGCGACTCCATTTCCATGACCTCGCGCTCGGAAACGTTCAGGTCCTTGGCCACCGCGCTCACCTCAGCCGCGTTCATCCAGCCCAGGCGCGTCTTCGACTTGCGCAGGTTGAAGAACAGCTTGCGCTGCGCCTTGGTGGTAGCGACCTTCACGATGCGCCAGTTCTTCAGGATGAACTCGTGCATCTCGGCACGGATCCAGTGCACCGCGAAGGAGACCAGGCGCACGCCCATGTCCGGGTCGAAGCGCTTGACCGCCTTCATCAGGCCGATGTTGCCTTCCTGGATCAGGTCGCCCAGGGCAAGGCCGTAGCCGTTGTAGCCGCGGGCCACGTGCACCACGAAGCGCAGGTGCGAATGCACCAGCTCGCGGGCAGCGTCCAGATCGTTGCCGTCGCGGAAGCGACGGGCCAGGTCCTGTTCGTCATCGACCGACAGCACCGGGATCTGGTGCACGGCACCGATGTAGGCGTCCAGCGAACCGAGCGCACTGGGAATCGGGAGATTGTTTGCCACAAGGGCAGTAGAGGTGTTCTGGCTCATAGGCACCCATCTTAGCAGTCCGGGATTTGGACTGCTAAAGGAGGAAAAAGTTCCAGCATCCCATTGATGCAACACTGGTCCCAAACAGAGCCCTACCGTAGCGCGATTTGATGACAGTGGCGAGCATGCTTTTCGGGATTCACAATCCCTTGGAATTCAAGCAATTAGCTGGCGTAAAGCGGCCGATTCCGGTCAAGCGGAGCTGAACGGGCCGTTCTGAAGGCCCATTCAGGCCCGGGAACGTTGCCCGGTGTTCAGGCCCAGCGGCCCGCCAGCCCTCAGAGTGCCGAGCGCGGCGGCAGCGACCAGTCGATCGGGGCCTGGCCGCAGCGCTGCAGGTACTCGTTGGCCATCGAGAAATGACGACAGCCGAGGAAGCCCCGATGGGCCGAAAGCGGCGACGGATGCGGCGACTTCAGCACGCGATGGCGGCGGGTGTCGATCACCTTGCCCTTCTGCTGCGCATAGGCGCCCCAGAGCATGAACACCAGCCCTTCGCGCTCGCGGTTGAGCACATCCACCACGTGGTCGGTGAAGCCTTCCCAGCCACGACCCTGGTGCGCACCGGCCTTGCCCTCTTCCACCGTCAGCACCGCATTGAGCAGCAGCACGCCACGCTGCGCCCACGGAATCAGGCAGCCGTGGTCCGGACGCGGGATACCGAGATCGCTCTCGATCTCCTTGTAGATGTTCAGCAGCGACGGCGGCACCGGCACGCCCGGCGGCACCGAGAAACTCAGGCCATGTGCCTGGCCGCGACCGTGGTACGGGTCCTGCCCGAGGATCACCACCTTCACCTGCTCGAACGGCGTGGCGTCGAACGCGGCGAAGATCTGCGGGCCGGGCGGGAACACCGCCGCGCCACTGGCCTTGCGCTGGCGCAGGAAGCTGGACAGCTCGCGCATCTGCGGCTGCAACAGGTAATCGCCGACATGCTGCTTCCAGCTCGGTTCCAGCTGGATCGTCGGGGTGTCGGCTACTTCATCCATCATCGCAACAGAGGTCCATCGTTCAATCGGGCCAGCCTCAGCTGGAACAGCACCTTGGTGACCAGCAGCCGTTCTTCGATCGGCTTGAGCACCAGGTCGTTGGCACCGGACTGCAGCAGCCCGGTCTGGTTGTGTGGGTTGCCATCGCCGGTCATCACCAGCACCGGCAGGCGGCGCTTGCCGTAGCCGAAATCCACGCGCACGCGCTGCACCACGTCGCGACCGCTCAGTTCGCCCTTCAGGGTGACGTCGGTCAGCACCAGGTCGATGCGGTGGCGACTGCGGCCCAGCGACTCGGCGGTGAGCAGGGTGAACGCTTCTTCGGCGCTGACCACGTGCAGCACGTTCAACTGCTGGCGTTCCAGCATGCGCTTGGTAGCCTCGGCCACCACGCGGCTGTCCTCGATATAGAGGATGGTGGCACCGGGGATGGTCTGCGGCTGCACGTAGCCGCGGATGAAGGTCGCCAGTGCTTCATGGCCGAGCGATTTGTCGAAATAGTCGGTGACGTACTCGGTGAAGCGGCGCTGCTCCAGGTGCTGCTGGGCATCGCCGGAGACCACGATCACCGGCACATAGGCCTGGCCGGCCGCTTCGCGCACCATCCGCGCCAGCGCCAGGCCGTCGCCATCGCGCAGGGTCAGCGAGGTCGTCACCAGGTCCACCGGCCCCTGTGCCAGCGCCTGCTGTGCGTCCTCGATGCTGTCGCAGCCGATCACCTCCACGCCCGGCAGGTCACGCTGCAGGACGTCGGCGATCAGCTTGCGCACCAGCTTCGAGCCATCGACCACCATCACCCGCGTCGCGGGCCCTTCAAGGTGTTTCAGCGCTTGCGGTTGCATGCCGGTCTCAGGTGTCGGTCGGGCGGGTCTGGCGGAGGAAGTGGCCGGTGACCAGCCAGGCGCCCAGCCAACCCAGCAGCAGCGTGCCGAGCAGGACCAGGCCGCCGTGCAGCAGGTCCAGGCCGTGCAGTACGAACGGGCTGCCGTAGCTGCGCGAGAGTTCGGCCAGCGGCATGCGCAGGGCGGCACCCGCAGCGCCGATCAGGGCCAGCGCCACCGCGCCGGCGCCCAGGCCGTACCACGCGCCCAGATACAGGAACGGGCGGCGGATGAAGCCATCGCTGGCGCCGAGCAGCTGCAGCACGCCGATCTCTTCGCGGCGGGCCTGGATGTCCAGGCGCACCGTGTTGCCGACCACCAGCGCGGCACCCGCGCCGAGCAGGACCGACAGCACCTGCACCAGCCGCGCACCGAAGGCAAGCCAGGCATCCAGGCGCTGGCGCCACAGCGCATCGTGCTGCACCAGATCGGCCTCCGGCAGGCTTTCCAGCGCGCGCGCCAGGCGTGCGTCGTCCTTGCCCTGGCCGGGAGTGATCACCAGCAGCGAAGGCAGCGGATTGTCGTTGAGTGCGTCGATCGCCTCACCCAGGCCGGCATCGCGCAGTTCCTGCAGGCCCTGCTCGGGCGTGCGCACGTTCACTTCGGCCACGTCGTCGCGGTCGCGCAGCTGGCCGGCCAGGCGCAGCGCGCCGGGTGCATCGACGTTGCCCTTCAGGAACACATTGATGTCGCGCGACTGCTGCACGCTGCCGGCGAACTGCTTGAGGTTGTCCAGCGCGATCGACAGGCCCAGCGGCAGCGCCAGCGCCAGCGCCATGACCATCACCGTCAGCAGGGTCGCCCATGGCTTGCGGCAGGCGCGGCCCAGGCTGAACACCACGCTGTGCACGTGGTGCTGGAACCAGACGCCCACGCGTGAGGGGGCGGCGGCTTCGCTGTTTTCGTTCTTCGCCATCGGTTACTCCGCCAGGTCCTGCGGCGAGATGTCATCCACCAGCCGGCCATGGTCGAGGATCAGCACGCGCTTGCGCATGCGGCGCAGCAGCGGCAGGTCGTGGCTGACCACCAGTACGCTGGTGCCGCGCGAGGGCAGCTCGGCGAACAGGGCCATGATCTCCGCCGCCAGGGTCGGGTCGAGGTTGCCGGTCGGCTCATCGGCCACCAGCAGCTTGGGCTCGCCGACGATGGCGCGGGCGATGCCCACGCGCTGCTGCTCGCCGGCCGACAGCTGCGAGGGCAGCGCCTTCTCGCGATGGCCCAGGCCCATCCGCTCCAGCACCGAGCGCACGCGCTTGCTGATGTCGCCACGGCGGGTGCCGCGCAGGATCAGCGGCAGCGCCACGTTCTCGGCGATCGAGCGGTCCATCAGCAGCCGGTGGTCCTGGTAGACCGCGCCCACCGCGCGTCGGTGGCGGGGCACGTCGCCGCCGCGCACCTTCAGCAGGTTGCGCTCGTCGAACACCACCGCGCCGCGGCTGGGCCGCTCGTCGAGGTGGATCAACTTGAGCAGGGTGCTCTTGCCCGCACCGGAATGGCCGGTGACGAACAGCATCTCGCCCGGCGCGACCTCGAAGCTGACATCGATCAGCGCCTCGTGGCCACCGGCGTACTGTTTGCTGACATTGTCGAAGCGCAGGACACTCATGCCCCGATTATGCAGGAGCGGCGCGACCTCGTGGAGACGGTCGCGCCGATCGGTAGTGCCGG
>NZ_JCAFVO010000013.1:0-60364 GCF_059372445.1 Stenotrophomonas sp. YJH_SMC_127 | reverse complement strand
GGTGGTACGCGAAGCCCTTTACATGGCGGCCCTGACGGCCATCCGGTACGAGCCAAGACTGCGCACGTTTTACGCTGGCCTGAAGGCCAAAGGCAAAGCGAGCAAGGTGGCGCTCGTGGCGGTCATGCGCAAAATGCTGGTGATCCTAAACGCCCGTAAGCGGGACGCCGAGGTGGCCCTCGGCTGCCCCTGACAAGACAGTTGCTACCAAGGGGTCGCGCATCGGGGTTCAGTAAATCCACGCCACGCGTGGATGCAGCCCCATCAGTACGTGGCGCACTGCCGCCAGCGCACCGGCTCATCCACGCCGGGGCGGGCGTTGAGCTGGATGCGCACGTTGCGCAGGGCGGGGTAGTGCAGCACTTCCTCGCAGACCTGCGGCCAGACCTTTTCCAGCTCGCCGGTGCGGTTGATCGCCAGCGTCTGCCGGGTCAGCCAGACCCCGCTGGCGATGCCGGGCTTGCCGGCCAGGGCACGGGCCAGATCGGCCTGGAAGCGCTCCAGCGTGGCGGCATCGGGGTCGGGATTGCTGCGCGCGTCGGTCGCGGGGGCGACGGCAGGCGTGGGAGCGGGGGCGGCCGCAGGGACTGCTTCGATCGGGGCGGGTGCGGCTGAAGGCGCGGCCGAAGGCGTCGCCACCACCGGTGCCGCAGCAACCGGCGCGGCCTCGTCCACATGCAGGCCCTGCAGACCCAGGCCGACAAGCAGCCCCAGCGTGGCCGCACCCAGTGCGGCAATGGCAATGCGGCGCAGCGCTTCGTGCCGGGCGCTGGCGCGCACGCGCGCTTCGATATCGGCAGGGAGGTAGGGCTGCAGCAACGGCCACAGGCGCGGCCCGTCCAGCACTTCAACCGCCTGCTTCTCGGCGGCGCCACGGCCGTCGCGCTCGATACGGCCTTCGGTCAGCAGTACGCCACCCTTGGCGCCGGCCAGGCGCGCGGCCGCACCCAGTTCGTTCACTGCGGCGGTGCCGATGCGGTAGGCCAGGCCGTGCTTGCACGACACCAGCCATTGATTGGGGCCATCGCTGAGCAGGAAGTCGCTGCTCGGCTCGCGGGCATCTTCGGCCGGATCGACCAGCTCGCGCAGGCCACGCTGCTCGCGCAGCATGCGCTTGACGAGTACCGAAAATTCGCGCCAGTGCATGCCTGCCAGGGCCTGCAGGCCGAGTTGCATCTCCTTCTGCCGCCGCTTGATCCACCACAGATAGACAACGGCCAGGGAACAGGTAAGCAGGGCCGACAGCAGGGCCAGGATCCAGGGGAGCATGCAGGAGTAGGGCGGAAGGGGCGAAAGCGGAGAGCGACAGTGTAAAGGTCGCGGTGCCCGGCTGGGTCAGGATGTTCCTGACAGGAAGCGTGATGGAGCGCGCAGATCGGTATACGGCGGACACGAAAAACCCGCCAATCCTGAAGCCGTGAGGGGAGGGAACAAACGGCAGCCGAAGCGATTGGCGGGTTGCTCGCGATTGTCAATCAAAATTTATTGCATTGCAACAATTGCGCTCAGGGAATGCTGTCCGGCGATTGATGGCTGCCCGGGGCGGGGGCATCTGCACCCGAAGCTGCCCGGTTTTCCAGCCTGGCCAGGCGCGCGTGCAGGGCATCGATGCGGGCTTCCAGCGCGGTCACCTCGTCGGCAGTGGGTACATGCAGGCGCTTGAGCACGCCCTGTACCTGGTCATCAAAGGCCTTCTCGACCTTGTTCCAGGTGCCGGAGGCCTTCTCGCGGGCCTCGTCCAGTGAGGTTTCGACGTTGTCACGCCAGCCCGGGCCCTGTTCGCCGCTGCGTTCACGGCGGCGGGCTTCCCAGGCTTCGCCTTCCTTCACCAGGCCGTCGAAGAAGCGGCTGCCCTCGGCCTGCGCGCGCCCCAGCGCACCCAGCCCGGCCAGCCAGACCTGTTGCGCCGAATCGCTGAGCTTGCGCGAGAAGCGCTCGGCCTGGTCACCGAAAGAGGCGTCGTCGTTGCGGCGGTCGTCGTTCTCGTAGTGGTTCATCGCACTTCCCGTGGGAGTTGGGCCTGCCCCGAGAGTAGCGCGCGGTGGCGTTGCACGGCCGTGATGGCCGCCGCCAGGATTCAGCCCAGCTTTTCCTTCAGCACGCGCTGGATCTCGCCTTCGACCATGCCCTTCATCGCCGACAGCAGGAAACCGAGCTTGGCGGTCACGCGCACGGCGCCCGGCTGCAGTTCGATCGCACCGTCCACACCGCTGCCGGAGAAGTTCAGGACGTCGGCGGTCCAGGACGACTTCAGGCCGAAGCGCTCGGACAGCTTGGCAGCGACCTGTTCGATCGCGGCGCGCGCCTGTGCGTCGGGCAGGGCGTGGGCGTGGCGGACATCGATGGTGGACATGCAGGCTCCTGGCGCAGGGCGGGAATGATCAAAGAGGGCGAGCATTGTGCGCATCAAGGGCCGCCGCGCCAAGCACTCATCGTGGGTTCTTCTTCGTTGGCGACCAACCTGCTAGGCTGCGCCGCGTGCAGAACCTGCTAGTTCACTTCAGTCAGCAACAACAGCCCGACCAGCCCCTGCGGCCCGGGGTGCAGCGCATCGTGCGCCAGGCCAACGGCAGCGTGCGGCTCGGTGATGCCGGCCACGGCGCCCTGCTGCTGGCCCAGTTCTGCATGGACGATCGCGGCCTCTGGCTGCAGGTCGGCAATGGCATCCGCGGCATCCACGTCAATGGTCGACCGGTGCGCCGGATGGCCCTG
Organism: Stenotrophomonas sp. YJH_SMC_127; assembly: GCF_059372445.1. Classification (NCBI taxonomy): domain Bacteria; kingdom Pseudomonadati; phylum Pseudomonadota; class Gammaproteobacteria; order Lysobacterales; family Lysobacteraceae; genus Stenotrophomonas; species Stenotrophomonas sp. YJH_SMC_127. The sequence goes on along the minus strand of NZ_JCAFVO010000013.1, from coordinate 57,652 downwards.
CTGCGCGCGGGCGATGCGGTATACGTGGATGGCGTGGAGATGGTGCTGCAGGGCGAAGTCGAGAGCCTGCTGCAGGCGCCTGCGCCGAAGAACGAGGATGGAAGCGACGAGCAGCAACGACTGCTGCGCGGTGTCGGCGGCCTGCACCATGGCCGCAGTTTCACCCTGTCGCGGGCCCGCCTGATCGGCCGCGGCAACGAGGCCGACATCGCCATCGATGACCCGGCCTTCGCCGAACAGCATGCCCGCGTGGAAGTGCACGGCGAGCGCGTGCTGCTGCGCGACCTCGGCAGCGCCGACGGTACCCGGGTCAACGGCGTGGCCGTGCGCCACTGCTGGCTGCAGGCCGGCGACCAGGTCGTGTTCGATGGCCAGCACCGGTTCGTGCTGGAAGTGCCGCACGATCCGCGCCGGCGGCCGCTGCCCGCCGAGGACGACGCCAGCCACGAGGCCGAGCAGGCGCCGGTGCTGCCGGCCGCGCCGCGCAGGGTCCGGCGCTGGCCGTGGCTGCTGGTGAGTGCGCTGCTGCTGGCCGCACTGCTCAGCCTGCTGCTCTGGTTCGGCGCGCGCTGATCTGAATCCGCTGGGTCCGCGCGCTGGTGGTGCCGACCTTGATCGGCACGCTCCGTCGGCGGGCTTGACGCCTGGTAGCACACGGCTTTGGTAGGTGCCGACCTTGGTCGGCACGCTCCGTCGGCGGGCTTGACGCCTGGCAGCACACGGCTTTGGTAGGTGCCGACCTTGGTCGGCACGCTTCGTCGGCGGGCATGACGCCTGACGGCGTACGCCGACCAAGGTCGGCGACTACCGGGGCTTTGCTGCTGATCTGAATCCGCTGGGTCCGCGCCCTGGTGGGTGCCGACCTTGATCGGCACGCTCCGTCGGCGGGCTTGACGCCTGGCAGCACACGGCTTTGGTAGGTGCCGACCTTGGTCGGCACGCTTTTTCGGCGGGCATGACGCCTGACGGCGTACGCCGACCAAGGTCGGCGACTACCAGCGCCACGCCGGCGGCGAATGGATTCCAATGAAACCAAATTTCCCTTGCCGCACTAGGCCGCAAGGCTGGTGCACTGCGGCATACTAGGGGTCTTGCCCCACAGGTGTGACATGACGCGCGCGTTCAACTTCAGTGCCGGCCCTGCGACCTTGCCGGAATCGGTCCTGCGCCAGGCGCAGGCGGAAATGCTGGACTGGCACGGTAGTGGTGCCTCGATCGTGGAAATGAGCCATCGCGGCGCGGAATTCATGTCCGTGGCCGCCGAGGCCGAGGCCGACCTGCGCCGCCTGCTCGATATCCCCGACGACTACGCGGTGCTGTTCCTGTCCGGTGGTGCCACCACCCAGCAGGCGCTGATCCCGCTCAACTTCGCCAGCCCCGGCCAGCGCGCCGACTACGTGGTCAGTGGCCATTGGGGAAAGACTGCGGTCAAGCAGGCCGGCGTCTACGTCGACGTCAACATTGCCGCCAGCAGCGAGCCCGACGGCTACCGCACGCTGCCGCCCCGCGCCGACTGGCAGCTCTCGCCCGACGCCGCCTATGTGCACATCACCGCCAACGAGACCATCCACGGCGTCGAGTTCCGTGATGTGCCGGATACCGGCGATGTGCCGCTGGTGGCGGACTTCAGCTCGTCCATCGCCAGCGAGCCGCTGGATGTACGCCGCTACGGTGTGATCTATGCCGGCGCGCAGAAGAACCTGGGCCCGGTCGGCATCGCAGTAATGATCGTCCGCCGCGATCTGCTCGAGCGCACTGGCCAGCCGCGCGCGGACATCTTCGATTACCGCTCGCATGTCGCCCGCGATTCGATGCTCAACACCCCGCCGACCTGGAACTGGTACCTGGCCGGCCTGGTGTTCAAGTGGATGCTGGCCGAAGGCGGCGTGGCCGAATTCGCCAGGCGCAATGCCGCCAAGGCGGCACTGGTGTACGGCGCCATCGATGGCTCCGGCGGCTTCTACCGCAACGAGGTCGCGCATGCGGCACGCTCGCGGATGAACATCCCGTTCTTCCTGCCCGATGCCGGGCTTGATGCCCGCTTCGTCGCCGAAGCGAAGGCTGCCGGCCTGCTGGCGCTGAAGGGACACAAGGTGGTCGGGGGCATCCGTGCCTCGCTGTACAACGCCATGCCGCTGGCCGGGGCCGAGGCGCTGGTCGCCTTCATGGCCGATTTCCAGCAGCGTCACGGCTGAGCAATGAACGGCGCGCACCGTCGGGTGCGGGTCCCGCAACAAGGAATTCCGATGGCAAGCAGCAAATCCAGCAAGAAGGCGCCGAAGAAGGCCGAACCGGCCAAGGACAGCGCGCCCAGCAAGGCGAAGGGCAAGGCCAAGGCCGCCTCGAACCCGGCACCCACCCTGGCACCGCTGGCGCTGGCCGATGTGCGATCGAAGATCGACCAGATCGACCGTGACATCCAGAGCCTGATCGCCGAGCGCGCGCGCTTCGCCCACCAGGTCGGCAAGGCCAAGGGCAAGCTGGCCGCCGCTGTCGACTACTACCGCCCCGAGCGCGAAGCGCAGGTGCTACGCATGGTGGTGGACCGCAATGAAGGCCCGCTCAGCGACGAGCTGCTGGTGCATGTCTATCGCGAGATCATGTCGGCCTGCCTGGCCCAGCAGGAGCCGCTGAAGATCGGCTACCTCGGCCCGGAAGGCACCTTCAGCCAGCAGGCCGTGCTCAAGCACTTCGGCCGCTCCGCGCTGGGCCTGCCGATGGCCAGCATCGAGGAAGTGTTCCAGGAAGTGGAAGCGGGCAACGCCGATTTCGGCGTGGTGCCGGTGGAGAATTCGGGACAGGGCACCATCCAGATCACCCTGGACATGTTCCTGACCTCCAACCTGAAGATCTGTGGCGAAGTGGAACTGCGCGTGCAGCAGTTCCTGATGTCGCGCAGCGGCCGCATCGAGGACATCGAGCGCATCTACGCGCATCCGCAGTCGTTCATGCAGACCTCGGCGTGGCTGCGCGCCAACCTGCCGAAGGCCGAGAAGATTCCGGTCTCGAGCAATGCCGAGGGTGCGCGTCGCGCGCGCAACGCCGACGACGCAGCGGCCATCGGCGGCGAGAGTGCCGGCCACGTATACGGCCTGAAGAAGGTGGTCACCAAGCCGATCCAGAATGATGCCGACAACACCACCCGCTTCCTGGTGGTGGGCCGCAACATCTTCCCGACCTCCGGCCACGACCGCACCTCGGTGCTGGTGTTCATCCATGACAAGCCCGGTGCGCTGTTCGATGTGCTCAGCCCGTTCGCCCGCCACGGCATCAGCATGAACCGCATCGAGTCGCGGCCGTCGCACCACGGAAAATGGGAATACGGCTTCTTCATCGACCTGGCCGGCCACATCGACGACGCGCCGATGCAGGCGGCGCTGGCCGAGCTGGAAGCGCACTCGGCGCAGATCAAGGTGCTGGGCTCCTACCCGGTGGCCGTGCCCTGAGTGCTGCTGTGGCGGCCCTGGCCGCCGCTCCCTGATGCATCGCCGGCGCTGCCGGCGTTTACGGAACGATCGAACGATGAGCAACGCGCAACACTGGATCGCCCGCAAGGGCCAGCCGCTGCAGGGCAGCCTGACCATTCCCGGCGACAAGTCGGTCTCGCACCGCTCGGTGATGTTCGCCGCGCTGGCCGATGGCACTTCGCATATCGAAGGCTTCCTGGAAGGCGAGGACACCCGCGCCACCGCGCGCATCTTCAGCCAGCTGGGTGTGCGCATCGAAACCCCCAGCCCGTCGCAGCGCATCGTGCATGGCGTCGGTATCGACGGCCTGAAAGCACCGGAGGCACCGCTGGACTGCGGCAATGCCGGCACCGGCATGCGCCTGCTGGCCGGCCTGCTGGCGGGCCAGGCGTTCGACTGCACGCTGATCGGCGATGAGTCGCTGTCCGGCCGCCCGATGCGCCGTGTCACCGGCCCGCTGTCGCAGATGGGCGCAAGGATCGATACCCAGGACGACGGCACGCCGCCGCTGCACGTGCATGGCGGCCAGACGCTGCATGGCATCGACTTCGCCTCGCCGGTGGCCAGCGCACAGATCAAGTCGGCCGTGCTGCTGGCCGGCCTGTACGCGCAGGGCGAAACCCGCGTGGTGGAACCCCACCCGACCCGCGACTACACCGAACGCATGCTGTCCGCGTTCGGCGTGGACATCGAATTCTCGCCGGGCAAGGCGCGCCTGCGGGGCGGCCAGCGCCTGCGCGCCACGGACATCGTAGTGCCGGCCGATTTTTCCTCGGCGGCGTTCTACCTGGTCGCCGCCAGCATCATTCCCGGCTCCGAGCTGCGCCTGAAGCAGGTCGGCCTGAACCCGCGTCGCACCGGCCTGCTGCACGCGCTGCGCCTGATGGGGGCGGATATCACCGAAGAGAATCCGGCCGAGCAGGGCGGTGAGCCGGTGGCCGATCTGGTGGTGCGCTACGCTCCGCTGAAGGGCGCGCGTATTCCCGAAGCACTGGTGCCGGACATGATCGACGAGTTCCCGGCGCTGTTCGTGGCCGCCGCCGCCGCCGAAGGCCAGACCGTGGTGAGCGGTGCTGCCGAACTGCGGGTGAAGGAATCCGATCGTCTTGCGGCGATGGCCACTGGCCTGCGCGCGCTGGGCATGCAGGTGGACGAGACCGAGGATGGCGCCACCCTCCATGGCGGGGCTCGGCTGGGGAGTGGCACCATCGAAAGCCACGGCGACCATCGCATCGCCATGGCATTCGCCATTGCCGGCCAGATCAGCGACGGCGAAGTGCGCATCAACGACATCGCCAACGTCGCCACGTCCTTCCCGGACTTCGATGGCCTGGCGCGCAGAGCCGGCTTCAACCTGGCCTGATCGGCGGATCGCGTTTTCCGGTAGGTGCCAACCCTGGTTGGCACGCTCATATCGCCCGGTAGGTGCCAACCCTGGTTGGCACGCTCACATCGCCCGGTAGGTGCCAACCCTGGTTGGCACGCTCACATCGCCCGGCAGGTGCCAACCTTGGTTGGCACGCCTCTCCAGATAAAAGGACGGAGGCCGAAGCCTCCGTCTAAACATCACGAACCCCTCGTCCGCGATCAACGCTGTTCGGTACGGAAATCCACCGGGACCCGCACCACACTGGCCACTGCACGGCCCTCATGCATCGCCGGCTGGAACTTCCAGTTCTGCACGGCGCTCAACACCGCGCGATCCAGGTCACGGCTGCGCTCGCCGGTGCGCGAAACGATCGCTGCACGGGTGACCTGGCCGCGGGTATCGACATTCAGGCTGGCGATCACGCTGCCCTGGACGCCATTGCGCAGTGCGGCGGCGGGATAGGTCGGCTTGATGTTGCCCGCCAGCGGACGTGCCTCGCGATTGCGCACGGCAGGAGCGGGGTGGCGCGGGTCGCTGGCCGGCGCGGCCTGGCGGGCGGCGGGCGCCTGCGTGTCGGCCACCGGCGCCTGTTCGGGGGCGGGCAGCATGCGCTCGCCGACCGGTGCAGGTGCCACGTCTTCCGGGTTCGCGTGACGCAGCCAGAGCAGGGCGGCGGCAAACATCGCCACGATCAGCGCGATCCACATCCAGGGCGACGTGGACCTGTGCTGCGGGCCGGATTCCTGCTGCAGCTGCGGCGAGTGAAGGTCTTCGTGGGTGGTGGCGGTCATCGCAAACTCCTTCCGTCAATGGACGACGGGCAGAGTGTTGCGCGGGGCGGCGGCGACAAGTGTCAGCGTTGCGTCAACGTCACCGGCAGGGTTCAGTTTGCCTGCCGGGAAACGTTCAGTTACTGGGTCTTGAAGTCGAACGGCACTTCAATGCTGCCCGGTACGGGCTGGCCGTTGCTCTGCGCCGGGGTGAAGCGCCAGCGCCGCACGGCATCGGTCGCGGCGCGGTCGAGCTCGCGTGAGCCGCTGCGCTGGATCACGGTGGCATTGTTCGGATAGCCGGTGGCATCCACGTCCACGCGTACCACCACGCTGCCCGTCTCGCCCGCGCGCAGGGCGGCGGCCGGGTAGGTCGGCGGCGGCGACTGGCCGGCAATCGGCATCGGCTGGCTGTTGCCGGTGGTGGCTGGCGCAGGGGTCGGCGCGGCCGGGGCCGGTTCAGCGATGGGCGCCGGCGGCGGCGGGGCGGTTTCGACCAGCTTCGGGGCGTCTTCCTCCACCGGGGCCGGCTTGGCATCAGGCATGTCGCTGGAACCGGCAGCCGCCGCCAGCGGTTCGGGCAGCGGCTCGACCTGCGCGGTCTCCTGCGGGGTCTGCGCGGCCGGGTCGGCGCGGAAGAACTCCTTGTCGCGACCGGTCAACCACACCAGTACGAACAGCAGCACGCCCACGCCGAAGGCGATGCCGGCGATCTTCAGGGCGTTGCGCGGGATATGCACAGTGAACGACTTGGAGGACGACGAGCGAGGTGCAGACATGGACCGGACCAGTACGGAATGGCTCGATTCTGCCACGGCGGGAATGAACCGGGCGGCAGAAATCCGTATAACAGGCGATAATCCCGTTCCTGACACCCACCACGACACCTGCCATGCTTGATCCAGCCCTGCTCCGCCACCAGCCCGCCGACCTCGCTGAACGCCTGCGCACCAGCCGCGGCTTCGAGCTCGACGTGTCTGCCCTGGAGGCCCTGGAGGCGGATCGCAAGCGCATCCAGGTGCGGACCCAGGAACTGCAGAGCCTGCGCAACAGCCGCTCCAAGGCCATCGGCCAAGCCAAGGCCAAGGGCGAGGACGTCTCGGCGATCATGGCCGAGGTCGCTGCCTTCGCCGACGAGTTGAAGGCCTCGGAAGTGGCGCTGGACGAGCTGCGCGAGAAGATCGAAGCGATCTCGATGGGCATTCCGAACCTGCCGGCCGATGACGTGCCGGCCGGTGCCGACGAGAACGACAACGTCGAGCAGGCGCGCTGGGGTACCCCGCGCCAGTTCGATTTCAAGGTGCTCGACCACGTCGAACTGGGCGCCCGCAACGGCTGGCTGGACGGCGAGACCGCGGCCAAGCTGTCCGGTTCGCGCTTCACCGTCCTGCGCGGCCCGATCGCGCGCCTGCACCGCGCCCTGGCCCAGTTCATGGTCGACCTGCACACCGGCGAGCACGGCTACGAGGAAACCAATGTGCCGCTGCTGGTCAACGCCGATTCGCTGCGCGGCACCAGCCAGCTGCCGAAATTCGAGGACGATCTGTTCAAGACCGCCGTGGGCGACTCCACGCGGTACCTGATCCCGACTTCGGAAGTGCCGCTGACCAACATCGTGCGCGACGAGATCGTGGACGCCGAGCGCCTGCCGCTGCGCATGACCGCGCACTCGATGTGCTTCCGTGCCGAGGCCGGCAGTGGTGGCCGCGACGTGCGCGGCATGATCCGCCAGCACCAGTTCGAGAAGGTCGAGCTGGTCTCGATCAGCCGCCCGGAAGACAGCGACGCCGAACACCAGCGCATGACCCGGTGCGCCGAAGTGGTGCTGGAAAAGCTGGGCCTGCCGTACCGCAAGGTGCTGCTGTGCACCGGTGACATGGGCTTCTCGGCAGTGAAGACCTACGACCTGGAAGTCTGGCTGCCGTCGCAGCAAACCTACCGCGAGATTTCCTCGTGCTCGAACTGTGGCGATTTCCAGGCCCGCCGCATGCAGGCGCGCTGGCGCAACCCGGCCACCGGCAAGCCGGAGCTGGTGCACACGCTGAACGGCTCGGGCGTGGCCGTTGGCCGCGCGATGATCGCAGTGATGGAGAACTACCAGAATGCCGACGGCAGCATCACCGTGCCGGAAGCCCTGCGCCCGTACATGGGCGGCCTGGAAACCATCGCCTGATTCCCTGACCGGGTAGGTGGCATGCTTGCATGGCACCGCATCCACGCATGGCGTGGATCTACTGGAGGATGTTGCACGCGCCCGGCATGAATTCGCCGATGCCACAGTAGATCCACGCCATGCGTGGATGAACCACCGTGATCACTCCACAGCGCGCAGCTTCTCCAGCGGTACCCATCCCGGTTCGCCGGTCTCCGGCACGCACCACGCCCAGCCATTGAGCGTGCGCATCCCGCGCAGCACCTGCCCTGGATCCACATCCAGCTCCCGCGCGCAGTAATCTTGCGTGGCAAACGCGCCACCCTGCGCATCGCGACCGATCACCGGCGCCGGCACGAAACCGGGCTGCTGCCCCTCGGCCTCGCACAGGAACCAGTCGTCCCAGCCCTCCGGGCCTTCATAGCGTTCGCCCACCACCAGCGCCTGGCCGCGGCGCAGGATGATCGGATGCGGAAATTCGCTGCGGTGCGCAGCCGTCACGATGTAATCCATCGCCCCAGCCTAACGTTCTGGTGAGCGCCGCGCATGGCACGGAATCCACGCACGCGTGCAGTAGATCCACGCCATGCGTGGATGGCGCAGACCCCAGGCCGGACGCCACAAAAAAACGGCCCCGCAAAGCGGGGCCGCCAGGGTGGGCCGGGAGGGGGAGGGGATCCCGGCCCGCGTTCAGCGCCCAGACGAGGAGAGAGGGGCGCCGAACGTTGGAACGCGTTACGCAGCGACGGCTTCGGCCGCTTCGTGCGACGGCAGCGCCGCCAGCGCACCGGCGATGGCGTCTTCACGGTGCTGCGGCGAGTAGGCGATGCCCTCGGCGCGCACGAACTCGACTTCGTTGATGCCCATGAAGGCGAACACCTGACGCAGGAACGGCTCCTGGAAGTCGGCCGGCGAGTCGGTATAGATGCCGCCACGGCTGCTGGCGATGATCACCCGCTTGCCACCGGCCAGGCCCACCGGGCCGTTCTCGGTGTACTTGAAGGTGCGGCCGGCCACGGCCACGCGGTCGATCCAGGCCTTCAACGTGGACGGGATGCTGAAGTTGTACATCGGCGCGCCGATCACCACGATGTCGGCCTCCAGGAACTGCTGCATCACCTGTTCAGCATCGGTCGCTTCAGCGGCGTCGGTCTTGGCCAGCGAGCTGCTGCGCAGGTGCGGTACCGGATTGGCGTCAAGATCGCGATAATCGACCTGCAGGCCGTCGATCTGGCTGGCGAGGCGGGCGACCACGGCGGCCGACAGCTGGCGCGAGACGGAGTTGTCGCCAAGCACGCTGGCGTCGAGATGCAGAAGCTTCATGGCAGTCACCTATGTTCTGGGAGGAAGGAGCGGGGTGGCCCCGCCGACGGAGAGAACGATAGGTTGTTGCAAAGGCGGAATAAAGGTGATTGAATGCCACGTATTGTTCTAGATATGGAACTCGGGCATGCATGACCTGAATGACCTGTACTACTTCGCGATGGTGGTCGACCACGGCGGATTTGCCGCCGCCGAGCGGGCGCTGGGTATTCCCAAGTCGCGACTGAGCCGCCGCATCAGCCAGCTGGAAACCGACCTGGGCGTGCGCCTGCTGCAGCGCTCCACGCGCCGTTTCGCGGTCACCGATGTCGGCACCAGCGTGCACCGCCATGCGCAGACGATGCTGGCCGAAGCGCAGGCCGCACGCGAAGTGGTGGACCGCCTCAGCGCCGAACCGCGCGGCGTGGTGCGCGCCAGCGTGCCGGTGTCACTGGCGCAGATGCAGCTGCCCAAGCTGCTGCCCAAGTTCCTTGAGCAGTATCCGAAGGTGCGGTTGCAGCTGAACATCAGCAACCGCCGCGTGGACATCATCAACGAAGGCTACGACGTGGCCCTGCGCGTGCGTTCGCGCCTGGACGACGACGGCAGCCTGGTGATGCGTAGCTTCGGCCAGGTGCAGGAACTGCTGGTGGCCAGCCCGAAGTACCTGGACCGCGCCGGCCGCCCCAAGGACCCGGAAGAGCTGACCCAGCACGTGACCCTCAGCATCAGCGAAGACGAAGCCCGCCAGCGCTGGGAACTGCATGGCCCGGAAGGCGAAGTGCGCCGGGTCGACCTGCAGCCCCGCGTGGCCGGCTTCGACTTCCCGCTGCTGCAGAGCATGGTGAAGGACGGTTTCGGCATCACCATGCTGCCGGAAACCGTGTGCGCCGACGCCGTGCGTAATGGCGAGCTGGAAGTGGTGCTGCCGGACTGGTCGCTGCCGCAGGGCGTGTGCCACGCCGTGTTCGCCTCGCGCCGCGGCCTGCTGCCGGCGGTGCGCGTGTTCATCGACTTCCTGGCCGAGCACCTGCCGCCGCAGCTGGAGGCCTCGCGCCTGGATTGCGGTGGCGCCTGTGAAAAGGCCAAGGAGCGGATCAAGGCCAGTGCACTGGGTGCGCTGGCGGTGGATGCCGGCTGAGAAGGCGGGTAGGTAGCGCCGGGCCATGCCCGGCGTTGCTGTATTCCGGCGCCGATCAGTTCCGGCCGAACAGCCGGTCCCAGAAACTACGGCGTCGCGGTGCGGCCGGTGGCGGTCCGGCTGCAACGACGGGCGCTTCCAGCACCGCCATCAGCTCCGCGCTGCGCGGCTTCTTCAGGAATCGCGCATAGTCCAGATAGCTGGTCACCTTGCTCATGTGCAGGCGTTCGGGCATTGCCGGCAATGCGCCGCCCTGCAACAGCACCCGCAATGCCTGCGGACGATCCAGGCGGATCGCCTCGTACAGGGCGGTGCCGCCACAGCCCGGTTCGATCAGGTTGGCGCGCTGCGGCGCATCCTCCAACAGGGTTTGCAATGCCTCCGCGTCGTCTCGTTCTACTGCAGCCACCAGCCGCGCCAGCGCCTCGGCTTCCGCAGCTGGCAGGTTGTCGCGATAGGCCTGGTCGGCAATCTCGCGCTCGTCGCGCCCATCGCCGCCCTGGATGCAAAGGAAATCGGTGACCAGGGCGACCGGAATGCCGGACGTATCCAGCGCCCAGTAGCTGGGATAGACACCGTCGCCCCAGCCGCTGGTGAACACCACCAGGCCATGCGGCGAGTCCTTCCCCCAGGGGCGGTACTCGGCGCCTTCATCCAGGCCATCGTGGTCGATCAGTGCATCCGACCATTCACTCTCTTCGTCGCCATCGGCCTGTTCGATCAGGGCCAGCAGCGCCTGCTGGGTGTCGGTGTCCATGAAGCAACCGATGCCGGCGTCGACCGGGTAGCCGATGAAGCTGTCCTCATCCAGTCCGGTCAGGTCCTGCGTGGTCCAGCGCGCCATCTGCCAGTGCAGGGCGGTCGCGGTGAGAGCTTCGCGTGGCTTGAACCAGACCACGGCCAACGCCGGGCGGCCGCTGTGCACGATGATCTCGACCGGATGCCGGCCCAGCGGGGCGGTGTAGTCGGCCAGCGCAGGCGCCTCGGCCTGCACCAGCGGATCGCAGACCACCACGTGCCCGCTGCTGACCGGCAGGTGCCCGGCGAAGGTGCGGTGCAGGGCCACAGCGGCCAGCTGGGTGTCGTCCAGCAGGCAGGTGCGCAGGTTGGCCAGATCGAGATGGGCCATGGCGGCTCCGAGTGCGGTGAAGGCCCCCACCGTGCCGGATGCGGAGGGCAGGGGCAAGGTGGTCTTGGGCAAATGCCCTTCACGTGCGAGAATACGGCGCTGCCCGGGCGACCGGGACCCGATTGGAGAGATGGCCGAGCGGTTTAAGGCACCGGTCTTGAAAACCGGCGAAGGGTTAAACCTTCCGTGGGTTCGAATCCCACTCTCTCCGCCAAGAAGTTCAGAAGAGCCCCTGGAAGCAGGGGCTTTTCTGTTTCCACGGCCCTTGCTGGCCAGCCATCCGGCAACCAAGGTCAGGTGAACGAATGAACCGGTGCATTCCTCTGACCCAACAGGGAATTGCTTCATTCAAGGACGTAATCGTTGCAGGTGCACAAGCGCTGACGTTGGCGCCGGGCAATTTGAATGTGCCAGACACCCGCGCTAGGCTTCGGATGCCCAAGGAGGGCGACCAACGGAGTCATGGCATGAAGATTGGATTCAAGCTTTCTGTTGCTGTTGCGGCCTGTGCGTTGACCTTTGGAATCAGCAGCGCCACGGCGAAAGCCCCTGACCCATGTTCCGTCTGCGAGGTCCAATACGTTGCGTGCGAGGCGTCAGGTACAAACTTGAGTATCTGTACCCGCAACTATATGCAATGCCTGCGTCTGAACGGCTGCATTATCCCGTAGCAGGGCGCGGCGGGGACGTGTGGGGACCTTGCGATACCCTGCAACCTTGCCACCCTCCAGACAAAAGCCTCGGTCCTGCCGGGGCTTTTTCGCTTCCGGAAACGCCATGGCGCGCATCGTGCCGGGGGCGAAACCGAGACGGTGCCTATGTGCCCTGATGCAGGCAGGCATATGTGGAGGGAGCGGCATTCAGCCCCGACGCCCACCTGTTGGCTTGTTGTGGCACAACGGGTAACTCGAGCACGACCGGAAAGCCCCATGTGGCCCATTCCGGTCCACGAATACGCCCACCTTGCACACCGGGCAGCGCTCATCGTGGATGGCCGCGCCTGAAATCGCGGTTACTTCCACTGCCCCGTCCTTCACCAGCTCATCCAGGAATGGCGAGTGCTTGCCCTGCAGGGTGAACATCGCGACCGACCGTCGCGCACGCGTCAGCGCGACATAGAACAGGCGCCGTTCTTCGCTCAGCGGATAGGTATCGCCGTCCGGCATTGCCAGCGAAAGCACCGGGTCATCCGCGCGCAGGCTCGGGAAGCTGCGGTTGATCATGCCCGGCAGGATCACGTAGTCCGCCTCGCGCCCCTTCGATCGATGTGCGGTAAGGAACTCGACGTCCATCGTGCTGCCGAAGGCCGTCTTCCAATCCGAAGGCATCGCACCGCGATCCGCGCGATACCGCCCCAGAACAAAGACCGTCACGCGCCCGGTGCGGCCCTGCGGCACCGCACCTGACAACAGTTGCTGGTGCAGCTTCGCAAGGTACTGGCGAACGCCATCCTGCACCTCCTCGCGCCGGTTCATCTGGAACGCCTGCAGCACCGGGCGCATTGCCGGCGCAGCAGAGCGAACTTCCTTGGCGATCTGCGCGGGGTTGCGGCTGATGAAGCGGCTGGACACATCACACAGTGCCTGTGGGCAGCGGAACGTCTGCTCCAGTTTCAGCACCTGGCCATGGCCCATCCATTCGCGGAATCCAGTCATCACCGCAACGTCGGCGCCAGCGAAGCGATTGATCGATTGCCAGTCATCGCCCACCGCAAACAGATGGCGGCCCGGTTGGCTGACCAGGGCACGGCAGAGGCGCGCGCGGGCGCGCGATGCGTCCTGGAATTCGTCGGCCATCACCAGTTCGTAGGGCGATTCATAGTGGCCCTGTTCCAGCAGCCCGGCCGCCATGTTGAGCATGTCCTCGAAATCGATGCTGCGCTCGTCAGCCAGTGCGTTGTCCCAGGCCTGGAAAACCGGCCCGGCGATCTCCAGGAAGCGCCGGTAGCGTTCCTTGAACTGATCCTCGGGCATCTGCCGCAGGCGCGCCGCCATATCGTCCAGTGTCAGGCAGTTGCTCTTGGCATGGGCAATGAAGGTGCGCATCAGGCCAATCAGGTCTGCGTCCGGCATCGGCTTGGCGCCTTGATCAGGCAGCTCGCGGTCCGGGTTCGGGTCGAGCTCGACATCAGACGCGCCAAGCCGCTCGGCAAGATGCTGCAGGGCCTGTCCACTGCGCAGGCCAAACGACGTCGTCTCGACCAGGGCGGTGCCGCGCGCCACATGCTGCTGGCGCTTCCAGTGCATCCCTTCGCTGTAGTTGGCAAAGTGCTTCGGCGGCTGGCCATCGGCATCCAGCGCGAAGTGCTCGTGATACAGCCGGGCGTCCGGGTAGTAGAAGTCCGGACGATACTGGCGGTGGGTGTCTGTCGCGGTATCGAACTCGTAGCGCCGCTCGTAGTCGTAGGCCACGCCGTTGTAGAACAGCCAGTCGGCGATGACGCACTCTTCCAGGCTCTTCACCCGCTCACCCTGCAGGGTACGCATGTAGGGCGTGCCATCGCGGTCGTAGCCATCGGCCATCATGTCGGCACCGAACGGCGGAAGGTCGCGCCCGAACACCAGGCGGAACATGTCCCACTGGGTGCGGAAGTGGGTCGAGCGGTCCTTCAGGTCGTCCACCAGTTCGGCCAGCTTGTTGAAGCCCAGCGTCGCGTCGACCGCCCATTCCGGGATATCGGGCTTGCGCCCTGTGGCTTTGGCGATGATGGACAGGCCGAGGGCGTGGAAAGTCCGGGCCTCAACCACGGTATCGCCCATGCCGAGCCGGTCGAAGCATCGCTGTGCGCGCGCTTCCAGCTCCTTGGCGGCGTCCTTGTTGAAGGCGAGCATCACGATCCGTTCGGGTTCGACAAAGCCACGATCGATGGCATAAGCGGCCTTGGCGACCATCGTGGAGGTCTTGCCAGAGCCGGCCGCGGCCACGACCTGCACCCGGTTGTCGAAGCAGATGACGGCACGGGCCTGTTCCTCGGTCAGCGGTTTGCTCTCGACCCGGTCCAGGAAGTCCTTGGCCAGCACCCGCTCACGCGTTGCCATGGTCGCGTTGGCCTCGGCCCAGGTGGCGGGCCAGTCCAACTGCCAGTCGTGCAGGGCATCCAGCGCAGCACGATGGCTGTGCGAATGCAGGTCGCCATGCACGCTTTCATCAAGGAACAGTTGCTCCAGCTCCGCCGGCTGCAGCGGCAGGGAGGAACGTTCGGCCAGCAGCGCCTGCTGCTGTTCGTGGGTGATCCAGCGGCGGCCGGCACGGCCGCGATCGATGAGGGCGTCCGCGGCGCTCAACCACGCCTGGATCTGCGCCAGGATCGTGTCAAACAGAGCCTTGCGCCCGCGTGTGGTGCGCGCAAAGCGCACCTGCTGCAGCGCCGCCGCAAGCCGGGACGCCTGCGCGTTGGCAAGCCCGTCCACCGACAGCCTCAGTGCGCCTTCTGTCTTCAGCTCGACCCGCGACCAGAAAAGCCCTGGAATGACCTGCACGCTGTGATCGTCATCCAAGCGTTGCCGGTATTGCTGACCGGCGACGTTCAGCTCGATGCTTTCGCCATCCAGCCGCAGCCACCAGTGTGGCGAACGAGTCACACGTTGGCCCCAGATCGAGGGGCGCCATTCCATAGACATCCAGGTACTGCCTTGCAAGCGTCAACCGGGCATGTAGAGCCCCTAAGCCCGCATGATAAGGGGCCTTGACGTTGCATGTGGCCTTTCACACGCGGGCGGGGTGAGTGCGGGAGCCGTCCATTGCTGCCCACCCAATTGCCTGGCGCATGGCATCATGGAGCGTCTGGATCCAGGAGCTGGCCATGGATATCGACTGGGACCGCGTGGGAACCTTGAAGCACATCGGTGGTGGCTACGATATCCGGACGGATCCATTGAGGATCCTGGTGACCACCGCGAAGCAAGGGCACGAGGGCGAAGTTTCCGACATGCTGATCGTGATGGATGATGGCACCGTCATTCCGCCGGATGGGATCCTGCGTTTGGCACGGGCGCCGGGCCGGATCCCTTAGGCGTTCGGAAACCGGCAGCGCCAGCGGCAGTTGCTGAATCAGCAGTTGCTGAATCACTCGTAGGCACGATCCCGCTTTGCAGGGGGGACTTCAACCGCGTCGCCACGCCGGATCAGCTCATCCAGATCCACCGCCGATGCCGCCAGTGCATCCTGTGCGTCGAAATCCCACCTGTTCCTGTAGTCCCGCGCCAGCAGGTCGCAGACCGCTTTTGCGCGCTGGTAGGCATCGTCTTTTCCCTCGGCCTGCTGCAACTCATCGCGATGGATCTGGCACAGCATGAGCTGGTGCGCGTCCTCGGCGCGCTGGCGCTCCCAGTCGATGTCGGGCAGGCCCGAAAGTGCGGCGGCAAGCGCGAATGCGGTCATTGGCATGTCGGGAGTCCAGCGGCGGTGGGAGCCTGAGCGTATGCGACCGGCGATGGCCGAAGACCACTGCCGCGCCGCATGTTTCACGGCAGGTTCACCATTCGCTGCAGCATGGAAGGCGCGTTGCAGCCCTCCATCTACACCCATCCATCGAGCCCCGTTGCGGTCATCCGCTCAGGCATTTACATCCACAACGATGCGGCCGCGCACCTGACCGGGGATGATCTTCTCGTACACGTCCAGCACGTCCGCAAGCCCGATCAGCTGCACCGTGCTTTCCAGCTTCTGCGGGTCCAGGTCGGTAGCGAGGCGATCCCACGCGCGCTGGCGAACGTCCTGCGGCGCGTTCACCGAATCCAAGCCCGCAAGGGTCACGTTGCGCAGGATGAAGGGCAGCACCGAGCCGTGCAGCGCGTCGCTCTGCGCCAGGCCGCACGCGGCTACGGCACCGCGGTACTTGGTCTCGGCGATCGCGTTGACGAGGGTAGGGCCGCCGGCCACATCCACCACGCCGGCCCAGCGTTCGGCGCTCACCGGCCGGTCGCGCGGTTCCGAAAGCTGCGCGCGGTCGATGATTTCGCTCGCACCCAGGTTGTGCAGATACTCAGCATGCTCCGGGCGCCCGGTAGCGGCCACCACGCGATAGCCCAGCTTTGAAAGGATCGCCACCGCGATCGAGCCGACACCGCCGTTGGCGCCGGTCACCAGCACATCGCCCTTGTCGGGCGTCACGCCAGCATGTTCCAGGGCCAGTACGCACAGCATGGCGGTATAGCCAGCGGTGCCGATGGCCATGGCGTCGCGGGTGCTCAGGTTGCCGGGAATCCGGTTGAGCCATTCACCCCGCACGCGGGCGCGCTGTGCCAGGCCGCCGTGGTGGCCCATGCTCAGGTCCCAGCCATTGAGCACAACGCGGTCGCCTGGCTTGAAGTCGGCCCTGCTGGATTCCAGCACCACGCCTGCCAGATCGACGCCGGGAATGAGCGGGAACGTCCGGATGACCGGACTCTTGCCGGTGAGGGCAAGCGCATCCTTGTAGTTGAGCGTGGAGTACTCGACCTGCACCAGGACGTCACCGTCCATCAGGTTGGCTTCATCGAAATCGACCAGTTCGGTCGAAACCTGGTTGTTCGTCTTGCGGGCGAGCAGTGCTTTGAACGTCATGGAGGGGCTCACATTCACCGGATGAGGCCATGCTAGGCTCGCGCCTCTATCGCAACAAGAACGATGATTTCCCGTAGGTACTATGGTTTTCCGGAGTATGCATGCGTAGCAAGCGTTGGGATGGCAAGAGCGGTTGTGCCGTGGAAGTCACGCTGTCGGTGATCGGCGGCGTGTGGAAGCCGATCATTCTTTTTCACCTGATGACGGGCAAGCGGCGTTTCATGGAACTGACGCGGCGGGTGCCCAACGCCACCCAGTCCATGCTGACCAGCCAACTGCGTGAGCTGGAAGCCGACGGCGTGGTGATCCGCCACGTGTACCCGGAAGTGCCGCCGAAGGTGGAATACGAGCTGTCCGAGTTCGGACGCACGCTGGTGCCGGTGCTGCTGGCCATGCGCGAGTGGGGTGAAACCTATCGTGGCCATGGAAGCACGGAAGACGATTGCCAGCGTTGAAGACACTTTTGGTCCTGCGCGAGCGCATTCTGGATGCGCTCGCGCCTGGATGGGTCAGGCCGGCTGCGCTTTCCGGCCCTGCACCACCCGGGTGGCCAGCAGCGCCAGGGTGACCAGCCCGGAGGCGATGGCCAGCCACAACAACAGCAGGGAGTTGTCCGTTTCGCCAACGGCCATCGCCACGGACGGGTCTTTGGCGTTGTAGCGGATATCAATCTCTTCCGCCTCGTCGGTGGCACGCATCCGATTGCCAAGGTCGTTGGAGACCGCGATCTTCTCGACGCGTGATTGGCCGTCTTCGGTTTCGAACTCGACATTCAGGACGAAGTTGCTCTTTCTTCCCCTTTTCTCATCCCAATGCACTTCGGTGACGAGGCCCACCGCATCGCGCCCCTCGGCACCGTCAGTGAGGGCATGACGGTGATGGTCGTTGTAGGCGGCCACGGAAAGTGCGACCGCCACGCCAGCAGCAACAAGAATGTTGCGCCAGGAAGTGAATTCCATAATGAGCTCCTGATCCATTGAGGTCGGCGACTATAGTCTTCACCTCGCGGATCTCGTACGGAAATGGCCTGGCGCAGAAATTTCGTTGTGATCAGATCGCGCTCGAATGTGCCTGTGGGCTCCTCCATGCAAGCGTTCCCGGTGTGTATCCAGCGCGGAACGTCTGTGCTGGAGCTGAAGGCGGAGGCCGTGCGTATTGCGACTTTCTGCGCGATCGCCATGGTCGGCGTGTCGCGTTCGGCTCGATGTGATCGTTGGGTAGTACGCGCAGGCAGGCGCGATGTATCAACGAAGCACGTCAGTCGGTGGACGGTTCGCCATCCCGTGACGCAACCAGCGTAGGAACGCGTCAGCGCGGACTTTTCCTACTTTGCTTCGGCGATGGAGTGCGCCCATCATCGCCGCGCCAAGGCACTCGCCCTGGCCGGGATTGGCGTCCCGAACTTACGTACCGCTACCGGTCGCGATTGCAGCCGAAGCTGCAACCGCGACAATGCACCGCCTACCGGCTCATGGTGGACGGTGCGTGGGGATCTTCCGATCCGCCGGCTTTAGCGGTACGTATCCGGCACGCCAACCCGCACCGTCCGCCACCTTGCATCTGCAGGTGGCCACATCGTGAGGTTGCCGTCATGCCCGAACGTCTTCCCGACCATCCCCGCCTGCACGCGCTGCTGGGTGCCGCTGTACTTGATCTTCCCGCTGCCTTGGCCGAAACGCTGGAGGACGCGCTCCGCGAATCAGCCGAGTTCGTCACCCCATCGGCATTCTTTGCACAACTGAAAGGCCACGGCAGGAACCTGCGCGCTGATGGCGAGGCCTGGAGTGAAATGTGCCTGAGCCCCGGCCGCGCCTTCGACATGGCCCTGGCGACCCGCAGCGTTTCGGGCATCACGGCGTTGACCGCGGTGCTGCATGCCGCGCATGTGGCACGGGAGAACGACGATCCTGCCTGCTGTCCCTCCGCCGCCGTGGTCGAAGGTCTGTTCAACGCCTGCCAGGCGCTGTCGCTGCAGGTGGAACGCTGCCTGGTGCCGTGAAGGGCTGCGACGCGGTTCCTGTTCCGTTGACGCCCGGTTCCCTATAGTGGCGCTGGAACCCTGCAATGGAATGCCCATGCACGTGATGTCCCCCGGCCGTTGCCTGACGCTTGCACTCGCCGTCGCAACGAGTGCCAGCGCGTGTGCACGGCCGCCGTCCACCGAACACGAAAGGAATCCCGCCATGTCCGGCGCACCCCAGACCGGCCGCACGATCAACGGCCACACCTATACCGATGCGCCCGTGGACGTGAAGCTCGGGCCGAACACTTTCCGCATTCCGGCCAACTACCTGGACAGCCAGATCGCACCGTGGCCCGGCGAGGGCGTGACGCTGGTCATCGAGTGGCCGGACATGAAGCCGACGCCGCCGGGTGCCCGGGCCAATCCGCGTACGAATGATTTCCGGAAGGAGATTGCTGTTCGTATCAACTACATCGATCGCATTCCAATTGAGACTTCGCTTTCAAGGCTTTCCTCAAATGAAGCCATCACGGAGGAGGGTTCTGTGGAAAGGGAGGATCCCAGGGACCGTCTCGATCAACGCGTTGCACAGCCGGAGACCTTGGGCCTGACGCCCTATGCAATCGATGAAGCGAAGATGGTGTTGTACGCGAAGAAGTACGAGGCCCGGTATGGGAAGCCGCCTGTCCGCAATCCGGCATTCGAGCGCGACTGGTATGTTGCACGGGACGGTGCTGGGGGACTGACAAGCTTCATCAAGTGCGATAGCGCAACGTTCCTGGGGGACGGAGTGCGCCTGACGCAGGACGAGGTCATTGATCTGGACGATCCTGTGGCTGCCGGATGCGTTCACTACTTTGTCGATATCTCTGACAGCCTATCCATCTCCCTGCATTACAAGAGAGCTTTCTTGAAAGACTGGAAACGCATGGAAGATGCTGTTCGCGATGTTCTTGCTGCAGCACGGACGCGCTAAACGACGAGGCTCAAGGAGAAAGCAATGAGCGGCCTGACCCAGAAGGACATCAGAATCCTCATCGATTATGCAGATGCCGGTAATCGTGAGCTGTACTGGAACTACCTGTCGCAACTGCCGGGTTCGGACGGCTACGGTACGCTGGCGCTAGGTGTGGTACGTAATGACAGTTTGCCTGGACGCGTGGCCAATGCCTACGCGCAAAGCCATGCCAGATCTCAGAATGACGAAGGTTCGCGCTTTCCAAATGCCGAGCTGAGCGAGCGCCAGTGGGAAGCATTCGGGCGGACACTGCTGCGGGAAGATCTGGAGCTTCGACAGGCGTGGATGGGAAACGGACGTGCGGATCTCGCGCTGAATCTGCCTGGCGCTGACGTCATGCTGGCTCATGACCGCGCTTTCGAGCAGCACAGACTGGACCCCAATTGCTGGACTCCTCGAGTGCTCCTGCAAGCCGCCTCGGACAAGAGCGGCCCCGAGAAGCTGGAACAGATCTGGACCAACATGCTCAACAATGACTACGCCGGGGGCCCGCGCGTAGGCAACACCAGCGTCGATGCCATCAGCCAGATGGGATGGGCGAAGGGCGGGCAGTACCTGACCCGGTTGAGCGTGCTGGAAGCTACCCAGGCATTGGAAGGACGCTCGGCGGTCGATCCGAACGTCATCGGTGGCAACAGCTACTACGCGATGTACTTCGAAGCGGACAGGAAGTGGGCCAGTGTCAGCGCGGGTGGCGGCCATATGTCGATGCGGGAGATCACTGACCCCGCCCGTATCGCCGAACTCAACGACGCGCGCGAGGTTCGTCTGGAACGGCAGGAAAAGCGAACCCAGTTCCACCCGGACGACCCGTACCGGACCATCACCCGCAGTCCGCTTACCGCAGCCGTGGACGACGTGCCGGATCCCGCGCAGGCCCCGACCCGTCTGGCCGACATTGGTCCTGGCCACCGTGAGTACGCCTTGATGCAGCAGGTGCGCGAAGGCGTGGCCGCGATCGATGCCAGCGCGGGACGTACCCATGATGAGAACAGCGAGCGCCTGGTGGCGAGCGTGATGGCCTTGGCGCGTCACAACCAGCTTGAACGTGCCGACCATGTCCTGCTGAGCGCGCAGACCGCCGATCATCCGGCCGGCCGCAACGTGTTCGTGGTGCAGGGCGAGTTGAATGATCCGGCGCATCTGCGGGCCTCCATGCCCACGGACCGGGCGGTGCAGACGCCGGTCGAGCAGTCACTGCAGGCCCTGCAGGCAGTGGGTGCGGAACGTGAACAGGCACACGCGCAGCGCCAGCAGCAGGAGGTCGATGCGCGGGCGCGCGACACCCCGGCCATGCGGATGGCCTGACCGGCCCCCCGGGTGAGCCGGTCACGGGCTCGGGTCTAAAGTGGTTTTCGCCTAGGCCTTTAAGCCTTGGGGCGCGGACCCTTCGTTCGCCTCCGCAGTTTTACCTATAATCGATTGGGAACTCTGCAATGGAATGCCCATGCACGTGATGTCCCCCGGCCGTTGCCTGACGCTTGCACTTGCCGTCGCGGTGAGTGCCGGCGCGTGTGCGCGGCCGCCGTCCACCGAACACGAAAGGAATCCCGCCATGTCCGGCGCAACGCAGACCGGCCGCACGATCAACGGCCACACCTATACCGATGCGCCCGTGGACGTGAAGCTCGGGCCGAACACTTTCCGCATTCCGGCCAACTACCTGGACAGCCAGATCGCACCGTGGCCGGGCGAGGGCGTGACGCTGGTCATCGAGTGGCCGAACATGACGCCGACGCCGCCGGGTGCCCGGGCGAATCCGCGTACGAATGATTTCCGGAAGGAAATTGCTGTGGCGATCGACTACATCGATCGTGCGCCAATCGAAACATCATTGGAGCGATTGTCCTCCAACCAGGCATCCACCGAGGAAGGATCCGTGGAGCGAGGGGATCCTCGGGATCGACTCGATCTGCGTATTGCGCGGCCCGACGTCATGGGACTGACGCCTTACGCCATCGATGAAACGAGGATGGGGATTTTCTCGAAGGAATACGAGGCACGCTATGGAAAACCGCCCACCCGTAATCCTGCCTATGAAGATGACTGGTACATCGCGCGCGCTCCCAACGGCAGCCTGACCACATTCATCAAATGCGAAAGCACGGCGTTTCGTGGGGATGGCGTTCGCCTGCAGGGCGATCAGGTCATCAGTGAGCAAGGGCAAGCCGCTGCGGGGTGCTTCCACTATTTCTCGGATGTGGAGAACAAGCTTTCCATCTCGCTGAACTACAAGCGGGCCTTCCTGGCGGACTGGAAGCGGATGGAAGATGCGGTGCGGGATCTTCTCGCGCGCTCCCGCGTCCGGCAGTGAGTGCATTCAGGAGCAGGCGATGGGCGGATTGACGCAAGAGAATCTCAGGATTCTGGCCAGCTATGCCAAGGCCGGAAACCGTGAGTTGTACTGGAACTATCTGTCGCAGCTGCCAGATGCGGATGGCTATGGCACGCTTGCGCTGGGTGTTGTTCGCAACGACAGCCTGCCAGGCCGCGTTGCAAACAGCTACGCACAGGATTACGCCCGAGATCAGGAAGGCAAGGGCTCCGGCTTTCCCGATGCGCAGCTGAGCGAGCGGCAATGGGAGATGTTTGGGCAGACGCTTCTGCGCCAGGACCTGGAGCGACGCCTGTTCTGGATGGAGCAGGGGCGTCCCGAATTTGCACTGAATCTTCCCGGCAAGGATGTAATGCTGGCACACGACCGGGCATTCGAACGGCATGAACTCGATCCCAACTGCTGGACGCCGCGCGTGTTGCTGCAGGCGGCTGAGCAGAAGAGCGGCCCCGAGAAGCTGGAACAGATCTGGACCAACATGCTCAACAATGACTACGCCGGAGGCCCGCGCGTAGGCAACACCAGCGTCGATGCCATCAGCCAGATGGGATGGACGAAGGGCGGGCAATACCTGACCCGGTTGAGCGTGCTGGAAGCCACCCAGGCACTGGAAGGGCGCTCGGCGGTCGATCCGAACGTCATCGGTGGCAACAGCTACTACGCGATGTACTTCGAAGCGGACAGGAAATGGGCCAGTGTCAGCGCGGGTGGTGGCCACATGTCGATGCGTGAGATCACCGATCCGGCCCGCATCGCTGAACTCAACGACGCGCGGGACGTTCGTCTGGAACGGCAGGAAAAACGTACCCAGTTCCACCCGGACGACCCGTACCGGACCATCACCCGCAGCCCGCTGACCGCAGCCGTGGACGACGTGCGGGATCCCGCGCAGGTAGCGACCCGTCTGGCCGACATTGGACCCGGCCACCGTGAGTACGCATTGATGCAGCAGGTGCGCGAAGGCGTGGCCGCGATCGATGCCGGCGCCGGGCGTACCCACGACGAGAACAGCGAGCGCCTGGTGGCGAGCGTGATGGCCTTGGCGCGCCACAACCAGCTCGAACGTGCCGACCATGTGCTGCTGAGCGCGCAGACTGCCGATCACCCGGCCGGCCGCAACGTGTTCGTGGTGCAGGGCGAGTTGAATGATCCGGCGCATCTGCGGGCCTCCATGCCCACGGACCGGGCGGTGCAGACGCCGGTCGAGCAGTCACTGCAGGCCCTGCGGGCAGTCGGTGCGGATCGTGAACAGGCACACGCGCAGCGCCAGCAGGAGGTCGATGCGCAGGCGCGCGACATCCCGGCGATACGGATGGGCTAGGGTCCCGGCCTGTCGCAGCTTCGCCTCACGCGGTCTTTGCAACTCGGTGCGCGGGCATTGCTAAGTTCGCTTGGCGACCGACGCGTACCAGCCGGGTAGATGTCCGCCTGGGTGGATGCCATTTCACCGCTGCGGTAGCCGCCCACTTTGGTGGGCATTCTGGCCCTGGCGCGCGGTGACGCAGCCGTGCCCACCAAGGTGGGCACCCACCAAGGCGATGTGGATTGGCATCCAGTACCGGGGCGCTACCTCGCCGGGGCGTCTGCCGTCTGCGCGGCCACCATGGCCTGCTGCATCTCCTTCAGCGACAGATAGCCATCACCATCGGTGTCCAGGCCCGCAAAGTACTTCGCAATCTCCGGCACCAACGTGGCTTCATCCTTGCTGATCCTGCCATCCTTGTTCGTGTCCATGGCACTGAACGCGGCGTCGATCGAATCGGCCTGCTTGCTGAAGCGCCCCTGCTGGAATCTGGTGTATTCGGCCTTGTCGACACGCCCATCCTTGTTGGTGTCCATCGCTGTGAACGTGGAATCGATGTAGGCCTGCTTCGGGTCAGCCGGCGCGGCCTGGGAGGCCAGCGGAGCGGCGCACAATGCGATCAACAGAGCGGTCTTCTTCATGGGTCGTATGTCCTTGAGATGTGCAGGTCAGCGGCAGGGATAGGTGTAGCCGTCGGCGCCGCGATAGGTATCGTTGCGGCGGTCATAATTGCCGTAGCGGCGAATGCAGTAGTCGGCGCGTTCGCGGGTCTCGCGTTCGCGCTTGGCGGCTGCGGCAATCACACCGGCCACGACGGCTGCGCCCACCACGCCCACCACCACACCGGTGGTCTTGGCATCGTGGCGGCGCTCACGTTCCCGGTCACGCTCACGCTCGCGTTCACGACGCTCCCATGCATCACGATCGCGGTCACGGTAGTCCTGGTCCCACTGCGGGTTGTAGCGGTTACCGCGTTGCGCATGGGCGTCGCCGGAGTAGGGCAACAGCAGCATCAGTTGTGCAGCCGCTGCCAGCAGCAGTGCGGTTCCTCCTGGTTTCAGAGACATCGTCCAGCTCCTGTGCGGACATTGTTGGTAGCTCCAGTAGAGCCCGCAGACATTGCGCGAACCTGCCGTCACTGCAGGTAAGGTCACTGGCTATCGAACCAGTGCTTCGACCGGGTCCAGCTGCGCGGCGCGGCGTGCTGGCAGGAAGCCGAAGCCAATACCGATCAGGCTGGAACAGGCGAAGGCGGCCAGGATCGAATTGGCGGAGAACACCAGGCTGAAACCCACGTTGGCCAGCGCCAACCCTGCCCCCAATGCCAGGGCCACGCCGATGCCGAGCACGCCACCGAGCAGGCAGACCAGGACCGATTCGATCAGGAACTGTTGCAGGATGTCGCTGCGCCGCGCGCCCACCGCCATGCGCACGCCGATCTCGCGTGTTCGCTCGGTCACCGACACCAGCATGATGTTCATCACTCCGATTCCGCCCACTACCAGCGCGATGGCGGCGATGGAGCTGATCATCATGGTCAGGATGCCGGTGGTCTGTTCGATGGACTGGCGGATCTGCGCGTTGTTGCTCATGTAGAAATCGGTGCTGCCATGGCGGCGTGCCAGCAATCGTCCGATGGCGCGCTCGGCCGCCTCCATGCTGATGGCATCGGAGACACGCACGGTGATGCTGGAAACGTGGCTCTGCCCGAGCATGCGCGCCATGGTGGTGGTGTAGGGCAGCCACACCCGCAGCAGCGAGGCATCGCCGACCGCGCCGGCGTCCTTCTTCACCACGCCCACCACGCGCACCGGCACGTTGCCCAGCAGCAGGGTCTGGCCGATGGGATTGTCCACCGCAGCGAAGAAGCGGGCGCGGGTATTGGCATCGATCACCACTACCTGCTGGTAGCCGGCCACGGCGGCCGGGCCGAAGAAGGCACCTTCGCCCAGCTTCAGGCCATGCACGCGGAAGTACTGCTCGCTGACGCCCTGCACCTGCACGCTGGCCGAGCGGTTGCCGCGCAGCGCGGTGCCGGTGGTGGCCACGCCGGGTGTAGCGCTGTCCACGAACGGCTGCCCGGCCAGGGCCACGCTGTCGCCGGGGGTGAGCGTTTCCACCCGCGCCGAGTGCAGGTCGCCGAAGCCGGACCCGGGATAGATCTCGATGGTGTTGGTGCCCAGCGAGGAAATGTTGGACAGGATGGCCTGGCGCGCGCCGGTACCCAGCGCGACCACGGAGACGACCGACGCAATGCCGATGATGATGCCGAGCATGGTCAGGAAGGTGCGCATGCGGTGCGCGTTCATTGCGCGCAGGGCCATGCGTAACGCCTCCGTAAAGCGGTCACGCACCGCCTGCCAGCCGCTGCCACCGCCGCGCTGCGGCGGGGCCGCCGCTGACCCATCCGCGGCAGAGACCTTGCCCGTGGCGCGATCATCGACAATCCGGCCATCGCGGATCTCGATGATGCGATGAGCATGTTCGGCCATGGCCATGTCGTGCGTCACCAGCACCACGGTGTGGCCCTCGGCATGCAGCTCGCCCAGGATCTTCATCACCTCCCTGCCGGAGTGGGTGTCCAGTGCACCCGTCGGCTCATCGGCGAAGATCACCGCGCCGCCGTTCATCAGTGCGCGCGCAATCGAAACACGCTGCTGCTGGCCACCTGACAGCTCGCCAGGCAGATGCTGCATACGTTCGCTCAGGCCCAGCCGCGCCAACAGCTCGGCCGCGCGGGCGTGGCGGGTGGCCGCCGCCATGCCGGCATAGATCGCTGGCACTTCTACATTGCCCAATGCGGTCAGGTCGGTCAGCAGGTGATAGCGCTGGAAGATGAAGCCGAAGTGCTCGCGGCGTAGTTCGGCCAGTTCATCGGGCGACATCTGAGCGGTTTCGCGTCCGGCGATCTGGTATGCACCGGCGGAAGGGCGATCGAGGCAGCCGAGGATGTTCATCAACGTGGACTTGCCCGAGCCGGACTGGCCCACGATGGCCACCAGTTCGCCTGCGTGGATGTCCAGGTCCACGCCATCGAGCACGACCAGGGTCTGTTCGCCGGCCGCGAACTCGCGGCGGATGCCGCGTACGCGCAGCAAAGGGGCGGTGGTGGATGTGCTCATTTCGACGGCGCGTGTGCGGTAGCGGCTTCGTCCCGGGCCTGCGCCAGCACCACCTGTTCGCCCTCTTTCAGGCCGCTGCGTACCTCCACCTGGATCTGGTCGTCCAGCCCGATGGTGATGCGGCGCGCATGGGCGTGCCCGTCCGCGCCACGCACCTGTACGCTGTAGCTGCCATCGGCCGCGCGTGCACCGAGCGCAGCGGAGGGCAGCGTCAGTACGTTGTCGGCGCGACCCAGCACGATGCGCACCTGCGCGGTCATGTAGCTGCGCAGGCGGCCATCGGCGTTGGCGACGTCGAACTGCCCGTTGTAGTACATGGCGGTGCGGCTGCCACCGCCGGTCGCGGGTGAAGCAAGGGCGGAGGCGTCTTCCTGGGTGATCGATTCCGGAGCCGGGGCGATGTCGCGCAGCGTGCTCCTGTAGCGACGTCCCGCGTCGCCAAGAATGGTGAAGTACGCTTCCTGACCAACGGACGTGTGCACAACATCCGCCTCGGAGATTTCCGCGTAGACCGTCATCACGTCCTGGTTGCCCAGCATCACGATGGTCGGTGCGCTCTGTACCGCGTTCACGGTCTGCCCCTGGCGCGCCACCACGGCCAGCACGGTGCCGTCGGTGGGGGCGGTGATACGGGTGTACTCGAGGTTGGTCTGTGCGATATCCACGTCGGTCTGCCGCTGCACGATCTCACCCTCCAGCGCGGCGATCTGTTCCCGGGTGGCATCGACCTTGGCCTTGGCCGCATCGACGTCGGCGCGTGCCACCAACTGCGAGGTCACCAGCTGCTGCTGTCGATGCAATGTCAGCTCGAACTGGCGCAGGTCGGTGGCCAGCGCATCGCGGTTGGCGCGCGCGGTGCGCTGTGCTGCCTGCGCACTCAGCAATGCGTTGCGCTGGGTGCGCGAATCGATATCGGCAATCGGATCGCCGGCCTTCACCTTGTCGCCCAGCTTCACATGCAGGGCCTCGATGCGGCCGGATACCTGCGCGCCCACGCTCACCAGCCGCGAGGGCTTCAGTGTTCCGGTGGCTTCAACGACCTGTTCAATGTTGCCCCGGGTTACCGGTGCCACCTGCAGCTTCGGTGGTGGTACGGGCCGGAGCCAAGCGAAGAGTGCCAACGTTGTGCAGAGGAGTGCGGCAGCAATGATCAGCACACGGCGGCGGCTGCGCGGTGTGGCGCTCATCGGCGCGGCATCCGGAAGAGACAGGGCATCGTGGATCCTCGAGACTGTTGGAATGCACGCCTGGGGCGACAGGTGTGGATGGTGGTCGAGTCTCGATGCGCTGGATTGCGCGAACCTTGCGATGGTGCAGGCGTGTCAGTGGGCAATGCCCTGCGTGAGCAGTGCCATCGCGATGAACTGGATCATGCTACCGAGCGCCAACAGCACGTGGCGGAGGCGTTGCGCCGGCGTGGGCAAGGTCGAAAGGTGGCACAATGCGCCGACCAGCAGCACGGCGCAGACCGCAATCGGCAGCGTTGCGGTGGCGGCGATGATCGCGATGATCATCAACGTGGCAGCAAGCATCACGGTGGCTGCATGCGTATCCAGGGCCCGCAGCAGCGGGGGAGCCGGGCGCAGTGCAGCCCCTCGCCACACGACCAGCATGTGCAGTGCGGCATGCACGGCGACGAACACCAGCACGGCAGTGGCCGTTGCATGCGCGTGCCGATACGCGGAAGCCACCAGCGCAAGGCCTGGGAGCAGCAGGAACAGTGCGGCGAACAGGCGGATCAGTACGCCGGCCCGCTCGCGTTCGGGAATCATCCGCAGCCAGTGCGGCCAGTGTTCCAACCCACGCGCGCGGCCTGCATGCGCGCGGCAGTTCCATGCTGCGGCGGTCAGGCTGGGCGTATTCCGAGGCGGCGGGGCAGGGGTGGAAGAGGGCGGTGGAGGAGCTCCCTGTGTCACATGCAGGCTTCCTGTCAGTTCCGGACGCAGCACCTGCTGTGCCGCTCACCTGGATGCTGGGCAGCGAACATTGCCGCAACCTTGCGCATCAACCGCAGTCCTGGCGCGCGGACAGCCAGTAGTCATCCGCGCATAGTCATCCACGTGGAAGCGATGCGCTCAGTACTCCGGCGCCAATGCGCTGGTGACGCCTGGATGCACGGGGAACTCGATGCGGATCAGGGCGCCGCCACCGGGCGCATCCAGAATCGTGACGTGGCCACCGTGGCGGTCGATCACCTGCCGCACCAGGTTCAAGCCCAATCCGGCGCCTGTCTGCCGGGGGCGCAGGCGTTGGAAGGGTTCGAATACGCGTTCGCGCTGGTCGACCGGAATGCCAGGTCCATCGTCTTCCACCTCAAGGCAGCTGCCCTGTACGCGCACGATGATATGGCGTCCACCGTGCTCGGCGGCATTCAATACCAGGTTGGAGAGCACCCGTTCGATGGCACCGGACTCGCCCAGCACCGGGAAGTTCGGTTCCACTGCCACGGCGACCGTCTTGTCGGACTGGATCAGCAGGGGGGCCAGATCGGCGACGACCCGCTTGGCCACGCGGGCCAGGTTGAGGGAGTCCTTCGGTCCATCGGCTTCCATGCGGTGCAGGTCCAGGAGCTGCTCGGCAAGCGTTGCCAGCCGAGCGACTTCCACCGCCAGGCTGCGTGAGGTGGAATCGTCGGTGGCATCGATCTTCACCCGCAGGATGGCGATCGGTGTACGCAGCTCATGGGCGGCGGCGGCGATGAAGCGGCGCTGCCGTTCGTGCCCTTCGTCCAGTCGGTCCAGCGCTTCGTTCACCGCGGTCACCAGCGGTGCGATCTCCACCGGTACGGCGGTCTCTGTCAGACGGATGCCGCGACGGCTGGCAGAGATGTTGCGGGCTTCCTGCGCGATGCGCTCCACGCCAGCCAGGGCGCGGCGCACGATGATCGGGGTCAGGATGATGGTGGCCAGGCCCAGCAGCAGGAAGATCGGCAGGGTGATGATGTGTGCGGCCAGCGCCATCTGCCAGGTCAGCGAATCGGTTTCGCCATGGGCCATGATGGTCAGCTTGCCGGCCGGACCGCTGTGCTGGCGTATCACCACGGCCAGGCCGTCGTTGCGGCCGCGTCCGCGCAGGTCGCCATAGGGAATGCCGTCGAGGGCGCCGACCAGCGAGGCGTAGGCGGGCGGAACGTGGCCGAATGTCACATGTTGGCCCTGCTCATCCTCGGCGATGAACCACGCGCCGGGGACGATCTTCAGCAGCTCGTCCAGCGCCGGCGTGCGTTGCACATACAGCTCGCCCTTGCTGTCCCGACGAACGGCCTCTGCCGCCACCGGGGCGAAGGTCTGGATGGTGTAGTAGCCGCCGCTGTCGACACGCACCAGCACCATCAGCAATGCGAAGAAGGCCACCAGCAGTGCGAGCAGCTGGTAGATCAGGGTTTTGACGATCAGCGGGCGCTTCAGTGAGGGACGAAGCGCCATTACTTCGTTTCCCGCATCAGATAGCCGACACCGCGGATGGCATGGATTTCCACCCCCGCATCCGCGTCGGCCAGCTTGCGCCGCAGGCGTGAGACATGCGAGTCCAGCGTGTTGGAATGGATGCCGTCGTCGAAGCCGTACACCGCCATCTCGATGGATTCGCGAAGCACGGTGCGGCCCAGCCGGCGGGCGAGGGCCGCCAGCACGCGGATCTCGCGGCGCGGAAGCTCCAGTCGCTGTCCGCCCACGCTGGCTTCGCCCGAGGTGGGGTCGAACAGCAGCCGGCCGATGCTCACCGGCTCCACCTGCATGCCGCTCGGCCGGCGCCCGGCCGCGCGGATCCGCGCGAACAGTTCTTCCAGCGCGAAGGGCTTGGCCAGGTAGTCGTCGGCGCCCTCATCCAGGCCGGCGATGCGGTCCGGCAACTGTCCCAGTGCGCTGAGCACGATGATCGGCACCCCCGGATTGCGCCCGCGCAGCACGGGAATGAGCCCCAGCCCGTCACCATCGGGCAGGGTGCGGTCCAGCAGCACCAGGTCGTGTGATCCGGAAAGTGCTGCTTGGCGGGCCAGTGCCAGGGTGCTGGCCAGGTCCACGACGTAGCGCTCCCGCTGCAGGGCAGACTTCAGGGTGGCAGCCAGTTCGGCTTCGTCTTCGATCAGCAGGATGTGCATCGGCAGGCGTCAGGCGGGAAGGAGGCATAAGGCGGGCGGCAAGCGCCGGCACCGTATTACAGGAACATTGCGTGAACATGGCGTTCCTTCGGGGCCTGCCGGTGACGCCGCAACACCCGCTGCGGCGCGGGCCGCCCGGCGCAAGGTTCGCGCAATCCGCGCACTCCAGCCTTGGCGCCCGCTCGCTGATCCCCAACCCCTGGAGTGCCCATGAAGTTGTTCGTCCCGCTGTTGCTGGTTGCCGCCTTGAGTGGCTGCACCACTGCCAAAATGACCGTCACCCCCGATGGCCGCCGTGGTGTTTCCATCGACTGCAGCGGTTCCAGTTCCTGGAGTGGCTGCTACGAAAAGGCCGGGCAGATGTGCCCAGGCGGCTATGTGGTCTTCAGCAAGGATGGCGATGAAGGAAATGCCATCGCGGTGGGCAACAGGAACGGCTTCACCTCTACCCAGATGGCCACCCGCTCGATGCTGGTGTCCTGCTCGCACTGACCTGGGCAGGGGAGGTGGGTTGCCACCTCCCCCTCGATATCCAATACAACGATGCCCCTCGAAAGGGGCATTGTTGGGGGTTACGGCGCTGTCTTCGCTTGTCGCGGATCGGCAATGATGCGCGAGGGCGATCCATACAGCACCAGGACCCGCATGCCGGTGGTGAACACCGGATCGGGGCCCTGCACAACCGTCATCAGGTTGCCGTTCTCCGTCTGCACAACATATTCCAGGCCCTTGGCCTGCGAGAGTGCGCGTTCGGAGGCTGCACCGGCAATAGCTCCGACCACGAGGCCGCCAATGGCACCGATGGCCGCCCCCTGGTCGCTGCCACCGATGGTGGAGCCGGCCACACCGCCAGCCGCAGCGCCGGCAACGGCACCACCGCCCTGTGAACCGTCAATACTGACCGCGCGGACGCTGATGACCGTACCGCCGACAGTTCGATTGACCTGTCCCACTGAACCGATGGAATAACTGTCCGTACGCACATTTGGCGCGCAGGCCGTCAGCATCGCAGCAACGGATGCAGCCACCAGCAGGCGCTTCATGGCGCTTCCTGCTTGTTCGGGAACATCGGCTTGGTAATGTCCACGGTTTCCAGCGCCTGCAGGAACTGGGCGATGTTGTTCTGTGCTGAGCGGCTGATCGACTCGCGGGCACGGATTACCCCTGCGAAGGCATAGTTGAACGGAACTTCGCCGGATGCGCTGACATCCTGGGTGTAGACGATGCTGCCGGTTGCACGATCGATCAGCTCGTAGCGGGCGATCGTCTTGGTGGTCATCGATGCACCGAAGCTGGGAATGTCGATCGCCAGAATCTTCACCGACAGGCTCAACTTCACCGGTGCATCGTCGCGGAACACCGCCATCTTATTGAGCGCTTCGGTCAGCGCGTTCTGCCACATCTGCGGCACTTCGTGCTGGGCCTGCGCGGGAATCTTGCCCTTGGCTTCATCCGGACGTGCCAGCGTGACCGTCAGCGACTTCAGTTCGCCATCAATCTTCTTGCTGCTGACCCCGACGTTCGGGACCGAGAAATTGAGCGGCGGATTGGTGGTACAACCCGCCAGCGACACGGCGATGATCGCCGCGAACAGGAACTTCTTCATCCATTTTCCCCTGTGACTACGTTGAAACATCCATGGTGAATCGTATGTTCGTCGGCAACGTCGATGCTGCACCGCAGCGGTCGCATGAAGACGTGGCTGACTGCGCGCAAGGATACCTGAATTGGGGTGGTCTACCGTCCGGGCAGGCGGCACGCTGGCACGAGATGCCGGCGACGCAGGTGGCTCCGCTCAGAAGCTGTAAGCCGCCTGCACATACACCCGCCGCGGCTCGCCCGGGAAATGCCCGTTGCGCTCGATGAAGCCGCTGGCCGCGTACACCTTGCCGAACAGGTTCTTGACGTTGGCCTGGAACTGCCACTGCTTCCACGTGGTCTTCCAGCTCATGTCGAATACCGTGTATGCCTTGACCGCCTGCCCATCCAGGCTGACACGCTCGCCCACATGGTCGGCGCCGAAGCCGATGGCCGAGTTGATCGACGGCAGGTCGTAGCGCGTCCACAGGCCGAGCTTGTTGCGTGGCGCATTGGCGAAGCGGTCGCCGGAGGCATTGGTGATGCCGTTCGGTCCGGCATCCTTCACCCGTGCGTCGTTGTAGGCGTAGGTCAGGTTCACCACCCAGCGCTCGGTCACGTCGGCCAGCAGGTCCAGTTCCATGCCCGTGCTGCGTACCAGGCCCAGTGCAGCGAGTTGGTTCACCCCGCCGATCACCTCGCCGGTGGCCTGCACGATGTTGCTGCGGTCGATGCGGTAGGCCGCCATGTTCAGGGTCACACGGTCGGCCAGCAGGGACTTCAGACCGACTTCCCATTGCCTGCTGCGCTCCGCGTCGAACGGTCCGCCGGCCGCCGGGTTCTGGTTGGTGGCACTCTGCGGCACGAAGCCGCTGGCGATGTTGGCATACAGGTTCACGCCGTCCCGGACGGTAAAGGTACTGCCCAGGCGCCAGCTGAGATCGTTGCCATCCACGCTGCCGCCACCCATGCGGTCCTGATCCTTGAACCCATCCCAGCGCAGCCCGGCCAGCACATGCCAGCGCGTGCCCAGTGCCAGCTCATCCTGCAGGTAGCCGCCGTAGCGCTTGCTGCGGGTGGCGGTGCTGCGCCACGGCAGGGCAGCCAGGTTGTAGTCATGCCAGGTGCTCGCGCCATAGACCGGGTTGAACAGGTCGATGCCGCGCACCGGGCCGGCGCCGCGTGCCAGGTCGGCGCTGTTGGCGGTCTGCGCGGTGAAGTCGGCGTCGAGCTGGTACACGTCGGCGCCGAACAGCACCTTGTGTTCGATACGGCCGGTGTTGATCCGCCATACGGCATTGCCGCTGGCGGTGAAGGCAGTGTTGTCACGGATCTGGTTGCGCAGCTGGCGCGTCATCCACTCGGCCACGCCGTCGCGGTCACGATCAATCAGCCCCATCGGCTCGTGGTACATCTGGTGCTCGTTGTTGCTGAACCAGCGCGCAGCAAGGTCCACGTCCAGGTTGTCGCGCGGTGCGAAGCGATACTGCGCCAGTGCGACCTTGGCGCGCATGTCGAGGAAGTCACTGGCCTCGTTGTGGTTCCAGCGGCGGTCGGTCAGGAAGCTGCCGGCATCGTTCACCGGCACGCCGCGCAGGCGGTTGCCGCCCAGGTTCTGGGTGATGTCGGTGAACTGCAGCACCAGTTCGCCGGTCTGGCCGACATCGAAGGCCAGCGAGGCATCGCCGATCACGCTTTCGCTGTCGGCATTCCAGCGCACGCCCTGCTCGCTGTCGGCATACAGGCCGGCGCGATAGCGAATGCTGCCGCTGGCATTCAAGGGGCCGGTGCCTTCGATCGATCCGGCGCGGAAGTCCTTGTCGCCTGCCTGCAGCTCGATGCGGCGTTCGGCGCGCGCCTTGGGCTTGCGCGTTACATAGTTGATGACACCGCCCGCATCACCACCGCCGTACAGCGCACCGGCCGGACCTTTCAGTACTTCCACGCGTTCGATATTGAACAGTTGCGGCACCGAGAAGCCCGCATAGGGATCACCACGCAGGCCGTCGTAGAGAACGTTCTCCTGGCGGAACCCGCGCAGGGTGACGCCGGCATAGCTGAAGAAGCTGATGCCGCTGATGCTGCGGTACAGATCGGTGACCTGGCGCGCGGCCTGGTCGTCGATCAGCTCGCGCGGCACGACCTGGATCGACTGCGGCACCAGTTCCAACGGGGTATCGGTGCGGGTGCCGACGGCCGCATCGTTGGCACGGTACAGGGTCTGCGCGCGGCCGCGGACTTCGACCTTGTCCAGGTCCTTCGGGGTGTCAGCGGAGGCCTCGGTGGCCAGTGCAGGCGTAGCCAGGGAAAGGGGCAGCGCCAGGCAGAGGGCGTGCTTGAGCGGGGTTGGAAGCGGCATGAGGGGGTCGGGGCGGGCTGCAAATGAGAAAGATTAGCATTTGCAACGCTTCGTGACCTATCCCCCGAGTGCGCTATGGACGCAGGCCCGGGTCGGTATATGGGGTGCCGGCCAAGGCCACCAGCACGCCGGTGCCACCGCGCACGATCAGCTGCAGCATCGCTTGGCGCGGATCCTCGCCCCTCTGCTGGCTGGCCAGTCCACTCTCATAGGCGGCCACCATCGACGCCAGCAGCATGGCTGCGCCCAGGCGTGCCTCCGCGTCCTGCGCGGGCCGACCGGCCGCGTCGGCCATCAGCTGGGCCAGGTCGTCGGCCAGCTGTGCCTGCAGCCGTCGCGCGTGCGCCACCAGCACCGGACTGTCGGCCACGGTTGCCCAGAAGGCCGCTGCACCGGAGTTGATCCGTAACAGCGGATGGCCGCTGTCCAGCAGCTCCCGCACCAGCGATTGGAAGGCGGCCAGCGGGGCCATGCCACGGCGCGCCGCCATGCCTTCGCGAAGCAGGGTCCGGGCCTCCTCATCGCGGTCGAACACCAGGTCTTCCTTGCTGGCGAAATAATTGAAGACCGTCTTGCGCGAGACCCCCGCCGCATTGGCAATCTCGGACATGGACAC
Organism: Stenotrophomonas sp. YJH_SMC_127; assembly: GCF_059372445.1. Taxonomy (NCBI): domain Bacteria; kingdom Pseudomonadati; phylum Pseudomonadota; class Gammaproteobacteria; order Lysobacterales; family Lysobacteraceae; genus Stenotrophomonas; species Stenotrophomonas sp. YJH_SMC_127. The sequence goes on along the minus strand of NZ_JCAFVO010000013.1, from coordinate 22,385 downwards.
GGCTTCGAAGCCGCGGCGGATGATCAGTTCGGTGGCGACGTCCGAAATGGTCTGTCGGGTCTCGGTCTTGCGCTGCTCGCGGCGGCCCCGGGGCGGGATCATGGGCGGTTCACTTGTGGAAACGTACACCGAGTGTAACATTGGCGTCGCCAGAGCGCCGGCCCGGCGCTCACAGGGAAATCCCATGTTGTACGACGTCGTCATCGCCGGGGCCGGCCCGGTCGGCCTGTTCCTGTCGTGCGAGCTGGCCCAGGCCGGCTGTTCGGTCCTGTTGCTGGAGCAGGCAGCGTCGCCCGAGACGCCCTTGAAACGCCTGCCCTTTGGCTTGCGCGGCTTGAATGCGCCCACCCTGGAGGCCCTGGATCGACGTGGCCTGCTGGATGCGGTTGCCGCCAGTCAGGTGCTGAAGCCGGACAACGGCGCACCGCCGCCCGGCACCGCCCATTGGCTGGCGCAACCGCGGCCACTGGGCGGCCACTTCGCCGGCATTCCTTTTGCGCTGGACAACGTGGACAGTGCGCGCTGGCGCCATCGCCTGCCGACGCCGGTGCCCACCCAGATGGCGGTCGAGCTGCAGTCGCTGGAGGCGGTGCTGGCCGAGCGTGCGGTGTCGCTGGGTGTACAGATCGAGCGTGGCTGCACGGTGCAGGCGGTGCACGCACGCGAAGCACAGATGGTGGTCCAGACCGGTCGCGGGCTGATGCGGGGCCGCTGGCTGGTCGGTTGCGATGGCGCCCGCAGCACGGTACGCAAGCAATCGGGGTTCGTGTTCGCAGGGACGGCGCCGGAGTTCACCGGGCACACGCTGCAGGTCGAACTGGCAGACCCGTCGGTGCTCGTCCCGGGGCGTCAGTTCACCGAACACGGCATGTGCAATTTCAATCCGCCGGGCATGCTGGCGCTGGCCGATTTCGACGGTGGCGCCGGCCATCGCACGCCGCTGGACCGGCACACCGCCCAGGCGCTGCTGCGGCGTGTCTCCGGGCGAGAGGCAACGATCACGGCGTTGCATCTGGCCACCACATGGACCGATGCCGCGCGCCAAGCCACGGCCTATCGCAGCGGCCGCGTGCTGTTGGCCGGTGATGCCGCGCACATGCATTCGCCGTTGGGCGGGCAGGGGCTGAACCTCGGCATCGGCGATGCGATGAACCTGGGGTGGAAGCTGGCCGCGGTGGTGCGAGGTGATGTGGCAGAGTCGCTGTTGGACAGCTATCAGGCTGAGCGCCATCCGATCGGCGCCCAGGTGCTCGACTGGTCACGTGCGCAGGTGGCGTTGATGCGGCCAGGCCCCGGGTCGCGCGCGCTGGCGGCGGTCATCGCCGACCTGGCCGCGACCCGCGACGGTGCCACCTATCTCGCCGAGCGGCTGTGGGGTATAGCACCGCCACCGGTGCTCGACGGCAGCCATCCGCGGGTTGGCCGAAGCGCACCGGACGTCCAACTGGCTGATGACCGTCGGATGGGAGAGCTGCTGCGTGCAGGGCAGGGCGTGCTGCTGGGGCTCGATACCGGCGATTCGCTCGGTCCGATCATTGAGCGCTGGCAGCGGTCGGTCACCTGCGTGATGTCCACGGCGCGCGACACGCTGGGACTGGGCGCCGTGCTGGTCCGCCCCGACGGTATCGTCGCCTGGGCCTGCGATGCTGGCGGTGACACGTCGGGGCTGGAGCCTTCGCTGGAACGCTGGTTCGGTTCGCTGCGGTGACCGCCCGCTAGGGCGACGCCACCACGGCCTGCGCGCAGCGCCCGGCTTCGGTCATCACCGAGGCCAGCTGCTTCAATGAGTAAGGCTTGCGCAGCAGGGTGAAGCCATGGCCAGGGTCCCGGGCCAGCAGTTCGCTGTAGCCGCTGGTAAGGATCACTGGAAGCCCAGGCAGGCGGCTGCGGATGGTACGGGCCAGATCCAGGCCGTTCATGCCAGGCATCACTACGTCGCTGAACACTACATCGAAGCGGGAGGCATCCCGTTCGAGCTCCGCCAGGGCCTCGTCCGCATTGTGCGCAAGTACCACGTTGTAATCGAGCTCGCGCAGGGCGCCGACGGCAAATTCGGCCACATCGACGTTGTCTTCCACAACCAGCACGCAGACACCGTGACCATGCTGCAGCCCCGGTAGCGTCGCCGGCCGTTCCGTCATTTCTCTCGCCTGCGCCAGCGGCAGGTACAGGGTGAAGCGGGTACCGGCGCCCGCCTGGCTCTGCACGTCCACCTCGCCTTCCGACTGCTTGACGAAGCCGAACACCTGGCTGAGGCCGAGGCCGGTTCCGGCGCCGACGCTCTTGGTGGTGAAGAAGGGCTCGAAGATGCGGTCGACGACGGCGGGGTCGATGCCTGCTCCGGTGTCGGTCACGCTGATCGCGGCGAAGTCGCCCTTCATCGGCGCGGCGAAGCGCACCGAAGGCACCGCGGTTACCTGCTCCACCTCGATGGTCACCCTGCCGTGTCCCTCGATCGCATCGCGCGCGTTGACCGCGATGTTGATCAATGCAGTGTCCAGCTGGGTCCGGTCCAGCAGCACCGGCAACGGCGTGCCGGGCAACGTCAACGACACCTGGATGCGTGCACCCAGTACCGTGGTGATGATGTCCGAAAGCGCGTGCACGCTCTCGCAGAGATCGAAGACCTCCGGCGACAGGCTCTGGCGACGCGAGAACGCAAGCAGTTGCGCGGTCAGCTTGGTGGCGCGGTCCGAGGCTGTGGCAATGGCCTGGATGTAGCGGCGCCGGGTGTCGTCTGACGGCCACGTGTGCAGGAGCATGTCCACCGAACCGGTGATGACCTGCAGCAGGTTGTTGAAGTCGTGGGCCACACCGCCGGTGAGCTGGCCGATCGCCTCCAGCTTCTGCGACTGGCGCAGCTGCTCGCGGGCGCGCACCAGTTCCAGATGGGCCTCCCGCGCCTGCTCGGTGATCGCCGCGACCTGGCGGCTGTGCAGGTCGCGCTCGATCACCCGTTCGGTCTGCTCGCTGACCACGCACAGGATACCGGCGACACTGCCGCAGCCGACGCGCAGCGGTGAATAGGAAAACGTCCAGAAAGTTTCGCGCAGCGTGCCGTCGCGATCCATCATCAATGGCAGGTTCTTGAAGCTGCGGCTGGTGCCGGCAAAGGCGTCGTCGACGGCATGCACCACGTCCGGCCATACGTCCGCCCAGACATCCTCCAGACGGTTGCCCATCGCGCCGTGCAGCTTTTCCCCCAGCATCGGCAGATAGGCATCATTGAAGAAGAACGCCTTGTCTTCCTTGCCCCAGGCAAGCCACAGGGGTTCCGGCGAATCCAGGATCATCGCCAGCAAGGTGCGAAGTTCGGCGGGTGCGCTTGCGGCAGTGGCCGAGCGGGCCCAGTCACTGTCCTGCAGCAGTCGGTAGGCGAGCTGATCAGGTGCAGAGACTGGCAGGGGAAAAGGATGCATGGCCGCCATTGGCGCAGGGAGGTGGCGCAGCATAGCCGAGCGCATGTCATGATGCCCTGCACACCCTCGGCATGAAGGGCCTCGCCACTTCGCCGTTGACGTGGCAGGGATGCACCCTTTGTTCAGCAGGTTGCCGCTATCGCGGCGCAGCGCGAAGGGAGGCGAAGCTGGCCTGATCGGCGGGTCTAGCCCTTACGACCTGCCTGCGCGGTGAGCACATCCCGGCCAGCCTCGGTCAGATCGATATCCCCGTCTTCCGCCTGTACCGCCCATCCGGCGGTCACCGCCCACGTTGCGGCATCGCCGCGCACCGGCTCTGCAGCGGCGATTGCCTGGAGTATTTTCCGCTGTTCCGCAGTCATTTCCACGTGGCGGCCCTCAGATACCCAGCAACGACGCCGGTTGCCAGTCCGACAGGCGGGCGTGGCTGACCGGTTGATGGCAGCCGCACCCGTCACAACGAAACAACGCCCCGCCCGGAAGTTGCACCAGGTTGTCTTCGCTGGCAGAGCTGGTCGACGAGCAATGCCGGCAGGTGACCGTGAGCGCAGTGATGCGCTGCACGCTGCCTGATAGATCGAACACGGCCTCGAACGCGCGAATGACAGGGTGGGCAGTGTCCGGCATCTGAGTCTCGACAGGGTGGGGAGACCTCATCGTCGCGCGCCGGCTGTGATGGAGCAGTCAGCCGGATGCATGGGCGCGATCAAGACAGGCGCGGCAACCGGGCGCGCACCTTCGTCAGGGATTGTTCTTCTTTCCGCTCAGGTCCAGCGGCTTGTCACTGCCCTTGCGCTCGCTCGACCACACTTCCATGCCCTTGTTGCAGCGGCTCTCGCGGGCAGCGACCTCGGGCGGCAGGTCCTTCAGGTGCGGCGACTCCTGGCAGGCTTGATGCATGTTGCTGTCGTCATAGGTGGCGCAGGCGCTGAGCGATGCGAGGGCGATGGCAATGAGGGTCACGCGGAGCGGGGGCTGCAGGTTCATGGGGGGGCCTCGGGTGATGCCGGGATGGCCATGGAATTCAAATCCGTGACACCGGGCATGCACAATCGGACCAACCGCACTTGTTATCCTATAACAGATGCGCGATAGTCCGGCCCCTGCCGGCGTCAGGCGATGCAGATCACCAGTACCGTGCACAGCACCAGCATCAGCACGAACACGCGTCGGCTCAGTGCCAGGCAGGCCAGATAGGCTGCGAGCGCCCACGCTGCCAGCAGCGCGCAGGCCATCACCCATAGCCCGATACCCATCATCGAACCCGTCGCCAACGCAGACAGTGCGATGGCCTTGAACAGCGCCACGCCCAACACGCTGCCCAGCATGCCGGCCTGCAAGGCGATGGCATCATGGCGGGCAGGTGCGCGATGGGGGTGCATTGCGGGTCCGGTACGGGCCGAGAGCGCGGCGTCGGCTGCACTGTGCCCAAATGCACATCCACGAAATGTGTTCATCGCGCGCGAAGACCGCGATGAAGCCCGTTCAGTCGAACTCACCCTCGGCCGATTCCAGGCGCTGCCGGTACGCCGCGCGGTGCTGGTACAGGCGCTGGCACTCGGCCGACCTGTGGATGCGGCTGCCGGGTTCATTGGCCACCGAGTCGCACATCCGCGCGATGTGATTGTTCTCCGCCAGTTCGGTGACGAAGAACACGGCAGTGATGCCGGTGCCAAGCAGCACGACATACAGCAGACGGCTGAGCCAGCGTGACAATTTCCGCTCGAAGTGCTGCTGGATGGTCAGGTCGAAGCGGATGATGCTGAGCACGATCCAGACGATGGCGACCAGGAAGCAGAGCGTGGGCAGCAGGTCGCGCCAGATGCCTGCTTCGTAGACCGACTCGCTGTAATGGACCGCAGCTCCGGCACCCGCGATGGCAATGGCCAGCGCCCAGTTGCGGCCCAGTGAGAGCAGGTCATCGAGCAGCTTTTCGTGGTTCCTGGTTGGTCCTGCTGCCACGAGGGTTCCTTCTGCGTGTTGCGACCGGCGACGGGCTGCCGCCGATCGTGCAGATGGTGAAGCATCGATTCGGTGATGAGAAGCCTGCCCGCTCAGTATCCTCCTGCGCGTGCACCGATCCAGCGCCGGTAGCGGCGGGTCCGGCACTTTGCGGCCGCCTGTGCCAGCAGCAGTGCCCAGACGGGCGAAACACCCGGCGCCGTGGGCCGGAGCCTGCTCAGCCGCGCCAACTGGTACTTCACTGCGGCCATGTGTGCGCTGGCGGCCAACGGTTTGTTGCGCCAGTCGATGGTGCGCAGTGTCGGCACCGGGTCGCGGCCCTGCTGCCAGCGGTGTGGCAGATCCGGCTCGATCGCCAGCGCGGTTGCGACGCCGACCATGGCCACACCGCTGTCAAGTACCTGATCGGCCACGGCGCGACGGCGGATGCCACCGGTGACCATCAGCGGCATGGTTGCCACCGTGGCGATCTCACGCGCGAACTCAAGGAAGTAGGCCTCGCGGGCCAGGCTGCGCTGGTCGCGTGCGGCACCGGTCATGGCCGGTGCTTCGTAGCTGCCACCGGACAGTTCGACCAGGTCCACGCCGAGCGGCGCCAGCATTTCCACCACTGCGCGCGCATCCTCGGGCGAGAAGCCACCGCGCTGGAAATCGGCGGAATTGAGCTTCACGGCCACCGCGAACGTGGGCGACACGGTGGCGCGCACCCCCTGCACGATCTCCAGCAGTAGGCGCGCACGGTTGTGCAGGCTGCCGCCCCAGCGGTCGTCGCGGCGGTTGGACAGCGGCGACAGGAACTGGCTGAGCAGGTAACCGTGCGCGGCATGGATCTGCACGCCACTGAACCCGGCGCGCTCGGCCAGCTCGGCGCTGCGGATGAAGCGGGCGATCACCTCTTCGATGTCCGCCTCGGTCATCGCCCGCGGCGGTGCGAACTGCCTGGACAGCGCGCCCATCTCCAGGGCGACGGCTGACGGCGCGAGTGCCGGTTGGCCGAGTGCGGCCGGCATCTGCCTCCCGGGATGGTTGATCTGCATCCACATCTGCGCGCCCCGTGAGCGTGCCGTTTCGGCCCAGGCGATGAAGCGGTCAAGGTGGCGGTCGTCTTCCAGCACCACGCCGCCGGGGCCGGTCATGGCGCGGCCATCGACCATCACGTTGCCGGTGATGATCAGTCCTGCGCCGCCATCGGCCCAACGCTGGTAGAGCTGCAGCAGCGCAGCGGACGGCGCGTGGTCGGCGTCGGCCATGTTTTCCTCCATCGCGGCCTTGGCAATGCGGTTGCGGATGATGGCACCGGAGGGTAGTGCCAGGGGCGAGAACAGCGACATCGGACAGCTCCGGGACAGGGGAATGGCGCTACGCTAACCTTCAAGTTTTATTGAAGGTCAACAGGCTCCCATGGCGAGGATTCAGGCAGATGAAGATCGGTGAGCTGGCCCGCCTCACGGGCCTCGCGGCGTCGCGCATTCGCTTCTATGAAGACGCGGGGCTGCTGGTGGCGCAGCGCCAGGCCAATGGCTACCGCGACTATCCGGAACAGGCGGTGCTGTTGCTGGAATTGATCACGGGCGCGCAGCGTGCAGGCTTCAGCCTGGAAGAGATCCGCGCCCTGCTGCCACCGGACATGGGCCAGTGGCAGCATGAGGCGTTGATCGCGATGCTGCAGCAGAAGGTGGCTGACATCGAAGCGTTGCAGCTGCGGTTGGCAGAGAGCCGGGCGCACCTGCTGGCCCTGATCGAGGACATCCAGGCGCGGCCGGACGGCATCGACTGTGCAGCCAATTCGCGGCGGGTGCTGGACCGTGTGAAGCGCGGTGAGCTGGCGCGGCCGACCCTGGTGGCCGGCGATACAGCGTTGCTGCGACCGGATCGCCGTCGCCGCAGAGGCAGCAACTGACGATCCGGCGCAATGTTCAGTGGCTGCCGACGACGGCGGTGCTGCGCTTCTTGTCCAGCATCACCGCCACGCACCACAGCAGCAGGCCGCCGATCGCGGTAGCCGCGCCGACATAGCCGGTACTGGCCGGGCTGAAGCCGGCGCTGATTGCCATGCCGCCCAGCCACGGGCCGAGTGCGTTGGCAGTATTGAAAGCGGCGTGGTTGGAGGCCGCCGCCAGCGTCTGCGCCTCACCGGCCACGTCCATCAGGCGGGTCTGCAGCACCGCCGCCAGTGCGCCCATGGTGCCGACAGTGATGATCATCGGGCCGATGGTCCACACCGACTGTGCGGCCAGCGGATACAGCAGCAGCATCACGATCGACCACAGCAGCACCACGGCGGCGGCCTTGAAGTGGAACTTGTCCACCAGCCAGCCACCGGCGATGTTGCCGATGATCGCGCCGATGCCGAACACGCCCACCGCCAGCGGCATCCACGATTCGGCCACGCCGGTGACCTGCACCAGGGTCGGTGCCAGGTAGGTGAACACGCAGAACATGCCGGCGAAGCCGACCGCGCCGATCGCCAGCGCCAGCCACACCTGGGACGTGTTGAAGGCGCGCAGCTCGCGCATCGGCGAGGTACGTACTTCATCCGGGTCCGGTAGCAGGAAGCGCGCGATCATCGCCACGGTGGCGATGGCCAGCACGCTGACCAGGGCAAAGGCGGTGCGCCAGCTCAGCTGCTGACCCAGCCAGGTCGTCAGCGGGTTGCCGACCAGGATCGCGATCGACAGGCCCAGCAGCACGCGTGACATCGCCTGGCCGCGCTGGCCTGCGGGACTGATCGCGGCGGCCACCAGCATCGCCACGCCGAAGTAGGCGCCATGCGGCAGGCCGGCGACGAAGCGCGCCACCAGCATCGTGCCGTAGTTCGGTGCCAGCGCGCTGGCCAGGTTGCCGACCGCGTAGAAGCCCATCAGTGCCAGCAGCAGCTTGCGGCGCGGGAAGCTGGCGCCGACGAAGGCGAGGATCGGGGCGCCGACCACCACGCCGATGGCATAGGCGCTGATCAGATGCCCGACCTGGGTTTCGGAAATCGACAGGCCGCGGCTGATCTCCAGCATCAGGCCCATGCTGGCGAACTCGCTGGTGCCGATGGCGAAGCCACCCAGTGAAAGGGCGAGGATGATCAGGGTGCGCTGGCGGGGCGTCAGCCGCGCAGCCAGGGAAGAGTTGGGGCTCATGCGGGGGCGCGATGGGGGGCGGGAGCCGCCCATTGTACTGCTGCACTGCAGCAGGAGCAGCAGCACTCAGGGTAAATCAGCGTTTGATCGGTGACACGCCGGCCCGCCGAGCCTCGTCGCGCCCGGCTCAGATGCCCAGCGCCGCCCGGGCATGAGCGTACTTTCCGTGCAGGCGCGCGGCCGTCGCCGCATCGAGCATCGCCAGCCGCTGCGGATCGGCGTTGTCATCCAGATCGGCGCGCTTCACTTTCAGTGCCAGCGGGTGGGCGGCAATGCGCGCGTAGTAGCTGTCCGCGTCGGGTGCTGCATCGCGGTTGAGCAGTTGCACCGCCTCGCGCAGCGGTGCGGGAAATACCTCGATCCGCGCGGCAAACGCCGGGCAGTCCTCGGCCACGTCATGCAGCCAGGCCACCACTTCGGCGTCATCGTCGCCGCGCACCGCAGCCGCCACCCGCGCCACATGGCCGATGTAAGGCTGGCCGGCCTTGTCGATCTGCCCCGCGTGGGCCTCGGTGGCCAGCGTGCGGGCAAGTGCTACCCAGTCCATTGCGGTCTCCTTGGATATCCGCGCACAGTTTCGCGCAGAAGCCGCAGCGGTTGTGGATGCGCCCATGACGCTGCCACCGGCATGATGGCGGGGCAGGGGGCGCAGTGTTGCCCCGACAAGGAGGAGTGCGATGCAGGAATTCAGGCATGTGCTGGAAACCCGTGGCCGCTACCAGCTGGTAGCGGTGTCCCACGAGCCGGTGTACGCTCCCGGCGATGTGGTCGGCCATGCGGTCGTCGCCGACGATGGGGATCGTCTGACCGACCTGATATCACTGGCCGAAGCGCGCCAACGCTTGCTGCAACTGGTGCGTGAAGAGGGCGAGGAGCCCGGGCTGGAAAACGAGAACCACCTGCGGAAGAAGGCGTCGCGCTGGCGCCACCGCTAGGCCGTCGCGCCGCGTGCGCATCATGGAGGATTCGGGTGTTGCCCAGTAAGAAGTATCTGCTCATCGCCATCATCACGCTGGCGACCCTGTTGCTTGGTTTCGTGTTCTCCGGCTATTTGACCTTGCTGTTCCTGGGGCTGGACACCCAGCTGTTCACCTGGAACACCTACTACCAGTACGTCCACGCCATCGGCCAACCGCAGGTCGCGCCCTTCGTGGGCAAGATCAAATGGGCGGGCTACGTAGGCTTCGGCCTGCCCCTGCTGGTGCTGCTGGTGGCCGGCCTGGTGCTGCTGCTGAAGAAGGACAAGCGCTCGCTGCACGGCGACGCGCGCTTCGCCACCGGCGCCGACCTGGCCAAGCACGGCATGTTCAAGAAGACCGGCCAGAGCATCGTGGTCGGCAGCCATGGCGGCAAGCTGGTGCGCCTGGATGGCCAGCAGTTCGTGATCCTGGCCGCGCCCACCCGCTCGGGCAAGGGCGTGGGCGTGGTCATCCCGAACCTGCTGGAGTACGGCGAATCGCTGGTGGTACTGGACATCAAGCAGGAGAACTTCGACCTGACCAGCGGCTGGCGCGCCAGCCAGGGCCAGGAGATCTACCTGTTCAACCCCTTCGCCGAGGACCGGCGCACGCACCGCTGGAACCCGCTCAGCTACGTCTCCGACGATCCGGCCTTCCGGGTGTCGGACCTGATGAGCATCGCCGCGATGCTGTACCCAGACGGGGCCGAGGACCAGAAGTTCTGGGTCAGCCAGGCACGCAACGCGTTCATGGCCTTTACCCTGTACCTGTTCGAGAACTGGGACGACGAGCGCAGCAGCGGTTTCCCGGGCGGCGCCGGCACGCCCACGCTCGGTGCGGTGTACCGTCTGTCCTCCGGCGACGGCACCGACCTGAAGAAGTACCTCAAGACCCTGTCGGAGCGACCGTTCCTCAGTGCCAATGCCCGTTCGGCGTTCGCCAACATGCTGTCGCAGGCCGATGAGACCTTCGCCTCGATCCTGGGCACCTTCAAGGAGCCGCTCAATCCCTGGATCAACCCGGTGCTGGACAAGGCCACCAGCAGCAACGACTTCCTGCTGACCGACGTCCGCAAGAAGAAGATGACCATCTACATCGGCATCCAGCCCAACAAGCTGGCCGAGAGCCGGCTGATCATCAACCTGTTCTTCAGCCAGCTGATCAACCTCAACACCAAGGAACTGCCCAAGTCCAACCCGGACCTGAAGTACCAGTGCCTGCTGCTGATGGACGAATTCACCTCGATCGGCAAAGTGGAGATCATCGCCTCGGCGGTCTCCTACATGGCCGGCTACAACATCCGCCTGCTGCCGATCATCCAGAGCATGTCCCAGCTCGACGCCACCTACGGCCGGGAAGTCTCTCGCACGATCATCACCAACCACGCGCTGCAGATCCTGTACGCGCCGCGCGAACAGCAGGATGCCAACGACTACTCGGACATGCTGGGCTACACCACGGTGCGCAGGAAGAACGTCACCCATGCCCGCGAGAAGACCCACAACTTCACCGAGGAACGGCGCGCGCTGATGCTGCCGCAGGAGCTGAAGGCGATGGGGCCGGACATGGAGGTGTTCCTGTACGAGGGGATACCTCACCCGGTGAAGTGCGACAAGATCCGGTACTACAAGGATCGCTACTTCACCTCGAGGTTGCTGCCGAAGGTGGACGTTCCGATGCTGAACGTCTAATTCACGTCGCTGAATTTGTGATCACCATTCGTAGTTAAGAATGTGAATTCGTGATTTCGGTCAAGAATTTGGCATTTGTTCATGGATTTTCAGACTTGTCTGACATGGAATTGACGCGTGGTTGTGCAACCCTGTGCATGTCGTTCAGAAATGTGTGATGGATGGCAGATGTTGTAGAGCAGGGTGGCCAGGAGTTTGTGCCATGAAACAAGGATGGTTTCGACGTTGGTGAGGTATGCGGGTGTGTCGTCGGCAGTGTCTGGCGGCCCCGCGACTTGGTTGGCAGCCGTTGGCTGCAGGGGAGCCGGAGCAGGTGTGCTGCCAGTCAGTGCGTCGCTCCGATTCCGGCGTGCGCGACGCAGCGCCGGACGACCAGGGGGCCAATGCTCGGGACTGCTTTTTCGTACGTCAAAGTGAAGCCCGTATGAATCAGGCGTTTATCGCGAAAATGTCCATCGCCGCAGTGGCGGCGTTGATGGTGGCCGGTTGCGCCACCAAGTCCGCTCCCGATTTCGGAGGCCGCTGGAAGCCGGTCAACCGCTTTGCTGCGGCACCCACCGAGATCCCGCTGTACTCCAGCTACGTCTACCAGGCCTCGCCGATGGATGGCACGCTCAAAGCCATGCTCGAGCGCTGGGCCAAGGATTCCGGACGCACGCTGGATTACCGCCTGAGCTCGGACTTCACCCTGTACGGCGCGGTCTCCAGCATCGACACCACCAACGCTCAGCAGGCCGTGATCGATCTGACGGCGGCCTATGCAGCGCAGGGCATCTCCGTCTCCATCGTTGGCAACCAGATCGTTGTGCAGAGCGCTGGCTCGACGCCGACCGCGTCGGCACAGGGCGCTGATTCCAACAGCGGCACCTGAGTCCACCTCGAAATCATCGAACGTGCCGCTCCCCGCGCCTGTCGCAGGGGTGCCACGCCCATTGATGTTTCAGCAGTACGGAAGAATCCATGTTCCGCAAGAAGGATCCCGGCAATAGTCCCAAGGTCGAGCAGTCGGTCGCCAAGGCGGTCAGCTACGAGATCACCGTGGCCGACATGGCGCGCCGCAGCGAGCGGCGTGCGTGGTGGGTCGCCACAGGCTCGTTGCTGATGTCGCTCGCACTGGCGGGCGGCTACTACTACATGCTGCCGCTGAAGGAAAAGGTGCCGTTCCTGGTCATGGCCGATGCCTACACCGGCACAGCGACCGTCGCGCGGTTGAGTGGCACCTTCCAGGGCGAGACGATCACCACCAACGAAGCGATCAATCGCAGCAACGTCGCCCAGTACGTACTCGCGCGCGAATCGTATGACTCGGCGGTGATGGGCCTGCGTGACTGGGAACTGGTGTTCGTGATGTCCAGCAGCCCGGTTGCTCAGAGCATGCGTATGCGATACGCAGGAAGTAACCCTCAGAACCCGTTTGTAATGTACGGCCGCGAAAAGGCCATTCGGGTCAAGATCCTGAGCATCACGCCGCTGGGGGCTGAGCCGAACGGCAGCTTCCGCGGTGCGTCGGTGCGCATCCAGCGCAGCCTGTTGGACAAGCGGACCGGAGCATCCAGCTACCTTGACAACCAGCTGGTGACGATGCGCTTCGAGTACAACCAGAACCTGGCGTTGTCCGAACAGGATCGCATCCTCAATCCGCTGGCCTTCCAGGTCACCGAGTACCGAGTCGACAACGACTATTCGCGTGGCGTGCCGGTGCCGGATGACGGCGCCATGCAGGCGCAGGCGCAGCAGGCCGCACAGGCGGCGCAGCAGGCACAGGGCGTCTACGATCCCAACAATCCGGCCGCAGCCACCATGATCGACCCGGCCACCGGCCAGCCGGTCGCGGTGCCAGCCAACGGTCAGGTACCGGGCCAGCCGATGCCGGGACAGCCTGTACAGGGCCAACTGATGCCGGGTCAGCCGGTGCAGGGGCAAGCAATGCCGGGGCAGGCCATGCCCGGACAGCCGGCCATGAGGCCGGCGCAGAACAATCCCACCGGAACTGCTGATGGAGCAAGCAACCGATGAGTAGTCGAAATATCAGGGGAAGCGCGCTGGCGCTGCTGTCGATGTTGTCGTTGCTGTTCTCAGCAGCGGCGATGGCGCAGGCGGTGGACCACTACGAGTACGAGAAGGACCGTATCTACCCGGTTCGCACCGGCCTGGGCCTGACCACCCAGATCGAGTTGAGCCCGAACGAGAAGATCCTCGACTACAGCACCGGCTTCAGCAGCGGCTGGGAACTAACCCGTCGCGAGAACGTGTTCTACCTCAAGCCGAAGAACGTCGACGTCGACACCAACATGATGGTGCGCACCGAGACCCATTCCTACATCTTCGAACTGAAGGTGGTGGCCACCGACTGGCGCCAGCTGGAGCAGGCCCGTCGTGCAGGCGTGCAGTACAAGATCGCCTTCGTCTATCCCAACGACACCGTGTTCGGTGTCGCCCAGGAAGCGGTGGAGGAAGAGGCCAAACCGCTGTTGAGCTCTGAACTGGCCAAGGACCGCCAGTACAACTTCAACTACTCCTATTCGACCAGCAAGGCGAAGAAGATGGGGTGGCTGATCCCGGTCAACGCCTACGACGATAGCCGTTTCACCTACCTGAAACTGCCGAACTCGCCGGAGTACAAGACCGGCATCTTCCCGGCGGTGTTTGGTCGCGAAACGGAATACGGTGAGGACTTTGTGGTCAACACCACGGTTGAAGGCAATACGCTGATCGTGCACGGGACCTACCCGTACTTGGTCATCCGCCACGGCGACTTCGTCGTCGGTCTGCGAAGGAACGTGAAGAAATGAGCCAGCAGAACACTCCCGGAAACGACCCGAACAACGGACGCGACGAGAGCCAGAGCCCGTATGGCGCACAGGGTGCCGCGGACGCGCCGTCGAATCCCTACTTCGGCACGGCCCAGGCCGAGCCGGCGCCGGATCTTGACGCGGCCGCGCCGCAGCTGCGCTCGGCCGAAGAGCAGCGGCTGAACCGAAAGGCGCTGCTGTTCCTCGGTGGCATCGTGCTGCTGCTGATGGCAATGGGCTTCCTGCTGTTCCGCAAGGGGCAGGATGATGCGACCGAGCAGAACAAGCCGCGGGAAGAGGCGCGTGCGACGACACCACAGCTGCCGAGCGTGGGTACCGCAGCTGATCCGGCGCCGCCGGTGGCTGCTGCCGATCCGATTCCGATGCTGCCGCCTGCGCCCCAGCAGGAAGTGCCCATGCCCGGTTTTCCGTCGGCGAGTAGGCCACAAGAAGATCGCGGGCCGACGTTGATGGACCGGCGCATGGGCGGCGGTTCCGGGGTAGGGGGGGGCGACGCGGGCGCGTCGTCCGGTAGCCAGAACTCTGACTACAACCAGGCGATGATCGCTGCCATGCAGGCGGCAGCAAATCCTCAGACCCAGCCGCAGAAGGTCCGTCGTGGCCCCGACGTGGAAAATGTCTCCAATGCCGCCTATATCCGTAGCCCTGACGCGCTGCTGGTTCGTGGCACGTACCTGAGATGCGTGCTGGAAACGCGGATCATCACCGACGTGGCCGGCTACACATCGTGCCTGCTGACCGAGCCGGTGTACTCGATCAATGGGCGCAGCCTGCTGCTTCCGAAGGGCTCCAAGATCTATGGCTCCTACGGCGGTGGTCCGATCGGCAAGCGGGTGGAAGTGATCTGGGATCGCATCACCACGCCGAATGGCATCGACGTGGCGATGTCCAGCCCTGGTACGGACGGCCTGGGCGGGGCAGGACATCCTGGCCAGTACAGTGCGCACTGGGGTAGCCGTATCGCGTCGGCGCTGATGATCAGCCTCATCGCTGACGCCTTCAAGTACGCCGCAGCCGAGCACGGTCCAGAATCGACAACGGTCGCCAGCAACGGCTTTGCCGTGCGCTCTCCCTACGAGAGCGCAACCGCTCGCACCATGGAGCGACTTGCCAATGAGGCGCTCAGCGAGCGCCGTCCGCCAACCGTCACGATCAACCAGGGCACGATCGTGAATGTCTACGTCGCCAAGGACGTTGACTTCACCAACGTGCTGAACCCCCGCCGGTAACTCAACGAACGATCATGGACGCCGAAGTGTCACCCCTCGCCCTCGTCTCCAGCGATTTCCTGCGCTATCAGTACGAAGTGCTGGGCATCGCCGAGTACATGACGTCTCCGGAAGTGACGGAAATCTGCATCAACCGTCCCGGTGAGCTGTACCTGGAAACCCGGGCGGGGTGGCAGCGGGTGGACGTGCCGAGCCTGACCTTCGAGCGGGCCCGGCAGTTCTGCACGGCGGTGGTGAACGAGAGCAACACCGGCCAGCGCATCACCGATGCCGATCCGGTCGTGTCGCTCACGTTCCCCACTGGCCAGCGTGCGCAGTTCGTGATTCCGCCGGCATGTGATGCAGGCAAGGTGTCGATCACCATCCGTCTGCCGTCCAAGCACACCAAGTCGCTCAGCCAGTATCACGAAGACGGCTTCTTCAATCAGATCCTGGAAACCGATGGCAGCATCAGCGAGCAGGATCGTGAGCTGCTGGAGCTGCGCCATTCGCGCGAGTACGCCGAGTTCTTCCGGCGTGCGGTGATGTACCGCAAGAACATCGTGGTATCCGGTGCGACCGGTAGCGGCAAGACCACCTTCATGAAAGCGTTGGTCAATCATATCCCGGACAACGAGCGACTGGTCACCATCGAGGACGCGCGCGAACTGTTTCTGACCCAACCCAATGTCGTGCACCTGCTGTATTCCAAGGGTGGACAAAGCACCAGCAATGTCAGCGCCAAGAGCTGCATGGAAGCCTGCCTGCGCATGAAGCCCGAACGCATCATCCTCGCCGAGCTGCGCGGTGACGAGGCGTTCTACTTCATCCGTAACTGCGCGTCCGGCCACCCGGGGTCGATCACCAGCTGCCACGCCGGCAGTCCGGAACAGACCTGGGACCAGCTGGCGCTGATGGTGAAGGCTTCGGCCGAGGGTTCGGGCCTGGAGTTCAACGTGATCAAGCGGCTGTTGATGATGACCATCGACATCGTCGTGCATATCAAGGCGCATGCCGGCTCGCGCTACATCACCGGCATCGACTTCAATCCTGGGCGTGCCCAGGGGCAGGAGGGCTGAAGGATGCTGCCAGGACTGGAAATGATGGCGTGCCCGGAGATGGCCGTCTCGATGGATGTGATGCAGCATGTAATCAACGTCGAATCGTCGCGCAATCCCTACGCCATCGGCGTGGTCGGCGGCGCACTGGTGCGCCAGCCCAAGGCCTTGGATGAAGCGCTGGCGACGGTACGCATGCTGGAAGAGAAGGGCTACAACTTCTCGATCGGACTGGCCCAGGTCAATCGCTACAACCTGGGCAAATACGGGCTGGATTCCTACGAGAAGGCCTTCCAGCAGTGCCCGAACCTGCAGGCGGGTTCGCGCATCCTCGCCGAGTGCTACAAGCGCTCCGGTGGTGATTGGGGCAAGTCGTTCAGCTGCTACTACTCGGGCAATTTCGAGACCGGCTTCCGTCACGGCTACGTGCAGAAGGTCTATGACTCGATGCGCCGCGGGCAGATGCTTGCCAGCAATGGCGTTGCACCGATCGACGTGGTCAGCCGCGGCGAGCGCCGCAGCGTGAAGGTCGAACATCATCCGCAGCTGGCCTCTCCGGCGCAGGCCCGCATCGTTGCGCAGTCCAATGGCCCGGTGTACGTGCCGTCGGAAGATCCCGCACGCGCCTATGTCGTGTACCCGTCCACCGGTGCGATGGCGCGGGGCAGCCTGCTGAATCTCGCCGACCAGACGCTGTCCAAGGTGGTGCTGGGTTCAGTGGACAGGATGATGCAGCCTCAGGCGCAGCCCAGCCAAGGGCCCGCCTATCCCCAGCAACAGGCCGGTGGCATGCCGCAGCAGCTGCCTCAGCAGGGTGCTGCACAGGCGATGGCCATGCCGCAGCAGTTGCCAAGTGCTGCTGGCGCCGGCAATGAGGGGCCAGTGATGCTGCGGCCCTGGAGCGAGCGCAACCAGCCTGTCGCCGGTGGCGACAATTCATTCAACGCACCGGTGCAGGCTGCGCCGGTGCAGCAGATTCCCGCAGGGGATGCGGCCTTCGTGTTCTGACGAAGTCGTGGTGCGGCCAGTCCCCCGGCTGGTCGATTCAGTTGTGTTAGTCCATCAACAAGGAAATCAATCCATGAAGCGATCCAATCTCGACCTCGTCCAGGCCCAGCGCACGCTGAAGACTCTCCTGATGGCCACCCTCTTCGTTGGTGCGCTGTTCGCTCCGGAGGTCTTCGCCAATCAGGGCGGCGTCAATTATGGTGGCACCGAGAAGAAGGTATGTGGCTTCTTCGACAGCATCAATGGTCTGCTGAACATGGCCTCGATCGCCGTGGTGACCATTGCCGTCATCTTTGCTGGCTACCAGATTGCCTTTGCGCATAAGCGCATTGGTGATGTGGCTCCGATCCTGATCGGTGGCGTACTGATCGGTGCCGCTGGCCAGATCGCACGTATGCTGCTGGGTGACGACTATGGCACCTGCGAGGGCAAGACCTCCATGCTGATCCAGCAGGCTGTCCAGTACTACAGTGCATAAGAACGTCGTCTTCCGCGGCTGCACACGTCCGGCAATGTTCCTGGGCGTTCCCTACCTGCCATTCTTCATGGTGGCAGGTGGGTTGCTGCTGCTCAGCATGTACACGAACTTCTGGTTTCTGCTCACCATTCCGGTGGCGGTCTTCATCATGCGGCAGATGGCTAAGCGTGACGAAATGATCTTCCGCCTGTTGGGCCTGCGCCTGCTGTTCAAGCTGAAAGTCCGCAACGTGCAGGAACACGATGGTATGTGGGTGTTCAACCCCAACCATTACCGCGACAAACCGGCCCGAATGGATTGAGGTCCGGATCCGGCCCGCGGGCGCAAGCGTCCGTCGGGTCTGTTGAAACTTCTTGGCAGTACCTCTTTGGAAGCAGTCGTATGTTCAGCCCTGACACCTCCATCAGTGAGTTCATTCCCCTGTCGACGCATGTCGCCCCGAACGTGGTCAAGACCACGGGCGGCGACTACCTGTTGACGTGGTACCTGGAAGGACTGCCGTTCGTTGGTCGCGAGGAATGGGAGCTGGAGCACCGGCACAATACGTTCAACCGCCTGCTGCAGACGCTGAGGGCACCGGATTTCGTCAATGTCGCCTTCTGGGTGCACGACATTCGCCGTCGCCGTACGTTGAAAGGCAAGAGCCACTACAGCCAGCGCTTCAATCAGGATGTATCCGACCAGTACATGGGCATGCTGTCCGCCCAGCGCATCATGCAGAACGAGCTGTACCTCACCATGATCTACCGCCCGGTCGTGGCCGGGAAACGCTTCGTGGAAAGGTCGGCGAATGTCGAGCGCTTGCAGGCCGAGCAGGAGCAGGCCATCGAG
Organism: Stenotrophomonas sp. YJH_SMC_127; assembly: GCF_059372445.1. NCBI lineage: Bacteria > Pseudomonadati > Pseudomonadota > Gammaproteobacteria > Lysobacterales > Lysobacteraceae > Stenotrophomonas > Stenotrophomonas sp. YJH_SMC_127. Next base: position 3,830 of record NZ_JCAFVO010000013.1, on the reverse strand, counting down.
AAGCTGATGGAACTGGCCGGCAACGTCGAGGCAGTGATCCGCGATTACGCACCGTATCGCCTGGGCATGTACGAGGCCAAGAACGGCGTGGTGTTCTCTGAAACGCTGGAGCTGTTCGGCTACCTGATCAATCGCATCGACGAGCCGGTCCCGGTGCTGTCGGCACCGATCAAGGACTACCTGCCGGTCAGCCGGCACATGTTCTCGGCCAAAACCGGTGACTTCGTCATCAACACCCCTAATGGTGCCAACCACTTCGGCGCCATCCTGAACATCAAGGAGTATGCCGAAGGAACTTACCCGGGCATCCTCAACGGCCTGAAGTACCTGGACTACGAGTACGTCATCACCCATTCGTTCAGCCCGATGGGGCGTCAGGACGCGCTCAAGGTGCTCGACCGCACCAAGGGCATGATGATCTCCTCCGGTGACAAGGCAGTCAGCCAGATCGTCGAGCTGGACCAGGCGATGGATCAGCTGTCGTCGGGTAATTTCGTGCTGGGCGAGTACCACTTCATCATGACGGTCTACGGCGACAGCCAGGCCAAGCTGTCGCAGAACGTGGCCACGACACGCGCCGAGCTGTCCAATGCCGGTTTTGTGTCGACCAAGGAAGACCTGGCGGTTACCTCGTCCTTCTATTCGCAATTGCCGGCCAACTGGCGCTACCGCACCCGCCTCGCCAACGTCAGCTCGCTGAATTTCCTGGGCCTGTCGCCGCTGCACAACTTCGCGACCGGCAAGCAGCACAACAACCCGTGGGGCGACTGCGTCACCACACTGCAGACCACGAACGGCCAGCCGTACTACTTCAATTTCCACGCGACCCATCCGTCGGAGAATTCGCTGGGCGAGAAGGCGATCGCCAATACCATGGTGATCGGCAAGTCCGGTACCGGTAAGACTGCGCTGATCAACTTCCTGCTCAGCCAGGTTCAGAAGTACGAGCCGTCACCGACCATCTTCTTCTTCGACAAGGACCGTGGCGCTGAGATTTTCGTCCGCGCCTGCGGTGGTAACTATCTGGCCCTGGAGAACGGCGCGCCGACCGGGTTCAACCCGTTCCAATGCGAGAACAATGAAGCCAACGTGCAGTTTCTGGCCGACCTGATCAAGGTGCTGGCCGGCAAGCGTGAATACAGTGCGCGCGAGGAGGAGGACATCTACCGCGCAGTGGAAAGCATGCTTGATACGCCGATGCACCTGCGCAGCATGACCAACTTCCAGAAGAGCCTGCCCAACATGGGCGACGATGGGCTCTACGCGCGCATGCGCCGCTGGACCTCGGGCAATTCGCTGGGCTGGGTATTCGACAATCCGGTCGACACCGTTGATCTGAGCAAGGCCAATATCATCGGCTTCGACTACACCGACATCATCGACAATCCCGAAGTGCGCGTGCCGGTCATCAATTACCTGCTGCACCGCCTGGAATCGTTGATCGATGGTCGTCCGCTGATCTACGTGATGGACGAGTTCTGGAAGATCCTGGACGGCGAGGGTGGCCTGAAGGAATTCGCGAAGAACAAGCAGAAGACCATCCGTAAGCAGAATGGTCTGGGCATCTTCGCAACGCAGAGCCCGGAAGATGCACTGAAGAGTGATATCTCCGCCGCCCTGATCGAACAGACCGCCACCCTGATCCTGCTGCCGAACCCGAATGCCAGCAAGAGCGATTACATGGATGGCCTGAAGCTGACCGAGGCCGAGTTCAAGGTGGTTACCGCGCTCGACGAGCGCTCGCGCTGCTTCTTGGTCAAGCAAGGCCATGCGTCCAGCGTCTGCCAGCTCAACCTGCGTGGCATGGACGACATCCTGTCGGTGATCTCGGCCTCGACCGACAACATCGACATCATGCATCGCGTGTTGCAGACCGCTGCAGTCCGCAACCGGATCACCGTGGACGAGCTCACGCCGGAGCAGTGGCTGGAAGACTTCTACAAACATCGAAAAGGGTCCGGGAAGCGGGCCGAGCAGGAGGAGACGGCATGAAGACGCTCGCTCAGACGAACAAGGAAACCCCCATGACAACTGAACTCCGCCGCACTCCGGTGCGACGCAGGCGCTTCGCGCCGATGATGGCCGCAGTGTTGACCCTGGGCATGACCATCAGTACAGGCACCAGTCCCGCGCAGGCGATGACGGTCTATGACCCATTCAACTGGATCATGAATTTCATGCAGGAGATGAAGGCCGGTCAGGAATATCTTCAGACTGCGCAGCGTTGGAGTGAAACGGCTCAGCAGTACTCCAAGACCATCGACAACTGGATGTCCAAGCTCCAGAACTGGACCCAGATCATTGCTTCCCCCCTGATGCCGCCGACTCCTGCGCTGACGAAGATTCCCGAGAACTGGAACGTGGCCGAGAAGTGCGGCGGCGATTCCATGATCAGCATGAATGGTCTGATGGCAGTGTTGAACATGAGCCCGGGCGGTGACATCGGCGCGCAGCAGCGTGCGATCTGCTCTTACATCCAGGTGCTTGAGAACAAGAAGTACAACGAGACTGTCGAGGTCGTGCAGATGTCCATGCCGGCGATGGAGCAGATGCTTCAGCAGCTGCGTCGGATCCGCAACGCGTTCAAGAATGAAGGCGCACTGCAGGAGGATATCTCCAACAATACGGCAACCTCGGTCGAGCTTGAGAAGGCCTTCAAGAAGTGGGAGACCACCATCAAGGTCTACGACCAGCAGATCGCTGCCTTGCAGGGGCGGCAGAAGAATCTGGCCGAGCGTGCGTTGCGGGGCGAGCGCAACCCGATTGGAAGTGTCATCAAGGCCGGCGCGCTGAAGGCCGCGCTCTCCACCAAGTGAATCACGTGCGCAACGCACTCCAGCAGGGCCCCGACGCGGGGCGGGTGATGTGATGAGTCAGGGAATGATGCACGGTATGGTGTTCAATGATCTGTTGCACGGCACGTTGTTCGCCTCCGTGGGCGACTTCGTCTTCTTCCGGCTGATCCTGGAATATCTGCGCGAAGAGATCACCAATTTCGGCAACGGTATCCTGAGCCGGATGATGACCTGGGTCGGCACGATGGCCCTGGTGCTGATGACGCTGTGGGTGCTCATCCAGGGCTTCCGCATCGTGACTGGGCGAAGCCGTGACTCGATGGCTGCGTTGATGACGAACATGGCACGGGCGGCACTGATCGTTACGGTCGCTACGTCGATGGCCATGTTTGGGACCAAGCTGCAGAACTTCCTGACTGGCGATGTTCAGGACCAGATCACCTATATCGTGACCGGAAAGAAGTCGACTGCCGAGGAATTGATTGATAAGAACCTGGGTTATATGCAGTTGGCGCTCACGTCGGTGAGTGTGCTGGATGTTGCCGGCGACGTAACGCTGGATAGCGCAAAGACCCGTGCGATGTGGTTCATTGGGCTGGGCACCGGCGGACCGGCCGTTACGGCGGGCGCCATGCTATTGCTGTACCAGATCGCAATGTCATTGTTCATTGGTTTTGGTCCGCTGTTCATCCTCTGCCTGCTGTTTGAGCAGACAAAGTCCCTGTTCCAACGATGGTTGTTCTATGGCATCGGCACCATGTTCTCAATGGCGGTGCTGGCTGCGATGACCGGCATTGCCATGGAAATGGTGGCGCGCGTGGCGGCTTCGTTCTGGGGCGCGTCTGCGCTGGGTGCACTGCTGGGGTCGAACCTGACCGAGGGCATGAGCAGCATGGCGCTGCAGCAGGGCGGCATGGGCCTGATCCTGACGACGCTGATCCTGACTGCGCCCCCAATGGCTGCGATGTTCTTCCAGGGCACCCTGGGTACCTTCATGGCATATTCGCAGATAGGTGGTAGCGCCGTGCCGACCTC
>NZ_JCAFVO010000012.1:0-93656 GCF_059372445.1 Stenotrophomonas sp. YJH_SMC_127 | reverse complement strand
GTGATGCATCTGGAGGACCAAGCCCCTCTGTTGAGGGGCTGCCCCGACAGGGGCGGGGAGAGGCCGGCAAAGGGAGGGGCCCACGCGTTGCGCAGCAACGTGTGGGGCGACGCGCAGAGCGCGTCGCGTCCCGCGCCAGATAAAGAAAAAGGGCTGCCTTTCGGCAGCCCTTTTTCTTTATCTGGCGGAGAGGGGGGGATTCGAACCCCCGAGGCGCTATAAACGCCTGCCTGATTTCGAGTCAGGTACATTCAACCACTCTGCCACCTCTCCGGGTGGTCCCCGGCGGACCGGGGACGCGCATCATACGAGGAAGTCAGGCCGACGACAAGTCATTCCGGTCAATGAAGTGAAAATTTCCTGGATGCATGCCTTGCCGGATGCCCGCAGCCCCCCGATGATGCCTGTCTCCCCAGCAATACCCCGCCCCTGCACACCATGATCGAATTCGGACACCTCACCCACCCCGGCCTGCGCCGCGAGCTCAACGAAGACACCTACTACGGTGACAGCGAGCTGGCCCTGTGGCTGGTGGCCGATGGCATGGGCGGCCACGCCTGCGGCGAGGTGGCCAGCGCGCTGGCGCGCGAAACCATCGTGCGCGAGATCCGCCGTGGCGCGCCGCTGGCCCAGGCCATCCGCACCGCCGACGAAGAGATCATCCGCGCCTCGCGGCGGCGCAACGACACCCTGCCGATGGGTACCACCGTGGTCGCCGCACGCGTGCAGGGCAATCGCTATGAAGTGGCATGGGTCGGCGACAGCCGTGCCTACCTCTGGCGTGACGGCCAGCTGGCACAGCTCAGCCAGGATCACAGCGTGGTGCAGGAACTGGTCGCGCAGGGCAACCTGACGGCCGAACAGGCACGCGCGCATCCACATCGCAACGTGGTCACCCAGGCGCTGGGCGTCACCGATCCGGCACATCTGAACGTGGCCACCACCAGCGGCGAGCTGCGCCCCGGCATGCAGCTGCTGCTGTGCAGTGACGGCCTGACCGAGGAAGTGGACGACCGCGGCATCGCCCGCACCCTCGCCTTCGAGGATGCAAGCGCACAGGAATGCGTGGACACGCTGGTCGCCGCCGCGCTCGACGGCGGTGGCCGCGACAACATCAGCGTGATCCTGGTGCGCTGCCATTAACCCGTAGATCCACGCCATGCGTGGAGGCGGTAGTGCCGGCCGCTGGCCGGCTCACCGGGAAACGTGTTCACGCAGATGCCGGCCAGCGGCCGGCACTACCTCTTCCAGGCATTACGCGCTGGCGGGCTCTTCCACCTTCGGCCCATCCCACAGTGCGTGGCCGGCCTTCTTGCGCAGCCGCTCCAGCCGCGCGGCATGCGCTTCCAGCTCCGACGGCGTGGCCACTACGCGCGGGCGCGGCAGCAGCTTGCTGGTATCGAAGGCCTGCAGCGCCGCACCGGCGCCACCGCCATCGTCATCCCCCAGGCCGAATCCGATCTCTTCCTGCCCCGAGGTCAGCGCGATGTACACGTCACCCAGGATCTGCGCATCGAGCAGGCCGCCGTGCAGCGCACGGTGCGAGTTGTCAACGCCCAGTCGCTTGCACAGCGCATCCAGCGAATTGCGCTGGCCCGGGAAGCGCTCGCGCGCCATCACCAGGGTATCGATCACCGTGCAGCGATCGGTGATCTTCCCGTACTGCGGGCCCAGCAGCGACAGCTCGTTGTCGAGGAAGCCCAGGTCGAACGCCGCGTTGTGGATGATCAGCTCGGCGCCATCGATGAAGGCCAGGAACTCATCGGCGATCTGCGCGAAGTCCGGCTTGTCAGCCAGGAACTCCAGGGTCAGGCCGGTGACTTCCTGCGCGCCCTGTTCGAACTCGCAGTCCGGCTTGATGTACTGGTGGTAGTTGTTGCCGGTCGGGCGGCGCTTGAACAGCTCCACGCAGCCGATTTCGACGATGCGGTTGCCCTTCTTCCATTCCAGGCCGGTGGTTTCGGTATCGAGGATGATCTGACGCATGGGCTCAGTTTACCGGGCTGGCGTCGCGGATCTGGATGGCCGCGTTGCGCGCCAGCGTATCCACCCGCTCGTTGTCCGGGTCACCGGAGTGGCCCTTTACCCAGCGCCAGTCGATCTGATGCCGCAGCGTCGCGGCATGCAGGCGCTCCCACAGCTCGCGGTTCTTCACCGGGTCGCCGCCGGCGGTCTTCCAGTTCTTGCGGATCCAGCCGGGCAGCCACTGCGTCAGGCCCTGCCGCACGTACTGCGAATCGGTATAGAGCACGATGTTGCAGGGCTCGGTGAGCGTCTCCAACCCGGAAATGGCCGCCATCAGCTCCATCCGGTTGTTGGTGGTGTGCGCTTCGCCGCCGCTCAGTTCACGCTCGTGGCCCTTGTAGCGCAGCAGCGCAGCCCAGCCGCCGGGGCCGGGATTGCCAAGGCAGGAACCGTCGGTGTGGATTTCGATGGTTTTCAATACAACTCCAGATCAGGTGGCAACGGTGCCGAGCCAACGCACCGGCAACGGTTTCGGCCCGGGCAGGGCCAGCGTGCGCTTTTCAGCATGGAACAGGCAGGCCGCGCGCAGCGGCGCCCAACCGCCCGTGCGGCGACTGCCTGCACCGCGCCAGAGCGGGCCGAGGTAACGCATATCGTCGCACTCCAGCCCGTGGCGGCCGAGCAGCAGGCGGATCCGCTGTGGCGTGCGCACCACCAGTCCGTGCTGGCGCCAATGCGTGCGGTAAGGGCTGAACGGGTTGAGGCTGCTCAGCCACAGGTGGCCGCCCGGCATCAGCACACGCTCGCACTCGTCCAGCAGTCGCTCCGCATCGCCCGCGGTCACATGCTGCAGCACGACCGCGTTGACGCTCTCGCTGGCCAGCGGCAGCGGCAGCGCACAGCGGGTGTCGCCGGCATAGCCCTGGCCCTGCCGGAACAGCCGCAGCCCGCGCCCGCCCAGCTGCGCATCCTCCAGCCAGGCCGCACTCGGTGCGATCCACAGCCAGGGCTGCGTCGGCAGGACAGACAGCTGCGGCAGCAGCAACTGCCGCTCCAGCACGCGCAAGGAGCCCGCCGGTTCAGTGTCGAACCACGGGGCCTGGCTCGCTTGACGGGTGCTCTGCAGCGCGGGCATGGTCCAATTCTATGCGACTGACTGCCCTGCCCGCATTTGCGGACAACTACATCTGGACGTTGATCGACGACGCTGGCGCCGCCGTGGTCGTCGATCCCGGCGATGCCGCGCCGGTGCTTGCGCTGGCCGATCAGGGCCTGCGCGTGGACACGATCCTGCTCACCCATCACCACGATGACCACATCGGTGGCGTGCCCGCGTTGCAGGCACGTTTTCCCGGTGTACGGGTCATCGCGCCCGTCGAGGAGCGCATCCCTGCAGCGACCGAGCGGGTCGGCGAAGGTGAACGCGTTCAGGCACTGGGCCGGACGTTCCACGTACTATCCGTGCCCGGGCATACCCGCAGCCACATCGCGTTTCACACTGCTGAACATCTTTTCAGCGGAGATTCGTTGTTCAGCCTGGGCTGTGGACGCCTGTTCGAAGGTACGCCGTCCCAGCTGCTGGCATCGATGCGCAAGCTGGGTACCTTGCCCGCGCAACTGCTGCTTTGTTGCGCCCACGAGTACACCGTGTCAAATGCCGTCTTCGCGCGGCATGTCGACCCCGCCAACGCTGCCCTGTGGCAGCGCCAAGAGGAGGCTTTGGCTATGCGCCGCGATGACCGTTCCACCCTGCCGGTAACCCTGGCCAACGAATTCGACTGCAATCCGTTCCTGCGTGTGCACACGGCGCCGATCCGCGCGGCAGTGTCGGCGCACCTGGGCCGCGACGTCGTTGACGACGTCGACGTCATGGCCGGTCTCCGGCACTGGAAAGACGGCTTCCGCGCATGATGCGCCGAAGTCTGCCGCTGGCCCTGGGCCTGGTCCTGGGGCTGGCCGGAACCGCCGGTGCCCAGTCGCTGGGCGCGGGCATCGGCCAGAACCTGGCCGCCGCGGCGGCCCTGCCGCTGGATCCGGCCGCGTTGCCGGCCGCGTCGGTCCGCAATGGCCAGGAGATCTTCTCCAGCTTCCGCGACGGCCTGGCCGAGCCCACCTGCAATGCCGAGGCCACCAGCCCGCGCTGGCAGAAGCAGTTCGCCCACGCCCCGTCGCGCCTGGCCAACCAGGATGACGATGCGCTGGTGCTGTTCGGCTACGTGGTTGAAGAGCTGCGCAAGGCCAACCTGCCTACCGAATTCGCACTGATCCCGTTCGTGGAAAGCGGCTACCGGCCCAATGCCCGCAATGGCAGCGGCCCGACCGGCCTGTGGCAGTTCATCGCCACCACCGCGCGCAACCACCGCGTGCCCATGGCCAACGGCTACGATGGCCGCCTGTCGGCGGTCGATTCCACCCAGGCCGCAGTGCGCTACCTGAAGACCCTGCACGGCATGTTCGGCGGCGACTGGCGCCTGGCCACCATGGCCTACAACGCCGGTGAGTACCGCGTGTTGCAGTCCATGCGCAAGGCCGGCATGAACGCGCAGAACGCCAAGCCGTCGGCGCTGCCCGGCCTGTCGCCGGTCACCCATGCCTACGTCGAGAAGCTGCATGCCCTGGCCTGCGTGCTGGAAGACGTGGAAGACCAGCCGGGCGTGATGGCCTCGCTGGACCGCACCGTGCCGGTGCTGAAGGACCACACCCTGCCCGCCGGCACCAGCGTCCAGCAGTGGGCCGCACAGCGCGCCCTGGACCCGGCCAGGATCGCCCGCCTCAACCCCGCCCTGGCGGGCGGTGGCCGCGCCTCGTCGGGTACCACCCGCGTGCTGGCTCCTGTCTCGGCTGCCAATGCGACGGTGGCGGACACCGCATCCGCCCTGGTCGCCAGCGCTGCGCCAGTCGCCACCGCAGCACCGACGCCGCAGGTGGCCAAAACCGTCGCCGCGATCGCTGATCGTCCGCGCAGCCGCCGCCACACCGTGCGTGATGGCGAGTCGGCCTGGACCATCGCCCGCCGCTACGGCATGCCGGTCAAGGCCCTGTTGTCGCTGAACGGCCTGAGCGGCAGCAGCGTGCTGAAGCCGGGCGCCGTGCTGCGCGTGGAAGACTGAGTCCGGCGCGGCACCGCCGCGCCCTGCCCTGTTTCCTGCAGAGCCGAGCCCTTGCTCGGCCTTTTCATGCCTGCGCCCGGCAGACGCAGTCGAGCATGGCTCGACGCTACACATCGGCAGGCACAAAAAAAGGCCCGGCAGTGCCGGGCCTTTTTCATGGATGCAACCGCAAGGCTTACAGGTTCGCCTCGGTGGTCTGGATCACGAACTTCTTGCGCATCGCCTCGATGTAGGCCTTGGCCGCGGCCATGCCATCGATCTGGCTCAGCTGTTCCTTCAGCTGCTTCTGCTGCTCTGCAGTCACTTCCTTGATGTCGCCCGGATTGACCTTGTTCACCGCGAACAGCAGCGCGTGGCCATTGACGTCGACCTTGCCATAGCTCGGCTTGCCTTCGGCCGGCACCGGCGCACTGAAGATCGCGCGGTTGATTTCCGGGGTCGGCACCGGCTGGCTGCGCGGCAGGCCCGGCATCGGGCTCAGCTGCAGCTTCTCGCTGGCGGCCAGCGACTGCAGGGTGGCACCCGCCTTCAGCTTGGCCAGGATGGCATCGGCCGCCTTGTCGCTGGCCTGGCGCTGGCGGTCAGCGCGGATCGCGGCGATCACCTGGTCACGAGCCTTGTCCAGCGGCAGGGCCTGTTCCGGGGTGTGCGCAGCCACGCGGATGACCACGCTGTGGTTGGTCGCGCCCCCCAGGGCGATCGGGTCACTGGCGGTGCCGTCCTGCACCAGCACGTCGGAGAACGCCGCACGCAGCACGGCCGGGTCAGCGGCAATGCCACTGGCGGTCGCGCGGGTGATCGGGCCCAGCGTCTGCAGCGGCAGGTTCACTTCCTTGGCGGCAGCGGCCAGGTCGCTCGGGCTCTTGTTGATGGCATCGACCAGGCGACCGGCCAGCTCGTTGAAGCCGCGCTCACCGTCGGCCTTCAGCTGTTCGGCGGCCAGCGTGTCACGCACTTCCTCGAACGACTTGCCCTGGCCACCGCGCACAGCGGCCACCTTGATGATGTGGTAACCGAACTCGGTCTTCACCGGGCCGATCACATCACCGGCCTTGGCCGCAAACAGCGCGTCCTCGAACGGCTTCACCATCGCACCGCGCTCGACCCAACCCAGGTCCCCGCCCTGGTCCTTGGAGCCCGGATCTTCCGAATTGGCCTTGGCCAGCGCGCCGAAATCGGCACCAGCGGCCTTGGCTTCGGCAGCGATCTTGTTCGCCTTCGCTTCTGCACCGTCACCGGTGATCAGGATGTGCGAGGCCTGGCGCTGCTCCGGCGAGGTGAACTTCGCCTTCTCGTCTTCATAGCGCTTGCGCAGGGTGGCTTCATCGGCCGCCGCCGGTGCCGGCAGGTTCGCGCCGTTGATCTCGACGTACTCCAGCGACACGCTCTCGGCCTGGCGGAAATCCTTGCCGTGGCTGTCGTACCACTGCTTGATCTGCTCATCGGTGACCGGCGCGGTATCGGCCGGTACGGGCGGCAACGCGGCCAGCTCGACGTCGCGGGTTTCGCCCAGCAGCTTCAACAGGCGCTCGGTCTCTGCCTGGGTGACGAAGCCGGAGCTCTGCAGGCCCGACGGAATCACCGACTGCTGCAGGCTCTCGCGCACCAGCTCCTGGAACTGGGTCGGCGTACGCGGCGGGTTGCCGCCGGCCAGGGCCAGGCGATAGTTGTTCTCGTTGAACTTGCCGTTCGAATCGAGGAATGCGGGCATGGTCGCGATGTACTCGCGCACCGCGCCGTCGCCGATCACCACGCCCGCCTGCTCACCGACCAGGCGCACGACCTGCTCGTCGATCAGCTGGTCGAGCACGGCCATCTTGTTCTCGGTGCTCTCGAACGCGCGCGGGTCGAAGTTGTCGCCCTGCTGCTGGCGCTCACGCATGCGCTCCTGCTCGAAACGCGTGCGGAAATCCTGCGAGCTGATCTCGTGGTGCTGCCACAGCATGCGCACCGGCCACCACGACGGCGCCGAACGCCACCAGGTCGGCGGCGCGGAAACCTTGGCCACGTTCTGTGCGCCAACGCCACCGAGGTAGCTGTTGTCGATCACGAACAGGAACGGAATCATCAGCAGCCCCAGGATCACAGTGACGATCCAGCCTGAGGTCTTGTCGCGGAGTTTCTGCAGCATGGTGAGGAATCACAAGGCCTTATTGGCGAGCCCGGCAGTGTAACCCGCTTCGCCGCAGGGACCAAAAGCAGCGCCAGCGCGGCCTGCGCCCACATCGGCAGGCATGCGCCATCCGCGTGTCGGCCATTTCCACCATGGCGCAAAGAAAAAGCCCCCGGCTTGCGCCGAGGGCTTTTGAAGTTGGCGGAGCGGACGGGACTCGAACCCGCGACCTCCGGCGTGACAGGCCAGCATTCTAACCAGCTGAACTACCGCTCCGCGCTTGAACTTTGCAGGCGCCCAGTATATCCGAAGACTCCCTGGAAACCCAGCCCGATGAACACTTTTTTCAAAGTTTTTTCACAGGGACTTAAGAATTCTGCAATGGCGGAGCGGACGGGACTCGAACCCGCGACCTCCGGCGTGACAGGCCAGCATTCTAACCAGCTGAACTACCGCTCCGTTCTTGCAAAAACCTTTTCGCCTTCCTTCCGAACCTGTCGGTGAGAAGACAAGGCCCCCAGCTTCAGGCCGGGGGCCTCGATGTAGTGGCGGAGCGGACGGGACTCGAACCCGCGACCTCCGGCGTGACAGGCCAGCATTCTAACCAGCTGAACTACCGCTCCGCGTTGTTACCTTTTTTGCTTTCAGCCGGCCTGGACCGGGGAGAAAACAAAGCCTCCAGCTTTTGGCCGGAGGCCTCGTTGAATGGCGGAGCGGACGGGACTCGAACCCGCGACCTCCGGCGTGACAGGCCAGCATTCTAACCAGCTGAACTACCGCTCCACACTCAAACTTTTACCGCGGTGCTGTGGTGGGTGCTGAGGGTTTCGAACCCCCGACCCTCTCCGTGTAAAGGAGACGCTCTACCGCTGAGCTAAGCACCCCAGCGAGCCGCTTAGTTTACAGCATCCTTCAGGGCCTTACCAGCCTTGAACGACGGATTCTTCGAAGCAGCGATCTTGATGGTGTCGCCGGTCTTCGGGTTGCGGCCGGTGCGGGCAGCACGGTCGCGGACCTGGAAGGTACCGAAGCCAACCAGGGTGACCGCATCGCCGTCCTTCAGCGCCTTGGTGACGGCAGCAACGACGGCATCGACAGCGCGGCTGGACTCGGCCTTGGTCAGGTCTGCAGCTTCAGCAACGGCATCGATCAATTCGGTCTTGTTCATTCTCTACAACTCCTTTGGCGGTGGGTTCCGCTTATTCGACAGGGAAGCAACCGCACGCGCTCTGCATGCGGCCGCCATGTGGAAACGGTTCGCCGAATTCAGCGATCGCCAGACTGCGATCACTCATTCGCGAGTGCTGCTTTTATACCAGTGGCCCTACCCCCACGCAAGCTGGAAAGCCAGCAACGACGCGGGTTTCGGGCCATTGGACAGCGCGCGTCAATGCTTGACGCGCGCGTTTCCACTCGGTTTGGCCTTGCTGCGCACCGTGACACGTTGCGCACTCTTGCGCGCCTTCTTCGGTGCCAACGGACGCTCCAGCGCCAGGTCCAGGACTTCTTCGATGTACTTCACCGGCACGATCTCCAGATCGCGGGTGACGTTGGCCGGGATGTCGGCCAGGTCCTTGCGGTTCTCCTCGGGAATGATGACCGTGCGGATTCCGCCACGCAGTGCGGCCAGCAGCTTCTCCTTCAGTCCACCGATGGCCGTGACGCGACCACGCAGGGTGATCTCGCCGGTCATCGCCACGTCGGCACGCACCGGCACCTTGGTCAGCATCGATACCAGCGAGGTGACCATCGCCGCGCCGGCACTCGGGCCGTCCTTCGGCGTAGCGCCATCGGGCACATGCAGGTGCACGTCGTGCTTCTGCAGGAAGTCGCTGTCGATGCCGAAGCCGACGGCGCGCGAACGCACCACCGACAGCGCCGCTGAAGCCGATTCCTTCATCACGTTGCCGAGCTGGCCGGTCAGGATCAGCTGGCCCTTGCCCGGCACCAGCGTCGATTCGATCTGCAGCAGATCGCCACCCACCTCGGTCCAGGCCAGGCCGGTGACCAAGCCGATCTCGTTCTCTTCCTCGGCACGGCCGAAGTCGAAGCGACGCACGCCCAGGTACTTGTCCAGGTTCTTGCTGGACACGCTCACCAGCGCCTTCTTCTTCGCGCCCTTCTTCGCCTTCACCGGCTGCGGGCCGGCCAGCGCGATCTCCTTCACCACCTTGCGGCAGATCTTGGCGATCTCGCGTTCCAGGTTGCGCACGCCCGACTCGCGCGTGTAGTAGCGCACGATGTCCTGGATGGCGTCACTGCCGATCTCCAGCTCTTCCGGCTGCAGGCCGTTGGCCTTGACCTGCTTGGGCACCAGGTAACGGGTGGCGATGTTGAGCTTCTCATCCTCGGTGTAGCCGGGGATGCGGATCACTTCCATGCGGTCCAGCAGCGGGCCGGGAATGTTGAGCGAGTTCGAGGTGGCCACGAACATCACTTCAGACAGGTCCAGGTCCACTTCCAGGTAGTGGTCGTTGAACGCGTTGTTCTGCTCAGGGTCGAGCACTTCCAGCAACGCCGAGGACGGATCGCCGCGGAAGTCCATCGACATCTTGTCGATCTCGTCGAGCACGAACAGCGGGTTCTTGCTGCCGACCTTGTTGAGGTTCTGCACGATGCGGCCCGGCATCGAACCGACGTAGGTGCGACGGTGGCCACGGATCTCGGCCTCGTCACGCACGCCGCCCAGCGACATGCGCACGAACTTGCGGTTGGTGGCCTTGGCGATGGACTGTCCCAGCGAGGTCTTGCCCACGCCCGGCGGCCCGACCAGGCACAGGATCGGGCCCTTCATCTGCTTCACGCGCGACTGCACCGCCAGGTATTCAAGGATGCGTTCCTTGACCTTCTCCAGCCCGTAGTGATCGGCATCGAGGGTGTCCTGCGCCACCTTCAGGTCCTTGCGAACCTTGCTGCGCTTCTTCCACGGCACGCCCAGCAACCACTCCAGGTAGTTGCGCACGACCGCCGCTTCGGCCGACATCGGCGACATCTGCTTGAGCTTGTTCAGCTCGTTGCGCGCCTTGGCCTCAACGGCCTTCGGCATGCCGGCCTCGGCGATCTTGCGCGCCAGCTCTTCCAGCTCGCCAGGCGCATCGTCCAGGTCACCCAGTTCCTTCTGGATGGCCTTCATCTGTTCGTTGAGGTAGTACTCGCGCTGGCTCTTCTCCATCTGCGACTTCACGCGGCCGCGGATGCGCTTCTCCATCTGCTGCACGTCGATCTCGCCGTCGACCAGGCCGACCAGCATCTCCAGGCGGTCACCGACGGCCAGCGTTTCCAGCAGGCGCTGCTTGTCGGCCAGGCGCACGCTGATGTGCGCGGCGATGGTGTCGGCCAGGCGCGCCGGCTCATCGATGCCCGACAGCGTCTGCAGCAGTTCCGGCGGCAGCTTGCGGTTGGTCTTCACGTACTGCTCGAACAGCGACATCAGCGAGCGGGCGATCGCCTCGACCTCGCGCGCTTCGCGCTCGTCGCTGGCGTCGATCTCCACGGCCTGGCCGTGCAGCGAGCCGTTGCGCTCGTCAACGTGGGTGACCTGCACGCGCGACAGGCCTTCGACCAGCACCTTGATGGTGCCGTCGGGCAGCTTCAGCAGCTGCAGCACCTGCGCCAGCGTACCGACCTGGTAGAGGTCGGCCGCATGCGGGTCGTCGGTTTCGGCCGACTTCTGCGCCAGCAGCAGGATGCGCTTGTCCGCCTCCATTGCCTGTTCGAGCGCGTGCATGGACTTGTCACGGCCGACGAACAGCGGAATGACCATGTGCGGGAACACCACTACGTCGCGCAGCGGCAGGACCGGCAGGTCGAGGGTTTCACTTGGGGAACGGGCCATGGGGGCTCCAGGGAAGGGGGAAAACCGCCTCCGGGAGGGCATCTTCCGGAGACAAAAAAAGCCGATGGCCCCGTTATGGGGCCATCGGCTTTCAGATGCAAGGCATTCCTTGAAAATCCTTTCCAATCAACAACCTGGAAGGATCACTCGGCGCCTGCGGCCTTCTGTTCAGGGACCGCCGGGGTCTGGTAGATCAGGTACGGCTCGGACTTGTGCTCGATCACCGATTCGTCCACCACCACCTTGCTGACGTTTTCCTGCGACGGCAGGTCGTACATGGTGTCCAGCAGGACCGATTCGACGATGGTGCGCAGGCCACGGGCACCGGTCTTGCGCTTGAGCGCCTTCCTGGCGATGGCCGACAACGCGTCCGGACGGAACTCCAGCTCGACGTTCTCCATCTCGAACAGCTTCTTGAACTGCTTGGTGATGGCGTTCTTCGGCTCGGTCAGGATCTTGATCAGGGCCGGCTCGTCCAGCTCCTCCAAGGTCGCCACCACCGGCAGGCGGCCGACGAACTCCGGAATCAGGCCGAACTTGATCAGGTCTTCCGGCTCGACTTCGGCCAGCACCTTGCCCACTTCCTGCTTGCGCTCGCTGCTCTTCACCTTGGCGCCGAAGCCGATGCTGCCGACGTCGGTGGAACGGGCCTGGATCACCTTGTCCAGCCCGGCGAACGCGCCGCCGCAGATGAACAGGATGTTCTTGGTGTCCACCTGCAGGAATTCCTGCTGCGGATGCTTGCGCCCGCCCTGCGGCGGAACGCTGGCCACGGTGCCTTCGATCAGCTTCAGCAGGGCCTGCTGCACGCCTTCGCCGGACACATCGCGGGTGATCGACGGGTTCTCGCTCTTGCGCGAGATCTTGTCGATTTCATCGATGTAGACGATGCCCTGCTGTGCCTTCTCGACGTCGTAGTCGCACTTCTGCAGCAGCTTCTGGATGATGTTCTCCACGTCCTCGCCCACGTAACCGGCTTCGGTCAGCGTGGTGGCGTCGGCCATGGTGAACGGCACGTTGAGCAGGCGGGCCAGGGTTTCGGCCAGCAGCGTCTTGCCCGAACCGGTCGGGCCGACCAGCAGGATGTTCGACTTCGCCAGTTCGACGTCGTCGTTCTTCTGCCGGCTCTCGATGCGCTTGTAGTGGTTGTACACGGCCACGGCCAGGGTGCGCTTGGCGCGGTTCTGGCCGATCACGTACTGGTCGAGGACCTCGAGGATCTCGCGCGGCTTGGGCAGCGAACTGCGCGCCGACTGCGCCTTTTCCTCAAGTTCCTCACGGATGATGTCGTTGCACAGCTCCACGCACTCATCGCAGATGAATACGCTCGGACCCGCAATCAGCTTGCGCACTTCATGCTGGCTCTTGCCGCAGAAAGAGCAGTAGAGGATCTTGCCGGTGTCCGTGGAACGACCTTGGCGGTCTTCGCTCATGCTTCGCTTACCCAGTTACCCCACCCGCTGAACGGGGGTTCGATTCGAGAATAGCACAGGGCCGAGGGGACACCAGTCCCGCCCGACCCTGCAGGAACGGGGCCTCCCTGGCCCCGTGAAGGCCGGTCAACCGGCCTGGATCGACTCATCCGGACGACGCTCCAGGACCTGGTCGACCAGACCGTAGGCCTGCGCCTCGAAGGCGCTCTTGAAGTTGTCGCGCTCGGTGTCGCGGGCGATCGTCTCCAGCGACTGGCCGGTGTGCTTGGCCAGGATCTCGTTCAGGCGCGAACGCAGGGTCAGGATCTCACGCGCGTGGATGTCGATGTCGGTGGCCTGGCCCTGGTAGCCGCCCAGCGGCTGGTGGATCATCACGCGCGAGTTCGGCAGCGCATAGCGCTTGCCGGCTTCGCCCGCGGCCAGCAGCAGGGCGCCCATCGAGGCGGCCTGGCCGATGCAGGTGGTGCTCACATTCGGCTTGATGTACTGCATGGTGTCGTAGATCGCCATGCCGGCGGTGACCACGCCACCCGGCGAGTTGATGTAGATGTTGATGTCCTTTTCCGGGTTCTCCGATTCCAGGAACAGCAACTGCGCCACCACCACGTTGGCCATGTGATCGTCGATCGGGCCCACGAGGAAGATCAGGCGCTCCTTCAACAGGCGCGAATAGATGTCGTAGGCACGCTCGCCGCGGCTGGTCTGCTCGACCACCATCGGAACCAGGTTCAGGGCTTTGGTTCGGTTGTCCATTACGTGAGGTACCTATCTTGGGGGGCAACAACCCCGCGCCGGCAAAGGCGCGGGGCATCCGGTGATCCGCCGGCTTACTGGCGGATCGCGTCCTGGAACGACAGCTTCTCTTCGGTGTGCTGGGCACGCTCGGCGATCCAGTCGATCACCTGCTCTTCCATCACACGGTTCTGCAGGCCAGACATCAGCTGGGGGTCGTTACGGTACATCTCAATGACCTGCTCCGGCTCTTCGTAGGTCGAGGCGATCAGACGCATCGTTTCGTTCAGGCGCTTGGCTTCCAGGCGCAGGTCGTTGATGCGGGCCACTTCACCGACCAGCAGGCCGACCAGCACGCGCTTGGCGGCGGCGTCCTTGAAGCCTTCGTGGGCATCGGCCGGGATCTCGCCGACGTTCTGGCCGTTGCGGCGCAGCTGCTCGACCTGCTGGGCCAGCATGGCGCGGGCTTCGTTCTCGACCAGGCGCGGCGGCATTTCCACCGACGAGTAGGCCGCGATCAGCTGCTCGCCCACTTCGCGGCGCAGGCGGTTCATCAGCGCGCCCTTCAGCTCACGCTCCAGGTTGGCGCGGATGTCGCTGCGGAACTGCTCGACGTCGCCCCCCTTCACGCCGAAGCTCTTGATGAAGGCTTCGTCGACCGCCGGCACGACCGGCTCGGACACTTCGGCAACCTTGACGGTGACCTGCACGGTCTTGCCGGCCAGCACCGGCACGCGCCAGTCAGCCGGGAACTCGACGTCCAGGGTCTTCTCTTCGCCCTTGGCCAGGCCGACCAGGCCCTTTTCGATGGTGTCGAACATCATGCCCTGGCCGAGCACGATCGAACCCTTCTCGGTGCCCTCGGCCGGCAGGCGCTCTTCGCCGGCCTGCGACCAGGTTTCCACCGCGACCAGGTCGCCGTCCTGCGCGCCACGGCTGACCGGGGCCCAGGTGCGACGCTGGTTCTGCAGGTTCTCGATCATCTGGTCGATGTCGGCGTCGGTGATCTCGGCGGTGTGGCGCACGACGGTCAGCTTGCTGACGTCGATGTCGCCGAAGTCCGGCACCACTTCCACGGTGGCCACGAAGGAGAACTCACCCTCGTCGCCCTTGTCGATGCGCGGGCTGCCGACGACGCGCAGGTCGTGCTCGCGCACGGCCGCGTCGAAGGTCTCGCGCAGCAGGCCGTCCAGCGCCTCGCCACGGACCTGCGCGCCGAAGCGCTGCTCGATCACCTTGGCCGGCACCTTGCCCGGACGGAACCCCTTGATGCGGGTGGTACGGGCGATTTCGCCCAGGCGGCCGGCGATGTGGCTCTGCAGACGCTCTTCCGGCAGCGAGAAGCTCAGGCGGCGTTCCAGGTTGCCGGTGGATTCGATCGAAGCTTGCATGTTGACTCCTGCCACCGGTGGCCCAGGCCCCCGGCTCGATGATTGGGATGAAACGGTTGTTAGGACACGACGTCTGGGACGCGCCTGCTTGCCGCAGCCCTTTAGTTTCGCCCAATTCGGCCTGCACTGCCAGCGCGTGCCGGTCAAGGGGGCGCCGATGGCCCGATCAGGGCGGGGACAGGCCAGCACTGGTGCGAAAGGGGGGACTCGAACCCCCACGCCTTGCGGCACTGGAACCTAAATCCAGGGCGTCTACCAATTCCGCCACTTTCGCGTGGCCGGCACAGGTGTTCATTGTCGCAGGCGGCGACTGGAATCGGAAGGCCTGCACAAAGCTGAATCCACTACGCTCCGCGCCATCGCTGCATCGCGGCCAGCCCGGCGGGTGCGCGACCCGCCGGGCTGGCCGCAGCCTACTGCTGCGGTACCGTGCGGGCCGGCGCCGCGCCTGAGCCCGGGTCGACGGCCGCATCCACCTTCCGGACCTCCACGCCCCCATCGTCGGTGCGACGCAGGGCCACCGACGCCGGCGCAGCCCTGCGCACATCCACCGAACCGTCCGCATTGCGCTGTACGTCCACCGCGCCGGGCAGGACCTCCCCCTCCGCGGGCCGGGCCGGCCGCAACTGCATGGCGTCGTCGATCTGGCGCGCCGGAATGCGCTCTGCGCCCGCATCACGCTCGACAGCCTGCGCAGGATCATTGCCCGGCGTGCAGGCCGCCAGTGCCATCAACGCGAAGGGAATCCACACCGTGCCGTGCAATCGAGTGATCTCAGCCATCAACATCTTCCTTCCTGCATGCGCCATCGGCGCGGAAGATCTATTGGGTGCGATGCAGGACGCCATGCGGTGAGAAGCAGTGCACAGCATTGAAAACACTGATGACGCGTATGCCCCTGATTTCAGCACTGCTTCAGTGGATCCACGCCATGCGTGGATGAAGCGCAACCCGGCGTGCGGGCAAGAAAAAAGCCACCTGGATGACCAAGTGGCTTTCGTCTGGTGGGCTGTCAAGGATTCGAACCTTGGACCTATTGATTAAGAGTCAACTGCTCTACCAACTGAGCTAACAGCCCGAAATCGGGGCGCGAATTATGACCCGATCCGCTCGGTGGGTGCAAGCACTTTCTTCAACATCGTTGAAACCAGCACTGCGATCCCAATGCGTTGCAGATCCACGCCAGGCGGGGCCCTGCAACGTGTGGCCCATTGAAATGAAAGGGTCACACCTATAAGAAAAAAGCCACCTGGCGTACCAGGTGGCTTCCGTCTTGGTGGGCCGTCAAGGATTCGAACCTTGGACCTATTGATTAAGAGTCAACTGCTCTACCAACTGAGCTAACGGCCCGTGAAACTCAGACGCACATTGTAGCGTGCTTTCTGTTTATTGCAATACCGTTTCGGCTGCGCCGATGCGGTTGAATCAGTGGGGTGGCTGAGGGGATTCGAACCCCCGACCACCGGAATCACAATCCGGTACTCTAACCAACTGAGCTACAGCCACCACTGAAACTTTCGCTCCACCGCCGATACCGCCAGCACTGGAACCTTGAAACCTTGCCTGGAGACTGTCACCGAAGTTCCGGTCCGCCGAAGCGAGTCCGATATTCTGGTGGAGTCTTTACGCTTTTGCAAGCACTTCTTCACATCCGCCGATGCGATCCCGCTGTCCCGCCAATGGCGCGCCCGACAGGAATCGAACCTGTAACCGCCGGCTTAGAAGGCCGGTGCTCTATCCAGTTGAGCTACGGGCGCCCGAACCGGAACGGTGTCCAATCCGACGTGACGTGGGATTGGTCGGGGTAGAGGGATTCGAACCCCCGACATCCTGCTCCCAAAGCAGGCGCGCTACCAGACTGCGCTATACCCCGGTCTTGCAATCCCCTCGGGTCAGGCCCGGGGAGTTGGTCATTGTCGCCAAGCGCGTTGGGAACTGTCAACGAAGGATGCGCAGTTCCGCGGCCTGCCACAACGCCGAAAGCAGTCATCGGCTATGCTCACGCCCATCGGCCGGATGGCCGTCCTGACCCTCATTCGCACGGAGAACACGCATGCGCAGCGGCAACCCGGCTCTTTCCGAGTCGACCTTCCTCGACCTCGCCAGCGGTTCGGTGGTGACCAGCCCCGACCAGGCAATGACCCTCAACGGCACCGTCAACAAGACCGGTTTCCTGCTGCTGTTGACCGTGCTGACGGCCGCTTTCGCCTGGAACCAGACCATCGACGACTACGGCCAGGTCATGGACGCGGCCAAGCTGTACGCCTTGGGCGGCGGCATCGGCGGCCTGGTGCTGGCGCTGATCACCATCTTCAAGAAGGAATGGTCGCCGGTCACCGCGCCGATGTACGCGCTGGTGGAAGGCGTGTTCCTCGGCGCCATCTCGGCCGTGTTCAACGCCAAGTTCCCGGGCATCGTGTTCCAGGCCGTGCTGCTGACCTTCGGCACCCTGTTTGCGCTGCTGTTCGCGTACCGCAGCGGCGTGATCAAGGCCACCGAGAACTTCAAGATGGGCGTGGTCGCCGCCACCGGCGGCATCGCCCTGCTCTACCTGGCCTCGTTCGTGCTGGGCTTCTTCAACATCAACGTGCCGGTGATCCACGACTCCAGCTGGCTGGGCATCGCCTTCAGCCTGTTCGTGGTGGTCGTGGCGGCGCTGAACCTGGTGCTGGACTTCGACTTCATCGAAACCGGCGTGGCCCAGCGCGCGCCGAAGTACATGGAGTGGTATGGCGCATTCGGCCTGATGGTGACCCTGGTCTGGCTGTATGTGGAGTTCCTGCGCCTGCTGTCGAAGATCCAGCAGCGCTGAGTCCAGCCACGCCGAGAAAGACAAGCCGCGATCCGCAAGGGTCGCGGCTTTTTTGTAGAGTCGAGCAAGCCCACACGTCCCCTGCCCCCATGCCCGACACCTTCCACAGCTACCGCCCGGCAGAGGGCCACCGTCTGCCGCATGACCCGTTCAACGCCATCATCGGCCCGCGCCCGATCGGCTGGATTTCCAGCCGCGACGCACAGGGCACGTTGAACCTGGCGCCCTACAGCTTCTTCAACGCCTTCAACTACACCCCGCCGATCATCGGCTTCTCCAGCCAGGGCCGCAAAGACTCGCTGCGCAACATCGAAGCCACCGGTGAATTCGTCTGGAACCTGGCCACCTTCGACCTGGCCGAGGCGATGAACGAAAGCTGCCGTGCGGTCGCGCCGGATGTCGACGAGTTCGTCCTTGCCGGCCTGACGCCACTGGCCTCAACGCAGGTCACACCGCCCCGCGTGGCACAGAGCCCGGTAAGCATGGAATGCCGCTGCACGCAGATCGTCCGCCTGCGCGATGCCGCCGGCCAGGACACCAACGGCTGGCTGGTGCTGGGCGAAGTGGTGACGGTGCATATCGATGAACGGCTGCTGGTCGATGGCATCTACGACACCGCTGCGGCGACCCCGATCCTGCGCGGCGGCGGGCCTGCCGACTACTTCCGCATCGGCGCCGGACAGCGCTTCCGCATGTTCCGCCCGACCTGACGTTCAACCGGTTACGACCGCGCCAGCAGCGCCGGCATCGACGACGCCAGCAATGCGATGCCCGACGCGGTCAACAGGCTCAGTACGATCTGCCGGAAGCGCGCCTCGCTGATGCCGATGTAGACGCGCGCACCCAGCAGGGTCGGCACCAGCATCGCCGGCGCCACGATGGCGAAGTACGGCAGCATCTGCCGGCTCACCAGGCCGCTGCCGACATAGGTGGCCATGGTCACTGCCAGCATCGCCAGGTTGAAGTTCTGGATGACCGCGCGCTGCTCGTCCTTGCCGAAGCCACGCAGCGTGCTCCACAGCGTCGGCACCGGTCCGGCGAAACCGCCGATGCCGCTGAGCACCCCACCTGCCATGCCGGCGATCGCGTCACCGATACGACCACCCACGCGGATCGGCGGCAATGATCGCGCCATCAGCATCACCGGGCACCACAGCGCAAGGAAGCCGCCCAGCAGCGCCTTGAACCAGTCCATGTCCAGGTGTGGCAGTACCATCACGCCGAGCGGAATGCCCACCAGGCCGCCCAGCACGAACGGCAGCAGCAGGCGCAGGTTGAAGCCACGCCGCACGGTGAACACGGCCACCAGCTGACCGACCAGCGCGCCGAACACCGACAGCGCAGCGGCCAGTCGCGGCTCCAGCCCCCATGCCCAGAACGACATCGCTACCATCCCGAAGGCGAAACCGGACAGGCCCTGTACGAATCCGGCGACGATCGCGCCAAGCGCGACCAGCAGATACACCGACTCCATCATCACCCCGGCTGCAACCGCGCGACTACCCTGCCGCGCTCACCTGTGCAGCGTAGTGCGCCGCGAGATGCTCGACCAGCGCACGCACCTTGGGCGCCAGTGCACGTGCATGCGGGTACAGCGCGAAGTAGCGTCGCTGGCCCGCATGCCAGGCCGGCAGCACGCGGATCAAACGACCGGCGCGCAGATCCTCCTGCACGGTGAAGGCGGTGAACAGGCTGATGCCCATGCCGGCCAGCGCGGCGGCGTACAGTGCGGGCGTGGCATCCACGCGCAGGCGCTGCCCGGCTTCGATGCTCGCGGTTGCGCCGCGCGGCCCCTGCAACTGCCAGGGCGGCATTGCTGGCGTGGGACTGAAACCCAGCAGCGTGTGATGAGCCAGGTCCGCTGCCTGCCGCGGCAGTCCGTGGTGTGCCAGGTAGGCCGGTGCGGCGACCAGGATGCGCGGGCAGCTGGCCAGCTCGCGCGCGACCAGCTGGCTGTCCGGCAGTGAAGCCGCGATGCGCAGGGCCAGGTCGAAACCACCACCGACCACATCGACCAGCTGGTCATCGGCCGACAGGTCCAGCGTGACCTGGGGGTAACGCTGCAGGAATGACGGCAGCCAGTGCGGCAGCTCCTGGCTGGCCACCACCTGCGGCACGCTGATCCGCACGCTTCCACTGGGCTGCGCCTGCCCGGCACGGGCACGGTCGTCGGCTTCCTGCAGGCGGTCCAGCAGCGTTGCCGCCTCACGGTAGTAGTCGCGCCCGGCCTCGGTCAACGACAGCCGGCGGCTGTTGCGATCGAGCAGGCGCACCTGCAGGTGTTCTTCCAGCTGCCGCAGTTGCCGCGACATCGCCGAGTGGGTGGTACCGAGGCGCTCGGCTGCCGCGGTGAAGCTGCCCGCATCGACGATGGCGCGCAGTGCACGCAGGGCAGCGAAGTGATCCATCGGCGGGCAGCTCCACGTGGCGGAGCCCGCGGCATGCGGGCCCCGCCAGCTTATCAAGCGCCGTCGCCGGCCTTGCGCACCGGCAGTGCCAGGATCGCGTCAGTCGTCATGACATCGCCGAAGGCGTCCTCGATCTGGGCCAGAGCGGCTTCATGCAGCGTGCGATGGCCGATGCGCCGGCCGCCAGCCAGGTCCAGGTCACGGCTGGCGCTGGCATCGGACGAGACGATCACCCGGTAACCACGGGGCGCGGCCGCCGCGTCGCGCGCGGCACCAGCCACGCAGGCATGGGTCTGCAGGCCGGTGACGATCAGGGTGTCGATGCCGGCGTTCTTCAGCAGCGGGTCGAGCACGGTGGCGGACGCGCCGGCGAACACGCTGACATTGTCCTTCTGCACCACGGTCTCGCCCTGGCGCGGCTGCAGGTCGCGATGGAAGGCAGCATTGACGCTGCCCTGTGCGAACAGCGGCGCACCCGCCGACAGCACGTGCTGCACATGGATCACGCGGATGCCATGGGCGTCGGCGAATTCGACCACCCGCTTCGCCTGCCGCAGCGCGGCCACGCCATCGGGAATGACCATGCGGCCACCGGCAAAGCCCGGTGCGGCCGTGGCATCGAAGTATTCATTCTGGAAGTCGATGACCAGCACGGCGGTCTTTGCCGCATCCAGCGAGGTCGCGACCGGCGCGCCAGCCATGTGGCGGATGGTGGGATGGGCCGGCTCGGCGGCGGCGACCGGGGCGGTGGTGGCCATGCCGATCAGGCTGGCCAGGCCGAAGGCGGTGAGGTTCATGTTCGAGCTCCAGTGCGTTGGGAAGTGGGCACAGGATGCGGAGCACATGACGCACGAACCAGCCGCCTAGCGGCACATGATCTGTGCAATATACGCACAGACAATTCCCCTGTAGAGCCACCCCATGGGTGGCTGCGGACCAAGGCCCCGTCATCCACGCACGGCGTGGATCTACCGGGCCGGCCCACAACGCAACGGGGCGCCCGAAGGCGCCCCGCTGTGGATCCAACCGAGGTCGGCCGGCCGCTTACAGGCGGCTGGCGATGGCCTGGGCAAAGCTCATGGTGGTGCCGGTGCCGCCCAGGTCGCCGGTCAGCGAATCCTTGGCTTCCATCGTCGCCACGATGGCCTTGCGCAGGCGCTCGGCGTTCTCCGGCTGGCCGACATGGTCCAGCATCTGCGCGGCTGCCAGCAGCAGCGCGCACGGATTGGCCTTGCCCTGGCCGGCGATGTCCGGCGCGGTGCCGTGCACGGCTTCGAAGATCGCCGCGTCCTTGCCGATGTTGGCACCCGGGGCCAGGCCCAGGCCGCCGACCAGACCGGCGCACAGGTCGGAGATGATGTCGCCGAACAGGTTGGTGGTGACGATCACGTCGAACTGTTCCGGACGCATCACCAGCTGCATGCAGCAGTTGTCGACGATCATTTCCTGGAACTCGATCTCCGGGTACTGTGCGGCGACTTCACGGGCGACGTTCAGGAACAGGCCCGAGGTCGACTTGATGATGTTGGCCTTGTGCACGGCAGTGACCTTCTTGCGGCCAGTGCTCTTGGCCAGCTCGAAGGCGTAGCGCACGATGCGCTCGGAGCCCTTGCGGGTGATGCGGGTGCCGGAGAAGGCGGTTTCGCCGTCGGCCGACACTTCCTGGCCTTCGGCCAGGTAGGCACCTTCGGTGTTCTCACGGACGGTGATCAGGTCGACGTTGTCGAAACGCGACTTGGTGTTCGGGAAGGTGTGGGCCGGACGCACGTTGGCGTACAGGTCGAAGTGGCGGCGCAGGCTGACGTTGATCGAGGTGAAGCCACCACCGACCGGGGTGGTCAGCGGGCTCTTCAGCGCGACCTTGTTGCGCGCGATCGATTCCAGGGTCACTGCCGGCATCAGGTCGCCGTGCTTTTCCAGGGCCACCAGGCCGGCGTCGGCGTCTTCGTACTCCAGGCCAGTCTTGAGCTGGTCGAGCACGTACAGGGTGGCGTCCATGATTTCCGGGCCAATGCCGTCGCCGCGGATGACCGTAATTTTCTGCGTCATTGATCGATGTTCCGAACAGGGGGAAAAACGCCGTCCGGACGTGCCCGGAAACGCCGGCGCAAAGGAAGTTTCACCGGCAATTATGCCTGAGCCGGGGCCGAGGTCCCAAATAGACCATGGTCCCAGTGCCCGGCCCAGGCAGAATTGCCCGCGCATTCCGCCTTATCCCCGCGCCTGTCGGCGCGCCCCCTTGAACAACAAGGGGGCTCCTGGGCTGTTGGATCGTGGGAAGGCCCCTCGCGGGTGCGGTAGTGCCGGCCGCTGGCCGGCAACCCCGGCCCTGCCGGATTCAGGGAATACCGGCCAGCGGCCGGCACGCCCCTCAGTGCTCGTGCGCTGCCGGGGCGGCGGCGCCACCTTCAAGCTGGTCGAGGAAGTCGACCGCGCGGCGCAGGTGCGGGATCACGATCGATCCGCCCACCACCAGGCCGACCGAGAAGGTCTCGAAGAACTCCTCGCGGGTCACGCCGGCGTCCTTGCACTGGGCCACGTGATAGCTGATGCAGTCGTCGCAGCGCAGCACCATCGAGGCCACCAGGCCCAGCAGCTCCTTGGTCTTCACGTCCAGCGCGCCGGCCTGGTAGGTCTGCGTGTCCAGCGCGAAGAAGCGGCGCACCACCTGGTTCGGCTCACCCAGGATCCGCTCGTTCATGCGCTTGCGGAACTCGGTGAACTCGGCGATGCGGTCCTTGCTGCCGTCGTCGGCCGCGCTCATGCCTGGCCCTGCCCGGCCAGCAGCGGCTCGAGCTTGCCTTCACGGTGCAGGGCCATCATGTCGTCGTAGCCGCCGACATGGACGTCGCCGACGAAGATCTGCGGCACGCTGGTGCGGCGGGTCAGCGCCATCATCTTCTCGCGCTCGGCCGGGTCCAGGTCGATGCGGACCTCGGTCCACTGCTGGCCCTTGCTCTTCAGGAAGTTCTTGGCGGCCACGCAGTACGGGCAGACGGCGGTGGAATAGATGGTGATGGCGGGGGCACCGCCGGCGGTCTGGGCTGTCACGGGAAACTCCACGATGGATCGACGGTCTACATATGGTACCGGTGCGCTGGAATTTCCACGCCACGGCCGCAACACTGTGGATTAACGAATGGTTGCCCCCCGCCCTGCCACGCTTGGCGCGCCCCGCCCGAGGAACTCCTGCTTGCGAGCCCTGCTGCTGACTACCGCCGTCACCCTGGCCCTGGCCATGCCGCTGGCCCAGGCTCAGGAGAAGCTGCCCGACATCGGCTCCTCGGCCGGCGAGCTGCTGACCCCGGCCCGCCAGGCCGAGTACGGCGCGATGATGCTGCGCGAGCTGCGCAACTACGGCTACCTGCTGGAAGATCCGCTGGTCAACGACTGGCTGCAGACCATGGGCACCCGGCTCGGCTCCAACAGTGACCAGCCGCGGCAGCCGTACACCTTCTTCGTGATGAACGACCGCCAGATCAACGCGTTCGCCACGCTGGGCGGCTACATCGGGGTCAATGCCGGCCTGGTGCTGACCGCCGAGCGCGAGGACGAGGTCGCTGCGGTGCTGTCCCACGAAATCGCCCACGTCACCCAGCAGCATGTGCTGCGCGGCGTCGAGCGCGCCCAGCGTGACCAGATCCCGATCCTGCTGGGCATGCTGGCAGCGGTGGTGGCCGCCCAGGCCAGCAACAGCACGTCGTCCGGCAACGCGACGATGGCCGCGATCAGCTCGGGCATGGGCTTGATGCAGCAACGGCAGATCAACTACACCCGCTCCAACGAGTCCGAGGCCGACCGCCTCGGCATCCGCACCCTGTCGCGCAGCGGCTACGACGTGGATGCCATGGCCGGCTTCTTCGAACGGATGTCGGCGGCCATGCGTGGCAACGAAGGGGGCTACAGCGTGCCCGAGTTCCTGCGCACCCACCCGGTCAATATCACCCGCATCAGCGAAGCCAAGGCCCGCGCCGAGCAGATGAAGAAGGATACGGTGCTGCTGACCACCAGCACCCCCACCGGCGAGCGCAAGGAGCGGGTGGACCCGGCCGATCCCAGCCTGGGCGAGCCGCTGCTGCGCGGCAACAACCCGCTGCTGCCCAGCAGTGTGCTGCGCCTCCCGATCGGCCAGCTCAACCGTGGCGCCAGCGGCGACTTCGACTGGGCACGTGAGCGCCTGCGCGTGCTCAGCGCGGATTCCACCCCCGAGCTGGAACGCGAGTATGCCGACCTGGCCAAGCGGCAGAAGGACGGTCTCAACGATGCGCAGCGCTATGGCCAGGCGCTGGCGGTCATGCGCGGTGGCCGTGCCGGCGCCGGCCAGGCCCGGCAGACCCTGGCCGGCCTGCTCCAGACCCATCCCGGCAACCTGTGGCTGGCGCTGGGCCTGGGCGAAGCGGAATCGCGGGCAGGCCAGGCGGCCCAGGCCAACAGCCGCTTCGAGCAGCTGCTGCGCGAACACCCCAACAGCCGCCCGGTGGCACTGACCTATGCCGAGATCCTGAACGAACAGGGCAACCGCGAGGCCGGCCAGCGCGCGCAGGCGATGCTGCGCCCCCTGTTGTCGCAAAGCGGTAACGATCCGGTCTTCCAGCAGCGCTTTGCCCGCGCCAGCGAGCTGGCCGGCGACAGCGTGCGTGCCAGCGAGGCCTATGCCGAGGCCGCCTTCCTCAGCGGTCGGCCGGAACAGGCGCTGCTGCAGCTGCAGGCGCTCAAGCGCAACCCGGCGCTGGATTACATTGGCCGCGCGCGGGTCGATGCCCGCATCGAAGCGATCACCCCGACCGTGCTGGAGCTGCGCCGCCAGGGCGTGCAGGACCCGGACCTGGACCGGCGCTGAGCGCTGCATGACCGGCCGATGGCAATCCAGGCCGGTTCCGGCCGGGCAGTCACAAACATGTCATCAAACCGTAGTCTACTGGCACCACTCCAGTAACCGAGCCCTACGGTGTCCTCGTGCAGAAACGCATCCTGATCGTCGATGACGAGCCCGCGATCCGTGAAATGGTCGCCTTCGCCCTTCGCAAGGGCGATTACGAACCGGTCCACGCCGGCGATGCCCGGGAGGCCCAGACCGCGATCGCCGACCGCGTTCCGGACCTGATCCTGCTGGACTGGATGCTGCCCGGCACCAGCGGCCTGGACCTGGCCCGTCGCTGGCGCAAGGAAACGCTGACCCGCGAAGTGCCGATCATCATGCTGACCGCCCGCGGCGAAGAGAACGACCGCGTCGGTGGCCTGGAAGCCGGCGTCGACGACTACGTGGTCAAGCCGTTCTCGGCGCGCGAACTGCTGGCGCGCATCCGTGCGGTGATGCGCCGTGCCCGCGAGGACGACGAGGACGGCAGCGTGGCAGTCGGCCCGATCCGCATCGACGGCGCCGCCCATCGCGTGTTCGCCAACGACCAGCCGGTGCCGATCGGCCCGACCGAATACCGCCTGCTGCACTTCTTCATGACCCATCCGGAGCGCGTCTACACCCGCGCGCAGCTGCTGGACCATGTATGGGGTGGCAGCGTGTACGTGGAGGAGCGCACCATCGACGTGCATATCCGCCGCCTGCGCAAGACGCTGGAACCGTTCAACGCCGAGAACATGGTGCAGACCGTGCGCGGCGCCGGCTACCGGTTCTCCACTGCCACCTGAGTCTCGTCGTGCCGGCACCGCGCACCTGCGGGTGCCGGTGCCGGCAACTCTGCTATAACCCTTGGTTCACTCCAGTGAACCGCCGCACCTCAACGACGAGACCGCAATGCCCCGCCACATCCGCTCTGCCTGGTTGAAGACCCTGGCCACCGTTGCCGCGGTACTGCTGTTCGCCGGACTGGTGGGGTGGTTCACGGGCCATCTGTGGTTGTGCATCGCGCTGGGCGCGCTGGCCACCCTGGCCTGGCATTACTGGCGCCTGCGCAGCGTGCTGCGCCGCCTGACCGCACGCCAGCGCTGGGACACCGCCGAAGAAGGCACCGGCGTCTGGAACGAACTGGACCGCCTGCTGTATCGCAACCAGGTGGAAATGCGCGTGCGCAAGCGCCGCCTGCTGGACATGCTGCGCAGCTACCGCGCCGCCGCCGCCGCATTGCCCGACGCGGTGGTGGTGCTGGACCGCAACAGCCAGCGCGTGCAGTGGTTCAACGAAGCGGCCACCGCCCTGCTCGGCCTGCACCATCCCGGCGACCTTGGCGAGGCCCTGGTCGAACGCCTGCAGCCGATGCCGCTGGCCCACTGGCTGGCCGGTGGCCGCAATGCCGAACCGATCCTGGACGTGCCCTCGCCGGTCGATCCGGCGATCCGCCTGAACCTGCGCCTGATTCCCTATTCGTCGGATTACTGGCTGCTGATCGCCCGCGACGTCAGCAAGCTGCTGCGCCTGGAACAGGTGCGCCGCGACTTCGTGGCCAATGTTTCACACGAGCTGCGCACGCCGCTCACCGTGGTCCACGGCTACCTGGACATGATGGATCCGGAGGACTTCCCCGGCACCGGCCCGATGCTGGAAGAAATGCGCAAGCAGAGCCAGCGCATGGCCCAGCTGGTGGAAGACCTGCTGACCCTGTCGCGGCTGGAATCGCAGGAGCACAGCGAGGAAGAGACCGTGGCCATGCAGCCGATGCTGGCGACCCTGCGCCGCGAGGCCGAGGCGCACAGCCAGGGCCGCCACCAGATCAGCATCGATGATCTGGCCGGTGTCGACCTGCAGGGTTCGACCAAGGAACTGCACAGCGCCTTCTCCAACCTGGTCACCAACGCGGTGCGCTATACCCCGGCCGGGGGCCGCATTGCGGTGGAGTTCCGCCGCGAAGGCGACGGCGCCGTGCTGGCGGTGCGCGATTCCGGCTACGGCATTCCCGCCACCCACCTGCCGCGCCTGACCGAACGTTTCTACCGTGTGTCCAGCAGCCGCTCGCGCGAGAGCGGCGGCACCGGGCTGGGCCTGTCCATCGTCAAGCACATCCTCGGCCTGCACCACGCACGGCTGGAGATTGAAAGCGAAGTCGGCAAGGGCTCGGTGTTCTCCTGCCATTTCGATGCCGACCACGTGCGCCCGCGCGAGTCCGCCCCCCTGACCTCCATCGAAGAATGACGCCATGAGCAGCCTCGGATCCCTCCCCCTCCCCGTGAGCCCGGACAACGATCCGTTGCGCGACCCGTCGCTGTACATCAACCGCGAGCTGTCGCAGCTGGATTTCAACTTCCGCGTGCTGGCGCAGGCCATGGACCCGCAGGTGCCGCTGCTGGAGCGCCTGCGCTTCATGTGCATCTCCTGCACCAACCTCGACGAGTTCTTCGAGATCCGTGCCGCCGCCGTGCGCCACGCGCAGGAATTCGGCCTGCCGCCGGCGCCGGACGGCATGAGCCCGCAGGCCATCCTCAACGCCATCCATGACCGCGCTGCGGAGCTGGTGGACCAGCAGTACCGCTGCTGGAACGAGACGCTGCGCCCGGCGCTGATGGAGGCCGGCATCGGCGTGCTCGGTCGCCATTCCTGGACCGACCGCCAGAGGCGCTGGCTGCGCGCCTACTTCCGCAACGAGATCATGCCGGTGCTGTCGCCGCTGGGCCTGGACCCGGTGCACCCGTTCCCGAAGATCCTCAACAAGTCGCTGAACATCGTGGTGGTGCTGAAGGGCACCGATGCGTTCGGCCGCGCCGGCCACCTGGCGATCGTGCGTGCGCCGCGCTCGCTGCCGCGCATCATCCAGCTGCCGGAGAAGCTCGGCGGATCGCAGAACTTCGTGTTCCTGTCCTCGGTGCTGTCGACCTTCGTCGATGAGCTGTTCCCGGGCATGGAAGTCCAGGGTGCCTACCAGTTCCGTGTCACCCGCAACTCCGAGCTGGTGGTGGACGAGGAGGAAGTGGAGAACCTGGCGCTGGCGCTGCGCGACGAACTGGTAGACCGCGGCTACCGGCCGGCGGTGCGCCTGGAAATCGCCCACGACATGCCGCGCGAGATCGTGCGCACCCTGCTGCAGAATTTCGGTCTGACCGAGAACGCGGTGTACCGCATCGACGGCCCGGTCAACCTCAACCGCATCATCCAGCTGTACGACCTGATCGCGCAGCCAGACCTGAAGTACCCGCCGATGACCCCGCGCACGCTGCGCGACAGCGACGGCATCTTCGAGACCACGGCGCGCCAGGACCTGCTGCTGCACCACCCGTTCGATGCCTTCACCGCGGTGCTGGACCTGATCCGGCAGGCGGCGATCGATCCCAACGTGCTGGCGATCAAGCAGACG
The DNA here is from genome assembly GCF_059372445.1 of Stenotrophomonas sp. YJH_SMC_127. Taxonomy (NCBI): domain Bacteria; kingdom Pseudomonadati; phylum Pseudomonadota; class Gammaproteobacteria; order Lysobacterales; family Lysobacteraceae; genus Stenotrophomonas; species Stenotrophomonas sp. YJH_SMC_127. Next base: position 65,617 of record NZ_JCAFVO010000012.1, on the reverse strand, counting down.
CTGTACCGCACCGGCAAGGATTCGCTGATCGTCGACGCACTGATCCAGGCCGCGCGCAACGGCAAGGACGTGACTGTAGTGGTCGAACTGCGTGCGCGCTTCGACGAAGAGGCCAACCTGGGCCTGGCCGATCGCCTGCAGGAGGCCGGGGTGCAGGTGGTGTACGGCGTGGTCGGCTACAAGACCCACGCCAAGATGCTGCTGATCGTGCGCCGCGAAGGCCGCAAGCTGCGCCGCTACGTGCACCTGGGCACCGGCAACTACCACAGCGGCACTGCCCGCGCGTACACCGACATCAGCCTGATCACCGCCGATCCGGACATCGGCAATGACGTGCACCTGTTGTTCCAGCAGCTGTCCGGGCTGGCCTCGAAGATGAAGCTCAAGCGCCTGCTGCAGTCGCCCTTCACCCTGCACACCGGCATCCTCGGCCGTATCGAGCGCGAGACGCGCATCGCCGCCGCCGGCCGCCCAGCGCGGATCATCGCCAAGATGAACGCGTTGAACGAACCGCAGGTGGTGCGCGCGCTGTACGCCGCGTCGCAGGCCGGCGTGCAGATCGACCTGATCATCCGTGGCGCCTGCACCCTGCGTCCGGGCGTTCCGGGTGTCTCGGACAACATCCGCGTGCGCTCGATCGTCGGCCGCTTCCTGGAGCACAGCCGCGTCTACTGGTTCGGCAACGACGGCGCGCCGGAGATGTACTGCGCCAGCGCCGACTGGCTGGAACGCAACCTGCTGCGCCGGGTCGAGACCTGCTTCCCGATCCTCGATCCGGAACTGGCCAAGCGGGTGTACCGCGAGGTCCTGCAGAACTACCTGGACGACAACCTCAACGCCTGGGAACTGGACGCCGACGGCGTCTACCACAAGCGTGCGCCGGCGCACGACGAAGCCCCGCATTCTGCGCAGATGGCATTGATGCAGGGGCTGTAATCCTGCCCCGGTGGATCCCGACCGCTGGTCGGGATTCGATCAGCGGTCGCCCGGGGTCAGATCCCTTTCCTGCGGGAAAGGGATCTGACCCCTTGCAATCCTGCTGCACGCCTCCTTCCAGAATGTGAAGGCCGCGCGGTGACGAGCACACCGCCGCTTCGGATAACATTCGCCCATGCCGCATACCTCCACGACTCCGCCCGCATTGCAGGATGGCGACCTGCTGGCCGCCATCGACCTTGGCTCCAACAGTTTCCACATGGTCATCGCGCGCTACACGCTCGGCCAGCTGCGGGTGATCGACCGCCTGCGCGAGACGGTGCGCATGGCCGACGGGCTGGATGGCAAAGGCGGACTGTCTTCCGCCGCACGGCAGCGCGCGCTGGAGTGCCTGGCCCGTTTCGGCCAGCGCATCCGCAATGTGCCGCCGCATCGGGTGCGCGCGCTGGCCACCAACACGGTGCGCCAGCTGCGTTCTCCCCAGTCGTTCCTGGTCCCGGCCGAAACTGCACTGGGACACGCCATCGAAGTGGTCAGCGGCCGCGAAGAAGCCCGCCTGATCTACCTGGGCGTGGCCCACGCGCAACCCCCCAAGCCCGGCCAGCGCCGGCTGGTGATCGACATCGGTGGCGGCTCCACTGAATTCATCATCGGCATGGGCATGCAGACCCTGGAGCGCGAAAGCCTGCAGGCCGGTTGCATCGCCAGCACCCGGCGCTTCTTCCCCGGCGGCAAGCTCAGCAAGAAGCGCTGGAAGGACGCGCTGGCCGAGATCGGCCGCGAGTTCCAGCCCTTCGCCAGCAAGTACCGCGCGCTGGGCTGGCAGGAGGCGCTGGGTTCTTCGGGCACGCACAAGGCGATCAGCGAGATCTGCGCGACGATGAAGCTGAGCAAGGGCGCGATCACCGCCGAGGCCCTGCCGCAACTGCGCGATGAGCTGCTGAAGGCCAAAAAGATCGACGACATCCAGTTGCCGGGCCTGTCCAGCGACCGCCGCCCGATCATCGCCGGCGGCATCCTGGTGCTGGAAGCGGCGTTCCAGGCACTTGGCCTGCAGAAGCTGCTGGTCAGCAAGGCCGCGATGCGCGAGGGCATCCTCTACGACATCGTCGGCCGTGCCGGCGAGAACGACCTGCGCGATGAATCGGTGGCCGCGCTCAGCCAGCGCTACGGTATCGATACGGTACAGGCCGACCGCGTGCAGGACACCGCTCTGTCACTGCTGGAGCAGGTGCAGGAACGCTGGAAGCTCGATGCCGATGATGCGCGCATGCTCGGCTGGGCCGCACGCCTGCACGAACTGGGCCTGATGATTGCCCACAGCGGCTACCACGTGCATGGCAGCTACGTGCTGGAGCACTCGGACATCGCCGGCTTCTCCCGCCAGGAACAGCAGATGCTGGCCGCGCTGGTGCGCAGCCATCGCCGCAGCGTGACCAAGACCGCCTTCGACGCCCTGCCCGAGCGACTGCTGCTGACCGCGCGCCGGTTGGCGGCCCTGCTGCGGCTGGCGGTGCTGCTCAACCGCGCGCATGAGGACGACCCGCTGCCGGCGCTGGAGCTGACCGCCGACGACAACCGGCTGTCGCTGATCGTGCCGCAGGCATTCATCGATGCCCGTCCGCTGCTGCGCGCCGACCTGATCGGCGAGACCGACGGGATCGCCGGGCTGGGCATCCAGTTCCGTCCGTTCGTAGCCTGAATACGCCGTCGCCTGTTGTCCACAGGACAGCAGGAGTGACGCACTTCGCACCCCCACTTTGCGCAGTCTGGCGGTTTTTTGTGCTGCTTCGCATCACGACGGCACCGTATCGCGTATCGCACCTCTCACGTAAGCGCCTGCTTTTGTTCACTTTTTGTGAAGGATGGGGGTGTCCCGTGACATAAATCGATACGAACTCTTTACAGAGCATTAACTAACGAGACTACTATCGGGTCACCGGCTCGGTCATCAACCCAGCTGGCTCCTTCGACGCCCACTTTGGCGTCTTGTGCACGACCTGAGAGAGAGAGCTCGCCATGACTTCACGCACCACCGCACTGGGGCAGGCCATCCGCTATGCCCTGGCTACCACCGCAACGTTGGCCGCCCTGCCCGCGTTTGCCCAGGACGGCAGCAACGCAACGCCCACCAACCTCGACCGCATCGAGATCACCGGCTCGCGCATCCGCCAGGTGGACGTGGAAACCGCCCAGCCGGTGTTCGCGATCAGCCGCAACGACATCGAAAAGCAGGGCTTCAGCTCGGTTGCCGACATCCTGCAGAACGTCACCGCGATGGGCAGCCCGACCATCAGCCGCGCCAATGCGCTGACCGCGGGTGAAAACGCGGGTGGCACCTACATCGACATGCGCAACCTGGGCACCCAGCGCACGCTGGTGCTGGTCAACGGCAAGCGCATGGGCATCAGCACGTCCGGCTACCAGGACATCTCCACGCTGCCGGTGTCCGCCGTGGAGCGCATCGAGGTGCTGAAGGACGGCGCCTCTGCGATCTATGGCTCCGACGCCATGGCCGGCGTGGTGAACATCATCACCCGCTCCAATGTCACCGGTGTGACCGCCAACGTCTATCACGGCCAGTACAGCCAGGGCGACGGCGCACGTGACCGCTTCGACGTGGTCGCCGGCTGGAGCAACGATCGCGTGTCGTTGACCTTGTCCGCCGAGCATGCCGAAGAGAAGGGCGTGTGGGCGCGCGATCGCGGCTTCAGCAAGTACGGCATGACCGATCGCCATCCGTACGACAGCAGCAACTGGACCACGATCAGCCAGTACGGCCAGTTCACCGGTCTGCGCGGCCCGGGCTGTACCGCCACTGCGGGCTGCGGCTATTCCCTCAACCGCGGCGCGGATCCCACCAACCCGGCCAATTACCACCTCACCGATAGCACGCCGTTCACCGGTGACGTGAGCAACGCCAACGACCAGATGCACGTGATGTATCCGGTCAAGCGCGACTCGGTCTATTTCGACGGCCGGTTCAAGATCACCGACAACGTCAACTTCCGCACCGAGCTGGGCTACAACCAGCGTGAGTCCACCCGCCAGATCGCGGGCTATCCGCTGCAGTCGAGCACCGCCGGTGTCGGCTCGATGTCGATCAACAGCTACTTCAATCCGTTCGGCCGCCAGCACGGGTATGCCACCCCGACCGCCGTGGCATGGAACCGCCGCACCTGGGAAGTGCCGCGCGTGACCACCAGCGAGCTGAAGACCTACCGCGCGGTGGCGTCGTTCGACGGTTCGTTCGAGATCGGCAGCCGCTACTTCGACTGGGAAGTGGGTTACCAGTACAACCGCAATGAACTGGAATCGGTGGCGACCGGCAACCTGCACAAGGGTCGCGTCGCCGGCGGCGTCGGCCCGTCGTTCTACAACGCCGCCACCGGCAAGGTGCAGTGCGGCACCGCTGCCGCGCCGATCTCCTATGACGTGTGCAAGCCGTGGAACCCGCTGGTGCCGTACGGCACGACGGCTGCCGATGGCCTGTACGGCAACGAAGAACTGCAGGCGTGGCTGTTCCCGGAAGAGATCACCAAGGGCCGTACCACCTCCAAGAACTTCTTTGCCAACATCGCTGGCAGCATCGTGACCCTGCCGGCTGGCGACCTGGGCTTCGCGTTCGGCGTGGAAAGCCGCAAGGAAGAAGGCAAGTACACCCCGGATGCCCTGGCCCAGACCGGCGCGACCACCAACCTGGCCGCGGGCCCGACCGGCGGTGACTACACCGTCAACGAGGCCTACCTGGAAGTGAACGTTCCGGTGCTGGCCGACCTGCCGGGCGCGAAGGAACTGACCTTTAATGGCGCAACCCGCTTCTCGGACTACAACACCTTCGGCAACACGCTCAACAGCAAGTTCGGCTTCAAGTGGAAGCCGATCGACTCGCTGATGGTGCGTGGCACCTGGGCCGAGGGCTTCCGTGCACCGACCATCAGCGACCTGTTCGGTGGTGGTTCGGAGACCTTCGCGCAGTTCAGCGATCCGTGCGACACCCGCTTCGGTTCCTCGGCCTCCAGCGCGGAAGTCCGTGCACGTTGCGCACGCGACATCGCCAATGCGAATACCTTCCGCCAGCTGCGCCAGGGTGGCACCCCGGTGAACACGTCGACGGACGCGACCCCGGTGCCGTTCACCTCCGGGTCGAACCCGCTGCTGACGCCGGAAACCTCGACCAGCAAGACGCTGGGCCTGGTCTGGAGCCCGAGCTTCATCCAGGGCTTCAACGCCTCGCTGGACTGGTGGAAGATCCGCATCGACAACACGATCATCGCCGACACGCCGACCCAGATCCTGCAGGACTGCTACGAATCGGGTATCGACGCGCGCTGCTCGCGCTTCCAGCGTGACCCGGTGACCGGCATCGTGACCAACCTGAAGTTCGGCAACCGCAACGCGGGCTTCATGGAAACCGAAGGCTACGATCTGGACGTGAGCTACCGTCTGGACACCCGGTTCGGCAAGTTCAACGTGAACTCGGCCACCACCTACGTGTCCAGTGCGACCTACCGCACCTCCAACGACAGCTCGATCGTCCCGATCGTCACCAACGGCATCGGCAGCGCTTTCCGCGTCCGTTCCAACCTGGTGCTGGGCTACGAGCGGGGCAACTTCGGCGCGAGCTGGACCGCGCGTTACTATTCGGGCGTGAAGGAAACCTGCTCGAACATCGCGCTGTACCCGGACGAGTGCTCGGATCCGGGTGTGTACGCACCGTGGTACAAGGGCGCACGCAACTACAACGAGCGCGGCGCGGTCACCTTCCACGACGTGCAGGTGCGTTACTCGCTGCCGTGGGACGCCACCGTGTCGGTCGGTGCCAACAACGTGTTCGAGAAGACCGGCCCGGTCATGTACAGCAAGCCGAACTCGGCCTTCTCGTACTACGGTGGTTACGATATCGGCCGCTTCATCTACATGAAGTACCAGCAGCGCTTCTGATCCATCGCGCTGTGACGGAAGCATGACGACCACGGCCCTTCGGGGCCGTGGTTTTTTATTGGCCGCCGCGCCCAGGCGCTGGCCGGCGCCACCGTCATCTGATGGTCGCAAAGCGGTCATGTCGGCTACATCGCCAGGCCCGAGCATGCCGGAAACCCGGAGGCCCGCCATGCGCTATGCCATCGTCACCGAGACCTATCCACCGGAAGTGAACGGCGTCGCCCTCACCGTGCAGGGGCTGGAACAAGGTCTGCGCGCAGCCGGGCACGAGATCGACCTGGTCCGCCCCCGCCAGTCCAGCGAAGCGCTGGATTCGGCACCCGGCACCTTGCTGGTTCCCGGCGCCGCCCTGCCCCGCTACCCCGGCCTGCGTTTCGGACTGCCGGCACCGATCCGGCTGGGCCGCCATTGGCAGAAACAACGCCCGGATGCGGTCTACATCGCCACCGAAGGTCCGCTCGGCTGGTCGGCACTGCGCACTGCGCGCCGCCTCGGCATTCCGGTCGCCAGCGGCTTCCACACCCGCTTCGACGAGTACCTGCCCGACTACGGCGTGGCGTGGCTTCAGGCCGCAGCCATGCGCTGGATGCGCCGTTTCCACAACCAGGCCGATGCCACCCTGGTGCCGACCCGCGAGCTGCAGCAGTTCCTCGGCGAACAGGGCTTCGAGCGCGTGCGCCTGCTGGCCCGCGCGGTGGACAGCCAGCAGTTCGATCCGGGACGGCGCGATCCCGCGCTGCGCGAGGAATGGGGCGTGGATGGCAACGGCCTGGTGGCGATCTATGTCGGCCGCATCGCTGCCGAAAAGAACCTCGGCCTGGCAGTGAAGGCATTCCGCCGGCTGCAGCAGATCCGGCCCAAGGCACGCTTCGTGTGGGTCGGTGATGGCCCGGCCCGCGAGAAGCTGGCACATGAAAACCCCGACTTCATCTTCTGTGGCATCCAGCGCGGCGATGCGCTGGCCCGGCACTTCGCCAGCGGCGATCTGTTCCTGTTCCCCAGCCGCAGCGAGACGTTCGGCAACGTGACCCTGGAAAGCATGGCCAGCGGTGTGGCCACCGTGGCCTTCGACTACGGCGCCGCGCGCGAGTACCTGCGCAATGGCGAGAACGGCGCAGCCGTGGACAGCGACGATCAGTTCATCGATGCCGCCGTGCGACTGGCCGCCGATGACACGCAGCGCCGCGAACTGGGCGGCAATGCCGCACGGGCGATGAAGCGCCTGCATCCACAACAGGTGGTGGCCGAGTTCGATGCACTGCTGGCCGAACTGGCACAGTCGCGGAGGAACGGCCATGCGCACTACGCCGCTTGAGCTGCTGGCCGGGCGCGAAGCACGCTGGTGCCGGCGCGCAAACCACTACTGCCGGCGGCGCCGCGTGCGTCGCCTGTTCGCGGTCATCAGCCGGCTCGGCGATGGCGTGTTCTGGTACGTACTGATGGCCGCGCTGGTGGTGCTGGACGGCTTCGACGGCCTGCGCGCCTCGGTGCACATGGCCGCCACGGGCCTGGCCGCGCTGCTGCTGTACAAGGTCCTCAAGCGCTGGACCCGGCGCCCGCGGCCCTACGCGGCCGACCTGCGCATCCGCGCCTGGGTGGCGCCGCTGGACGAGTTCAGTTTCCCCTCCGGACACACCCTGCATGCGGTGTCGTTCACCATCGTGGCACTGGCCTACTACCCGTGGCTGGCGCCGCTGCTGGTGCCGTTCACCCTCGGCGTCGCACTGTCACGGGTGGTGCTCGGCCTGCACTATCCCTCCGACGTGCTTGCCGCCACGGGCATCGCCGTCCTGCTGGCTTCGGCCAGCCTGACCTGGCTGCCGCTGCCGGTATAGCCCCGGGGTCAGATCCTTTTCCTTCGGAAAAGAGATCTGACCCCCACAATACCGGCGGCGCCACCATCATCATTGATGGCCTAGAATGCGGGCATGACCACGCTGTTCATTTCAGACCTGCACCTGGACCCCAGCCGTCCGGAGATCACCGACCTGTTCCTGCGCTTCCTGCGCGAGCAGGCGCCCGGCGCCGATGCGCTGTACATCCTCGGCGACCTGTTCGAGGCCTGGATCGGCGACGACACGCCCTCGCCCGCCGCCGACACGGTGGCCGATGCGTTGAAGGTGCTGTCCGACAGCGGCGTGCCGGTGTACTTCATCCGCGGCAACCGCGACTTCCTGCTCGGTGAGGACTACGCGCGCCGTGCCGGCCTGCGCATCCTGCCCGACCCGTGCATGATCGAACTGTACGGCCGCGCGGTGCTGCTGCAGCACGGTGACCTGCTGTGCACCGATGACATTCCCTACCAGCAGTTCCGTGCACAGACGCGCGACCCGGTATTCCAGGCGCAGTTCCTGTCGCAGCCGCTGGCCGCACGCATCGCGTTCGCGCAGAAGGCGCGCGAAGCCAGCCAGGCGCGCCAGTCCGAGATGAAGCAGGACGATCGTGCGCAGTTCGAGTCGGTGACCGACGTGGCCCCGGCCGAAGTCGATGCCACCTTCGTGCGCCATGGCGTGGACACCATGATCCATGGCCATACCCATCGGCCGGCGATCCACACGCTGCAGGCCGGTGGTCGCGAGCGCACCCGCATCGTGCTGGGTGACTGGTACGAACAGGGTTCGGTGCTGCGCGTGGATGCCAGCGGCTGGACGCTGGATACGCTCGCGCGCGAATAACGGATCGCAAGGTGCCAACCAAGGTTGGCATCTACCAGAGCAGGTGCATGCGCCCGGGTAGACGCCGGCCTTGGTCGGCGCCTGGACAGTGTCAGCGGAAGGCCGCGATGGTGCCCTTGGTGTTGACCAGCACGCGCTGGTTGTCGGCGGTGCTGGCGTTGCCCATCGGGATGCCGTTGTAGCTGATGTTGGGGTTGGACCAGTAGTTCAGGCGCGGGCAGCTGCGGGTGCAGTTGTAGGCCATGATCGTGCGCCAGCCGGTGCCGGTGGCCGGCTCGTAGCGGTAGCCGTGGCCATAGGCATAGGGCGAGGTGCTCGAGTCGGTGGCGATGTCATGCCGCGCACTCTGCAGATGGCCGATCTCGTGCGCGAACGAGTAATAGCCGGTCGCGCAATCCCAGTACACGGCCGCGAACGCGGTCGACGCCGTCGAGCCGATGCCCGAGGCCAGGCCGCAGTAGGCGGTGTTGTTGATCAGCAGCACGCCCACATCAGCCGTGTAGGTATTCCGGCTGGTGTGGATGCTGTCCATGTAGCCATCGCTGGTGCCACGGAAACGCGCCAGGTCTGTATCGAAGCTGCCCGATTCGGTGTAACTGGTGGTTTCGTAGCGGGCCAGTTCCATGGTGATGCCGACGTTGCTGTTGACATAGCCCTGGTTCGATTCGGCCACGGCCAGCTGCACCAGTGACTGCATGTTGCCGCCATAGGCGGCGACGGCGGCATTGGTCGCCACCACCAGCACGCGGATGGTGGCCGGCGTGCCGGACGACGCCTGCGCGATGCCGAGGCGATCGTTGTTGCCCATCGGGATCTTCGGCAGCTGGTTGTAATCGGCCGGATGGTCGGCCGGCATCCGCGACTCGTCCACTTCCACAAGCACGTGGCGGTTGCCCAGCGGGCGCAGGCGGTACAGCTTTCCATCCTTGCGGATCGAGCCGGTGATGGTATCGCCCGAGCGCACCAGGATCAGCGAATTGCCGGGGTCGTCCTGGCCGTTGGAGGTGGCCGCGGTCAGCTTGTCCGAGGGCGAACGGAACTGGCCATACCAGATGCTGCCGCCATCGGGCAGCGCTTCCACCTTGCTGCGCACGGCCTGCACGCGCTGGCCGAGCAGTTCGAATTCCAGCTGCGGCTGTGCAGTCGCGGCTGCATCAACGCGCACTTCCTGTACCGTCGCGGTGGACGGGGTGGCCAGCAGCTTGCCCAGCGCGGGCTCACTGTTTGCCGATGCGCGGCTGATGACCGTCACCGGCTCGAACAACGGTGCCGCATGCGCGGCCGCCGCCACCGACAAACCCAACACCAGGCCACCTGCCGCTTTGCCAATCGATCTGGACAACATTGCGTCGCTCCTTGAATGATGTGAACAGCGTTGATGCAGCACGACCCGGTTTGCCGGGTTTGGCCATATGGCCTGCGCGGCTCGTGTGAATTCAATAGGCGAGTGGAGTGAAAGTCAGGATTTGTGATCGACCGCATCTGCGTTCAGTCAGGTCAAAAGCGTCACTACACTTCGCCAACACACCACTTTCGCGCTACCGTGACGCAGCCACGACGGGGAATGCACATGGCACCATCGCAGGGCACGGACGAAGATGTCGGCTTGCTGCGGATCGGCCTGTTCTTCGATGGCACCCGCAACAACGCGCACAACCTCGCGCGTGGTCGACCACAGCAGCCGCGACCGCGCCCGGCGCAGCTGCGTGCGGATGATGATTCGACCTACCAGAGCCGGCTGACCAGCAGCTACGACAACGGCCTGACCAACATCGCACGCCTGCAGCAGCTGTACCCGGACAGCCGCCGCGATGCGATGGCCACGCCTTCGCTGTCGATCTACGTGGAAGGTGTCGGTACCCGCGATGACGCCGACGACGACCTGATCGGACTGGCGTTCGGTATCGGCGCCAGCGGCGTCCGCGCAAAGGTGCAGCGCGCGCTGCAGGTGGTGCTGCCGGCTGCGCTTGCAGAACTGTCCACGCGTTGGCGGCAACCGCTGCGTCGCGTGCAGCTGGATCTGTTCGGGTTCTCTCGAGGCGCTGCCGCCGCACGTGATATCGCCAACCAGCTGCAGGGCTGGGATACCACGCGTTGGCGGCAACTGCTGCAGTCGTCCGGCCTGGTCTGTACGCCGGACTTCGCCCCTGCCCTTCCGGTGCTGCGATTCATGGGCCTGTTCGATACCGTGGCTGCGGTCAGCGGTGGCCGCGCCGACGAACAACCGCAGCTTGCCCTGTCCAGTGGCATCGCTGCGCGCGTGGTGCAGTTGACCGCGCGCGACGAGCATCGCCAGCACTATCCGCTGACCACGGTGGCACCGCCGTTCACCGAGATCGCTTTGCCCGGCGTGCACGCCAACATCGGCGGAGGCTACAACCAGCTGGAGGAAGGCCCCAAGCTGCTCAGCCGCCCACGTCGCCAGCAGCTGCGCCGCCCCGCCGTTGCCGACTACCAGATTCCCCCGCTGGCGATGCTGCAGGCCACCACGGCTTACGCTGAAACGCAGGCCGATGCCGAGCGCTGGCGGCAGCAGCTGGGCGTGGACGAAAAGGAAGTGTGGGTGGATGTCTGGCACCAGTGGCAGCAGCAGCGCCGCGCCGGCAGCCGCAGCGTGCTGCTGTCCCCGGTGCTGTACGTGACTGCCGCCGTGGTACTGCGGCGGCGCATCGACTGGCGCTACCAGTTGATCGCGCTGCAGGTGATGCAGCAGCATGCCATCGATGCCGGCGTGACCTGGCGCGCCAGCGCTGCCGAGATTCCCGGCTGGGAACTGCCGTCGGCCCTGCAACCGATCGCACGGCGGCTGGTGGCAGGGCAGGCGTTGACCCAGACCCAGGAGGCGCTGCTGCGCCGACGCTACCTGATGCAGTCGGCGCACTGGAATTTCGACGCGCTGGGCGACACCGCCCTGACCTATGCCGCCGATGCCGGCGTCAGCGAACTGCCCTACCGGCCCGGTCCCGGCCTGTTCTACATCAACCGGCCCACCGTGGATGGCAAGCGCGTGGTGCTGCCCAACGCATGAAAAAGGGGACGGAGGGGATTAAGTCGTTTGTGCCACAAACGACTTAATCCCCTCCGTCCCCTTTTGTTCAACCGGCCTGTTCGACCAGGTTGGCGAGCTCGTCGGCGTCGAAGCCGGCCAGCAGGCGCGCTTCGATGTTGAACGGCCCGTGCAGGTAGCCGCCGGCGTATTCCACCAGCAGCGCCTTGAAGCGCGCACGCGGCTCGACGCCGGCGCGATCGCAGTACCAGCGGTACCAGCGCGAACCGGCGGCAACGTGCGCCACTTCCTCGCGCAGGATCACTTCCAGTACGTCGGCGGTTTCACCATCACCGACATTGCGCAGCTTCTCGATCATGCCCGGTGTCACGTCCAGGCCGCGCGCTTCCAGCACGCGCGGTACCAGGGCCATGCGCGCCAGGCCGTCATGCGCGGTCTTTTCGCACATTTCCCACAGGCCGTTGTGCGCGGGGAAATCGGCGTAGTCGTGGCCATGCGCCTGCAGGCGCTCGCGCAGCAGCATGAAGTGCCGCGATTCGTCGTCGGCACAACTGACCCAGTCGGCATGGAACGCTGGCGGCAGGCCGCGGAATCGGTACACCGCATCCCAGGCCAGGTCGATCGCGTTGAGTTCGATGTGGGCGATGGCGTGGATGAAGGCGGCGCGTCCTTCCACGCCGCCCAGCCCGCGCCGGGGCACTTCGCGCGGATGCACCAGCACCAGCCGTGCCGGCCGGCCAGGCATGCGGATCGGTTCCGGCGGCGGCGCATCGGCAGCCACCTTCAGGCGGCCGGCACGGAACGCGGCGGCATACGCCTGGGTCAACGCGACCTTGCGCAGCGGGTCGGCTTCGGCCAGGCACTGCTGCGCTGCGCGCAGCAGGTCGCCACCAACGTCGGGTACATCGACCACGCCTGGACCTCAGGCGCGGCGCTTGTGCTTGGCGTCGTCCGAACGCAGCTGCTGGATGCGCTCGAAGTAGCCCGGCTCGATACCCGTCGGGTAGTGGCCGTTGAAGCAGGACGAATCGAAGTTGCGCAGCGCCGGGTTGCCCTCGCTCACCGCCGCTTCCATGTCCTCCAGGTCCTGGTAGATCAGCCAGTCGCAGCCCAGGTGGGCCTCGATCTCTTCCACGGTGCGGTTGTGCGCGACCAGCTCTTCGGCCGCCGGCATGTCGATGCCGTAGATGTTCGGGTAGCGCACCGGCGGTGCCGCGCTGGCCAGGTAGACCTTGCGCGCGCCCGCATCACGGGCCATCTGCACGATCTGCTGGCTGGTGGTGCCACGCACGATCGAGTCGTCCACCAGCAGCACCACGCGATTGCGGAACTCCAGGTGGATCGGGTTGAGCTTGCGGCGCACCGACTTCACGCGTTCGCCCTGGCCCGGCATGATGAAGGTGCGGCCGATGTAGCGGTTCTTGATGAAGCCTTCGCGGTACTTCACCCCGAGCACGTTGGAGATCTCCAGCGCGGCATCACGCGAGGTATCCGGGATCGGGATGATGGTGTCGATATCGTGGTCCGGGCGCAGGCGCAGGATCTTCTCGCCCAGCTTGATGCCCATGCGCATGCGCGCCTTGTGCACCGAGACGTTGTCGATCATCGAGTCCGGACGCGCGAAGTACACGTACTCGAAGATGCACGGGGTGTGCTCGGCCGGCTCGGCGCAGATTTCCGAGAACAGCTCGCCGCGGGCGGTGATCACCAGGGCTTCGCCCGGCTGCACATCGCGCACGCGCTGGAAGCCCAGCACGTCCAGCGCGGCCGACTCGGAGGCCACGATGTACTCGTCGCCCTCGGCATGGCTGCGCTTGCCCAGCACCAGCGGACGGATGCCGTGCGGGTCGCGGAAGGCCACCAGGCCCAGGCCCAGCACCACGCTGACCACCGCATAGCCGCCCTTGCAGCGGCGGTGCACGCCAGCCACCGCGCGGATCGCGGCTTCCGGGCTCAGCTGGCGCTGCTGTTCCAGCTCATAGGCGAACACGTTCAACAGCACTTCGCTGTCCGAATCGGTGTTGACGTTGCGGCGGTCCTGCTCGAACACCTGCTGGCGCAGCGCCTCGGTGTTGATCAGGTTGCCGTTGTGGGCCAGCGCGATGCCGTACGGCGAGTTGACGTAGAACGGCTGCGCCTCGTCCATGCCTTCCGAGCCGGCCGTCGGGTAGCGCACATGGGCGATGCCGACGCTGCCTTCCAGGGTGGACATGGTGCGTGCATCGAACACATCGCGGACCAGGCCGGTGGCCTTCTGCACCCGCAGGCGGCTGCCATTGGCCGTGGCGATGCCCGCGGCATCCTGGCCGCGATGCTGGAGAACGGTCAAGCCGTCATACAACTGCCCGGCGACGTTCTGGTTGCCGACGATTCCGACGATGCCACACATGGTGCGAAGTCTCCGCTGGGCTGTGCCCAGTTACAAGGAAGGTGGCCGTACCTGGCCGCGGTGGTCGCCGCGCCTGCGGTCGACATTGGCCGGATCGCCCGGCTCGATACTGTCTGGCAGTGCTGGGGCGTCCGGGCGCACTTCGGCCGGATCGTATGCGTCGCCCTGTTCCGCTTTCGCGGGCCGCAGCCATCCGCTGCCCGCCACTACCTGGTTGAGGATGCCATTATCGCCTGCCGCGCCCGGCTTTCCCAGATCGGCGCCTGCGCTCTTCCCCAGCTCCATCAATGCAGATGGGGACAGCATGTCGGTCGGCAAGGTCTTGGGCAGCAGATCGGCGCCGGGCACCTGCCAGTGCGGCAGCTTCCCGTTCATCCAGGCCACGGCCGGGTTCAGCACCGGGCGGACCGCCGAGCGCTTCCAGGAGGGTTCGGCGGTCAGCGGGGTGAAGCCGGCCAGCAGCACCAGGATCGCCGCGATCAGGCCGCCACGCACGGCGCCCAGCACGCCGCCCAGCAACCGGTCCAGGCTGGTCAGCATGCTGCGATGGATCATCGCCTTGATGACCATGCCGATCACCGCGACCACGATCATCACGCCAATGCCCACGCCCAGGTAGCCGCCAACGAAATGCTCGCCGCCGGGTGCGGCCGGGGCCGCCCACCAGCGTGCCGCATCGTTGCCGAAGGCGAAGGCCGCCCACGCGGCCAGCAGCCACGACAGCGTGCCGATGACGATTCCAACAAAGCCACGCAGCATCCCGAGCAGGGTCGAGGCGGCGATCACGATCAGCAGCACCACGTCGATCATGGCGCCCCGCTCCTTCGGCGGCGCTGGCAACGGGCCTGCGCGTGGATCATGGGTGCGGTCGGACCATGCCGGCCACGCCGACCTTGGCGGCGACCTGCGCCTTCAGCTGCTCGGCGTCAGCGCGGTTGGCCACCGGTCCGACGCGGACGCGATGCAGCGTGCCCTTTTCAGTGCGTACCTGCTCGACGAAAGCACTGAAGCCGGCGGCGCGGACCTTGTCGCGCAGCGCGTTGGCATCGTTGGCCTGGCCGAACGCGCCCAACTGCACGGCGAAGCCGACGCCACTGGCTGCCGGTGCTGTCGGCGTGGCAGGCGCCGGCTTGTTGGCGGCGGCCTCCGGCTTCGGCTCGGGCTTGGCGTCCGGCTTCGGAGCCTCGGGCTTCGGTGCCGGCTTGGGCGGCTCTGGTTTGGTGGTCGCCGTCGGCGTGCTTGGCAGCAGGCTTTCGCTGCGCACCGGGTTGCTGGTGGCCGACGGTGTGGTGGCCGCGGCCGGGGTGCTGGTGGTCGGCGCCGGCGTGGCGGCAACCGTCGCACTGCTGCCTGCCGCCGCATCCAGGGTGATGACTTCTGCCTTCACATCGGCGCGGATCTTGACCGCCTGCAGGCGCGCGGCTTCGGCCTGGGCACGGTCGGCATACGGCCCGACACGCACACGCCACGCCTGGCGCCCGCTGATGGTGGTGGTTTCGGCGAAGCCTGGCAGCTGCGAGCGCTGCAGGTAGGCGATCACCGCATCGGCGTCGGCCTTGCTGCCGTAGGCGCCAAACGTGACGGCGAAGTTGCCGGCGGCAACCGCCGGAGACGTGTCCACGGTCGGCGGCGTAGCCGGCGCGGCCGTCTCCTGCAGCGGCTTGGCCTGCCCGGTCTGCAGGCCGGTGGCTCCACCGGCCGGAGCAACCAGCGGCAGCTCACGGGTTTCGAACTGGCCATCGGCCGGTGCGTCCGGCGCGGCGATCGGCACCGAGGCCACACCGCTGTCCGGCGCCGGTCCCTTGACCAGCATCGGCAGGAAAATCACGGCCAGCGCCACCAGCACGATGGCACCAATCAGACGCTGTTTCAGAGGCGTATCCACGTGAGGCGGCAACTGTCCGGAGGTTGCGGTCGATTATACGGGTGCCGGACCGGACGGCGTCGGCATTGGCTGAACGCGGATCAGGCGGCGCCCTGCAACCATTGCAGCGCGGCAGCGGCGGTATGGAAGGAACCGAACACCAGCACGCGGTCACCGCGCCCGGCCTGGGCCAGTACCTGTGCCAGCGCCTGCTCGACGGTATCAGCGCGCTGGGCCTTGGCCGCCGCCGTACCGGCCAGGCGGGCCTGCAACTGGGCAGCACTCTGCCCGCGCGGGCCGTCCAGTCCGGCCAGGGTCCACTCGCCGACCACGTCCTGCAGCGCCTGCACAACGCCCGCCGCGTCCTTGTCCTGCAGCGCGGCGTACACCGCCAGGGTGCGCCCGGCCGACGCTTCGGCCTTCAGCGCGCGCGCCAGCTGGCCCGCCGCCTGCGGGTTGTGCCCGACATCGACACGGACCTGCACGCCGTCACGCTCGAACGCCTGCAGGCGGCCAGAGATGCGCGCCGCCGCGACACCAGCAGCCCACGCCGCACGCGGCACCGGCTTGTCCAGCGCGCGCAGCGCAGCGATGGCGGCACCCGCGTTGGCCAGCTGGATCGGGCCGGCCATCGCCGGGGTCGGCAGTTCCATGCGCAGGCCGACATCGCGCCAGCGCCAGCGCTGGGCATCGATTGGTTCGTAGAAATAATCGCTGCCGCCGCGGATCGCGTTGGCGCCGACCAGGTAGGCACGTGCGAGCACGCTCGACGGCGGGTCGGTCTCGCCCAGGATCACCGGCTTCCAGCCACGGATGATGCCGGCCTTCTCGGTGCCGATCGCTTCGCGGTCCCCGCCCAGCCATTCGGCATGGTCGATGTCCACGGTGGTGATCACCGCCACGTCAGCGTCGACGATGTTGACCGCATCCAGGCGACCGCCCAGGCCCACTTCCAGCACCGCCAGGTCCAGCCCGGCGTCGGCGAACAGCTGCAGCGCGGCCAGCGTGCCGTACTCGAAATAGGTCAGCGTGATATCGCCACGCGCGGCCTCGATGGTGTTGAAGGCGGCGGCCAGCGCCGCATCCTCCACATCGTGGCCGTCGATGCGCACGCGCTCGTTGTAGCGCAGCAGGTGCGGCGAGGTGTACGCGCCGACCTTCCAGCCGGCAGCACGCGCGATGGCTTCGATGAAGGCCACGGTGGAGCCCTTGCCGTTGGTGCCACCGACCACGATGGTGCGCTGGGCCGGCGCCCCCAGGCCCATCGCCGTGGCCACGGCGCGCACGCGCTCCAGGCCCATGTCGATGGTCGCCGGGTGCTGGCGTTCAATGTAGTCCAGCCAGTCGGCCAGGGTGGTCGGGGTGTTCGTCACGGCAGCGGTTCCAGCAGAAGCAGTTGATGCGAGGGGATGGATCAGAGTGCGCGGTGCTTGGCTTCGCCAAAGAACGGCGTGTGGTGGGCACAGTCGTTCAGGCGCACCACTTCCAGGCTGTCCAGGTCGGCGCCTTCGAGCAGGTTGAGCGTGGTCGGCGCCTGGCGGAAGGTCCACAGGCGGGAGATCGGCAGGCCCAGCACCCTGCACAGGATCACGCGGTTGACCGCGTCATGGGCGACCACCAGCAGGGTGTCGTGCTCGCCGAGGCCTTCGGTGGCGCGGGCCAGGCCCCGCCAACTGCGCTCCAGCACCAGGCGCAGCGATTCACCGCCGGGCATCAGCACGGTGTCCGGCTCCTCGCGCCACGCCTTCAGGCGCGACGGGTCCTTTTCGTTGATTTCGCTGGCCAGCAGGCCTTCCCACTCGCCGTGGGCGATTTCCTGCAGCTCCGGCTCGGTCAGCAACATGTCGGCACGGGCGGCACCGAGTGCCAGCTGCGCGGTGCGCTGCGCGCGCGACAGCGGCGAGGCGACGGCACGGGTGATGTCCACCGAGGCCAGGCGGGCGCCCAGGGCCTGGGCCTGGGCTTCACCGATCGGCGAAAGCGGGATGTCGATCTGGCCCTGGTAGCGGCCTTCGGCGTTCCACGGCGTTTCGCCGTGGCGGGCAAGCAGGATGCGCATGCGTGCAAGGGGTCCTGGGGGGAGGAGGTTTCCGCGTTTCGTTCACATCCTGTGAAGTACGCGGAACAGGGATGATACCCGTTCGGCGCACCGGGCCGTGCCGGGCATGAAAAAACCCCGCGACGTGGATCGCGGGGTTTTGGAAACTCCGGCTATCTGGTCGGGGTTGCCGGCCAGCGGCCGGCACTACCGCAACGGGTTTATTTCGCCAGGTTCAGTTCCTTCAGCAGCGCCGGCGCCGGCGCCACTTCCTGCATGATCCACTGCATGTAGCGGCTGTCGACCGCGATCATGCGGGTCATCACCGGGTCGAACACCCAGTTGGAGCTGACCGATTCCCAGTTGCCGTCGAAGGCCAGGCCGACCAGCTTGCCGTTGGCGTCCAGCACCGGCGAACCCGAGTTGCCACCGGTGATGTCCAGGTTGGACAGGAAGTTCACCGGCACCGAGCCCACGCGCTTGTCTTCCAGGCCGCCGTAGCGCTTGGCCTTGACCGCGTCGAGCAGGGCCTTGGGCGCATCGAACGGATCGACGCCGGTGTCCTTGGCGACGATGCCCTCCAGCGTGGTGAACGGGGTGTAGGCCACGCCGTCCCTGGGCTCATAGCCCATCACGTTGCCGAAAGTGATGCGCAGCGACAGGTTGGCATCCGGGTACACGAACTCGCCCTGGCTCTTCTTGTAGTCAGCCAGTGCCTGCAGGTACAGCGGACGTGCGGTCAGCGACTCGCCTTCGCGGATCTTCTTCTGCTCTTCCTGCTTCAGCAGCGACGGCATGATCGCCACCGCGTACTGGATGGCCGGATCGGTGCTGGCTTCGAACGCGGCGCGGTCGGCCTTGAACCACTTCAGGCGTGCATCCAGGCTGCCCAGCTCAGTGCCCGACAGCTTGCTCACCAGTGCCTTGACCGCGCTGGCATCGCTGCCGCCCAGCCAGGTGTTCAGCACGTCGTTGTTGCGCTGCGCGGCCGGCAGGGCGACGTACTGGTCCAGCCAGTAGGTCTGCAGCTGCTGGTCCATCTTCGCCACATAGCGGCGATCCATCTGCTTCAGGCCGCCTTCCAGGGTCGGCAGGTCGCGCTGCTGGTAGCCGACCTCGCGCTCGGCGTCCGGCTTGGTGCGCTCGATCGACAGGCGGTACAGGCCGATGGCGGCGTTGACCGCCGAGGTGTTGTTGAACTGGCCGACGAACAGATCGCGCTCGCGGGTCGCCTTGCTGGTATCCAGGTGCTTGACCAGCTGCGCGTGCGCTGCCAAGGCCGGCTTGCCGGCGGCGCCCTGCTTCTTCAGCCAGGCCAGCACGGCGGCTTCTTCAGCCTGCTTCTGGCCAGCAGCGTCGATGCGCTTGAAGCCTTCCAGCTGGCCGGCGTAGTTCTTGGCCACGTTGTTCATGCTGGCCGCGGTGGCGGCGTACTTCACCTTGACGTCGGCGTCGGCCTTGCCCGCCTCATCGATCATCTTCAACACTGCGTTGTAGTGCCTGGCGATGGTCGGGTAGGTCCAGCTGGCGGTTTCGTTGAACTCACCGGCCAGCGCGTAGCGGTTGGTGCGGCCCGGATAGCCTGCCACCATCACGAAGTCACCGGCGCCCAGCGGCTGGTCGGTGAACTTCAGGAAGTGCTTGGGCTGGTACGGCACGTTGTCGGCCGAGAATGCGGCCGGCTTGCCGTCCTTGCCGACGTAGGCGCGGTAGAACGAGAAGTCGCCGGTGTGGCGCGGCCACATCCAGTTGTCGACGTCGCCGCCGTACTTGCCGACGCTGCCCGGGGGCGCGTAGACCAGGCGCACGTCCTTGATTTCCATGTTGCGGAACAGTCGGTAGGTGTTGCCGCCGGAGAAGGTGTACAGGCGGCAGCGGAAGCCGTCCTCGGCTTCACACGCGGCGACCTGGGCCTTGTCGAAGGCGTCCAGCGCACGGCTGCGGGCCAGCGGGTCGTTGCCGGCGGCGGCAATGGCGGCCTTGGCCTGGGCGGTGACGTCGGTGATCTGGTCGAGCACGTAGACGCGGGCGTTCGGGCCGGCGCTCAGTTCATCGCTGTGCTTCGGCGCGTTGAAGCCGTCCTTGATCAGGTTCTTCTCGGCGGTCGAATTCAGCTGGATCGCACCGTAGGCGCAGTGGTGGTTGGTGACCACCAGGCCCTGCGGCGACACGAAGCTGGCGGTGCAGCCGCCGAGGGCGACGACCGCGCCCATCGGGTCGCCGGTGAGGTTGGACAGCTGCTCCGGGGACAGCTTCAGGCCGGCCTTCTGCAACGGACCGGCGATTTCCGGCAGCTGCTGCGGCACCCACATGCCTTCAGCGGCATGGGCGACCTGGGCCAGCCCGAGGCTGGCGACGATGGAGAATGCAAGCAGGTTCGAGCGCATGGAGCAGCCCCTGGTAGTGGAACCCTCGATTGTAGCCCGCCGCCCTGCCCCGGCCCGAACCCCGGAAGTCATGGGCCTACTTCTTGCTCTGCCATGCGCACATCGGCCGCGCACATGGAATCGTCCAGAGGGGGCGTGGTCACCCTGGCCGGGACCGTTGGCGCCATGGGCCGGGCGCATGCGACTGGCGGGTTGGGCAGGACGCCCAACCCCGGTCTTGCCGTGTGCGCAGGATAGCGCGCACGAGCAAGGCGCCGTCGAGCACCATGGATGGGCTTTTGCGTGTCCCGGCCAGGGTGACCGCGCGCCCTCCCCAGGAATCAAGGAGGCGCTGCTGTTTGCAGCACGTTCGAAACGCCCGTCGGCGCACGCCTTTCGTTCCGCCATTGCACCCGCAGCGCAACATGGGAAATCCGCGCGGCACCCTATAATCCGCGCTTTCCCCCTGATGAGTTCCACCCCGATGGCGCAGCAAACGATGAAGGCCCTGGTCAAGCGCGAAGCGGCCAAGGGCATCTGGCTGGAAGAAGTTCCGGTTCCGACCCCGGGCCCGAACGAGGTCCTGATCAAGCTGGAAAAGACCGCGATCTGCGGCACCGACCTGCACATCTACCTGTGGGACGAGTGGAGCCAGCGCACCATCAAGCCGGGCCTGACCATCGGCCATGAGTTCGTCGGCCGCATTGCCGCGCTCGGCTCGGCGGTGACCGGCTATGAGATCGGCCAGCGCGTCTCGGCCGAAGGTCACATCGTCTGTGGCCATTGCCGCAACTGCCGTGGCGGCCGCCCGCACCTGTGCCCGAACACCGTCGGCATCGGCGTCAACGTCAACGGCGCCTTCGCCGAATACATGGTGATGCCGGCCAGCAACCTGTGGCCGATTCCGGACCAGATCCCGTCGGAACTGGCCGCGTTCTTCGACCCGTACGGCAATGCCGCACACTGCGCGCTGGAATTCGACGTGATCGGCGAAGACGTGCTGATCACCGGCGCCGGTCCGATCGGCATCATCGCCGCCGGCATCTGCAAGCACATCGGTGCGCGCAACGTGGTGGTGACCGACGTCAACGACTTCCGCCTGAAGCTGGCCGCCGACATGGGCGCCACCCGCGTGGTCAACGTCGCCAACCAGTCGCTGAAGGACGTGATGAAGGAGCTGCACATGGAGGGCTTCGACGTGGGCCTGGAAATGAGCGGCAACCCGCGCGCGTTCAACGACATGCTCGACTGCATGTACCACGGCGGCAAGATCGCCATGCTCGGCATCATGCCCAAGGGCGCCGGCTGCGACTGGGACAAGATCATCTTCAAGGGCCTGACCGTGCAGGGCATCTACGGCCGCAAGATGTACGAGACCTGGTACAAGATGACCCAGCTGGTGCTGTCCGGCTTCCCGCTCGGCAAGGTGATGACCCACCAGCTGCCGATCGACGAGTTCCAGAAGGGCTTCGACCTGATGGAAGAAGGCAAGGCCGGCAAGGTTGTTTTGAGCTGGAATTGACCCTTCGCCGTGCGCGATGGGTGGGTGCCGAGCTTGCTCGGCACACCTTGAAATTGAAAAAGGCGCCCGATGGGCGCCTTTTTCTTTGGTGTTGCCGGCCAGCGGCCGGCACTACCCGTAACGCCTTCGGCGTTACTTGCCGACGGCGACGCTCAGCATCACCCGGCTGTGGGCCAGCTTGCCGGAATTGTCACGGCCGTTGCCGTCGGTGCCGTAGTAGCCCAGGCCGACGTTGAACAGGCCGAACTGGCGCGCGACGCCGACGTTCCAGTCGGTGTAGTCCTTGGCGATGCCGTCCTCGAAGGTGCTGCGACCGACGTTGGCATTCAGGGTGAAGTCCTTCGGCAGGCCCCAGCTGCCGCCCAGGCCGAAGTACCAGCCATCGGTGCTGCTGTTCCAGACATCGTTGGTGTAGGCCACCGTCAGCTTGTAGGTGTCATCCAGCGTGGTGGTGGTGATCAGCTCGTTGTAGTTCTGGTGGCTGGACTTCAGGTAGGTGTAGCGGTTCAGCAGCACGTCGAAGTTGACGCGCTCGGTGACGTCCACGCCGTAGCCGATCAGGTAGTCGACCTCGGTCTTCGGGTCACCCGCACCAAAATCCACGCCCGAGCCCCACACGCCTGCGTACAGGCCAACCGGGCTGGTGTAGGTGAAACCGGCCTGCAGGGTCGGATCCTCGTCGGTCTGCGACACACCACGGAACAGGTAATCGGAAACAGCGGTGACGTTCCAGCTGTACGGCGATTCGTTTTCCTGGGCGCTGGCGGCGAACGGGGCGGCCAGGGTCAGGGCAGCGGCAATGGCGAGGCAGGCACGGGCGTGCTTCATGGGCGTCTCCGAGGGTGGCGGGGGCGGGAAGGGGGAGCGGGCAACCGGCGCCAGACAGGCGCAGTTCACGAATTTTTAACCCGTTTGCTATTGCGATGCAACATGTGCCACCCGTGGCGGTGCCCTGCCCGGCCCGGTCGAAGGCCGTCGTAGCCCGGTAGAATCAACGGTTTCCCCGTTCAGAGCCGTGCCCACGCCATGACCGACGCCTCCTCCGCCCTGACCCGCCACTACGCCGAGGAACTGGACGCCATCCGCGCCCAGGGCCTGTTCAAGTCCGAGCGGATCATCACCAGCCCGCAGTCGGCCGAGATCACCCTCGAGGATGGCCGCAAGGTGCTGAACTTCTGTGCCAACAACTACCTGGGCCTGGCCGACCATCCGGACCTGATCCAGGCCGCCAAGGATGCGCTGGATACCCACGGCTTCGGCATGGCCTCGGTGCGCTTCATCTGCGGCACCCAGGACCTGCACAAGCAGCTGGAGAAGCAGATCGCCGATTTCTTCGGCAAGCAGGACACCATCCTGTACGCGGCCTGCTTCGATGCCAACGGTGGCCTGTTCGAGCCGCTGCTCGGCGAGAACGACGCGATCATTTCCGACGCGCTGAACCATGCTTCGATCATCGACGGCGTGCGCCTGTGCAAGGCCAAGCGCTTCCGCTACGCCAACTGCGACATGGCCGATCTGGAAGCGCAGCTGCAGGCCGCCGATGCCGCAGGCTGCAAGACCAAGCTGATCACCACCGATGGCGTATTCTCGATGGACGGCTTCATCGCGCCGCTGGACGAGATCACCGCGCTGGCGAAGAAGTACAACGCGCTGGTACACATCGACGAATGCCACGCCACCGGCTTCCTTGGCGCTACCGGCCGTGGTTCGGCCGAGGTCAAGGGCGTGCTGGAGAAGATCGACATCATCACCGGCACTCTGGGCAAGGCCATGGGCGGCGCACTGGGCGGCTTCACCTGCGCCAGCGCCGAGGTGATCGAACTGCTGCGCCAGCGCTCGCGCCCGTACCTGTTCTCCAACTCGCTGCCGCCGCATGTGGTGGCCGCCGGCATCAAGGCGTTCGAAATGCTGGCTGCCGCTGACGACCTTCGCAGCACGCTGGCCGAGAACACCGCCTACTTCCGCGAGAAGATGACCGCCGCCGGTTTCGACGTGAAGCCGGGCGTGCATCCGATCAACCCGGTAATGCTGTATGACGCACCGTTGGCGCAGAAATTCGCCGAGCGCCTGCTGGAAGAAGGCATCTACGCGATCGGCTTCTTCTTCCCGGTGGTGCCCAAGGGCCAGGCCCGCATCCGGACCCAGATCAGCGCCGCGCACAGCCGCGAGCACCTGGATCGCGCGATCGATGCGTTCACCCGCATTGGTGTCGAACTGGGCGTGGTCAAGGGCTGATCATGCCGGGGTCGGATCCCTTTCCTGCGGAAAAGGCCCTGACCCCGCTGGTCAAAGCGTGCCGACCAAGGTCGGCACCTACCGGGCTGGATGGCTGCCGACCACGGTCGGCACCCGCCGTGGCCTGAGGGCGTGCCGGCCAGGGTCGGCACCGCCAGGCGTCACTTCTTTTTCTTCTTGCCCTTCGGCTCTTCCTTGCTGGCCACCACTACCGGCTTGGCGGCGGCGTCCTGGCCGTTGCCCTTGGCAACGCGGATGCCGTTGGCCTTCATCCAGGCATCGAACTCATCGGCGGTCATCTTCTTGTCGCCGTTGCTCATCAGGAAGCGGTAACTGCCGCGACCATCCAGCTCCGGGGTCTTCACTTCCACCACCGGGGTCTCGGCAGGCGTTTCCGCCTTGGCCACCTTCTTGTGGCCGCCACAGGCGGCCAGCAGCACCATCGGCAGCAGCAGGCCTGCGCAGCGCAGGGTTTGGTTGAGGGTCGGGTGGTACATGGGCAGGCTCCGTTCGGAAAATTCAGCAACCAGGCGCCCCCTACGCCTGGAACGGTGGCCGGCAACTGCCGGCCGCGGGCGATGATCAGCCCGGTGCAGCGGCCCCCAGCCGCTGCTGGTCGCTGACCTCCAGCACCCGCCATTGCCCCTTGCCGAGATCGCCGAGCAGCAGCCCACCGATCGCGACCCGGACCAGGCGCAGCACCTGCAGGTCGAAGGCCGCCAACAGGCGGCGGATATGGCGGTTGCGTCCCTCGTCGAGGACCACCTCCAGCCATGCGGTCTTGTCGCCACTGCGCAGTACGCGCACGGCCTGGGCGACGAGGAACTCGCCCTCGTCCTCGACACCGGCGCGCAGCGCGGCCAGGGTGTCCTCATCGGGAAGACGATCCACCTGCACGTGATAGGTCTTCTGTGGGCCGGTCTCCGGATCGGTCAGGCGCGCCGCCCACTGCGGATCATTGCTGAACAACAACAGCCCTTCGCTGGCCTTGTCCAGGCGCCCGACCGGCGCGATCCACGGCAGGCCGGCACCATCGAAGCAGCGATACACCGTGTCGCGACCACGCTCGTCCTGCGCCGTGGTCACCACGCCGCGCGGCTTGTTGAGCATCAGGTACAGGCGCTGCGGCGCATCCATCGGCCGGCCATCGACTTCGATCGGCGGGTGCGGACTGGCAATCGGGAACTCGGGATCACGGATGATGCGGCCGGACACGCGCACGCGGCCCTCGGCAATCCAGCGCGCGGCCTCGCTGCGTGAGCACACGCCGGCCTTGGACAGCACGCGCGCCAGGCCATGGCGCACGCCATTGGAGACATCCGGAACCGCACGCCCACGCGGTGCGTGGGAGCGGGCAGCGGGGGCAGCAGGTGGGCGGCGCGTGCGCAAGCCTCTGCTCCCCGCCGCGCTTACTTCTTGTCGACCGGCTTGGTCTCAGCCGGTGCTTCGGCCGCAGCCGGAGTGGCGGCCGGAGCCGGACGCGCCTTGACCACACGCACGCCACGCGCCTTCATCCAGGCGTCGAACTCTTCGGCGGTCATGCGCTTGCCGTTCTGGCTCATGTCGAAGCGCCAGGGCGTGTTGTCGAATTCGGTCTGCGGCTTGTAGGCCGCCGGATCGTTCGGCTTCACCGCCGGTGCGCTCGGAATGGCCTTGGCGATGTTCTGGCACCCATCGATGCGCAGGCGCTGCAGCACCTGGTCCAGCGACTGCGACGGATCGTAGTTGCTGCTCAGCACGCCGGCCGGCATGCCCAGCTGGTTGCCACGGATGTAGAGCTCGTCGGCCACCGGCGCGATGGTCGTGGCCGGCAACGGCAGCGGCGAGGCGCTGGTGTTGACCGAGCAATCGACCGCAGCGTGGGCGGCGGGAACCAGGGCCAGCGCCAGGAAGGCGGCCGATGCAGAGCGCAGCATGAAGGGCATCCAGGAAAGGAAGTGACGCGGCGAGTTTAGCAATGCCGCGACAGCTTTCAAGCGCCACTTTCAATGAATACGGCAACTCATTGGTTTTATGGGCAAAATCCCGACGAACGGTTACTCCCGCGCCTGAAACGCCGGGTTCCGGACCGCAGAAACAACAAGACCCGGCCGAAGCCGGGTCCTGCTGTGTCCTACTGGCAGAGCGTCAGAACTTAGTTCTGGACGTTCAGCTCGGTACGACGGTTCTTGGCGCGACCTTCCGGGTTGTCCGAACCATCCGGGTTGGTGTTCGGAGCAATCGGACGGCTCTCGCCGTAGCCGATCGGGCCGACCAGGCGACCGGCGTCGACGCCGTTCTTGGTCAGGTAGTTGTACACGGCGGTGGCGCGACGCTCCGACAGCTTCTGGTTGTAAGCGTCGGTACCCTTCGAGTCGGTGTGACCGGCAACTTCAACGCGCAGATCCGGGTAACGCTTCAGGATCTCGGTGGCTTCGCTCAGGATCGCCACGGCGTCCGGACGCAGGTTCGACTTGTCGAAGTCGAAGTTGACGCCCTTCAGGTCGATGGAGACCGGAACCGGGCAACCGTCCGGACCGATGGTCTGACCCGGCTGCGAGTTCGGGCACTTGTCGTCGCAGTTGTTGACGCCGTCACCGTCGTCATCCAGGTCGGCGCAGCTCGGGGCAACCGGAGCCGGAGCCGGAGCAGCCGCGACCGGAGCCGGGCCCAGCGGGATCACGACGCCGACCGAAGCCAGCACGTCGCCGAACCAGCTCTCGTCCTTGGCGGCGATGCTCTGGTCGTCGAAGTCAGCGCGGTAGGCCACTTCGGCGCGGACAGCAACACGCTTCTCGAAGGTGGTCTGCAGGCCGACGCCCAGCTTGGCGGCAACGTTGCCGTCCTTACGCTGGCGCGGACCGTTGTTGTCGATTGCAGCGTACTCTTCTTCCGACTTCTGGTAGCCCAGGCCACCGACGATGTACGGGTTCCAGCCGCGGCCTTCCTTGATGAAGTGGCGACGCAGGTCCAGCGAGACGCCGTACTGCGACCAGTTCAGGTCCTGGTTGCTGTCGAAGTTCGGGTTCTGGTAGTTCAGTTCACCGTCCAGCGACCAGTTCGGGCTGATGAACTTACCCAGGCCCAGGGTCACGAACGGAGCGTCATTGGTCAGACGGTCGCTGTCCTGGAAGTTGAAGCCGGCCGAACCGGTCAGGTACCAGCGGTCATCGAACTCCTGCGCCGAAGCTGCCTGGGCGAAAGCCAGGCCGCCCAGCAGCGCGGCAGTAAGGATCTTCTTGTTCATTGAGTACAGCTCCTATTTCGGGGGTATGAAACCGGTAGAGGCATGGGCCAGCACTAGTGCGTCGATGTACGACAGCCGATTCAGCACGCCACCGCCGCGAACATTATGCTCAGGCGGGTGAAGGCCATGTTAACAGTCCCGTAACATGTGAAGTGTTGCGCCCGACCGTCGACCGGTCCGACGTTGAAACCCTATACAGGATGATGAAAATCCGCAAGACCCACACGCTGCAAGGGTTTGACGGGGTTTAAGCGCGAAAACCGACATACTGCGCAGCACATTGCATCGCACGGTTCAGCAGGTTTGCGGAAACGTGAGGAACCTTATGATGGGATCACGAACCCAGCCGGAGCCGTGATGAAAGCCGTCGCCCTGAGTCGTGAATACGCACCTGCCCTGCGTGATGTCCTGCTGCCGCCGCCGCTGCCTCCTCGCGGCCGCGATCTGCTGGTGCGGATCGAAGCGGTATCGGTCAACCCCGTCGATGGCAAGCAGCGGGCCGCTACCGATCCGGCCACCCTTGAGGTTCCCCGGGTGCTCGGCTGGGACGCCGCCGGTGTGGTCGAAGCCATCGGTGACGAGGCCAGCCTGTTCGCCTCTGGTGACGAGGTCTACTTCGCCGGTGACGTTACCCGGCCGGGCTGCAACGCCCAGTACCAGTGGGTGGACGAGCGCCTGGTCGCCCGCAAGCCGACCACGCTCGATTTCGCCGAAGCCGCCGCACTACCCCTGACCACGCTGACCGCCTGGGAGCTGTTGTTCCAGCGCATGCCGCTGCATCTGGATGATCGCCGCCATGGCGGCCAGCACCTGCTGGTGATCGGCGGTGCGGGAGGCGTGGGCTCGATGGCGATCCAGCTGGCCCGCCATGCCGGCTTCGAGGTGATCGCCACCGCCTCGCGCGAGGCCTCGATCGACTGGTGCCGGCAGATGGGGGCCACGCATGTGATCGACCATCGGCAGCCGCTGCAGCCCCAGCTGCAGGCACTGGGCATCGACGCAGTGCAGGTGGCGCTCAACCTGGCCGACACCGATCACTACTGGGACGAACTGGGCCAGCTGCTGGCACCACAGGGCCATGTCGGCCTGATCGTGGAGCCGCGTGGCGCACTGCGCATCGGCGATCCGTACAAGGCCAAATGCATCGGCATCCATTGGGAGTTCATGTTCGCGCGCTCGCGCTTCGCCACCGCCGACTGCATCGAACAGCATCGCATCCTCAGCCGCGCCGCCAGCATGATCGATGCCGGCCAGCTGCGTGGCACGCTCAGTGAAACGCTGGGCACGATCAATGCGGCCAACCTGGACATCGCGCATCAGCGCCTGGCCAGCGGGCACACGGTGGGCAAGCTGGCGCTGGTGGGCTGGGACGACTGACGCCGTGATGTAGGCCGAGCCCACGCCAGGCTGCTACGCCTGCCGCCACCAGCAGAGCACGGGCGCGGCCCTGCACAACCGCCCGCATGCAGGATCGGCGCTGCCTGTACCAGCGGATTGGCTGGGATCTGTATCTATGGCCTCAAGGAAATCAGGGATACGGTGGAAACAGATATCCTCTCCCCCGAGCCCACCATGCCTACCGCCCTGCCCCTGCGCCTGCTGCAACTGATCACCGGCCTGTTCCTGTATGGCTTCGGTGCCTCGCTGATGATCCGTGCCGCCATCGGCGTGGCGCCCTGGGACGTGCTGTCGCAGGGCATCGCCGCACAGACGCCGCTGTCCTTCGGGCTGGCGACCAATGTCATCGGCGCACTGGTGCTGTTGCTGTGGTGGCCACTGCGCCAGAAGCCGGGCGTCGGCACGGTGCTCAACGTGATGCTGATCGGTCCCTCCGCACAGTTCGGGTTGTGGCTGCTGCCACCGGCCATCGGCGTGGGCTGGCAGCTGGCGATGTTCTGTGCAGGCATGCTGCTGGTCGCGCTGGCCACCGGCCTGTACATCGGCGCCCGCCTCGGCCCGGGACCGCGCGATGGCTTGATGACTGGCCTGCATGCCCGCACCGGTTGGCCGATCTGGAAGGTGCGCAGCCTGATCGAAGGCAGCGTATTGCTGCTGGGCTGGTGGCTGGGCGGCAATGTCGGCCTCGGCACCCTCGCCTTCGCCCTGCTGATCGGCCCGCTGTGCGGCGTCACGCTGGGCTGGTTCGGGATCGGCCGCCCCCCGGTCGTACCCGCCGCTGCCCGGCAGCCGCAATCACCCTGAGCTGCCCCGTACCCGGCCAGCGGCCGGCACGACCGCCCCGGAGTTCGGGGGCGCCGCCGCCGGCGCCATCCAGCGGCCCTTGCCCCGGCCGCCGTTTCGCGGCACGCTTCGCGCTTCCGTACGCAAGCGTATCGACCATGTCGCCAGCCAACGAAAGCGCCTATCCCCATCTGTTCGCCCCGCTGGACCTGGGCTTCACCCAACTGCGCAACCGCGTATTGATGGGCTCGATGCACACCGGCCTGGAGGATCGCGCCCGCGACTTCCCGCGGCTGGCGGCCTACTTCGCCGAGCGCGCCGAGGGCGGCGTCGGCCTGATCGTCACCGGCGGCTTCGCACCGAATGTGGTCGGCTGGCTGAAGCCGTTCGGCGGCAAGCTGTCCTGGCCCTGGGAAGTGCGGCCGCACCGCCAGCTCACCGCCGCCGCGCACCAGCACGGCGCGAAGATCTGCCTGCAGCTGCTGCATGCAGGCCGTTACGCCTATCACCCGTTGTCGGTGGCACCGTCGAAGCTGAAGGCACCAATCAACCCGTTCACCCCGCGCGCGTTGTCGGCCAGCGGCGTCGACCGGCATATCGCCGATTACGCACGCAGCGCCAAGCTGGCCCGCGAGGCCGGCTACGACGGCGTGGAAGTGATGGGTTCGGAGGGCTACCTCATCAACGAATTCATCGCCCCGCGCACCAACAAGCGCACCGATGCCTGGGGCGGCGACGCGCGCCAACGCATGCGCTTCGCGGTCGAGATCGTACGCCGCATCCGCGAGGCCTGCGGCCCGGACTTCATCATCATCTATCGCCTGTCGCTGGTGGATCTGGTCGACGACGGCAGCAGCTGGGAAGAAATCGTGCAGCAGGCGCAGGCCATCGAGGCGGCCGGCGCAACGATCATCAATTCCGGCATCGGCTGGCACGAAGCGCGCATTCCGACCATCGCCACCTCGGTGCCGCGTGCTGCCTTCGCCGGGGTCACCGCCAAGCTCAAGCCGCATGTGAAGGTGCCGCTGGTGGCGACCAACCGCATCAACATGCCCGACGTCGCCGAGCGCATCCTCGCCAATGGCGGCGCCGACATGGTGTCGCTGGCGCGCCCGCTGCTGGCCGACCCGCAGTGGCCGAACAAGGCCCGTGCCGGCCGCGCGGAGGCGATCAACACCTGCATCGCCTGCAACCAGGCCTGCCTGGACCACGTGTTCGAGAACAAGCTGGCCAGCTGCCTGGTCAATCCGCGCGCCGCGCACGAGACCGAGCTGGTCTATCGCCCCACCGCTGCGCCGAAGAAGGTTGCGGTGGTCGGTGCCGGCCCCGCCGGCCTGGCCTGTGCCACCGTCGCTGCCCAGCGTGGTCACCAGGTCACCCTGTTCGACGCCAATGATGAGATCGGCGGCCAGTTCAACGTGGCCAAGCGCATCCCCGGCAAGGAAGAGTTCCACGAGACCCTGCGCTACTTCCGCCACAAACTGGCCGAAACCGGTGTGCAGCTGCGCCTCGGCACCCGCGCCGATGCCGCCCAGCTGACCGGCTTCGACGAGGTGGTGCTGGCCACCGGCATCACCCCGCGCAAGGTCGATTTCCCCGGTGCCGATCACGCCAAGGTGGTCAGCTACCTGGACGTGCTGCTGGGCCGGGTCGAAGTCGGCACCAGTGCGGCGATCATCGGCGCCGGCGGCATCGGCTTCGATGTCGGCGAATTCCTCAGCCACGCCGGCGAGTCCCCCTCCCTCGACCCGCAGCGCTGGATGGCCGAATGGGGCGTGGACAGCACCTTCGAGGCCCGCGGCTCACTGGCCAGGCCGGAGGTTGAAACCTCGCCGCGCCGGCTGTGGCTGCTGCAGCGCAGCCCGGGCAAGCCCGGCGCGCGCCTGGGCAAGACCACCGGCTGGATCCATCGCGCCACGCTGAAGGCCAAGGGCGTGCGCATGCTCGGTGGCGTCGAGTACCTCGGGGTGGACGACGAAGGCCTGCGCATCCGCGTGGACGGCAGCGAACAGCTGCTGCCGGTCGACCATGTGGTGATCTGCGCCGGGCAGGAACCGAACCGCACGCTGCAGGCCGAACTGCAGGCGGCCGGCGTCAACGCGCAGCTGATCGGTGGTGCCGACGTGGCCGCAGAACTCGACGCCAAGCGCGCCATCGACCAGGGCAGCCGGGTTGCCGCCGCACTCTGATGAGCGCCTGAATGGGGGGCGGAATGTGATTTCCGTCACCCTCATTGAACCTGAATGTCAAGCCGAGCGGTTCACGATGCGTTCGGCTACGCCCCCCTACCTTGCGCCATCTTTCCGCTCACCAGCCAGTTTCCGGTGAGCCGGCGCAGCCCCCCACGATCGGTACTGGTCGTTTCTTTTGGGGCTGCCCACGGGGCGGCCCCGATGGCCGCCTCCCCATGACGCCAAGTCGTACCCCGCCTCCTGTCGCCCTGCGGCCGGAACCGGAAAGTGCGACCCATACGGAGCAAGGAGTTATATGAAACTGGCCTGGATTCTCTGGCTGTCGCAGTTGTTGCCGCAGCCGGCCGCTGATTCACTGTGTTTGAGCACCACCGTTTACCTGGAAGCCCGCGACCAGACCCTGCGCGGCCAGCAGGCCGTCGCCGAGGTCGCACTGCGCCGTCTCGACAGTGGCCTGTGGGGCGACTCGATGTGCCAGGTGGTCACCGCGCGCAAGCAGTTCGCACCGACCATCGTCTCCCCCGGCACCCAGTTGGGCAACGACGCGGCCTGGAGCGAGGCAATGAACGTGGCCTTCGACGCCGAGCGCAACTGGGCGCTGCCGGCCGGCGAGCGCCGCGAGATCGTGCCCGGTGCCAGCCACTTCGCCGCGCTGTCCATCGCCAGCCCGAACTGGCGCAATGCCTACCAGGTGGCCACCATCGGCGATCACACCTTCTATAAGGTGCAGAACCTCAAGCCGCGGCAGTCGTAACGATCCGTGCCGGCGGCAGCGTTGCCGCCTGCCGGCAGGCTCTGGGATAGTGGGCGTTTCCCGCCCGCATCACCTGGAGTTCCCATGAAGCTGTACAGCAAGCCCGGTGCCTGTTCCACCGCCGACCACATCGCCCTGCAGTGGACCGGCCAGCCGTTCGAGGTTGAACTGCTGAACAAGGACACCCTGAAGGGTCCGGAATTCCTCAAGATCAATCCGGCCGGTGCGGTGCCCGCGCTGGTCGACGGCGACTTCGTGCTGCTGCAGAACGCCGCGATCATGGGCTATATCGCCGACAGCTTCCCGCAGGCCGGCCTCGGCGGTGACGGCAGCCCGCGCCAGCGCGCCGAAGCCACCCGCTGGCTGGCGTTCGTCAATTCCGACGTGCACCCGGCCTTCTCGCCGCTGTTCGCGCCGGGCAAGTTCATTGCCGACGAAGGCCAGTACGACGCGATCCGCGCCGCCGCGCACAAGCGCCTGCGTGGCCTGTTCGAGATCGCCGACAGGCAGCTGGCCGACAAGCCCTGGCTGGCCGGCTTCCGCAGCTTCGCCGACCCGTACTTCTACATCACCCTGCGCTGGGCCGCCGGCACCAAGGTCGACCTGTCGGGCCTGGACAATCTGGCCGCCTACAAGGCACGCATGGATGCCGATGCCGGCGTGCAGGCCGCGCTGAAGGCCGAAGGCCTGGCCTGACCTTGGTCAGGGGTCAGAGCCGTTCGCGTGGCGGACGGATCTGACCCCACCGGCCACCAGACGGGGTCGGATCCGCCTGCGCAGCAGGCGGCTCCGACCTCTCGATATCATTCGCGCGATCAGCCGATCTGGCGGATCACTTCCCCCTTGGCATCGCGCAGGTAGGTCGGCACCACTTCGATGCGCAGCGCCCCCGCCACCGGGTAAACCCCGCGCTCGGCGCGCACCCCTGCCAGGGCCTGCAGGCCCGCCTCGTCCAGTGACCAGCGCGCGCTGTCGGCGGATACGTCCGCCGCTTCACCGCCCCCTTGCGCGATGAACTCCCACTGCCGCTCGCGGCTGGCCAGTTCCAGCGATTTGCCGTGGCGCAGGCGCAGCGGCAACAGTTCGCACACGCTGGCGACCTGACCGGCGCCGAGCACCAGCGTGGTGACGCCCGCCTCCTGCCGCCAGTCCAGGGTCTCGATGAACAGCATGCCGGTGCTGGAACCCTCGCGTTCGCTGCCGGCCTGCACCCGCTGTGCCAGCGCCGGATCGTCCAGCAGGTTGTCGCGATGCAGATCGCTGATCCACAGCGGCATTGCCGGCAGCAGCGCCTGCAGCACGCCACGCGTCGACCAACGCTTGACCGCCTCCATCTCCTCATCGGTCAATCCGACCAGCTGCAGGAACTGCAGATGGCCGTTGGCCGTGTCCCGCGCCGGCAACTGCGGGTCCGCAATGAAGGCCAGATGGCACAGCCGCGTGCCGGTCTCCAGCGCGATCGGACCGTTGGCGTTGAGGTGATGGCCATCCTCGAACACGTTGCCACTGCCGAACACGTAGCGCGCCAGGTTCTGCAGCAGGTTCATCGGCCACACCGGCGGGGTGCTGCCGGCGTTCTCACCGGCCTCGGCAGCCAGACGGAAGGTCAGCTCGAAGCCATAACCGCTGGCATCTGCATCACTGCTCTCCTTGGCGTACAGCTCGGAGAAGCCGTAGGTGATGTAATGCCAGTGCGGTACCGGCGCATCCGCCCAGTACACGCTGATGCCATCCAGTGGATCCTGGCCACCGAGCGTGTACGGAAGCGCGGTGCCGAAGTGACGCGGCTCCTGGCCGGCATACAGCGGCGCCAGCGCCGCATTGATCGCGTCCCAGCCTGGGGTGTCGGTGTCGTCGTGGTCGTCCTGCACGCGGGACTCCTTGTAGGGAAGTGAACCGATCACTTTACGCGGTGGCTCAGGCCTGCACGATCTCACTGCCAGCGTTCAGCACCGCCGCCTGGGTTTCCTGCCACCAGCGCTGCGCCAATGCCGGGCTGCGCGCCTTGCCCACCGCCGCCAGCAACTCCGGGCACAAGCGCTCCAGCGCCAGCGCATCGGTGCAGCGTTCGATCTTCAACTGCATGAAGTAGCCCTTCAGGCCCAGGTGGCGGCGCACCGCCTCGCTCATCGCGTCGTACAACTGCTGGTACAGCGCCGGGTCCTGTTCGCGCCCGGTGCTGATGCCGCGCGCCGGCGCCACCTCTGCGCTTCCGCCGATCACTTCGATCAGGCCCTGTGCTGACAATTGCTCCAGCGCGTCCGGTGGTGCCCGCAGGCCTTCGAACAGGCCACGCAGTTCGGTGTCGTTGCGATGGCCATCGACCATCAGCAGGATCGAACGCAGTGCCGCCGGCAGGCGCCGGCTACGGTCTTCGATTTCCTGACGGCCAGCAGCCGTCTTGGCGTGCAGCAATGCCATTGCCTCCCCCTCGCTCGATGCGCAATGCCGGCGCGCCCTCGCGGGCACGCCCCCCTGTGTTGCCATCTCCGGACGGCACGCGCGTTCCCCGGCGCGAGCCGCGTATTGCAGGTCGATGACAGGCCGAGCTTAGCGCAAGTACTGCGGGTAGTGCCGGCCGCTGGCCGGCAACCTCGGGGTGGATGGGGGTGCCGGCCAGTGGCCGGCACGACCGGATCAACGGCCCAGCGCCCGGCGGATCTCCTCCAGCGCGCCGGGGTCGTCCAGCGTCGACAGGTCACCCGGGTCGCGCTGCTCGGCCAGCGCCTGCAACGAGCGCCGCAGCAGCTTGCCCGAACGGGTCTTGGGCAGCGCGTTGACCACGTGCACGTGCGCCGGGCGGGCCACTGCGCCGAGCGAGGTGGTCACCGTGGCCATCATCTCGGCCACCACTTGCGCCGGATCCTCGCCATCCAGGCCCTGCTTGAGGGTGACGAACACCAGCGGCACCTGCCCCTTCAATTCGTCCTTGACCCCGATCACGGCAGCCTCGGCCACGCGCGGGTGGCTCGAAATGGCCTCTTCGATCTCGCGCGTGCCCAGCCGGTGCCCGGCCACGTTGATCACATCATCGGTACGGCCGAGGATGAAGGTGTAGCCATCGTCGTCGCGGATTGCCCAGTCCAGCGAGCTGTACAGCAGTTCCTTGAAGTGGCTGAAATAGCTCTGCAGGAAACGATTGTCGTCGTTCCACACCGTGCTCATGCAGCCCGGCGGCAACGGTGGCGACACCACCAGCACCCCCTTCTGCCCCGGTGCGACTTCCTCACCGGTGTTCTCGTCGATCACCTTCATCCGGTAGCCGAGGTTGGGGAAGCCCGGCGAACCGAAGCGCACTGGCTTCATCTCCAGGCCCGGCAGCAGGGTCAGCGCCGGCCAGCCGGTCTCGGTCTGCCAGTAGTTGTCGATGATCGGCTTGCCGAGCGCTTCGCTGATCCAGTGCGCGGTCGGTTCGTCCAGCGGCTCGCCGGCCAGGAACAGGTACTTCAGCGCGCGCAGGTCGTGGCGATGGATGAAGTCCGCATCGTGCTTCTTCAGCACGCGGATAGCGGTGGGCGACGAGAACATCGTGCGCACGTTGTACTGCTCGCACAGCGCCCACCAGATGCCCGGATCCGGGTTGGTCGGCAGCCCTTCGTACAGCAGCGAGGTGCAGCCACCGATCAGCGGGCCGTACACATTGTAGGAATGGCCTACCGCCCAGCCGACATCGGAAGTGGAGAACATCACCTGGCCCGGCCTGCAGTCGAACACGGTTTCCATCGACTGTGCCATCGCCACCGCGTAGCCGCCGACATCGCGCTGCACGCCCTTCGGCTTGCCGGTGGTGCCCGAGGTATACAACAGGTAGCTCGGCTCGCTCGATTCCAGCCACTGCACCGGCACGTCGACCTCACCGATCTGCGCACGCAGCGCGGCGTACTCCACATCGCGGCCCGGCACGCGTGGTTCGGCGGCATCCAGTCCGCGCGACACGATCAGCACGTGCGGCGGTGGCGACGTGGCTTCGGCGCAGGCTGCATCGACCATCGGCTTGTACGGAATCAGCTTGCCACCGCGCATGCCGGCATCGGCGGCGATCAGCAGCTTCGGCTTGGCATCGTCGATGCGCAGCGCCAGGTTGTGCGCGGCGAAGCCACCGAACACCACCGAATGCACGGCGCCGATGCGCGCGCAGGCGAGCATGGCGAATACCGCCTCGGCCATGTTCGGCATGTAGATCACCACACGGTCACCGTGACCGACGCCGAGGTGCTTGAGCGCGGCAGCGAAGTCGTTCACTTCCCGATACAGCTGGCGATAGGTGATCTCGCGGGTGCTGCTGGTCTCGGTGGAAATGGCAACCAGCGCGAGCTGGTCGGCGCGCTCGGCCAGATGGCGGTCGACGGCGTTGTAGCAGAGATTGGTTTCACCGCCGACAAACCAGCGCCGGAACGGCGGGTTGCTGTAGTCGAGTACCTGCTGCGGCGGTTTGTGCCAATGGATGCGCTTGGCTTCCTCGCCCCAGAAGGCCTCCGGCTCGTCGATCGAGCGACGGTAGGTTTCCTCGTAGTTCATGACGCAGCCCTCCCAGACAAAGTCATGGGTTCGAGGATAGTCCGGCGCTGCCGCGCGGGCCGCCCTACCTTGGTAGGGGGTGGGGTTTTCATGCAGGGCTGCGCCCTGCACCCGCGGTAGTGCCGGCCGCTGGCCGGCAACCTCAGAAGCAACAGCCGAAGCAACAGCGGGTTTCCCGTGGGATGGCGAGGTGGGTCCGGTTGCGGGGGACGCCGTGAATCCGTCCATGGAGGCTCGGTCGCCGCATCCATGCGGCTCACTGATCTGGCCCCCCGCAACCGGACCCACCCCGCCTTCGACAGACTTCCGCGATCTGTCGGAGCACGGGGTCGGATCCCCAGATTCAATATTCAATTCGATATCTGACAGAAAAATCGTGTCGACCAAGGTCGACACCTACCAACACCAACAGCGACAGCCGTTACCAACCGCCGCAGGAATCTGTCGGGGATGGGGCGGTGTGGGTTGGCAGGACCGTTGGTGCCATGGATGGCGCCATCGAGCCCCCATGGGTGAGGGCGCTTTGCTTGCGAAGCACTGCTTTGCAAGCGCCCGAACGCACAGCCGCCAGCGGCTGGGCCGGCCCCCGGAGGGGGGGTTACGGCGTGTCCTGCCCACCCACACCGCCCCGCCCAGCAAGCAGAAGACCAGCGCCGCCTTGGCCTTTGACGTTGCTCCGGTTCGTAGCAGGTGCAGGGCTGCAAGCCCTGCCGAACCCCTAGAACGGAGTGGCGGACTCGAACGCGAGCGCCTCGCCCGTCACCGGGTGGGTGAACCGCAGGCTGCGCGCATGCAGATGCACGCGCTGCGCAGGCGCGGCGTCATACAGCACATCGCCAACGATGGGATGGCCGAGACTGGCCATGTGCAGGCGCAGTTGATGGCTGCGGCCAGTAACCGGTTCCAGCGCCACGCGCGTGCGCTGCGCTTCGGCATCACGCGCCATTACGCGCCAGCGCGTCAGCGCCGGCTTGCCGCGTTCGTGATCGATCATCTGCTTCGGCCGGTTTGGCCAGTCCACGATCAGTGGCAGGTCCACGTCGCCGGCATCGCCTTCAAGCAGCCCCTCCACGATCGCTTCATAACGCTTGCCGACCTGGCGCTGCTCGAACTGCATCGACAACGCCACCTGCATGTCCTTGCCGCGCGCATGCAGCAGCAGGCCGGAGGTCACCTGGTCCAGGCGGTGCACGGTCAACGCATCCGGGTACAGCGCCTGCAGGCGCGCGACCACGCAATCCTGGTTCTCGGCGCCGCGGCCGGGCACGGACAGCAGGCCGGCCGGCTTCTCGGCCACCAGCAGCGCGTCGTCGATGTAATGCAGGTGGATCATGCGGCTCCGTATCCGTCCAAACAGAAACGGGGAAGCCGAAGCTTCCCCGTTCTGCGTACCGACCAACGGTCGGTACCTACCTCGATGGGAATGTACCGACCAGCGGTCGACACCTACCTTGATGAAAGAGGTACCGCCTCGAGCCGGTACCGCCTGCATCAGCCCAGCAGGTGGGCAACGCCGGCGCGCTCTTCTTCCAGCTCGGCCAGGGTCTTGTCGATGTACTTCTGGCTGAAGTCGTCGATCGGCAGATCCTTCACCAGGGTGTACTTGCCGTTCTCGGTGGTCACTGCGAAGCCGAAGATCACGCCTTCCGGAATGCCGTAGGAACCGTCGGACGGCACGCCCATGGTGACCCACTTGCCGTTGCTGCCCAGCACCCAGTCACGAACGTGGTCGATGGCAGCGTTGGCGGCCGAAGCGGCCGAAGACGAGCCACGGGCTTCGATGATCGCCGCGCCGCGCTTGCCCACGGTCGGGATGAAGGTGTTGGCGTTCCATTCCTGGTCGTTGATCGCATCGGCGATCGACGCGCCATCGGCGGTGGCGAAACGGTAGTCCGGATACATGGTCGGGCTGTGGTTGCCCCACACGACCAGCTTCTCCATGCCACCGACCGGCTTGCCGAGCTTGGTCGACAGCTGGCTCAGCGCGCGGTTGTGGTCCAGGCGCAGCATGGCGGTGAAGTTTTCCGGCTTCAGGTCCGGGGCCGACTTCATGGCGATGTAGGCATTGGTGTTGGCCGGGTTGCCGACCACCAGCACCTTCACGTCACGGCTGGCGACCTTGTTCAGCGCCGCGCCCTGGGCGGTGAAGATCTTGGCGTTTTCCAGCAGCAGGTCCTTGCGCTCCATGCCCGGGCCACGCGGACGTGCGCCAACCAGCAGGGCGATGTCGGCGTCCTTGAACGCGACTTCGGCATCATCGGTGCCGACCATGCCGGCCAGCAGCGGGAAGGCGCAGTCTTCCAGCTCCATCATCACGCCCTTCAGGGCGGCCTGGGCCTTGTCGACCGGCAGTTCCAGCAGCTGCAGGATGACCGGCTGGTCCTTGCCCAGCATTTCGCCGGAGGCGATGCGGAACAGCAGGGCATAACCGATCTGGCCGGCGGCGCCGGTCACGGCAACACGAACGGGTGCTTTCATGGGGGTTTCCTCTTGCTTGCAAGCGTTTGATGGGACGCCGCGGGCAGAGCCACGCAGGCCTGGCGGGCGGCGGGGAACAGGGAAACGGCCACCCGTGGGTGGCCGTTTCGAAGGGGGATCAGGCGGCGAGGTGCTTGTTCCACTCCGCGACGCGGTCGGCCTGGGCGGCCAGCACGGCGTCGACGTCGCCTTCCAGGGTGATCGAATGGATCACGTCGCCCTGCTTGACCGAATCGACGATCGCCTGGCCTTCCAGGACCTTGCCGAAGACGGTGTGGCGGCCGTCCAGCCAATCGGTCTTGATGTGGGTGATGAAGAACTGGCTGCCGTTGGTGTTCGGGCCGGCGTTGGCCATCGACAGCGAGCCGACCTCGTGCTTCACGCCATTCTTCTCGTCTTCGAACTTGTAGCCCGGGCCGCCGGTGCCACGACCCTGCGGGCAGCCGCCCTGGATCATGAAGTCGGCGATAACGCGGTGGAAGATCAGGCCGTCATAGAAGCCGTGCTTGACCAGGTTCACGAAGTTGGCCACGGTCAGCGGTGCCTTGTCGGCGAACAGCTCGACCTTGATCGGGCCCTGGGTGGTGTCGAAAGTGGCGATGAGGGACATGAAGATCCTTGATGCAAAGGGGAATGCGTCTAGCCACCTAGTTTACACCCGCCTCGTGTCGGCGGCGGCTTCGACCATTGGTGAAGCGCCCCGCTTCAGCCCCCGGACGGGGAGCCGCGCAGCCGGGTCCTGGCGGCCCCGGCCGGGGCGGCGGATGCCCAGCTGAATGGGCCCCGTGACAGGCGTGAAATCCACCTTTTCGCGAATCGTCAAGTTCGACGTATAATGTTGGACTTCTTTTTCCAAATCCGGCGCCGACTGGCCCCCTTTCGTATGTCCATCGAAAATCTTCGCAACATCGCCATCGTCGCCCACGTCGACCATGGCAAGACCACCCTGGTCGACCAGCTGCTGAAGCAGTCCGGCACCCTGTCCGAGCGTACCGTCCTCGCCGAGCGCGTGATGGACAGCAACGACCAGGAAAAGGAACGCGGCATTACCATCCTGGCCAAGAACACCGCCATCACCTGGGAAGACAAGAAAACCGGCATCAAGAACCGGATCAACATCGTCGACACCCCCGGCCACGCCGACTTCGGTGGTGAGGTCGAGCGCGTGCTGTCGATGGTCGACACCGTGCTGATCCTGGTCGATGCGATGGACGGCCCGATGCCGCAGACCCGCTTCGTCACCCAGAAGGCCTTCGCGATGGGCTTCAAGCCGATCGTCGTGGTCAACAAGATCGACCGTCCGGGCGCGCGTCCGGAATGGGTGATCGACCAGGTCTTCGACCTGTTCGACAAGCTCGGCGCCACCAATGAGCAGCTGGACTTCCCGATCGTCTACGCCTCGGCCCTGAACGGCTATGCCGGCCTGGAAGACACCGTGCGCGACGGCGACATGACCCCGCTGTACGAAGCAATCATGCAGCACGCCCCGCGTCCGGAAGTGGACCCGGAAGGCCCGTTCCAGATGCGCATCAGCCAGCTGGACTACAACAACTTCGTGGGCGTGATCGGCATCGGTCGTATCCAGCGCGGCACCCTGAAGAAGAACATGCAGGTCGCCGTCATCGACCGTGAAGGCAAGAAGCGCAACGGCAAGGTCGCCCAGGTGCTGGGCTTCCTGGGCCTGGAGCGCATCGAGCAGGAGACGGCCGAGGCCGGTGACATCGTGGCCATCTCCGGCATTCCGGAGCTGACCATCTCCGACACCCTGTGCCACCCGGATACCCCCGAAGCCCTGCCGGCGCTGACCGTCGACGAGCCGACCATCTCGATGACCTTCCAGGTCAACAACTCGCCGTTCGCCGGCAACAAGGACCTGTCCGGTGGCAAGTTCCTGACCAGCCGCCAGATCAAGGACCGCTTGGACCGCGAGCAGGTCCACAACGTGGCACTGAAGGTCGAACAGCTGGAAGACGCCGACAAGTTCCTGGTCTCCGGCCGCGGCGAACTGCACCTGTCGGTGCTGATCGAGAACATGCGCCGTGAAGGCTACGAGCTGGCGGTGTCGCGCCCGGAAGTGATCATCAAGGAAATCGACGGCCAGATGATGGAGCCGATCGAGCAGCTGGTGGTGGACATCGAAGAAATCCACCAGGGCGGCGTGATGGAAAAGCTGGGTACCCGCAAGGGCCAGCTGAAGAACATGGAACCGGACGGCAAGGGCCGTGTGCGCCTGGAATACCAGATCCCGGCCCGTGGCCTGATCGGTTTCCAGAACGAGTTCAAGACCCTGACCCAGGGTTCGGGCCTGCTGTTCCACGTGTTCGACCATTACGGTCCGAAGGAACAGGGCGCGATCGCCAAGCGCATCAACGGCGTGATGATCGCCAATGCGCCGGGCGTCACTCCCGCCTACTCGCTGGGTCCGCTGCAGGAGCGCGGCAAGCTCTTCGCTGCCGAAGGCGACAACGTGTATGAAGGCCAGCTGGTCGGCATCCACTCCAAGGACAACGACCTGACCGTCAACGCGATCAAGACCAAGCCGCTGACCAACATGCGCGCTTCGGGCAAGGACGACGCGATCCAGCTGACCCCGGCGATCAAGTACTCGCTGGAACAGGCCCTGGACTTCATCGAAGACGACGAGCTGGTCGAGATCACCCCCAAGGAGATCCGTCTGCGCAAGAAGTTCCTGACCGAAAGCGACCGCAAGAAGGCTTCGCGCGGCGGCTGAGCCAGCACCCCGTGGACCAGAGCGGCTACAACCCGGATCCGCACCGGCATCCGGGCCTCCACGTCATCGCCCTGCTCGAAGCGAGCAAGGCGATGCTGGCGCTGTTGGCCGCCACCGGGCTGGAAGTGCTCGGACCGCAGCCGCTGCGGCACGGCATCATGGTCCTGATCCGGCGTTTCAGCCTGGATCCGGACCATGGCACCCTGCCCTCGCTGCTGCACATGATCAGCCCCGACGCGGTGCACCTGGCCGCGGCGGGGATGATCGGCTACGGCCTGCTGCACCTGGTCGAAGCCTGGGGCCTGTGGCGGGCCAAGGCCTGGGCCTCCTGGCTGGGCTGCCTGACCGCCTCCCTGTACCTGCCTTTCGACATCTTCGCGATCATCCGCCATCCCGGCTGGCCATCGTGGACGATCCTGGCGATCAACCTGATCGTGGTCTACGTCCTCGCCCGCGACCTGCGCAAGCGCCACCGCTGAGCACCGGCTACACTGGGGATTGGAGCCGACCAAGCCGCCCCATGCGCCCGTCCTTGCCGCCTCTGCTGACCTGCCTGCTTGCCGCGCTGCCTGCGCTGCTTTCGGCTGGCTGCAGCCCGGCCGCGTCCAGCGCGCATGCGGCCGAACCCGCGAGCCGCAACGTGCCGTTCCCGTACGCCGAAACCGATGTCACCGACCTGCAGGCGCGGATGAGCGCCGGTGAGCTGGACAGCACCACCCTGACCCAGGCCTACCTGCAGCGCATCGCCACCCTGGACCGCACCGGGCCGCGCCTGCGCGCGGTGATCGAGCTCAACCCGGATGCACTGAAGGAAGCCGCTGCGCGCGACCGCGAGCGCCGTGATGGACGCCTGCGCGGCCCGCTGCACGGCATTCCGGTACTGCTGAAGGACAACATCAACGCCGCCCCGATGGCCACCAGCGCCGGCTCGCTGGCCCTGCAGGGGTTCCGCCCGGACGACGCCTACCTGGTGCGCCGGCTGCGCGACGCCGGCGCGGTGGTGCTGGGCAAGACCAATCTCAGCGAGTGGGCCAATTTCCGCGGCAACGATTCGGTGTCCGGCTGGAGCGCGCGCGGCGGCCAGACCCGCAATCCCTATCGCCTCAGCCACTCGCCCTGCGGTTCCAGCAGCGGCAGCGCGGTGGCGGTCGCCGCCAACCTGGCCAGCGTGGCGATCGGCACCGAAACCGACGGCAGCATCGTCTGCCCTGCGGCGGTCAATGGCATCGTCGGCCTCAAGCCGACCGTCGGCCTGGTCAGCCGCGAGGGCATCATCCCGATTTCCTTCAGCCAGGACACCGCAGGGCCGATGACCCGCAGCGTCGCCGACGCTGCAGCCGTGCTGACCGCTATCGCCGGCCGCGACGATGCCGACCCGGCCACGGCGACCATGCCTGGCCGCGCGGTGTACGACTACACCGCGCGCCTGGACCCGCAGGGCCTGCGTGGCAAGCGCATCGGCCTGCTGCAGACACCGCTGCTGAAATACCGCGGCATGCCGCCGCTGATCGAACAGGCGGCCACCGAGCTGCGTCGGGCGGGTGCCTTCGTGGTGCCGGTGGAGCTGCCCAACCAGGGCGCCTGGGCCGAGGCGGAACGCACGGTGCTGCTGTACGAATTCAAGGCCGGGCTGGAGCGCTACTTCAGCACCCATCGCGCGCCACTACGCAGCCTGGCCGACCTGATCGCCTTCAACCAGGCGCACAGCAAGCAGGAGCTGGGCCTGTTCGGCCAGGAACTGCTGGTGGCGGCCGACGCTACCGCCGGCCTGGCCGACCCCGCCTATATCCGTGCACGCAGCGATGCGCGCCGGCTGGCCGGCGCGGAAGGCATCGACGCCGCCCTCGCCGCCCACCAGCTCGATGCCCTGGTGGCGCCGACCACCGGTGTGGCGTGGCCGATCCGCAGCGAAGGCGACGACTTCCCTGGCGAGAGCTACAGCGCCGCCGCCGTCGCCGGCTATCCCAGCCTCAGCGTGCCGATGGGCCAGATCAATGGCCTGCCGGTCGGCCTGCTGTTCATGGGCACCGCCTGGAGCGAACCGAAGCTGATCGAAATGGCCTACGCCTACGAACAGCGCACCCGCGCGCGACGCCCGCCGCACTTCGACACCGACACCCTGATCGACGCCGGCGAGCCGTGAGCTCCGGTAACGCCGCGAAATCCTGCTTGCGGTAGTGCCGGCCGCTGGCCGGCAGAACCGAGCTCGCCGGCCAGCGGCCGGCGCTACCGCTCGGGCTCCAGCTCTACCGGCACGATCGCCGCTTCACCGTCTTCAGCCCCCGGCGAACGCACATCCGCAGTGCGCGCACGTGGACCGCGCGGCATGTCCAGTTCGTCTGCATGCTGCAGCCGCGCACGCACCTGCGGCAGCGACTGCGGATGCTCGCGCGCGAGGAAATCGAGCATGCGTTCGCGCACCAGGCAGCGCAGATCGAAGGCATCACCGGAGCTGCGCGCACTGACCAGCAGGCGCACCTGGATCGCGCGCTCGCT
Source organism: Stenotrophomonas sp. YJH_SMC_127 (assembly GCF_059372445.1). Lineage (NCBI taxonomy): Bacteria > Pseudomonadati > Pseudomonadota > Gammaproteobacteria > Lysobacterales > Lysobacteraceae > Stenotrophomonas > Stenotrophomonas sp. YJH_SMC_127. The sequence goes on along the minus strand of NZ_JCAFVO010000012.1, from coordinate 21,065 downwards.
GGTCTCGGTCACCTGGGTCACGCAGACCCTGCCATCCCACAGCGCTTCACCGCGGCAGATGCGTTCCAGCTCGGCACGGATCGCTGCCACCGGGGCACGATAGTCCAGCCACAGGAACGCGGTGCCGAGCAGGTCGGCGCTGCGCCGCGTCCAGTTCTGGAAGGGGTTCTCGATGAACCAGGTCAGCGGCACCACCATTCGCCGCTCATCCCAGATGCGCACCACCACATAGCTGCTGCCGATCTCCTCGATGCGCCCCCACTCGCCTTCGACGATCACCACATCATCCAGCCGGATCGGCTGCGTCACTGCGATCTGCAGGCCGGCGATCAGATTGCCGAACACGGGCTTTGCGGCGATACCGGCCACCAGGCCGATCAGGCCCGCCGAGGCCAGCAGCGCGGTGCCGATCTTCTGCACCATCGGGAAGGTCAGCAGCACCAGCGATGCGCCCAGCACGATGATGCCGCCCATCAGCACACGGCTGAGCACCCGCGTCTGGGTCTGGATGCGGCGCGCTTCCAGGTTGTCGGAGACATCGATGGGATGGCTGCGCAGGATGGCACGTTCGCCCGCCGCCACCGCCCGCACCAGCAGCCAGATGAAGCACGCGGTCAGCGCGATATGCAGCACCCGTTGCAGGTTGCCCAGAACGGGATCCTGCAGCGGCGTGGCCTGCAATGCAGGGATCAACAGCAGCAGCGGCCATGCGGTGGCCATCGGCAGCCCGAGCACACGCCCGATACGCGCGCGCCGACGATCGCGCCCCTTCAGCCGATGGTAGATCCACAGGATCAGCCACGCGCCGATGCCGCCCACCAGTACGGCCAATCCCAACGGCCATGCGTATGCCTGTGCGCTTTGCCAGTGCACCGTTGCCACCTCCACTCGAACAGCCAAGTGGACAGACTCGCGCATGGCGCATGAGCGCCACGTCAGTCGTTCGTAAGCGGGGCGTGGGTCGGCAGGGCTTGCAGCCCTGCACCTGCGGTAGTGCCGGCCGCTGGCCGGCAACCTCAACAGCAACAGCAACAGCGTGCATTCCGAGGGATGGCGGGGTCGGTCCGGTTGCGGGAGACGCCGTGAATCCCGCTCCGCGGTCCGGCCCAGCCGCTGGCGGCTGTGCGTTCGGGCGCTTGCGAAGCAGAGCTTCGCAAGCAAAGCGCCCTCGCCCATGGAGGCTCGGTCGCCGCTTGCTCGTGTGCGCTTTCCTGCGCACACGGCAAGACCGGGGTTGGGCGTCCTGCCCAACCCGCCCGAGGCATGCCTCGGGCCCATGCGGCTCACGCCCCGTAACCGGATCTGTCGGAACCTGCTGCTGATGGTGGGTGCCGACCGTTGGTCGGCACGGAGTCGGAGCCCATTTTGAATACTGCTATCTGACAGAAAAATCGTGTCGACCAACGGTCGACACCTACCAACAGCTGCCGGAATCTGTCAAAGGTGGGGCGATGTGGGCAGGCAGGACCGTTGGCGCCATGGATGGCGCCATCGAGCCCCCATGGGTGAGGGCGCTTTGCTTGCGAAGCACTGCTTCGCATGCGCCCGAACGCCCAGCCGCCAGCGGCTGGGCCGGACCCCGGAGGGGGGTTCACGGCGTGTCCTGCCTGCCCACATCGCCCCGCCATCCCACGGAATGCATGCTGTTGCCGTTGCGTCAGCAGGTGCAGGGCTGCAAGCCCTGCCGCAACGCCCTTACCGCACCTGCTCCTGCTTGCGCACGATCGCCATCGCGATCTCCAGCGACTGCTCGTAGTTCAACCGCGGATCCACGGTCGAACGATACGCGCGCTCCAGGTCACGCTCGGTCAGTTCGCGCGCGCCACCGGTGCACTCGGTCACGTCTTCGCCGGTCAGTTCCAGGTGCACACCGCCCAGTCGCGTGCCTGCGGCCGCATGCAGATCGAACGACATCTCCACTTCGCCACGCACGTTGTCGAAGCGGCGCGTCTTGAAGCCATTGGCGGTGCTTTCGGTGTTGCCATGCATCGCATCGCACACCCACAGCACGCGACGGCCATCGCGCTTGACCGCATCCAGCAGCGGCGGCAGCTTATCGGCAATCTGCGCTGCCCCCATGCGGTGGATGAAGCTCAGTCGCCCTGGCTCGTCATGCGGGTTGAGCACATCGATCAGGCGCAGCAGCTGGTCCGGCGTCACCGACGGGCCGACCTTGATCGCAATCGGATTGCGCACGCCACGCAGGTATTCCACGTGCGCGCCGTCAAGCGCGGCGGTGCGCATGCCGATCCACGGGTAATGCGTGCTCAGGTTCAACCAGCCCTGCTGGCGCGGCACCTGCCGGGTCAGCGCCTGCTCGTAGGGCAGCAGCAGCGCTTCATGCGAGGTGTAGAAGTCGATGCGGTTGAGGTTGTGCACGCGGGCCCCGGCCAGGGTTTCCATGAAGTGCACCGCATCACCGATCGACGCCACCATCTTCTGGTACTCGGCGGCCAGCGGCGAATGCCGCACCCACTCCAGGTTCCAGTACTCCGGATGATGCAGGTCGGCGAAGCCGCCATCGATCAGCGCACGCACGAAGTTCATGGTCATCGCCGAATGCGCATGCGCCTGCAGCATCCGCTTCGGATCCGGCAGGCGCGCCGCCTCGGTGAACGCCGGCGCATTGATCACATCGCCGCGGTAGCTGGGCAGGGTCACGCCGTCGCGGGTCTCGGTATCGGCCGAACGCGGCTTGGCGTACTGGCCGGCAAAGCGCCCGACGCGGATCACCGGCTGGCGAAGGCCATGCACCAGCACCAGGCTCATCTGCAGCAGCACTTTCAACCGGTTGGAAATCGTGCCCGATTCGCAGTCGCTGAAGTTCTCGGCGCAATCGCCGCCCTGCAGCAGGAAGCGCTTGCCTTCCTGGGCCTCGGCCAACTGCTGCTTCAGCGCCAGGATCTCCCACGAGGTGACCAGCGGCGGCAGGCGCTTCAGCTCATGCAGTGCAGCGTCCAGCGCCACCGGGTCCGGGTAGGTCGGCATCTGCAGCGCGGTCTTGCCGCGCCAGCTCTCCGGCGACCAGGCAGCGCCAGCGGCGGTCGCGGCAGGATCGAGGACGGGCGGAACGGCGGACAGGCTCATTGCAGACTTCCGGGGAGGGGGGCGGTCATGGTCGCAGAGCCAGCCGCTGGCGCAAAGGGCTGGGCACGCCCTGCACATGACTGAACGCCGGGGAAAGGGCATCGCGATCGGCCAGAAACCGCATGGCCACGGCCGCCCGGACAGGCGCATGATTCGCCACGCACTGTTACGAAGTAACACTTCGTCCCCGTCGGCCCCTTCCACAGCCTATCTGCCATGAAGCCCTCCCTGCTCGCTACCGGCATTACCTTCGCCCTGACCCTGGCCAGTCTGCCCACCCTCGCTATGGCCGCCGATGCCGCCGCTCCCGTAAAGGACCTCGACACGGTCACTGTCAGCGCCCAGCTCGACCAGGCCCGCAATGCGCTGTCGCCGGACATCGGCAGCAGCCAGTACCAGATCACCGCCGAGGACATCCAGAAGCAGCCGCTGGGTGCCTCCGCGCCGCTCAGCCAGGTGCTGCTGCAGGCTCCGGGCGTGGTCCAGGATTCCTACGGTGGCGTGCACGTGCGCGGCGACCACGCGAACCTGCAGTACCGCATCAACGGCGTACTGCTGCCCGAATCGATCTCCGGCTTCGGCCAGACCCTGGATGCCCGCACCATCAAGAGCATCCGCCTGATGGACGGGGCGCTGCCGGCGCAGTTCGGCGAGCGCACCGCTGCGGTGGTCGACATCACCACCCGCAGCGGCGCCGAGCTCGGCAATGGCGGCAGCGCCGGTCTGACCGCAGGCTCGTTCGGCAAGATCAATCCGAATGCCTCGTGGTGGGGCAATCAAGGGCGCTGGAGCTGGTTCCTGACCGGCAACTACGACCAGAACGAGGTCGGCCTGGAGAACCCGACCCGCTCGCGCAAGCCGCTGCACGACGACACGCACCAGGGCAAAGCCTTCGCCGACCTGACCTACCTGGTCAACGAGAACACCCGCCTGAGCGTGTTCGCCGGCTTCGCCAACAATCGCTTCCAGATCCCGGTCAATCCCGGGCAGACCCCGCAGTTCGGTTACCAGGACACGACCACCTTCGACTCCAGCCAGCTGGATGAAACCCAGCGCGAGACCACCCGCTTCGGCATGCTGGTGCTGCAGGGCACGCTGGGCGGCACCGCCTACCAGCTGTCCGCCGGGCAGCGCTACAGCGACGTGGCGTTCAACCCGGATGTCATCGGCGATCTGGTATTCAGTGGCGTCGCCTCGCAGGTCCAGCGCAGCAACCGCGCCAACACGCTGCAGGCCGACTTCTCCACCCCGCTGGGCAACGACCACACGCTGCGCTACGGCCTGTACGGCAACTACGAGAATGCGCGCGCCAGCAACAACAGCTGGGTGTTCCCGGTCGATGGCGCCGGCCAGCAATCCAGCACCACGCCACTGCTGATTCCAGACCGCAGCGCCTTCCACGCCAGCACGCTGGCGGTGTACGTGCAGGATGAGTGGAAGATCGGCGACGACTGGACAGTGAACTACGGCCTGCGTGGTGATCGCTACAAGGCCTTCGGCCGCACCGAGGGCCAGCTCAGCCCCCGCCTGGGCGCGGTCTGGAATGCCAGCGACAGCACCACCGTGCATGCCGGCTATTCGCGTTACTTCACGCCACCGGCCAGTGAGCTGATCGCCAGCAGCGATATCGCCCTGTACGACGGCACCACCAACCAGCAGCCGGGCGGCGGCAACAACATTCCGCTGGCCGAACGCAGCGACTACTACGACATCGGCGTCTCGCAGCAGCTGGGTGAACACCTGACCCTGGGCCTGGACGCCTACGACCGCCGCGTCGCGCGCCTGCAGGACGAAGGCCAGTTCGGCGCCGCCTACATCTACTCGACGTTCAACTACCGCCGCGGCCATATCCGTGGGCTGGAGTTCAGTGCCGACTACAGCAGCGGTCCGTTCAGCGCCTACTTCAACGCGGCGTACAACAAGGCCATCGGCACCCAGGTCATCACCAGCCAGTACAACCTCGATCCGGACGCGCTGGCCTATGTGGCCGACCACTGGATCCACCTGGACCACGACCAGAAGCTGACGTCGTCGGGGGGCTTCAGCTACGCCTTCGCCGGGCACAACCGGGTCGGTGCCAACTACGTGTTCGGCAGCGGCCTGCGTTCGGATATCGAGGGCGTGCCCAACGGCGGCGAGCTGCCGTCCTACCTGCAGGTGAACCTCAGCGCCGGGCATGATTTCAATGCCGACAGCGGCCATCCGCTGCACGTGCAGCTGGCCGTGATCAACGCATTGGATCGCAGCTACCAGCTGCGCGATGGCGGCGGTGTCGGCGTGTTCGCCCCGCAATGGGGACCGCGCCGCGGCGCCTACCTGAGCCTGCAGCAGGACTTCTGAGGAGACAGGGGTCGGATCCCTTTCCGCAGGAAAGGGCTCTGACCCCGCACCGGGAATGGGGTCAGAGCCCTTTGCGATGCAAAGGGATCCGACCCCATCCTGCTTCAGCGCTTGACCTTGCGCAGCGACACCACCAGTGCCCACAGCGCCAGCAGCACGAACCACACGCCCGACCACATCGGCATGGTCAGGCCCAGGAACGTCCAGTCGATGTTGCCGCAGTTGCCGGTACCGGTCAGCACCGTGCGGAACACTTCCAGCGGCCCCATGGTCTCGCGCAGGAAGCTCAGCGGCGGGCCACAGGTCGCGCCCATCTCCGGCGGCAGCATCTGCACGTAGACGTGGCGCGCAGCGATGCCCACGCCGACGGCCGCCGCGATGAAGGCGAGCACGCCGTAGGTGGCGCGGCCGGGACGGTTGGACGGCCCGTGCAGCGCGCCGATCAGGAACAACAGGCCCAGCGCGGCAAAAGCCAGGCGCTGGAAGATGCACAGCGGGCACGGCTCCAGGCCCATCTTCAGCTGCAGGAAGATCGCGTAGCCGAGCAGGCCCGCGCAGATCAGGAAGCCCAGGAAGAACTGGGCGCGGAAGGGCCAGCGCAGTGGATTCATCGTCAACGCTCGAATGGATCAAGGCGCCAAGCGTAACCGAGAGCGCGCCCCATTCGAACCGCCACAGGTGACGCCTGTCGGAACGGTGCGGGTCGGATCCCTTTGCGAATGCAAAGGGATCTGACCTGCGGTGCTGCCTGCTTGGGGTCAGAGCCCTTTCCTGCGGAAAGGGATCCGACCCCTGGAAACGCAAAAGCCCGGCAGGCGCCGGGCTTTCGCTGTGTCGCGTTGGAGCGGTCCGATTACTCGGCCACTTCCTCGGCCACGACCGGACGGTCAACCAGCTCGACGTAGGCCATCGGTGCGTTGTCGCCGGCGCGGAAACCGCACTTCAGCAGGCGCAGGTAGCCGCCCGGACGGTTCGCGTAGCGCGGGCCCAGGATGGTGAACAGGTTGCCCACGGCTTCGTTGTCGCGCAGGCGGGCGAAGGCCAGACGGCGGTTGGCGACCGAGTCGACCTTGGCCAGGGTGATCAGCGGCTCGGCAACGCGGCGCAGTTCCTTGGCCTTCGGCAGGGTGGTCTTGATCAGCTCGTGCTTGAACAGCGAGGCGGCCATGTTCTTGAACATCGCTTCGCGGTGGGCGCTGGTGCGGCTGAACTTACGGCCAGACTTCTGGTGACGCATGGTGATATTCCTTGGTTAATGATGCGGCTGTGTGGATCGTTGTCGCCATCCTGGCGTTACTGCGCGGACTGCGGTTGGTCCTGGCCGCCCGTCCTGGACGACCTGCCCGCGAACCTGCGGTTCGTCGTGGCATGGTGTGTTGCGTTGAAGGCTCCACCGCAAGCGGTGGAGCCTCCAGGCATTACCGATATCAGCCCAGCATGCCGTGGCTGGCGACGCCGGCCGGCGGCCAGTTCTCCAGCTTCATGCCGAGGGACAGGCCGCGCTGAGCCAGCACTTCCTTGATCTCGGTGAGCGACTTCTTGCCCAGGTTCGGGGTCTTCAGCAGCTCCACTTCGGTCTTCTGGATCAGATCGCCGATGTAGTAGATGCTTTCAGCCTTCAGGCAGTTGGCCGAACGCACGGTCAGCTCCAGATCGTCGATCGGGCGCAGCAGCACCGGATCCACGCCGTTGTTGGCCGGCTTGGCCGCACCGCGGTCGCGGTGGGTGAAGTCACCGAACACGGACAGCTGGTCGCTGAGGATGTCGGCGGCGGTGCGCACGGCTTCCTCGGCATCGATGGTGCCGTTGGTCTCGATATCGATGACCAGCTTGTCCAGGTCGGTACGCTGTTCGACACGCGCCGCTTCCACGGCGTAGGCGACACGGCGGACCGGCGAGAACGAGGCATCCAGGACCAGGCGGCCGATGGCACGGGTTTCTTCGTCCGGACGACGACGCGCGGCAGCCGGCTGGTAGCCGAAACCACGTTCGATCTTCAGACGCATGTTGATCGCCGTATCCTTGGTCAGGTGGCAGATCACATGGTCGCCGTTCAGGATCTCCACATTGTGGTCGACCTTGATATCGGCAGCGGTGACAACGCCCGGGCCCTGCTTGGACAGGGACAGGGTGGCGCTGTCGCCGGAGTGCATACGGATGGCCACGTCCTTCAGGTTCAGCAGGACTTCGAGCACGTCCTCCTGCAGACCTTCGACCGTGGTGTACTCATGCAACACGCCGTCGATTTCGACTTCCGTGATGGCGAAGCCCGGGATGGACGACAGCAGCACGCGACGCAGGGCATTACCCAGCGTATGCCCGTAACCCCGCTCCAAAGGTTCGATAACGACCTTTGCACGGGTGTCGGTAAGGCGTTCGATCTGCGGACCGCGAGGACGCAGAACCTGGTTGGCGGTAACCGTCATGTTGCGGGTTCTCCTAGTGAACCCCCGGCCGTCGCCGGGGGCTCTCCAATGTGAATTACTTCGAATACAGCTCGACGATCAGCGCTTCGTTGATGTCCGCAGGCAGATCCGAACGATCCGGAACAGCCTTGAAGATGCCGGTGAACTTGCCGGAATCCACTTCAACCCACGACGGGCTCAGGTCATGCTGGGCGGCGACGGTCAGGGCTTCCTGGACGCGCAGCTGCTTGGCAGCCTTTTCAGACAGGGCGATGGCGTCGCCAGCCTTGACCTGGTACGAAGCCAGGTTGACCGACTTGCCATTCACGGTGACGCCGCGGTGCGACACCAGCTGACGGGCAGCCGGACGGGTCACGGCGAAGCCCATGCGGTAGACGACGTTGTCCAGGCGGGTTTCCAGCAGCTGCAGCAGGTTCTCGCCGGTGTTGCCCTTCTTGGTCGAGGCCTTCTTGTAGTAGTTGCGGAACTGACGCTCCAGCAGGCCGTAGATACGCTTGACCTTCTGCTTTTCACGCAGCTGGGTGGCGTAGTCGGACAGCTTGCCCTTGCGGGCAGTGGCGCCGTGCTGGCCGGGCTTCTGCTCCAGCTTGCACTTCGAGTCCAGCGCACGCGCCGGGCTCTTCAGGGACAGGTCGGCGCCTTCGCGGCGGGCGAGCTTACAGGTAGGACCGATATAACGAGCCATTTCTTATCGCTCCCTTTAGACGCGACGCTTCTTCGGCGGACGGCACCCGTTGTGCGGGATAGGCGTCACGTCGATGATGTTGGTGATCTTGTAGCCGACGTTGTTCAACGAACGCACGGCCGACTCACGGCCCGGACCCGGGCCCTTGATGCGGACTTCCAGCGACTTCACGCCGTAGTCCAGCGCAGCACGACCGGCCTTTTCAGCAGCCACCTGGGCAGCGAACGGGGTCGACTTGCGCGAACCGCGGAAGCCAGCGCCACCGGAGGTCGCCCACGACAGAGCATTGCCCTGGCGGTCGGTGATGGTGACGATGGTGTTGTTGAACGAAGCGTGGACGTGGGCAACGCCGTCGGTGACGACGCGCTTGATCTTCTTCTTGGTCTTAGCAGCGGGCTTAGCCATTTCTCAGTCCCTTACTTCTTGATCGCCTTGCGCGGACCCTTGCGGGTGCGGGCGTTGGTACGGGTGCGCTGGCCACGCAGCGGGAGGCCACGACGGTGACGCAGGCCGCGGTAGCAGCCCAGGTCCATCAGGCGCTTGATCGCGATACCGATTTCACGGCGCAGATCGCCTTCCACGATGTACTTGCCGACTTCGGCGCGCAGGCGCTCGATTTCCGGCTCCGACAGATCGCGGATCTTGGTGGTCGAAGCAACGCCTGCGACTTCGCAGACCTTCTTCGAACGGGTACGGCCGATGCCGTAAATGCTTTGCAACCCGACCCAGACATGCTTCTGGGCTGGCAGGTTGACGCCTGCAATACGCGCCATGACGCGGTTCTCCAGCTGAGTGATGGCCGACAGCGCGCCTCGGGCACGCCAATCCGGCAGGATGGATCAAAAAAGTGAACTAGCGATACTAACAAGGTTCCGGTTTACATGGAAGCCCGTGAAACCATTGGTTTCATGAACCCGGCCTGGGGAGTGTGCCCAGGCTCCGGCGCCGGATGGGGTTGGACCTGGGGTTTCCCCCGGGGCCGCCCGCGCTACTCCAGCGCGGGACCACCTCATCACACCCCCACCCGGAACCGCTGCGGGGGCCGCCCTTCGTTTGTGTGGCCGGAGTCCGCGAAGCGGAGGGACCATCACGTCAGGAAGACGAAAGTATAACAGGCCTATCAGCCGCGGGCAAAACCGCCGCGGTTGCCACCCTTCAGATTGGCCTTCTTCAGCAGGCTCTCGTACTGGTGGGACATCAGGTGCGCCTGCACCTGGGCGATGAAGTCCATCACCACCACCACCACGATCAGCAGCGAAGTACCACCGAAGTAGAACGAGGCGTTCAGCTGCGTGCGCATCAGTTCCGGCAGCAGGCAGACGATCACCAGGTACGCCGAGCCGGCCGCGGTCAGGCGGGTCAGCACGCCGTCGATGTAGTCGGCGGTCGCCTTGCCCGGACGGATGCCCGGAATCAGCGCACCGGACTTCTTCAGGTTGTCGGCGGTTTCCTGCGAGTTGAACACCAGCGCGGTATAGAAGAACGCGAAACCGGTGATCAGCGCAGCGAACACGATCATGTGCAGCGGCTCGCCCGGGCCCAGGGCGTTGGCGACCTTCTGCAGGACCTGGCCGAAGCTGCTCTGGTTGGCGGCCTGGCCGGACCACATGGCCAGGGTGGCCGGGAAGGCCAGCAGGCTCGAGGCGAAGATCGCCGGGATGACGCCGGCCATGTTGAGCTTCAGCGGCAGGAACGAGGTCTGGTTCATGTACGCGTTGCGACCACCCTGGCGGCGCGCGTAATTGACCGTGATCCGGCGCTGGCCACGCTCGACGAACACCACGAAGAAGGTGAAGGCGAGCACGACGATGGCGATCAGCAGCAGCTGGATGAACTGGATGTTGCCGTCGCGGTAGGCATCGAAGGTGTGGATGACCGCACCCGGCAGGCCCGCCACGATACCGGCGAAGATGATCAGCGACACGCCGTTGCCGATGCCGCGCTCGGTGACCTGCTCACCGACCCACATCAGGAACATGGTGCCGGCGGTCAGTGCGACCACGGCAGTGAGCACGAAGCCCATGCCCGGCGCATACACGACCGGAGCGCCCGACGGCGAGACCTGGCCCTGCAGGGCCAGCGCGATCGAGCCGCCCTGCACCACTGCCAGCAGCACGGCGCCGATGCGCGAATACTGGGTGATCTTGCGGCGGCCGGACTCACCTTCCTTCTGCATCGCCTTCAGGGCGGGGAAGATGTGCACGGCCAGCTGCATCACGATCGATGCCGAGATGTACGGCATCACGTTCAGCGCGAAGATGCTGAAACGGTGCAGGGCGCCGCCCGAGAACATGTTGAACATGTCCACGATGCCGCCGCCCTGCTGTTGCATCATGGCAAGCATGGCATCGGGATTGACGCCCGGCACCGGCACGTAGCAGCCGATGCGATAGACGATCAAAGCCCCGACGACGAACAGCAAACGTTGGCGAAGTTCAGTGAACTTGCCCATTCCGCCCGCGAGGTTACCGATGCCAGCTTGCGCCATGATTTTCTTACTCCGTTACGCTGCCGCCGGCAGCTTCGATTGCAGCCTTGGCACCCGCCGTGGCAGCAATACCCTTCAGGGTGAACGCCTTGGTCACTTCGCCCTTGACGACGACCTTGGCCTTCTTTGCGGTGCTCGGGACCAGCTTGGCAGCACGCAGGGCGGCGAAATCGATCTCACCGGCCGGCAGCTTGTCCAGCGCGTACAGCAGCACTTCAGCGGTGTCCTTGGCGATCGGCGAACGGAAGCCGATCTTCGGCAGACGACGCTGCATGGGGGTCTGGCCGCCTTCGAAGCCAGCCTTGATCTTGCCGCCACCCTTACGGGCGAACGAACCCTTGTGGCCGCGGCCGGCAGTCTTGCCCAGGCCCGAGCCGATACCGCGGCCGACGCGGGTGCGCTCGGTGCGGGCGCCCGGTGCCGGGCTCAGTTCATTGAGACGCAGAGTCATGGTCGATTACTCCTCAACCTGGACGAGGTACTGAACCTTGTTGATCAGGCCGCGTACCTGCGGGCTGTCCTTCAGTTCACGCACATCGTTGAGCTTGTTCAGGCCCAGGGCACGCACCGACAGGCGGTGACGCGACTGGGTACCACGCAGGCCACGCACCAGGCGGACCTTCACAGTCTTGTTGGACTCATTAGCCATGGTTGAGTTCCTCCACCTTCTTGCCGCGCTTGGCCGCGATGCGAGCCGGCGACTGCGCAGCAGACAGGCCCTTCACGGTGGCACGCACCAGGTTGATCGGGTTGCGCGAACCGGTGGCCTTGGCCAGCACGTTCTTCACGCCAACGGCTTCCAGCACGGCGCGCATGGCACCGCCGGCGATCACGCCGGTACCTTCCGAAGCCGGCTGCATGAACACGCGGGCTGCGCCGTGACCATCCTTGATGGTGTGCCACAGGGTGCCGTTGTTCAGGTCAACGCTGACCAGGTTCTTGCGGGCCTGTTCCATCGACTTCTGGATGGCGACCGGCACTTCGCGGGCCTTGCCATAACCGAAACCGACCTTGCCTTCGCCGTCGCCGACAACGGTCAGGGCGGTGAAGGTGAACTGGCGGCCACCCTTGACGGTCTTGCTGACGCGGTTGACCGCGACCAGCTTTTCGATCATGCCGTCGTCGATCTTCTCTTCGCGGTTACGGTCGCGATCGCGACCCCGCTGCTGACGCTCTTCTGCCATGTTGATTCCTTGGTTGTTTGGGTATGTACGGCTCGAGGCCGCTTATGGTTGTGGAGTGACGCGTTGTTCCGGTGGGCCACTGCAGAAGAGCGGCGCCGTCCAGCCTCGCTCAGGCTGGCGAGCAGGCAGGCAGGAGGCCATCGGCCCCCTGCCCTTGTCCCTTAGAACTGCAGGCCGGCTTCGCGGGCCGCTTCTGCCAGGGCCTTGATGCGGCCGTGGTAGCGGTAGCCCGAACGATCGAAGGCAACCTTCTCGACGCCGGCGGCCTTGGCGCGCTCGGCGACGATGCGGCCAACCTTGGCAGCGGCATCGGCGTTCTTGCCGTTCTTCAGGCCTTCCTTGACGTCGGTCTGGGTGGTGTTGGCGGCAGCCAGCACCTTCGAACCGTCAGCGGTGAAGACCTGGGCGTACAGGTGCTGGCCGGTGCGCAGCACCGACAGGCGGGCGACGCCGAGCTCACGGATGTGGGCGCGGGTCGACTTGGCGCGACGCAGGCGGGCGATGTTCTTGTTCATTTTGATTATTCCTTGAAAGCTGAAGGATGGGCTTCTCCCTGAGGAGTCCGCACATGGATGTGCGGGCTCTTGCGAGGGACTCGCACTTACGCCTTCTTGGCTTCCTTACGGATGATGACTTCGTCGGAGTACTTCACGCCCTTGCCCTTGTACGGCTCCGGCTTGCGGAACGCGCGGATCTTGGCGGCGACTTCACCGACGACCTGCTTGTCAGCGCCCTGGACCAGGATCTCGGTCTGGGTCGGGGTGGTGATGGTGATGCCTTCCGGCGCCACGAACACGACCGGGTGCGAGAAGCCCAGCGACAGGCTCAGGTCCTTGCCCTGCATGGCAGCGCGGTAACCCACGCCAACCAGCTCCAGCTTGCGCTCGAAGCCTTCGGACACGCCCTTGACCATGTTGGACAGGATCGCACGCACGGTGCCGGTCAGTGCGACCAGCTCGGCGTTCTCGGTGCTCAGGGTGGCAACGCCATTGTCGACGTTGATGGCAATGCCGGCCGGCTTGGCCAGCGACAGGGTGCCCTTCGGGCCCTTGGCGGTGACGCTGTCCGACTGGACGTTCAGTTCAACCTTACCCAGGGTGATCGGCTTCTTGGCTACGCGGGACATAGTTCTACTCCTTTCGCCTTAGGCCACGAAGCACAGGACTTCGCCGCCGACGCCCAGCTGGCGCGCCTGCGCATCAGTCATGATGCCCTTGGAGGTGGAAATGATGGAGATACCCAGGCCGTTCATGACCTTCGGCAGCTCGCTCTTGCCGCGGTACTGGCGCAGGCCCGAACGCGAGAAGCGCTTCAGGGTCGCGATGACCGGCTTGCCTTCGAAATACTTCAGCACGATTTCCAGCTCGGACTTGTTGTTTTCCAGCTGGGTCACGCGCAGGTCGGTGATGTAACCCTCGTCCTTCAGGACCTGGGCGATCGCAACCTTGATCTTGGACGACGGGGCTTTCACCGTCTGCTTGCCAACTGCGGCCGCATTCTTGATGCGGACCAGCAGGTCGGCGATGGGATCAGTCATGCTCATATGAGTACCTTTGAGTGCACCGATATCCGCTTTCGCGAAAATCTGTTGTCTCCTGGAAACGGGCCAGGTCCCTTGATGCAGCGGGCCGGGGCCCACTCCTACAACCCCGTCTGCACAGGGCAAGACGCGGGAGTATACGCCAAAAGAGCCCGACTTGCGTCGGGCTCTTCGGGTTTTTTCGCAGAAAGGAAGCTGAACGCCTCCCCTCCCCGGTTCAGCGGCCCCTGCAGGGGCTGCTGATCGCAGGGCCGGCTGGGATTACCAGCTGGCCTTGCGCAGGCCCGGGACGTCGCCACGCATGGTGGCTTCGCGCAGCTTGTTGCGGCCGAGGCCGAACTTGCTGTACACGCCACGCGGACGACCCGACAGCTCGCAACGGTTGCGCTGACGGCTCGGCGACGAATCGCGCGGCAGCTTGGCCAGCTTGGTTGCGGCGTCGATCTTCTCCTCGTAGGTCGCGTCCACGGAGGACACGATCTTCTTCAGAGCCGCACGCTTCTCAGCGTACTTCTTGGCCAGCTTTTCCCGCTTGATGTCGCGGTTGACCATGGAGGTCTTTGCCATTTCGGTTTCCTCGACAGATCAGTTACGGAACGGGAACTTGAACGCTGCCAGCAGCGCCTTCGCTTCCGCGTCGGTCTTCGCAGTGGTGGTGATGGCGATATCCATACCGCGGATCGCGTCGACGGCGTCGAAGTCGATTTCCGGGAAGATGATCTGTTCCTTCACACCCATGTTGAAGTTGCCGCGGCCGTCGAAGGAACGACCGGAAACACCACGGAAGTCGCGCACGCGCGGCAGCGAGATGTTGATCAGGCGGTCCAGGAACTCGTACATCTTGTGGCGACGCAGCGTGGTCTTGCAGCCGATCGGCCAACCATCACGGATCTTGAACGACGCAACCGAGATACGCGACTTGGTGACAACCGGCTTCTGGCCGGAAATCTTGGTCATGTCCGCGACGGCGTTTTCCAGGATCTTCTTGTTGGTGGCAGCCTCGCCGACACCCATGTTCAGGGTGACCTTGACGAGCTTCGGTACTTCCATCGGATTGGTGTAGCCGAACTGCTTCATCAGCGCCGGCACCACTTCTTCCTTGTAGATCTTTTCGAGACGGGAAGTCATCTTCACATTCCTCAGGCGTCGAGCGCCTCACCGCTGGAGCGGAACACACGCAGTTTGCGTCCATCCTCCAGCACCTTGAAGCCAACGCGTTCGCCCTTGCCCGAAGCCGGGTTCAGCACGTTCACGTTGGAGATATGGATCGAAGCTTCGCGCTCGACCACGCCGCCGGCAACACCTGCCTGCGGGTTCGGCTTGGTGTGGCGCTTGACGATGTTCACGTTGGCGACGACCACACGGTCGCCGTCGACGCGGACGACTTCGCCCTGCTTGCCCTTGTCCTTGCCAGCGTTGACGACAACCTGGTCGCCCTTCTTGATACGGTTAGCCATGATTATCTCCTGTCGCTCACAGCACTTCGGGAGCGAGCGAGACGATCTTCATGAACTTCTCCGAACGAAGTTCACGGGTCACCGGCCCGAAGATACGGGTACCGATCGGCTCCTGCTTGTTGTTCAGCAGGACGGCAGCGTTGCCGTCGAAGCGGATCAGCGAACCGTCGGCGCGACGCACACCCTTGCGGGTACGCACCACGACGGCGTCATACACTTCACCCTTCTTGACCTTGCCGCGCGGAATCGCATCCTTCACGGTGACCTTGATGATGTCGCCGATGCCGGCGTAACGGCGCTTGGAACCACCCAGCACCTTGAAGCACATCACCTGCTTGGCACCCGAATTGTCCGCGACGTCAAGGTAGCTCTGCATCTGGATCATGATTCAGACTCCTTATTCAGCCGCACGCGTGATGACTTCCACCACGCGCCAGTTCTTGGTCTTGGACATCGGAGCAATCTCGGTCACGCGGACGACATCGCCTTCCTTGCAGGCGTTGTCGGCATCGTGGGCGTGCAGCTTGGTCGAGCGCTTGATGTACTTGCCGTACAGCGCGTGCTTGACCTGACGCTCAACCAGGACGGTAACCGTCTTGTCCATCTTGTTGCTGACGACACGGCCTTCGACCGTGCGCAGCGTCTTCTTTTCAGTATTGTCGCTCATAGCGGCCATCCTTACTTCGTGCTGCCGAGCAGGGTCTTGACGCGAGCAATCTCGCGACGGACCCGGCGAATGTCGTGGGTCTTCGGCAGCTGGCCGGTGACCTGCTGCATACGGACAGAGAACTGTTCCTTACGCAGGTCGATCAGGTGGGCCTTGAGTTCGTCAGCCGACTTTTCA
Organism: Stenotrophomonas sp. YJH_SMC_127; assembly: GCF_059372445.1. Taxonomy (NCBI): domain Bacteria; kingdom Pseudomonadati; phylum Pseudomonadota; class Gammaproteobacteria; order Lysobacterales; family Lysobacteraceae; genus Stenotrophomonas; species Stenotrophomonas sp. YJH_SMC_127. Next base: position 5,014 of record NZ_JCAFVO010000012.1, on the reverse strand, counting down.
CGGAGAGTTTTGATATCCATCAGCGCACCGTACGGGTCACGAAAGTGGTGGTGACCGAGAGCTTGGCGGCGGCCAGGCGGAACGCCTCGCGAGCCACTTCCTCGGAAACACCCTCGATTTCATAGATCATGCGGCCGGGCTGGATCTGGGCCACCCAGTATTCCACGTTACCCTTACCCGAACCCATTCGAACTTCGATGGGCTTCTTGGTGATGGGCTTGTCGGGGAACACGCGGATCCACATCTTGCCGCCGCGCTTGACGTAGCGGCTGATCGAGCGGCGGGCCGCTTCGATCTGACGCGCGGTCAGCTGACCGTGTGCGGTTGCCTTCAGGCCGTATTCGCCGAAGCTGACAGCGTTGGCGCTCCAGCTCAGGCCATCGTTACGGCCCTTGTGTACCTTGCGGTACTTGGTTCGCTTGGGTTGCAACATTGTCGTTACCTCGCTTCACGGGCCGGGCGCTGACGGTCACCACGGTCGCCGCGATCATGACGATCGTTGCGCGACGGGGTGTCGTCCTGCTTTTCCTGGCCAACCTGGGAGAAATCGAAGACCTCGCCCTTGTAGATCCAGACCTTGATGCCGATGATGCCGTAGGTCGTCTTGGCTTCAGCGAAGCCATAGTCGATGTCGGCACGCAGGGTGTGCAGCGGCACGCGGCCTTCGCGGTACCACTCCGAACGGGCGATTTCAGCACCGTTGAGGCGGCCACCAACGTTGACCTTGATGCCCAGGGCACCCAGGCGCATCGCGTTGCCGACCGAGCGCTTCATTGCACGGCGGAACATGATGCGACGCTCCAGCTGCTGGGCGATCGACTCGGCAACGAGCTGCGCGTCCAGTTCCGGCTTGCGCACTTCGGTGACGTTGATGTGCGCCGGGACGCCCATCATCTCGCTCACTTCCTTGCGCAGCTTCTCGATGTCCTCACCGCGCTTGCCGATCACCACGCCCGGACGGGCGGTGTGGATCGTCACGCGAGCGGTCTTGGCCGGACGCTCGATCAGGATCTTGCTGATGCCGGCCTGGGCCAGCTTCTTGCGCAGCATTTCGCGCACTTTCAGGTCGGCTGCCAGGTAACCGGCGAACTCGGCCTTGTTGGCGTACCACTTGGAGTTCCAGTCCTTGGAAATGCCGAGGCGGATACCAATCGGATGAACTTTATGACCCATGGTCTTTTCCTTATCCGCTTACTTGGCGGCGCCCACAACCACAGTGATGTGGCTGGTGCGCTTGAGGATGCGGGTACCGCGGCCTTTCGCCCGCGCCATGAAACGCTTCAGGGTCGGACCTTCATCAACCATGATGGTCTGAACCTTCAGCTCGTCGACGTCGGCGCCCTGGTTGTTCTCGGCGTTGGCAATTGCCGACTCCACCACCTTCTTGATCAGGTGGGCAGCCTTCTTGTCCGAGAACTTCAGCAGGTTGACCGCACGTTCGGCCGGCAGACCGCGCACCTGGTCAGCGACCAGACGAGCCTTCTGCGGGGAGATGCGCGCAGTGCGCAGGATGGCTTTCGCTTCCATTGTCATCTCTCCTTACTTGCCCGACTTCTTGTCACCACCGTGACCCTTGAAGGTCCGGGTGATGGCAAATTCGCCGAGCTTGTGGCCGACCATGTTCTCGTTGACGAGAACCGGGATGTGGTTCTTGCCGTTATGCACGGCAATGGTGATGCCTACCATGTCAGGCAGGATCATCGAACGGCGCGACCAGGTCTTGATCGGCTTCTTGCTGCCCGCAGCGGCCTCCACCTTCTTGACGAGGTGGTGATCGACGAACGGGCCCTTCTTGAGTGAACGTGCCATGGTCGATTAGCCCCTACGATCGCGGACGATGAACTGCTGAGTGCGCTTGTTATGGCGCGTCTTGTAACCCTTGGTCGGAACACCCCACGGGGTGACCGGATGCGGGTTACCCTGGCCGGCCTTGGCCTCACCACCACCGTGCGGGTGGTCAACCGGGTTCATGGCAGCACCACGAACGGTCGGGCGGACGCCGCGCCAACGCTTGGCACCGGCCTTGCCCAGCTTTTCCAGGCTGTGCTCGTCGTTGCCGACTTCGCCGATGGTGGCGCAGCACTCGACCGGAACCTTGCGCATTTCACCCGAGCGCAGGCGCAGGGTGGCGTAGATGCCTTCGCGAGCCACCAGCTGCACGGCCGCACCAGCGGCGCGAGCGATCTGAGCGCCCTTGCCCGGCTTCAGCTCGATGCAGTGGATGGTGGTGCCGACCGGGATGTTGCGCAGCGGCAGGGTGTTGCCGGCCTTGATCGGGGCATCCGAACCAGCGATCACCTGATCACCGGCCTTCAGGCCCTTCGGGGCGATGATGTAGCGACGCTCACCATCGACGTAGCACAGCAGGGCGATGTGGGCGGTGCGGTTCGGATCGTATTCGATGCGTTCCACGCGCGCCGGGATGCCCAGCTTGTTGCGCTTGAAGTCGATGATGCGGTAGTGCTGCTTGGCACCACCACCGACGTGACGCACGGTGATGCGGCCGTGGTGGTTGCGGCCACCCGAGCGGCTCTGCGACTCGACCAGTGCGGCGTGCGGAGCACCCTTGTGCAGGTCGGGCGTAACCACGCGCACGGCCGAACGGCGGCCGGGGGAAGTGGGCTTGAATTTCATCAATGGCATGGGATGTACCTCAGGCCTTGGCCGTTACATCGATCGACTGGCCGTCGGCCAGGCGAACGTACGCCTTGCGCCAATCGCCGCGGCGGCCAGCACGGTTACGGAAGGACTTGTTCTTGCCCTTGACGTTGACCACGTTGACGGCTTCGACCTTGACGTCGAACAGCTGCTCAACCGCGGCCTTTACATCGGCCTTGGTGGCTTCGTTCGAAACTTCGAAGACATACTGGTTGGAGAGTTCCTGCAGGCGCGCGGTCTTTTCGGAGACACGCGGGGCACGCAGCACGCTGAAGATTTTTTCGTTGCTGTTCATGCCAGCCACTCCTCGACCTTCTTGACCGCGTCAGCGGTGATGACGACCGTGTCGGCACCCACCAGCGAGACCGGATCCAGACCCTGGACGTCACGCACCTGCACGTACGGCAGATTGCGGGCGGACAGGTACAGGTGCTCGGACGCTTCTTCGGTGACGATCAGCGGGCGCTTGCCCACTTCCAGGCCGGCCAGCTTGGCGATCAGACCCTTCGTGTTGGTCACTTCGACATCGAAGGACTCCACGATGGTCAGACGGCCCTGACGGTTCAGCTCGGACAGGATCGCGCACATGGCGGCACGGTACTGCTTACGATTGACCTTCTGCTCGAAGCTGCGCGGCTTGGCCGCGAAGGTGACACCGCCGCCGACGAAGATCGGAGCCGTCAGTGCGCCATGACGCGCGCCGCCGCCCTTCTGCTTCTTCGACTTCTTGGTGGTACCAGCCACTTCGGAGCGAGTCTTCTGTGCCTTGGTGCCGGCGCGACCGGCGTTGCGGTAGGCAACGACGACCTGGTGGACCAGATCTTCGCTGAAATCGCGACCGAACACGGCGTCGGAGACCGAGACCTTGTTGTTGCTACCCGTGATAACGAGTTCCATCGTCATCTCTCCTTATGCCTTGCTCGCCGGACGGACGATCACATCGCCACCCGCCGCGCCCGGAACGGCGCCGCGAACGGCGATCAGACCGCGCTCGACGTCGACCTTGACCACTTCCAGGTTCTGGGTGCTCTGCTGCACCGCGCCCATGTGGCCCGACATCTTCTTGCCCGGGAAAACGCGACCCGGGGTCTGGCGCTGACCCAGCGAACCCGGCGCGCGATGCGACAGCGAGTTACCGTGGGTTGCATCGCCCATACGGAAGTTGTGGCGCTTGATGGTGCCCTGGAAGCCCTTACCCTTGGTGACACCCTGGACGTCGACGATCTGGCCGACTTCGAAGATGTCCGCCTTGACTTCGCCGCCAACGGCGAAATCGCCGAGCTGCGCGTCTTCAACGCGGAATTCCCACAGGCCACGACCCGCTTCCACCTTCGCCTTGGCGAAGTGGCCGGCTTCCGGCTTGTTGACCAGGGCAGCGCGACGCGCGCCGACGGTCACCTGCACGGCGCTGTAGCCGTCGGTTTCGACGGTCTTGATCTGCGCGATGCGGTTCGGGGTTGCTTCGATCAGGGTCACCGGGATGGAACGGCCATCTTCGGTGAACACGCGGCTCATGCCGGCCTTGCGGCCCACGAAGCCCAACGAATACTTCTTCGTCATGGTCGTAGTCCTCAGGTCAGCTTGATCTGAACGTCGACGCCGGCAGCCAGTTCGAGCTTCATCAGCGCGTCCACGGTCTTGTCATTCGGGTCAACGATATCGAGCACGCGCTTGTGCGTGCGGGTCTCGTACTGGTCACGCGCGTCCTTGTCGACGTGCGGGGAGACGAGAACGGTGTAACGCTCGATCTTGGTCGGCAGCGGGATCGGGCCACGCACTTGCGCGCCGGTCCGCTTTGCCGTTTCAACGATCTCGCTGGCCGAACGGTCGATCAGACGATGATCGAACGCTTTCAGCCGGATCCGGATCTTTTGGTCCGCCATGGCGGTAGGTTCCTTCGTTAAAAGAGCGACAGACAAAGCCTCTGGGTTGCTTTGCCCCATGAAATTCCTGAATACGGACGGCCCGCAGTCCTGCAGGCCGACAAGGTCACTCCATGGACCTCAAAAACGTAGGCAGACCAGTTTCCCGGCCTGCCCAGACGTAGAAGCATAATGGCACGCAAGGCAGCTGTCAACAGTCGCCTGTTGACGCCGCCTGAATGGCATTGACCCTTCCTGGTCCGGGGAACACAAGGCACATCCTGTGCCTGCTTTCCCATTTGATACGCCCCGATGCCCTACCCAGGCAACATCGGGGCGCAGATACTACCAGATTACTCGATGATCTTCGAGACCACGCCGGCGCCGACGGTACGGCCGCCTTCGCGGATGGCGAAGCGCAGGCCTTCGTCCATTGCCACCGGGTTGATCAGGGTGACGACCATCTTGACGTTGTCACCCGGCATCACCATTTC
>NZ_JCAFVO010000011.1:0-124460 GCF_059372445.1 Stenotrophomonas sp. YJH_SMC_127 | reverse complement strand
GTTCAGGGAGAATCCGGCGTGGGGACCCAAGCTACTTCTCGGTCGCAAGACCTGGATCCACACGGTCGCCCACGCCGGGCTCTCGGCCCCCAAGGTGCCAGATCGGCAAGAGATAAGATCCACGCCATGCGTGGATGGCGCCCACCGGCGCCCAGAAATCATGCCCCCGCCGCGCTCACCCGTATCGCCAACAACTCGCCACCACCGCTGAGCGCATGCCGTTGCCTCTCGCCCCCCGCCAACCACGCGGTGTCTCCCGCCTGCAGCGCCGGCAGGCCACTATCGGCACCGAACTGCGCCTGTCCGGCCAGCAGATGCAGCGCCCACGCAACGCCCGGTTCGCAGAAGAAGAACATCGACCCCACCAGCGGCCGGTGCAGCAGTTCGGCCTGCAGCAGCTCGCGCTTCCACATCAGGTTGAAGTCGTGGGTGGTGCCATCGACCAGTTCACCGTGCAGCGTTTCCTCACCGGCAAAGCGCACCCGCCCGTGCGGCGGCAGCACCTGGGCCACGCGGCCATCCTCGAAACGCAGGCGCACGCCATTGCCCTGCAGCAGCACCAGTTCGCGCTCCACGCCGGGGAAGGTGGAGAACGCAGCGTCCTGCTCGATCTCGGCCACCGACAGGCGCAGCGCCCAGTCATCACCCTGTGCGGGCAGGCGCAGGATCTCGCGGGTCCAGCCAAGTCCATTCCGCCAGCGTTCGCGACGATAGTCCAGGCTGGAAATGACCTGGCTCGGAGTGTGCAACAGGGAGTCGACGTTCATCGGCACATTGCATCACGCCACGCGCCATCATGCATCACCGCGTAGCGAGCGTGCCCTGGCCACCGCATCCGCCGGCCAGCAGCTGCGAGTGCTTCAGCCAATCCTGGTCAGGGTAGTAAGCAAACACCATCGTGCCGCCACGCAACGCATCGATCAGCGGCTTGGCCACCGAAAGGCGCACCGCCGGGCAACCCAGGCTGCGACCCAAGCGCCCCTGCAGCTGCGCGGTGGCCGGGTTCACGTACGGCGCACCGTGGATGACGATCGCGCGTTCGCGCGCACGGTCGTTGAAGCCCGGCTCCAGCCCGGCCAGGCGCAGCGAATATCCATTACCGCCCATGTAGGTCTCCTGCGCGGTGAACGCGCCGAGGCTGGACATGAAACTCCCATCGCGGTTGGAGAAGTGCTGGGTGCGGTTCTCGCCGCTGTTGCGGCCATGCGCCACCCATTCCTCGAACAGCAGGCGCTGGTGGGCTAGGTCGAACACCCACAGGCGCGGCTCGGTGGACGGCCGCGAATAATCGATCACGCTGAGACGATCACCGTTGATGCCCAGCTCCGGCCGCTGCAACGCACAGCGCATGGCGTGCGCCGCCAGCTGCAACACGTGGCGGTCGGCCTTGGGCGCACTGCGCGACAGCAAGGCAGCCAGATCATCAGCGCTGGTGGCAAGGGCGGGCGTCTGTGCCAGCGCCGGGGCGCTGGCCGAGGTCGCCAGCAGGCCGAACGCGGCCAGCCGGCACAGGCGGGATGCAGTCATGGGCACAACGAGGGGACTCAGTTGCCCTTGAGGGTGGACCCTGGCGGCTCGGATTCCAAGACCGGCTGCATTCCGGATTCAGCCGGGCTTGGGCGGACCGCCGGCAACGAGGTCACCAGCAGGGTCGTGCCCGGCACCAGCACCTGGTACAGCTGGCGGGCAAAATCGGCCGGCAGCGCCATTGGCAACGAGGGCGTGGCCAGCAGGTCCGGGGTGGCCTGGGCACGATCCTGGCCCAGCAGCGGATAGGCCGTCCACTGGTGCAGGCGCTGGTTCACGTCCAGCGGGCTGGGCGTATCGCTGTAGCCCTGCCCCATCACGAACAGCGTGGTGCCCTGGAATGCCGGCAGGGCGTCGGCCTTCAGCGGCGACTCGCCGATCATCACGCCATCGCGCAGCACGTACAGGCGCTGGTCATGCAGGCTGACCAGGATGCCGACCTGCCCGGCCGGGGCTGCGCTGTCGTCCCACCAGGCCTGCGCCGGGGCCCCGCCCTCGGTTTCCGGCAAAGCCTGGCCGCGCGCGTTGACCGGGGCCAGCACCGAAGGATAGGCCAGGGTCATCGGCGAACTCTTGGCGTCGGCCACCACCACCGTATCGCCGCGCTGGGTTTCGCTGAACAGCTTCTGCGCGAACGCCTGCGGCAGGCGCACGCAGCCATGCGAGGCCGGATGCCCGGGCAGGCTGCCGCCATGCAGGGCGATGCCATCCCAGGTCAGCCGCTGCATGTAGGGCATCGGCGCGCTGTTGTAGAGGTTGGACCTGTGGTCCTTGTCCTTCTGCAGGATGGTGAACACGCCGGTCGGCGTCTCGTGCCCGGCCTTGCCCGAGCTGATCGTGGTCAGGCCGATGGCGATGCCGTTGCGGTAAACGTAGGCACGCTGCTCATCGAGGCTGACCACCAGCACGATCGGGCCGGTCGGCGAGATTTCCGGATGCCACAGGTACTCGCCCGGTTTCAGGTCGGTCGGCCCGCGCACGTCGGCGGTGCTGGCTTCGGCCGCAGGCTTGGCTGTCGGCGTCGGCGCAGCGGCATGGGCCAGCAGTGGCAGGGTCAGTGCCAGGGCGAGCATCAGGGTCGTGGGGCGGTGCACAAGCATCCAGCGGGGTCCTTTCCATGCGGAGCGGCCACCGTACACCATCGGCCCGTGGTGGCCGCGGCAAAACCAGGCGCCGGAAATGAAATTGCCCGGCGACACAGCCATGTGTCGTGCCGGGCAATCGTTACGTCCTTGTCGGCCTGCTGCCGCCCCCTCGCATCCTGCGCTGTGGGGGTAGCGTTGCATCCTGCACGCGGCCGCGTCTGTCCTGTTTGTATCTCAGCCCCTTCCACAGGTCTGTGATGCCACCATCCTGGTGATTGGTGCCGCGTCCTGCGGCGGTCGGTGGTCACGGCCTTCCTGTCCGTGACCGGTGAACCAGCCTCCTGCCGGTTCCGACGATTCCTGCTGTCAGCGCCTGGGTACGGTCCGCACCGGTACCGATCCGGGTACCGGATCCGCCGGCAACAACCTGTTGCCTACGGTGATCCGCTGTCGATTCCGTTCGACGATCGCTTTCCCTATTCCCTTCACCTGCGTCAGGTCCTCGACGCGATGAAACGGGCCGTGTCTGCGCCGGTGCTCGACGATCGCCTCGGCCTTGGCGGCTCCGACCATCGTCAATCCCTGCTGCAGCGCCTGGGCATCGGCGCGGTTGATGTCGATCGGTTCGGCGGCATGCGCCCCAGCGATCCCCACTACCAGCACCAGCGCCCTCAACACGACAAACCAAGGCACGACGTGTATCTCCCTGTGATTCTGGCCGCCCCGACCGGCAATCCCGTCGGCAGGAACAGTGTCCGTCACCACATGTGCACAGCCTATCGGTTTCCCGGATTTCCGTAAGCCAGCCAAATACCCGACGTGATGTAGGAAAAACCCTACCCGCGGCACAGGCGTAGAATGGCCGGATCAGCCCATGCAACCGGAGTTTCAGATGGACAGCGCCAAGCTCGGCCAATTCGTCAATGACAAGTGGGACAGCGAAATCGTCCCGCAGTTGGTCGACTACATCCGCATTCCCAACAAGTCGCCGATGTTCGACGCCAATTGGGTGCAGAACGGCTACATGGAACAGGCGGTCACCCTGATGGAGAACTGGGCCAAGGCCCAGCAGCTGCCCGGCCTGAAGGTTGAAGTGGTGCGCCTGGAAGGCCGTACCCCGCTGATCTTCCTGGAAATTCCGGCTACCGGCGCCGAAACCGGCGACGACACCATCCTGCTCTATGGCCACCTGGACAAGCAGCCGGAAATGACCGGCTGGGACGACGACCTCGGCCCGTGGACCCCGGTCCTGCGCGGCGACAAGCTGTACGGCCGCGGCGGTGCGGACGACGGCTACGCGATCTTCGGCTCGCTGGCTGCGGTACTGGCACTGCAGGCCCAGGGCCTTCCGCACGCCCGCTGCGTGGTGCTGATCGAAGCGTGTGAAGAGTCCGGCAGCTATGACCTGCCGGCCTACGTCGACCACCTGGCCGACCGCATCGGCAAGCCGTCGCTGGTGGTCTGCCTGGATTCGGGCTGCGCCAACTACGACCAGCTGTGGTGCACCACCTCGCTGCGCGGCCTGACCGGCGGCAATTTCACCGTGAAGGTGCTCAACGAAGGCGTGCATTCCGGCGATGCCTCCGGCGTGATCCCGTCCAGCTTCCGCCTGCTGCGCCAGATCCTTTCGCGCATCGAGGACCAGGACACCGGCCGCATCCTGATCGACGGCATGAACGTGGAGATCCCGGCCGAGCGCCTGGAACAGGCCAAGCGTGCCGCCGAAGTGGTGGATACCGAGATCTTCGAGAAGTTCCCGATGGTCGACGGCCTGCGCCCCATGAACGAGGACCTGACCGAGCTGGTGCTCAACCGTACCTGGCGCCCGGCGCTGTCGGTCACCGGCGTCGGTGGCATGCCGCCGCTGGAATCGGCCGGCAACGTGCTGCGTCCGCAGACCTCGGTGAAGCTGTCGCTGCGCCTGCCGCCGACCGCCGATGGCAAGACCTGCGGCGAGCTGCTGAAGGAAGCACTGCTGCGCGACCCGCCGAACGGCGCGCAGGTCACCCTGGACCTGGAAAAGGCCTCCACCGGCTGGAATGCCCCGGCGATGGCGCCGTGGCTGACCCAGGCCATCGACGACGCCAGCCAGGCCTTCTTCGGCAAGCCGGCGATGTACATGGGCGAAGGCGGCTCGATCCCGTTCATGGGCATGCTGGGCGAGAAGTTCCCGGGCGCGCAGTTCATGATCACCGGCGTGCTCGGCCCGCACTCCAATGCGCATGGCCCGAACGAGTTCCTGCACATCCCGATGGGCAAGAAGGTCACCGCCTGTGTGTCCAAGGTGATCAGCGAGCACTACGCCGCCAGCCTGCGCGGCGAGACCAGCGGCTCGCCGGTGGCTGCCGACAGCGGCACCCGCCACGGCGACCACGGCTGCTGCTGATCCGGCACTCGTGACGGACGCAGCCTGGCCTTGCTAGGCTGCGTCCACACTCAAGCGGAATCCGCGCGCATGAATGGTCTGTTCGGCAGCAGCAGCTGGCTGTACATCCTGCTGGTCGGCTTCTTCGTCGGCCTGCTCGGGCGTTTCTTCATGCCCGGCAACAACCGCATGGGCTGCCTGCTGACCATCGTGCTGGGCATCCTTGGTGCCCTGCTGGCCGGTTGGTTCGGCCAGTACATGGGCTGGTACGCCCCCGGCGAACCGGCCGGTTTCCTCGGCGCGGTGGTGGGCGCGGTGGCCGTGCTGGCCGTCCTGCGCCTGTTCAGCGGTCGCCGCTGACGCCGCTCCCCCTTCCCTTCCTGTTGCCGACGTTGGCGCGCCCGGCGCGCCCGGATATGCCCGCATGACCGAACCCGCCTCCGATCCCCAGCGCAGCGCGCAGCGCCTGCAGTGGGCCCGTACCCAGCTCGATGATGCCAACGCGGTGGTCGAACGCGCTTCGGTTGACGCCGGCATGCGCAGCTACTGGCGCACCACCAGCACGCGCGGCAGCCACATCGTGATGGACGCCCCGCCGGGGCTGGAAGATCCGCGGCCGTGGCTGCGCATGCGCGGCCTGCTGCACGACAGCGGTCTGCGCGTGCCCATGCTGCTCGCGCAGGACCTGGATGCCGGCTTCCTGCTGCTGGAAGATCTCGGCGGCCCGACCCTGGCCAGGATCCTCGACGAGCGCAACGCTGACGAATGGTTCGGTCGTTCGATCGAGCAGCTGCTGCGCCTGCAGGCGATCCCGGTGCCGGCCGACTTCGGCCAGTTCGGCGAAGCACTGCTGCAGCGCGATGCCGGCCTGTTCGACGAATGGTTCCTGCAGCGCCACCTGAACCTTGAACTGGACTGCGGCGAGATCGAAGGCCTGCAGCTGGTGCATCGCCGCCTGATGGACAACGCGCTGGGCCAGGCCCAGCTGATGACCCACCGCGACTACATGCCGCGCAACCTGATGCCGGTCGACGACGGCCCCGCGGTCCTGGATTTCCAGGACCTGGTGCGCGGCCCGATCGCCTACGATGCGGTGAGCCTGTTCAAGGACGCCTTCCTGAGCTGGCCACTGCAACGCGTGGACGAATGGCTGGCGCAGTATCACGAGCGCGCCCGCGACACCGGCCTGCCGGTGCCCGACCGCGCCACCTTCCTGCGCGATGCCGACTGGATGGGCATCCAGCGCCACGTGAAGATCCTGGGCCTGTTCTGCCGGCTGCGTTACCGCGACAACAAGGGCCATTACCTCGACGACGCACCGCGCTTCATCACCTATCTGGATGAAGTGCTGCCGCGCTACCGCGAGCTGGCACCGCTGCAGCAGCTGCTGGACGACCGCATCAAGCCGGCACTGGCCGAGCTGGGCGCGCCGATGCGCGTGGCCCGATGAAGGCGCTGGTCTTTGCCGCCGGCCTCGGCGAGCGCATGCGCCCGCTGACCCTGCACACGCCCAAGCCGCTGCTGGAAGTGGCTGGCAAGCCGTTGATCGTCTGGCACCTGGAACGCCTGGCCGCACTCGGCGCGCGAGAGGTGGTGGTCAACACCGCATGGTTGGCCGAACAGTTCCCGGCGACGCTTGGCGATGGCAGCCAGTGGGGCCTGCGCCTGCATTTCCTGTACGAAGGGCAGACCCCGCTGGAAACCGGCGGCGGCATCCTCAACGCCCTGCCGGTGCTGGGCGATGCCCCGTTCCTGGTAGTGAACGGCGACATCTGGACCGATTTCGATTTCGCCACGCTGCCGCGCGAGCCGCAGGGCCAGGCGCACCTGGTGCTGGTCGACAATCCGGTTCAGCACCCGAATGGTGACTACCGCCTGGATGCACAGGGGTTCCTGCACCACGACCGCGAAGGACCATGCCTGACCTATGCCGGCATCGGCGTGTACCGTCCTTCGATCGTGGCCGACTGGCGCGCGGTGATCGGCGATGCGCCGGGCAGCGAGCGGCTGCCACCGAAGTTCTCGGTGGTGCCGCTGCAGAAGCACTTCATGGCGCAGGGGTTGATGACCGGGCAGCACCATCGCGGGCGCTGGACCGACGTCGGCACCGTGGATCGCCTGCGCGCGCTGGATGCGGAGTTGGCGGCGAACGGCTGAGCCCCTCGTGGCTGGACGTTTTGAGAGCAGTAGCCTTGCTTGGCCGGGCGGGGTGGATTCGCGGGGGACGCCGTGAACCCGTCCCTGGGGGCTTGGCCGCGGCATCCATGCCGCGGACACCCCCGCGAATCCACCCCGCCCGGCCCCTGACAGTTTCCGTGCGCGTCCAGCCACGGAAGAAAGAAAGAAAATCAAAAGCGGATCGCTTCGCTGCGCTCGCTCTGGTGACGACCAACGGTCGTCACCCACCACAAGCAAGACACGTATCGACCAAGGTCGACACCCACCAACAGCAGTGCAGTACAGAGACCAGGCAGATCGCGGGAACCTGTCGAAGGCGGGGTGGCTCAGGTTGCGGGGGCGTGAGCGCCATGGATGGCGCGATCGAGGCTACAGGGACGTACTTGCGCCGTCCCCCGCAACCTGAGCCACCCCGCCTCCCCTCAGGAAGCCAGCTTTTGATGTTGCTGTTGAAGTTGCCGGCCAGCGGCCGGCACTACCGCGGGTGCAGGGCGCAGCCCTGCCGAACAACATCCCTCAGTAACGAGGCCGGCCTTCTTCCAGCACCTGGCGCAGGAACGGCACGGTGATCCGCCGCTTCGCCGCCAGCGATTCGCGGTCCAGCCAGTCCAGCAGGGTGATCAATCCACCCAGCTCACGGCCGGTGTGCGACAGCAGCCACTCGATGGCCGCTTCGTCGATGGCCAGGCCGCGTCGCAGTGCACGCTCGCGCAGCACCGCCGCCCGTCCTTCCTCATCCAGCGGCTGCAGCAGCACGCGCACGCACTGGCCCAGCCGCGAGCGCAGGTCCGGCAGCACCAGGCCCAGTTCGCCCGGCGTCTTCTGTGCCGTGTACAGCACGGTCACGCCCGCAGCGCGCGCACGGTTGTGGAAATCGAACAGCGCGATCTCATCCTCGCGGTTGCCGGCAACCTCGTCCAGGCCGTCCAGCGCCACCAGTTCGCGCGCTTCCAGCCCATCAAGCGCCGCACGGACACGGCCGGCGGCGCTGGCCAGCGGCACGTACGTCGGCAACCGTCCGGCCTGCTCGGCGCTGGAGCACATCGCCAGCGCCTGGTGGGTCTTGCCGGTTCCCGCCGCACCTTCCAGGTAGACCCAGTCGTGGCTGGCGCCAACCGCGATCGCGCGCAGCTGCGCCAGCGCGCCATCCGGCGCGCCGATGAAGGTCTCCAGGCGCTGGTCCCGCGGGTAATGCAGGGCCAGCGGCAGTTGCGGCACACCCATCACTTCAGGTCGGGGCCCTTGTCGTCCGGAACGATGATATGGGGCGCGTCGACCACGCCATCAAGCACGATCGCCGGCTTCTCGCCCACGTACAGTTCGCTCTGCCGATAGCGCTGGTGGGCATAGCGCAGCAGCACGTTGGTCACCGCCGCTACCGGCAGCGCCAGCAGCATGCCGAGGAAGCCGAACAGCTGGCCGCCGGCCATCACCGCGAAGATCACCGCCACCGGGTGCAGGCCGATCTTGTCGCCGACGATGCGCGGGGTCAGCACGTAGCTTTCCAGCAGCTGGCCCACGGTGAACACCACGCCGACCAGGATCAGCAGCTTCAGGTCGAAGCCCTGCGCCTGCACCAGCGCGGCGATCACCGCCATCAGCACGCCGGTGGTCGCGCCCAGGTACGGGATGAAGCTGATCAGGCCGGCAATCAGGCCGATCAGCAGGCCCAGCTTGAGGCCGACCAGCGACAGGCCACCGGCGTAGATCACGCCCAGCGCCAGCATCACCAGGAACTGGCCACGGATGAACGCACCCAGCACCTCGTTGGATTCACGCGCCAGCGCGCTGATGGTGCCGATCTGGTTGCGCGGAATCACCGAGGCCACCCGCTCGACCAGCTTGTCCCAGTCGCGCAGGAAGTAGAACGCCAGGATCGGCAGCAGCAGGATGTTGACCACCCAGGTCACCATCGCAAAGCCCGAACGCGAGACGTAGCCCATGAACGTGGTGGCGAAGCCGCCGGCCTGCTGCCAATGGCTGCGCACCCATTCGATCAGGCGGTCCGGATCCAGCCACTGCATCACTTCCAGGCCGGTCTTGTGCTCGAACCAGGGGATGCCGGTCTGCATCAGCCACGCCTGCGCCTGCGGCGCGGCCGCGATCAGGGTGGTGATCTGGCGCTCGATCATCGGCACCAGCACCAGCAGCAGTGCCACGATCACCAGCACCATCGCTGCGAACACCAGCACCACGCCGGTCATGCGCGAGCGGCCGGTGGCCTCGATGCGGTCCACCAGCGGGTCACCCAGCCAGGCCAGCGCCAGTGCCAGCACGAACGGGGTCAGGATCGGCGCCAGCAGCCACACCACCCAGCCGATCAGGCCGGCGAACAGGATGTACTTCAGCCGGCGCAGGAACTGCGCGATTTCAGCTTCCGGGCTCAGGATCATCGCAGGCGGTACTCGTTGCTGACCGGCGCGGCCACCGGGGCACCGGTGGTGTCATCGATCGGGGTCGGCAGGGCCGGCAGCGGCGCGCTTGGCACCAGCACGCCGTTGTCGCCAAGCATGCGGTTGAAGCCGGCCAGGCCGGTGGTCATCTCCACGCTCAGCTCCAGTTGGCCGGCCGAGGCGTGCAGCGGGGTGACGTTGCGCACCACCGGCACCTCGCGCAGGCCAGCGGCCAGCCGCAGGTAGTCATCGGCGCTGTTGATGCCGGTCACCACCAGGCGGTAGGTGCCGGCCTGGCCGACGGCCACGCCGGCCTTGGCATAGCGCTTGACCAGCGCATCGGCGGCACCGTCGGCACCGGCGGCCATCGCGCGCATGGCGTTGGCGTCCTTGCTGGTCCACTTGTTCAGTTCGCGGCCGTTGTCGACGAACACCCAGTCCGCCTGCCAGCCACCATTGGCGCGGTACAGCTTGCCGATCAGCTGCATCGGCGGCGAGTAGCGCGAGGAGGCACGGGCCACGGCGGCGCTGTCCTGGCGCCAGATGGCACCGGCCAGGGCCTGTTCGGCAGCACCGCCGCTGGGCAGGCCCAGCTTGTAACCCCGCTCGATGGCGCGGTTCAGCAGCGGGCGGGCGGCATTGGCCTGCTGCACGCTGACCAGGCGCGGGCCACTGCCGTCGTCGACGGCCAGCCACAGCACCGGCTTCGGTCGCGGCTGCGGCCACAGCGGCAGGCCCAGCGCCGAGACCAGCGAATCGACGTCATCCTCGCGGAAGCGGGCCACCAGCAGGGTCCGGAAGCTCGGTGCGCCGCTGGCACCCACGCTCTGGTCCTGCTTGTAGTCGTAGCTGGCCACGTAGTCCTTGGCATTGCGCAGCGCCTGCACCACGCCGGGGCGTGACATCACGTTGCGATCGCCGGACAGCTTGCCCAGCACCACGCTCAGGGCACGGGCCAGGGCACCGTTGCGATCGGCCTCGGCCTGGCTGTTGACGGGCACTTCGGCCTCGTAGGCCCCCGAAGCGGTGGCGACATCTCCCTCGGTGCGCAGGCCGCTCTGGGCCATCGTGGCCACCGGCAGGCTCAGTGCAAGGAGCAGGGTCAGAATCAGGCTGCGGCGCATCAGGACATCCATTGGCTCGACGAATCCGGGGGAATTGTTGCCCGAATACGGCCTTTGCGCCAATGCGGCCTGTTAAAATCGCTCATTCAACCCCTGCCAGCGCCGACGCCCGTGACCAACACCCCGTCTTCCGCCCCTTCCCCCCTCACCTACCGTGACGCGGGTGTCGACATCGACGCCGGCAACGCGCTGGTCGAGCGGATCAAGCCCCTGGTCAAGCGCAGCTTCCGCCCGGAAGTGATGGGCGGCCTGGGCGGCTTCGGCGCCCTGTTCGACCTGTCCAACAAGTACCGCGAGCCGGTGCTGGTGTCGGGTACCGATGGCGTGGGCACCAAGCTGAAGCTGGCCCACCAGCTGAACCGCCACGATACGATCGGCATCGACCTGGTCGCCATGTGCGTGAACGACGTGCTGGTGCAGGGTGCCGAGCCGCTGTTCTTCCTGGACTACTTCGCCACCGGCAAGCTGGACATCGACACCGCCGCAGCGGTCGTGGGCGGCATCGCCAACGGCTGCACCGAGGCCGGCTGCGCGCTGATCGGCGGCGAAACCGCTGAAATGCCCGACATGTATGCCCCGGGCGAGTACGACCTGGCCGGCTTCACGGTCGCCGCGGTCGAGAAGAGCGAGCTGAAGGACGGCGCCAGCGTGGCCGCCGGCGACGTGCTGATCGGCATCGCCTCGTCCGGCCCGCACTCCAACGGCTACTCGCTGGTGCGCCGCATCTACGACCGCGCCGGCCGCCCGGCCGACCTGGAGCTGGAGGGCGGCGTGAAGCTGGTCGACGCGCTGATGGCACCGACCCGCCTGTACGTGAAGCCGATCCTGGCACTGCTGAAGTCGCACGGCGAGGCCATCCACGGCATGGCCCACATCACCGGTGGCGGCCTGACCGAGAACATCATCCGCGTGGTGCCCGACGGCCTCGGCCTGGACATCCAGGCCTCGTCCTGGACCCTGCCGCCGGTGTTCCAGTGGCTGCAGAAGGAAGGCGCCGTGGCCGATAGCGAGATGTGGCGCACCTTCAACTGCGGCATCGGCTTCGTGCTGATCGTGGCAGCCGACCAGGTCGCCGCCGTGTCCGAGGCGGTCAAGGCGCAGGGCCTGGACCACTGGACCATCGGCCAGGTGGTCACTGCTGAAGGCGCCGAGCGCGTCCACATCGGCTGAACCCGGCCCCGAGGAGCCCGCATGGACGCAATGCCCCCGCTGCCCCCTACCCCCGTGCCGCCGCCAACGACGGCGGTACCGGCGTTCAGCCCCCAGGACGCCGACCACCTGCGCATGCTGTCAATCGCGCACTACGTGGTCGGCGGCCTGATCGCGCTGTTCTCGCTGATCTTCATCGTCCACATCGTGCTCGGCGTCACCGCGCTAACCGGCAACCTGCCGATGAACTCCGGCGGCCAGCCCTCGTCGCCGGCCGAACAGCGCGTGTTCGGCTGGATGTTCGTCGTGATCGGCTGTGTCATCGTGTTCGGTGGCGTCACCCTGGGCGCGTTCGTGGCCTACGCCGGCCGTTGCCTGGCCCGCCGCCGCCGCTACCTGCTGTGCCTGATCGTGGCCGGGCTGGCCTGTCTGTTCACGCCGATCGGTACCGTGCTGGGAGTACTCAGCCTGATCACGCTGCTGCGTCCGCAGGTCAAGGCCGCGTTCGACACAGCGGGCACGGCGGCATGACGAGCCCGGGCGCACCTCCGCCGCTGCCGCAGCAGACCCTGGCGCACCTTCAGCTGGGCAGCCACCTGCAGACGCTGAAGGTGCTGTTCTACGCGCTGGCGGTTTTCCACTGGATGGCCGCGCTGGCCTTCCTCGGTTTCATCGGCCTGGTTGCCAGCTCGCGCGGGCTGGACGATGGCGCGGTACTGGCCACCGTGTACGGCGTCGTTTCAGCGCTGGCTGCCGCGCTGGGCTTCGTGCAGCTGCACACCGCGCGCCTGCTGTCGCGCCGCACCGGGCTGGCCTGGTGCCAGCGCGCGGCCTGGCTGGCGGTGCTGGCCGGCCCGCTGGGCATGGCCCTGACCGCCTATGCCTGGGTGTTCCTGTCCAAGCCTGACATGGCCGCCCTGTTCGACCGCGGCGACCATCTCCGCGTCTGAACTTGCCGGCAGACGCCCCGCCCTTTCCTGATCGACTTCCCATGTCCGCGCCTGCCCTCCCCACGACCGCTTCGCCCAGCGCCTTCCGTTTCTCGCGCCCCAAGAAGCTGGCCTTCGCTGCCGTGCTGGCGGTATTCGCGGTCAGCTGGATCCAGCCGCTGTGGCCCACCGAGCAGGCGCTGCACAGCACGCTGACCGTGATCGGCCTGGGCGCCCTGCTGTGGGTCGACCGCCGGGGTGGCTGGCTGGGCAACGGTGCCTTCATCGCGATCTGCGGCTTCATCGCGCTGCACTGTGTGGCCGCCCGCTGGCTGTACTCGAACGTTCCCTACGACGCGTGGACGCAGGCGCTGATCGGCTGGTCGCCGAATGCGGCGTTCGGCTGGCAGCGCAATCATTTCGACCGCCTCATCCACTTCCTGTTCGGCGTCTGTTTCACGCCGGCACTGCTGCAGCTGGCACGTCACGCCTGGCCGGCGCTGCGCCGCGGCCAGGCCTTCGCCCTGGTGGTGATGACGGTGATGTGCGCCAGCCTGGTCTACGAGTGGTTCGAATGGGCCATCGCGCTCGCCCTGTCGCCGGACGCCGCCGAGGCCTACAACGGGCAGCAGGGCGACATGTGGGACGCCCATGCCGACATGCTGATGGCCACCGTGGGCAGCCTGCTGACCTGGCCGCTGATCCGCCGGAGTACCCCGCAATGACCGCGCCCACCCGCATTGCCGTGCTTGCCTCCGGCCGCGGCAGCAACCTGCAGGCCATCCTCGATGCCATCGCTGCGGGACGCCTGCGCGCCGAGGTCGTCGGCGTATTTTCCGACCGCCCGGCCGCCGCCGCGCTGCAGCGGGTCAGCGCCAACCTGCGCTGGGCGCATGCGCCGAAGGAATTCGACGACCGCGCCGCCTACGAGCAGGCACTGGGCGACGCACTGGCCGCGGTCGCACCGGACTGGATCGTCTGCGCCGGCTACATGCGCATACTCGGCGCCGCCTTCGTGCAGCGCTTCAATGGCCGCCTGGTCAACATCCACCCGTCACTGCTGCCGCTGCACAAGGGGCTGGACACGCATGCGCGGGCACTGGATGCAGGCGATGCCGAGCACGGTGCCAGCGTGCACCTGGTCGTACCCGAGCTGGACGCCGGCGCCGTGCTGGCCCAGGTGCGGGTACCGGTGCTGCCCGGCGATGACGCCGACACCCTGGCCGCGCGTGTGCTGGCGGTGGAGCATCCCCTGCTGATCGCCACGCTGCAGCTGCTGTGCGCCGGCCGCCTGACTGAACGGGAGGGCCAGCCGCAACTGGACGGTCACCCCCTGTTTAGCCCGCTGGCCCTAGATTCCGCCGGGAACCTGAACCGGTAACGCCCACGCACACGCCCCGCTGACTGCGGGGCTGGCATCCTGCCCACCTCCTGCGGCTCCTCTCTTCCATGAAGACCACGACCCTGCTGTCCACTTCACTGCTGCTGTCGCTTGTCGTGCTTCCCGGCGTGGGTTGGGGCCAGGCGCAGGCGCCTGCCGCCTCGCCGGCTCCGGCGCCGGTGCCAGCGGTGCAACCGCCGGCCGAAGCGGCGGCCCCGGCCCTGCCGGCCTTGGCGTGGGAACCGCCGCCGCTGCAGCCGTTCAGCGCCACCTACCAGGCCTTCTACAAAGGCAAGGAGGCCGGCGACGCCAGCATGCAGGTCACCCATACCGGCGGCAACCAGTGGCGGGTCGACATGCAGGTGGTCGGCCGCCGCGGCTTTGCCAGCGTGCTGGGCCTGAACATCGAGCAGAGCACGGTGTTCGAGGAGCGCGCCGGCGCCTATGCACCGCTGAGCCAGAGCACGGTGCGCAAGGGCCTGTTCCTGGGCAAGAAGGCGGTCGGCACGTACAACTGGCAGGCCGGTACCGCGCAGTGGACCGGCGACGTCGAGAAGAAGCGTGCGCAGCCGATTCCGCTGCAGCCGGGCGACCAGAGCGCCCTGCTGATCAACCTGGCGATCATGCGGGATGCCCGTCCGGGTGCCACCATGCACTACCGCTACGTGGACATGGGCAAGGTCCGCCAGCACGACTACCAGGCCGCGCCGCAGACCGAGAACGTCGAGGTCGGCGACCTGTCCTACAACGCGCTGCGGGTCTACCGGACCAACGGCGGCAACAACGAAACCATCCTCTGGATCGCCAACGGTGTCCCCACCCCGGTGCGCATCCTGCAACGCGAAGACGGCGAAGACCGCGTCGATCTGCGCCTGATCGAATACCAAGGAGTCTGAGCATGAGCACCCTGACCCGCCCCCTCACCTGGATCGCTGCAGCCGCGCTGTCGGTGGCCAGCCTGCCGGCCATGGCCCTGCAGCCGTTCAAGGCCGATTACCTGGCCAGCTACATGGGCATGCAGGCCAATGGCAGCATGACGCTGAGCAGCGAGGGTGCCAACAAGTGGCGCTACACGCTGCAGGTGAAGAACCAGCTGGCCGACCTGAGCCAGAGCACCGTGTTCGAAGAAGTGCGCGGCCAGCTGCGCCCGCTCAGCAGCCAGGACCGTTCGGCGCTGCTGGTGAAGAAGCGCAACGTGCAGGCCAACTACAACTGGACCAGCAACCAGGCCACCTGGACCGGCGACATCAAGCCGGACCGCGCTGGACCTATCGCACTGAAATCCGGTGACATGGACGCGCTGCTGATCAACCTGGCGATCGCCCGTGACCTCGCCGCCGGCAAGCCGCTGACCTATCGCATGGTCGACGAAGGCCGCATCAAGAACATGACCTACCGCGTGATCGGCAAGGAGTCGATCACCGTGGGCGGCAAGAGCTACGAAGCGACCAAGGTCTCGCGTGCCGACGGCAACAAGGAGCTGATCGCCTGGATCGTGCCGGAGTTCCCGGTGCCGGCGCGCATGCTGCAGCGGGAGAACGACCGCGATGCCCTGGACCTGACCATCAAGGCGATGAACTGAGTGCCGGGGTCGGATCCCATCCCCTCGGGGATGGGCTCTGACCCCGGTTGTGTGGCTGGGGTCGGAGCCCTTTCCGATGGAAAGGGATCCGACCCCGGGCCCCGCGAAAAGAAAACGCCCGCTTTCGCGGGCGTTTTTCTTACTTCTTTTCTTCGGCCGCCGCCGGCTTGAACTCGGTACGGCAGTCCACGCGGATCTGCTCGCCGGTGCTGCGCCAGACGAAGGTGCGGCAATGGCGGTTGCCGTCCTGGCTGTCATTCACCGCAACCGCATAGAACGACTCGATGATCTCGTCGCGCGAGACCGTGCCATCGCCATTCCAGTCCATGTCCTTCTGCTCGATGCCCTGGGTGATGGCGATGTTGGCGTACCAGGCGTAGCCCAGCCACGCCAGCACGATCAGCACCAGCGCCAGCAGCGCCTTGCGACGCGGGCTGAACTTGCCGCGCAGGATCATGGCACGCGCCGGATGGTGGCACCGAGCGAAGACAGCTTCTCTTCGATGTTCTCGTAGCCACGGTCAAGGTGGTAGATGCGGTCGATGGTGGTCTCGCCGCTGGCCATCAGGCCGGCCAGGATCAGCGAGGCCGAGGCACGCAGGTCGGTGGCCATCACCGGTGCGCCACTCAGGTGCTCGCTGCCCCGCACGATGGCGGTGTGGCCTTCGACCTGGATGTCCGCGCCCAGGCGCAGCAACTCGTTGACGTGCATGAAACGGTTTTCGAAGATCGTTTCGTTGATCACGCCGACGCCGTCGGCCACGCAGTTGAGCGCCATGAACTGCGCCTGCATGTCGGTCGGGAACGCCGGGTACGGCGCAGTGGTCAGGTTGACCGCCTTCGGCCGCTTGCCCTGCATGTCCAGGGTGATGGTGTCGTCGGTGGTCTCGATCTTCGCACCGGCTTCGACCAGCTTGGACAGCACCGCGTCCATGGTGTTCGGGCGCGCACGGTTGACCGTGACCTTGCCGCCGGTCATCGCCGCAGCCACCAGGAAGGTGCCGGTCTCGATGCGGTCGGGCAGCACTTCATGGCGGCCGCCGGACAGGCGCTCGACGCCTTCGATGACCAGGCGGGCAGTGCCCAGGCCTTCGATCTTCGCGCCCAGCGCGATCAGGCAATGCGCCAGATCGGTCACTTCCGGTTCCATCGCACAGTTGTCGAGGATGGTGGTGCCTTCGGCCAGTACCGCGCCCATCAGCACGTTCTCGGTGCCGGTAACGCTGACCATGTCGAAGGTGAAATGGCCGCCCTTCAGGCGCTTGGCCGTGGCCTTGATGAAGCCGTTCTCGACCACGATCTCGGCGCCCAGCGCCTGCAGGCCCTTGATGTGCTGGTCGACCGGACGCGAGCCGATCGCGCAGCCGCCGGGCAGCGACACTTCCGCCGCGCCGAAGCGGGCCAGCAGCGGGCCCAGCACCAGGATCGAGGCGCGCATGGTCTTGACCAGCTCGTACGGGGCGACATGCTGGTTGACCGGACGCGGGTCGACCACGATCGCACTGCCGCGCGACAGCGTGCCCTGGTCGATGGTGACCTTGGCACCCAGTTCACCCAGCAGCTTCACCGTGGTGACCACATCGTGCAGGTGCGGCACGTTGGTGATCTCCACCGGCGCATCGGCCAGCAGGGTCGCGCAGAGAATGGGGAGGACGGCGTTCTTGGCGCCGGAGATGCTCACTTCACCGTGCAGCGCAGCGCCGCCGGTCACAACGATCTTGGCCATGTATTCGGGATCTTCTGCGGTTCAGCCGGCTTCGGCCGGGGTCACGGTTTTCAGCGCCAGCGCGTGGATCGCGCCGCCCATCAGGTCGCCCAGGGTGGCATAGACCATCCGGTGGCGGGCCAGCGGCATCTTGCCGGCAAAGGCCTCGCAGACCACGGTCGCTTCGAAATGCACGCCATCGTCGCCCTGCACGTCGGCGCGGGCGCCGGGCAGGCCGGTTTCGATCAGGTTGCGGATGGTGTCGGCGTCCAACGGGCTTTCCTAATAAAATGTGCCTCCATTCTACTTCCGCTGCGTGGCGTCCGCATGGCCGAATCCCTGTTGCCCCCCCGTTCCGTCGACCCTGCCGGCCTGGTCGCCAGCGGCCGCCGCGTCTTCGAGATCGAGCGGCAGGCGCTGGATGCCGTGGCCGACCGCCTCGGCGAGGCCTTCCAGCAGGCTTGCCAGGCGATCCTGGCCAGCCGCGGCCGGGTGGTCGCCACCGGCATGGGCAAGTCCGGGCACATCGCCCGCAAGATCGCCGCTACGCTGGCCTCCACCGGCACTCCCGCGTTCTACGTGCATCCGGGCGAAGCCGGCCATGGTGACCTGGGCATGATCACCGAGGCCGACGTGGTGCTGGCCCTGTCCTATTCGGGCGAATCGGACGAAGTGCTGATGCTGCTGCCGGTGCTCAAGCGCCAGGGCAACGTGCTGATTTCCATGACCGGCCGCCCGCAGTCCAGCCTGGCCACCGCCGCCGATATCCACCTGGACGTCAGCGTGCCGGCCGAGGCCTGCCCGCTGGCGCTGGCGCCGACCTCCAGCACCACCGCCTCGCTGGCGATGGGCGATGCGCTGGCCGTGGCCCTGCTCGACGCACGCGGCTTCACCGCCGACGATTTCGCCCGCTCGCACCCGGCCGGCAGCCTCGGCCGCCGCCTGCTGCTGCATATCACCGACGTCATGCACACCGGGGAGGACCTGCCCAGCGTGGGGGCCGACGCCAGCCTCAGCGAGGCGCTGGTCGAAATGAGCCGCAAGCGGCTGGGCATGACCGCCGTGGTCGATGCCGACGGTGTGCTGATCGGCCTGTTCACCGACGGTGACCTGCGCCGGGCGCTGGACAGCGCGCTGGACGTGCGCACCGCGAAGATCGCCGATGTGATGACCCGCAACCCACGTACCATCGGCGCCGACCAGCTGGCGGTGGAGGCTGCCCGGCTGATGGAGACCCACAAGATCACGGGCCTGATCGTGGTTGACGACCAGGGCCGGGCGGTCGGTGCCCTGAACATTCATGACCTGTTGCGGGCCCGGGTGGTTTAACCGACAGTCCGTAGACCCCATTCAGTCTGTACCGTCCCAACCCGAATCCACCGAGCCTGCCACCCTGATGCCCTGGTCCCCCCTGCCCGCCTTCCCCGCCCACCTGCATGCCGCCGCGGCCCGCGTCCGCCTGGCCTGCTTCGACGTGGACGGCACCCTCACCGACGGTCGGCTGTACTACGACAAGGACGGCAACGAGAGCAAGGCGTACTTCGTGCAGGATGGCCTGGGCCTGAAACTGCTGCAGCAGCACGGCATCCACCCCGTGCTGATCACCGCGCGCAACAGCCAGTCCGCGCTCAGGCGCGGCGCCGACCTCGGCATCGATACCCAGATCGCCGTGGGCGACAAGCTGGCCAGCGTGCAGGCGCTGTGTGCGCAGCACGGCATCGGCCTGGAGCAGGTGGCCTTCATGGGCGACGACCTGCCTGACCTGGCACCGCTGGGCGCGGTCGGCCTGGCGGTGGCGCCGGCCAACGCCCACCCGTGGATCGCCGAGCGCGTGCATTGGCAGACCCGCGCCGATGGCGGACGTGGTGCAGCCCGTGAGCTGTGTGACATCCTGCTGGCCGCGCAGGGACATGTGGACGCGGTCCTGGCGAGGTTCGGCGCATGAACCTGCCGAGCCTGAACTGGCGCACCCTGCTCGGCATCGGCCTGCTGCTGGCGGCCCTGCTCAGCAGCTGGGCGGCCCTGCGCAACCGCGACAAGGGTCCGGCCACTGCCGGCCAAGATGTCGGCGTGGACTACGTCCTGCACGACTTCCAGGTCGTCGCCCTGGATGAGCACGGCAAGGAATCGACCACCCTGCGCGCACCGTTGCTGGAGCGCCAGCGTGGCGACCAGACCATCAACATCGCCACGCCGCTGTTCGAGATGCCGGACAAGGATGGCAAGCACTGGACCCTGCGTGCCGAGACCGGCTGGCTCAGCGCCAAGGGCGACCAGATGAAGCTGCGCGGCAATGTCGCCGGCGACAGCCCGGCCGATCCGGGCGTGGTGCCGACCACCTTCCGCACCGACCACCTGGACGTGTTCCCGAAGGAGAACCGTGCCCGCACCGATGCGCTGGTCACCATGACCCGCCCCGGCATGGAACAGTCCGGCGTTGGCTTCGAGGTGGATTCGAAGAACAACACGTATCATTTCCTCAGCCAGTCCAAGGGCCGTTACACGCCCCGACGCTGATTCCGCCGCCCTCCTGCGACGTCCCCGGACAGGCGCAAGGCAGGCAGCCCACCCATCCGCCCCCGGTTTCCCGGGCGGCCCCACCGGTAGAACGGACCCCGATGAAGATTCCCTTTGCAGCCGTACTCGCGCTCGGTCTCCTTGTTCCCAGCGCTGCCTTTGCCAAGTCCACCGACCGCAACGAGAACATGAACATCGACTCCGGCGCGCAGTCGGGCGTGCTCACCGGCGATGGCAAGACCGTGCTCTCGCAGGGCGTGACCGTCACCCAGGGCTCGCTGGACATCCGCTCGTCCGAAGCCGAGATCTACCTGAAGGACGGCGAGGCCGTGCGTGCGGTGTTCACCGGCAAGCAGGCCACGATGAAGCAGCAGCTCGACGATGGCACCTGGATGGACGCGGTGGCTGATCGCATCGACTACGACATCAAGACCGAGATCATCACCCTGACCGGCAACTACAAGGTCACCAGCGCGCGCGGCACCAATGCCGGCCAGCGCATGGTCTACAACACCCGTAGCGGCGAAATGAATTCCGGTGGCGATGGCAGCCGCGTGCGCACCGTCATTCCGCCGAAGAACAAGAACGCGGCGGCACAGCCGGCGGCCACGCCCAAGGCGGCGGCGCCGGCCAGCACGTCGGCCAAGCCGGCCGGGAGCAAGAAGTAATGCTCGTCGCCAAGGGCCTGCGCAAGCGCTACAAGCAGCGCGAAGTCGTGAAGGACTTCGGGCTGACCCTCGACGCCGGTGAAGTGGTGGGCCTGCTCGGCCCCAACGGTGCCGGCAAGACCACCTGCTTCTACATGATCGTCGGCCTGGTCGCCGCCGATGCCGGCAGCATCGTGCTCGACGGCAAGGACATCACCAGCGATCCGATGTACACCCGTGCCAAGCAGGGCGTGGGCTACCTGCCGCAGGAGCCGTCGGTGTTCCGCAAGCTGACGGTGGCCGACAACCTCCGCCTGGTACTGGAGCTTCGCGAAGACCTGGATTCGGCCGGCCGCGAACGCGAATTGAACAGCCTGCTCGACGAACTGCAGCTGGGCCATGTGGCCGACCAGCTCGGCGCCAGTCTGTCCGGTGGCGAACGTCGTCGCTGCGAGATCGCCCGCGCACTGGCCGCGCAGCCGCGCCTGATCCTGCTCGACGAACCGTTTGCCGGTGTCGACCCGATCTCGGTGGGTGAAATCCAGCGCATCGTCACCCATCTCAAGCAGCGTGGCATCGGCGTGCTGATCACCGACCACAACGTGCGCGAGACCTTGGGAATCTGCGACCGCGCGTATATCCTCGCCGAGGGCACCGTGCTGGCCCAGGGCTCGCCGGAGGCGATCCTGGACAACGCCGACGTACGTCGCGTCTACCTTGGGGATTCCTTCAAGCTGTGACCGCAGGCGCCGGGTCCCTTTCCTTCCGTTCGGCACAGGCATGAAGACTCGGCTGCAGACATCGTTGGGACAACAGCTGGTGCTCACGCCCCAGCTGCAGCAGGCGATCAAGCTGCTGCAGATGTCCACGACCGAGCTGGAGCTTGAAATCGCCCAGGCCGTGGAGAGCAATCCGCTGCTGGACTGGGCCGACAGCAACGACAGCAGTGCCGCCAATGAGGCCAGCGACAGCACCGATGCCGACGCGCCCGCCGAACGCACCGACAACGGCGACGACTGGGCGCCGGCCGAACTCGACTGGAGTGCCGCCGGCAGTGGTGGCAGCTTCGACGATGACGATGACACCGGCAGTGCCGCCGAGCGCGTGGCGGAAACCGAGACGCTGGCCGACCACCTGCTGTGGCAGCTGCACCTGTCGCATCTTTCCACGCATGACCGCAGCATCGGCGCTGCACTGATCGATGCGCTGGACGACGATGGTTACCTGCGCGAACCGCTGGCCACCATCGCCGAAACCCTGCTGCCGGCGGTCCATGCCGGTGAGGATGAAATCCTCGCGGTGCTGCATCGCATCCAGCGTTTCGACCCGGTCGGCGTTGCCGCGCGCACGCTCGGCGAGTGCCTGCAGCTGCAGCTGGACGTGTTGCCTGCCGACACGCCGGGGCTGGCGCTGGCGCGACAGATTGCCGCAGGCCCGCTGGAACGGCTGCCGCGCAGTGGCGTCTCCGGGCTGGCGCATGAACTGAAACAGCCGCTGGACGAGGTCGAGACGGCGGTCGCGCTGCTGCGCTCGCTGGACCCGCGTCCGGGCACGCAGATCGCGCCGCTGTCGCAGGACACCTATGTGGTGCCCGACGTGGTGGTGTGGCGGCAGAACGGCATCTGGCGCGCAGCGCTGGCGGCCCATGCCGGGCCGAAGGTGGTGATCCACCGTGGCTACGAACAGCTGATCCGCCGCTGTGGCGAGGCCGACGCCGGCTACCTGCGCGGCCAGCTGCAGGAGGCGCGCTGGCTGCTGAAGGGCCTGCAGCAGCGCGGCGAAACCCTGCTGCGGGTGGTGCGCAGCCTGATCCTGCAACAGGCCGGCTTCCTCGAATTCGGCGAGCAGGCGCTGCGCCCGCTGACCCTGCGCGAGATCGCCGCCGAGCTGGGCCTGCACGAATCCACGGTGTCGCGCGCGATCGCCCGCAAGCACGTGCGCACGCCGCGCGGCACCCTGCCGCTGCGCGCCTTCTTCGCCTCGGGTATCGATACCGAAGGCGGTGGCGAGGCGTCCAGCACGGCCATCCAGGCGATGATCCGCCGCCTGATCGACGACGAGAACCCGCGCAAGCCGCTTTCTGACGCCAAGCTGGCTGACCTGCTCAAATCGTCGGGAATTCCAGTAGCGCGACGCACCGTGGCGAAGTATCGTGAAGCCATGAACATTTCCGCCTCGCACGAAAGGGTCAGAATCGCTTGACGCGCCGCCGCGCCCGGCGGAGAGGTTCATTGGCACATCCGAACACAGGAGAAACCCGATGCGCATCGAAACGTTTGGCAAAGACGTCGAAGTCACCCCGGCCCTGCAGTCCTATGTAGAGGAGAAGCTGGCCCGGATCGGAAAACACTTCGACCAGCACTGCGAAGCGCGGGTGACCCTCAAGCTGCAGAAGACCGAACACCACGTCGACGCCAGCCTCAACATTCCGGGGCAGACCCTGCACGCCGAGGCCGGCGGCCAGACCATGTATGCCGCGATCGACCTGCTCGCGGACAAGCTTGACCGCCTGGTCATCAAGCACAAGGAGAAAAAACAGCAGCACGCACCGCTGCCGGTGGGCGACAATGGTGGCTGATCGCCACCGTTCCCCGCAGACATGCCCCTGACTGACCTCCTGGCGGCCGTGCAGACCCAGCTCTGCACGGCCACCGACCGTGACAGCGTCCTGCAGGCCGCCGCCGGGTTGCTGGCCTGCCGCCAGGCCAACGCCGAACAGATCTATCTGAACCTGTGCCAGCGCGAAGCCCTGGGCAGCACCGCGATCGGCCACGGCATCGCCATCCCCCACGGCCGCGCGCCGACCCTGGACCGCCCCCGTGGCGCCCTGCTGCGACTGGCGACCCCGGTCGATTTCGGCGGCGACGAACCGGTGGACCTGGTGTTCGCGATGGCCGTCCCCGCCCACTACACCCACCAGCACCTGATGCTGCTGTCCGAGCTGGCCGAGCTGTTTTCCGCACCGGACATCCGCCAGGCCCTGCGCGAAGCCGGCGATGCCCGGGCGCTGCGCGAGGCGCTGGACATGACCCCACCTGCGAGTGCCGCATGAATACCAGCATCACCGCCCGTGAACTGTTCGAACAGCAGCGCGAGCGGCTGGGGCTGCGCTGGGCCGCTGGCAAATCCGGTGAGAAACGCGAGCTGGAGGCCGGCAACACGGTCTCGCGGCGTCCGTCACTGGCCGGCTACCTCAATGCGATCTATCCCAACAAGGTGCAGATCCTGGGCACCGAGGAACTGTCCTGGCTGGACGCGCTGGAACCCCGCCAGCGTTGGGAGACCATCGAGAAGATCATGCAGTCGCATCCGCTGGCGCTGGTGCTGACCCGCAACCAGGCGTGCCCGGAAGACCTGCGCGCGGCCGCCGATGAATCCGGTACACCACTGTGGCTGTCGCCCAAGCGCGGCCACGAACTGCTCAACCACCTGTCCTACCACCTGGCGCGCACGCTGGCGCCGCGGGTGATCCTGCATGGCGTGTTCATGGAGATCTATTCCATCGGCGTGCTGATCACCGGTGAGGCCGGGTCGGGCAAGAGCGAGCTGGCGCTGGAGCTGCTAAGCCGCGGCCATCGCCTGGTGGCCGACGATGCGCCCGAATTCACCCAGATCGCCCCGGACGTGCTCGACGGCACCTGCCCCGAACTGCTGCAGGACCTGCTGGAAGTGCGCGGCCTGGGCGTGCTGAATGTGCGCGAGATGTTCGGCGACACGGCTGTAAAGAAGAACAAGTACCTTCGGCTGATCGTCCACCTGACCAAGCCGATGACCGAACCCACCCCGCATGGCTACGAGCGCCTGACCGGCGACTCGGGCACCCGCCATGTGCTGGACCTCGACGTTCCGCTGATCACCCTGCCGGTGATGCCCGGCCGCAACCTGGCCGTGCTGACCGAAGCCGCCACCCGCCTGCACATCCTGCGCACCAAGGGCATTGATCCGGCAGCGATGTTCATCGCCCGCCACAGCAATCTGCTGGAACGGCGAACACCCTGATTCCCCTGCCCCTCGAAGAGCCTGTCCATGAGCACCGCCACCCCCTCCGCCCCGACCCTGATCATCGTCAGCGGCCTGTCCGGCTCGGGTAAATCCGTCGCCCTGAAGACCTTCGAGGATCAGGACTACTACTGCTCGGACAACCTGCCGATCCACCTGCTGCCGGACTTCGTGCGCAGCCTGCTGGCCAACCACGACGGCAGCGCGCCGCGCCTGCTGGCGGTGGGCATCGACGTGCGCGGCCAGGCCGACCTGAGCCAGCTGGGCGACTGGCGGCAGCTGGCCACCGACGCCGGCGTGGAAGTGAAGGTGCTGTTCTTCGAGGCCAGCGACGAAACGGTGCTCAAGCGCTATGCCGACACCCGCCGCCGCCATCCGCTGAGCCAGCTGGGCCTGTCATTGCCCGAGGCGATCGCCCGCGAGCGCGAGCTGACCGCGCCATTGCGCCGCGAGGCCGATGCGGTGATCGATACCAGCAACCTCAACGTGCACCAACTGCGGCGGCGGATCATCACCGAGTTCGCGATGGACCATGCCACCGGCCTGTCGCTGCTGTTCGAATCATTCGCCTACAAGCGCGGTGTACCCGCCGAGGCGGACTTCGTGTTCGATGCGCGGGTGCTGCCCAATCCACACTGGGATCCGGACCTGCGTGCGCTCAGCGGCCGCGAACCGGGTGTACGCGACTACCTGGAAGCGCAACCGGACGTGCAGCGCTACCTGGCCCAGCTGATGGACTTCCTCGATACCTGGCTGCCGAAACTGGGTGATGGCACCCGCAGCTATGTGACCGTGGCGTTCGGCTGCACCGGCGGCAAGCACCGCTCGGTGTTCCTGGCCGAGCGCATGGCCCGGCATGCCCGCGAGATGGGCTGGCAGGACGTGGCGACGTACCACCGCGAACAGGATTGAGGGTGGCCGGGCTGCGCCCGGCACCCGCCGGTAGTGCCGGCCGCTGGCCGGCAACAGCAACAGCAACAGCAACAGCAACAGCAAAAGCGGCATCCCGTGGGATGGCGGGGCGGTGGGTAGGCAGGACACGCCGTGAACCCCCCTCCGGGGTCCGGCCCAGCCGCTGGCGGCTGGGCGTTCGGGCGCTTGCGAAGCAGTGCTTCGCAAGCAAAGCGCCCTCACCCATGGGGGCTCGATGGCGCCAACGGTCCTGCCTACCCACACCGCCCCGCCTCTGACAGATTCCGTGCGCTGTTGGTAGGTGTCGACCTTGGTCGACACGATGGATCGATGGATCCACACCATGCCTGGATGAATCGCTGCCAGGCATCGAAAAACGCATGGGGTCGGATCCCTTTTCCAGGGGAAAAGGGCTCTGACCCCGATAACGCTGAATACGGGACACAGTGCCCCTCATCTGCTGCTATCGCCGATTCACCTTGACCTGTTAACGTGCAGTAATGACCTGTG
Source organism: Stenotrophomonas sp. YJH_SMC_127 (assembly GCF_059372445.1). NCBI lineage: Bacteria > Pseudomonadati > Pseudomonadota > Gammaproteobacteria > Lysobacterales > Lysobacteraceae > Stenotrophomonas > Stenotrophomonas sp. YJH_SMC_127. The sequence goes on along the minus strand of NZ_JCAFVO010000011.1, from coordinate 98,458 downwards.
GCATTCTCCTCGTAACACATCCCGGGGTCGGGACCGCCCTGCTTGACGTGGCGACCCGGCTCCTGCGGCAATTGCCGCTGAAAACCGAAGCTTTCGAAGTACCGTTCGACGCAGACATGGACGCCCTGCTCCCGCTCGCCTCGGCCGCCCTGCGGCGGGTCGACAGTGGTGAGGGCGTGCTGATCCTGACCGACCTGTACGGCGCCAGCCCCGCCAACCTTGCAGGGCAGCTGGCCCGGCTGGGAACCCCGGTTCGCCGGGTGTCGGCGCTGAGCCTGCCGATGTTGCTGCGGGTGATGAATTATCCGGAACAGGGACTGGATCAACTGCCCGCCACAGCCGCGGCGGGTACCCGTAATGGAGCGATAGTCGACGATGCTTGAACGAGAACTCACCGTCAGCAACCGCCTGGGCCTGCATGCCCGGGCCACCGCCAAGCTGGTGCAGACCCTGGCGCCGTTCCGCTGCAACGTGACCATGGCCGCCAAGGGCCGTGAGATCAACGCCAAGAGCATCATGGGCGTGATGCTGCTGGCCGCCGGCCAGGGCACTCCGGTCACCGTGCGCATCAACGGCGAAGATGAAGCCGCCGCGATGGAGGCGGTGGTGGGCCTGTTCGAACGCCGCTTCGACGAGGACAGCTGAGCGTGCCACGCGCACGCGCCGGCCAGCTCCCTTCCGGCCAACGGCCGGTACAGCTGTTGGCCGCCCATGGCGCGGCGCGCGGAACGGCGATGGGCCGGGCGCGCGTGCGGCTGCCGCATGCACTGGAAGTGGCCGAGCAACGCGTGGCCGCCCACCAGGTCGAGGCCGAACTGGCCCGCCTGCACCGTGCGCTGGATGCCGCGCGTACGGAAATGCACGAACTGCGTCAGCGCCTGCATGGCGCACTGAACCAGGAAGTGGGCGAGTTCCTCGACCTGCACGCGTTGCTGCTGGACGACCCCGAGCTGCTGTATGGCCTGGACGAACTGATCCGCAGCGGCCCGTACAGTGCCGGCTACGCGCTGCGCCTGCAGCGTGACCGCCTGGCCAAGGTCTTCGATGGCATGGACGATGCCTACCTGAAGAGCCGCATGGACGATCTCGACCATGTGATCGGCCGCATCCACGCCTTCCTGCAACCCGAACGCCCGCCGGTGATGAAGGGCCTGGCCGGCGAGATCCTGGTCTGCGACAACATCGCCCCATCCGAACTGGCGCAGCTGCAGGCGCAGGGCGTGGTCGGCATCGTCACCGCCGCCGGCAGCGCGCTGTCGCACAGCGCGATCCTGGCGCGCAGCCTGCACCTGCCCCTGATCGTCAATGTGCCGCAACTGCTCAGCCGCGTCGCCGACGGCGACGTGCTGATCATCGACGGTGCCGACGGCAGCATCACCGTCAACCCGCTGGCCGACAACCTGCGTGACTACCGCGCACGCCTGAAGGAACACGCGCGCGAGCAGCGCGAGCTTGGCCGCCTGCGCAGCAAGCCCAGCCGTACCCGCGACCAGGTCGACATTGCCTTGCTGGCCAATGCCGAATCGCTGGAGGACGTCACCCAGGCGCATGCGCTGGGCGCGCAGGGGCTGGGCCTGTACCGCACCGAATTCCTGTTCCTGCAGCGCAACGAGCTGCCGGACGAAGAAGAACAGTTCCAGACCTACCGTGATGCCGCACTGGGCATGAGCGGCCGGCCGGTGACCATCCGCACGCTCGACCTGGGTGCGGACAAGGCTGATCGTACCGGCCTGACCCTGAGCAACGAAGAGAACCCGGCACTGGGCCTGCGCGGCGTGCGCCTGTCGCTGGCACGGCCCAAGGTGGCCGACACCCAGCTGCGCGCGATCCTGCGCGCCTCGGCCTACGGCAAGCTGCGCGTGCTGGTGCCGATGGTCAGCACCCGCGAGGAACTGCTGGCGGTGCGCCGGCGCATGCTCAAGCTGAGCGAACAGCTGCGCAGCGAAGGCCATATGGTGTCCGAGCACGTGCCGCTGGGCGCGATGATCGAAGTCCCGGCGGCGGCATTGGCGCTGGAGAGTTTCATCGATCTGGTCGATTTCCTGTCGATCGGCACCAACGACCTGGTGCAGTACCTGCTGGCCGCCGACCGCAACAACGAGGCGCTGGGTGAGTTGTATTCACCGTTGCACCCGGCGGTGCTGCGGCTGTTGCAGATGGTGATCGAGACCGGCGCACGCCACCGCATTCCGGTGGCGGTCTGCGGCGAGATGGCCGGTGATGCGCGGATGACCCCGTTGCTGCTGGCGCTGGGCCTGAGCGAGTTCAGCCTGCATCCCGGTACGTTGCTGGAGGTGCGCCGTGCCATCCGCGAAGCCGATCTGGGTGCGCTGCGCGCCCGTGCCCCGAAGCTGCTGGCCGCGCGCGACCGCCGCGCCATCGAACGCTGGCTGGCGCTGGTGGCCGATACGCCCTGAGCGCCCTGCTGATTCGCCGGGCATGCACGTGCGGGGTCAGATCCCTTTTCCTGTGGAAAAGGGATCTGACCCCGTCTCGAAGGCAAAGAGGTTGCCGGCCAGCGGCCGGCACTACCGCCACCCGGCGGCTATGCGCTGAAACATCCCCTTGCGATAATGACGCGCTGAACACCCCTGTTGCCGCATCCTTGCCGGGATCGCGGCTTTTCTTATCCCGCGGGAGCTGCGATGGCTGAAGCTGTACGCCACGACAAGACTGCGCGCCAACTGCGGATGTTGTCCGATGCACTGGACAGCGGCCGGCTGGGCCCGGTACGTCGGCTGGTCAACACCCTGGCCCCGGCCGAGATCGGCAACCTGCTTGAATCGCTGCCGCCGGGCAAGCGCGAGGTGGTGTGGGGCCTGGTTGATCCGGAAGATGACGGCGAGGTGCTGGTCCACGTCGGCGAAGACGTGCGCGAGAGCCTGCTCGCGGACATGGACCCGGACGAGATCATCGCCGCGGTCGAAGACCTGGACATCGACGACCTGGCCGACCTGGTCGAAGACCTGCCCGATACGGTCATCGACGAGGTCCTCAAGTCGATGGACCGCGAGAACCGCGAGCGCCTGGAGCAGGTGCTGTCCTATCCCGAGGACAGCGCCGGCCGCCTGATGAACCCGGACGTGGTGACCGTGCGCGCCGACGTCAATGTCGACGTGGTGCTGCGCTACCTGCGCCTGCGCGGCGAACTGCCGGACCATACCGATCACCTGTTCGTGGTCAGCCGGCGCCATCAGTACCTCGGCCGGGTGTCGCTGGCGGCACTGGTGACCCACGAGGACACCACCCCGATCAACCGCCTGATCGACGACGAGCAGCCGGCCATTGACGTCGGCGAGAGCGACCAGGAGGTCGCCCGCCAGTTCTCCGACCATGACTGGATCTCCGCGCCGGTGGTGGACGACAACAACATCCTGATCGGCCGCATCACCATCGATGACGTGGTCGACATCATCCGTGGCCAGGCCGAGCACCAGGCACTGGGCGCCGCCGGCCTGGACGAGGACGAAGACCTGTTCAGCCCGGTCTGGCGCGCCATGCGCCGGCGCTTGATGTGGCTGTCGGTGAACCTGTGCACCGCCTTCCTGGCCTCCAGCGTGGTCGGCCACTTCGAAGGCACGATCGACAAGCTGGTGGCGCTGGCCGTGCTGATGCCGATCGTGGCGGGCCTGGGCGGCAATGCCGGTACCCAGGTGCTGGCGCTGATGGTGCGCGGCCTGGCACTGGGCCAGGTGGGCGCGTCCAACGCGCGCACGCTGCTGTGGAAGGAGGTGCGGGTCGCCTTGTTGAACGGCGTGATGCTGGGTTCCGTGCTGGGGCTGATCGTGCTGGCCTGGTTCCACTCGCCCGGGCTGTCGGCGGTGATCGCCATCGCGCTGACCTGCAACCTGCTGTTCGCCGCACTGGCCGGCGTGCTGGTGCCACTGACCCTGAAACGCTTCGGCTTCGACCCGGCGCTGGCCAGCGGCATCTTCCTGACCGCCGTGACCGACTCGATGGGCTTCTTCACCTTCCTCGGCCTTGCCACGCTGGTGCTGCTGCACTGAACCCTGCAGGGTCCGATCCCCGCCGCGCGGAGTTCCGACCCACGCCAAAACCCAGGGTCGGATCTCCCGCTGCGCGGGGCTCTGACCCGTTTCCAACTGGACACCCATGGCCACCACGATCGAAAACTATTTCCAGCCCAGCTGGCGCGACCAGCAGCACACCTGCCCGGCCTGCGAATGGAAGGGCAGCTCGCGTGCCATGGAGATGGAGCTGGACGAGGACGCCACCGAGTACGCCTGCCCGGTCTGCGAGAACCCGCTGCTGGTGGTGCTGCATCCGGACATCGCGCAGGTGCAGGCGGCCGCCGCCGAGGGCAATGCCGAAGCGCAGGAGCAGCTGGACATCATTGCCAGTTTCCCGCGACCGGAGTGACGCGCCGCACGATGCCGCGTTGACCTGCGGCGGGCTAGGATGCAGCTGACCCTGCCGCCCCGGGAAATCCCATGGTCCGATCGATGTCGCGCTGGCTGCCGCTGCTGGCCTTTCTGATGATGAGCGGTTGCACTTCGCTGCCGGACAGCGCGCGCGGCCGCTTCGAGGGCCGCGCAGTGAAGGTGGACGGCGAGACCGCCTACTACCAGGTGTTCATTCCGGCCGGCGTTCAGGCCACCGCTCCCACCAGACTCCCGGTCATCCTGTTCCTGCACGGCTCCGGCGAGCGTGGCGGCGACGGTGTCAAGCAGACCCATGCGGGGCTGGGGCCGCACCTGCGCAGGCACGCGGCCGACTTCCCCGCATTGGCCGTATTCCCCCAGGTGCCGGGCCACCAGGAATGGAGCGGGCGCAACAACCGCGTTGCGCTGGCCGCCCTGGACGCCACCATCGCCGAGTTCGGTGCCGATCCCTCACGGCAGTACCTGACCGGGATGTCGATGGGCGGCTATGGGAGCTGGAACATCGCGCTGGATGACCCCGGGCGCTTCGCCGCGATCGTGCCCGTGTGCGGCGCGGTGCTGGCGCCACGCGCGGTGCGCCCGACCCTGTTCGTCGAGCAGGTCGCCCAGGAAACCGATCCGTATGCGGCCATCGCCCAGCGCCTGAGAGGCACGCCGATCTGGATCTTCCACGGTGCGCTGGATGATGTGGTGCCACCGGACGACGATCGCAGACTGCACGCCGCATTCCGGAGCGCCGCTGCACGCGACGTGCGCTACACCGAGTACCCGGAAGGCAACCACAACGCCTGGGACGCCACCTATGCCGACCCGGCGATGTGGGCATGGCTGTTCGCGCAGAAGCGCTGAGCCGCAGCTTCAGTAGTTGCCAACCTTGGTTGGCATTGACTGCCCTGGTAGTTGCCAACCTTGGTTGGCACTGACTGCCCTGGTAGTTGCCAACCTTGGTTGGCACTGGCCTACCTGAAACCAACCCATTCCCCGATGTTCACTGGAAGCAGGCCCGTCCATGCTTGCTCCATGCAGAACACACGTCTCCTGCTCGGTCGTCGCTCCAGCATCGGCCTCAGCTATATCCTCACCACCGTCGTCCATGACCGCGCGCCGCTCTTCACCAACGCCGCAGCGGCCGCCTTGGCAGTCCGCGAATTCCAGCGACTGGATCAGGAAGGCTTCACCCGCTCGATTGCGTACGTGGTCATGCCCGACCACATCCACTGGCTGGTCGAACTACGTGCGGGAACGCTGGAAACCGTCATGAAGCGTTTCAAGTCGCGCACAGCCCAGCAGGCAAACCGGTTGCTGGGGCGAGTCGGGCGCTTCTGGCAGGCCTGCTATCACGATCATGCGATCCGCTCTGACGAATCGTTGCACCGGCATGCGATGTACCTGATGGGAAATCCGATCAGGGCCGGGCTGGCGACGCGGCTTGGGCAATATCCCCATGCATGGTGCGAATGGGAGCTTGGGGCTTCGTGTGATCCGCTCGACAACTTGGGCGCGGATGGATAGTGCCAACCAAGGTTGGCATCTACCAGAGCGGTGCGCGGACAAGCCGCGCGGCAAGTGTGTCAACCAAGGTTGACACCTACCAGAGCGGGTGGTCAGCCCAGCAGGGTTTCCAGCACGGCCATGCGCACGGCGACGCCGTTGGCGACCTGGCGCAGCACCCACGACTGCGGGCCGTCGGCCACGTCGTCGGTCACTTCCACGCCGCGGTTGATCGGGCCCGGGTGCAGCACCGCGGCGTCCTTGCCGGCGCGCGCCAGGCGCTCGCGGGTCAGGCCGTACTGGGCGTGGTACTGCTCCAGCGACGGCACCAGGCCTTCTTCCATTCGCTCGCGCTGCAGGCGCAGCATCATCAGCGCGTCGACGCCTTCCAGCATCGCGTCGAAATCATCGCCGACCACGCAGCCCTTCAGGGTCTCATCGTCCGGCAGCAGCGACTGCGGGCCGCACACGCGGATCTCACCCACGCCCAGCGTGCGCAGCGCATGCAGGTCGGTGCGGGCCACGCGCGAGTGCTTCACGTCGCCGACGATCACCACTTTCATCTTCGAGAAATCCGGGCCCTTGGCCTGGCGCAGGGTCAGCATGTCCAGCAGGCCCTGGGTCGGGTGCGCGCTGCGGCCGTCACCGGCGTTGATCAGTGCGGTGCCCTCGCCCGCCGCTTCTGCCAGTGCGGCTACCGCGCCATCCTCCGGGTGGCGCACCACGAAGCCGCGCACGCCCATCGCTTCCAGGTTGCGCAGCGTATCGCAGGCGGTTTCGCCCTTGCGGGTGGACGAGGTCGAGGCATCGAAGTTGAGCACATCGGCGCCCAGGCGCTGCGCGGCCAGCTGGAATGAGCTGCGGGTGCGCGTGGACGGCTCGAAGAACAGCGTGCACACCGCCGAACCGGCCAGCACGTGGCGCTTGTTGCCGACGCGGCCGACTGCGGCATCGCGGATCTGACCTGCCCGGTCAAGCAGCTGCAGCAGGGTCCCGCGCGGCAGGCCCTCCAAGGTCAGCAGGTGGCGCAGGCGTCCGGAGGCATCGATTTGCTGGGCGGTCATGGCGGTGTCGGGCAGTCAGGGAATGGGGGTGGCGTCGTCGGGGGACGACAGCCAGCGGTCGATGATCACCGCCGCGGCCACGGCATCGAGGGCGGCCGCATCACGGCGGCGCTTGCGCCCTTCGGCGCGCTCGACGGCGAAGCGGCGGGCGGCCTCGACCGAGCTGGAACGCTCGTCGATCATCACCACCGGCAGTTTGAAACGTTCCCGCAGCTGGCGGGCGAAGCCCTGCGCGCGCTTGCGGTTGGGTTGGTCCTGGCCGTCCAGGGTCAGCGGGTCGCCGACCACCAGGCCGTCGGGCTTCCATTCCTTGAGCAGGCGTTCGATCGCGGTCCAGTCCGGGCCATTGCCGTGCACATCGACCACCGCCACCGCGCGCGCATGCGCAGCGAAGGCACTGCCGATGGCCACGCCGATCCGCCGCGAGCCGACGTCGAAACCCAGAACGGTGCCGTCACGGCGGATCGCCGGGACAGCAGGAGCCGGTACGGGCGTGGCCGGCTCAGACATGGCCGCTGTAGTCGGTCAGCCGGAACAGGTCCACGCCGATGCGCGAGGCCGCACCCTGCCAGCGCTGCTCCAGTGGCAGCTGGAACACCAGCTCGGCATCGGCCGGCACGGTCAGCCAGCTGTTCTCGGACAGCTCGCTTTCCAGCTGCCCTGCGCCCCAACCGGCACACCCGAGGGTGACCACGGCATTGGCCGGGCCTTCGCCACGCGCCATCGCTTCAAGGATGTCGCGCGAAGTGGTCAGGTACAGGCCGTCACCCACGATCAGGCTGGAATCCCACGCCCGCGCGTCGTCATGGATGACGAAGCCGCGCTCGGGATGCACCGGGCCGCCGTTGAGCACCATGCGCGCCTGCAGGTCGCCGTCACCGGTGGTGATGTCCATCTGGGCAAGCACTTCACCCAGCGTGTACTCGGAAGGCTGGTTGACCAGCACGCCCATCGCCCCGTTCTCGTCGTGCTGGCAGATCAGCGCGACGCTGCGGGCAAAGGTCGCGTCGAGCAGCGACGGCAGCGCGACGAGGAGGTGATCGGCGAGGGAGGTCGGCGTTACAGGCATGGTCCCATTCTACCTGCTGGGGGCGGGATGGTCGCGCAAAGGCGGCGAACCGCGATGGGCTAGGATGGTGCTTTGCCATGGAAGGTCATCGATGCAGTCTTCATCGCCCCTGACCCTGCCGGCACGCGGCGCCATCGTCCTGATTGCCCTGCTGCAGGGTCTGATGCTGTATGCCGCGCAGGAACTGTCCGATGCGTGGCCGTTCCGCGATATCGGCTGGCGCTACTGCTGGTACGCCTGGGTGCTGGCCATTCCCAGCGCGGTGGCGCTGAGCCTGGTGGAGCTGGGCCAGCGCCGCCTGTGGCTGCAGGCCGTGCTCGGCTCGACGGTGGTGCTGGCGCTGGCCGCCTGGATCGGCTGGAACCTCAATGGCGAGACCGCACTGGAATCGGGCGCGTTGCAGCTTCCGTTGACCCTGGGCATGGCCGTTGCGGTGTTCGTGGTCCTGCCCTGGTGGCAGTTCCAGCTGCAGCACGGGCACTGGCGTGCCAGTTACCCCGAGCTGTTCGAGCGCGCCTGGCAGAATGGTCTGACCCTGGCTCTGGCGGCACTGTTCACCGGGCTGACCTGGCTGCTGTTGTGGCTGTGGTCGGCGCTGTTCCAGCTGCTCGACGTGACCGTCTTCCGCGACCTGTTCCGGCAGGATGCGTTCATCGCACTGGCCACCGGCAGCCTGGCCGGGTTCGGCGTACTGATCGGGCGCACCCAGCACCGCGCCATCCAGATCACCCGCCAGGTGCTGTTCGCGATCTGCCGTGGGCTGTTGCCGCTGCTCTCGTTCATCGCCGTATTGTTCGTGCTGAGCCTGCCGTTTACCGGGCTGGAACCGTTGTGGAAGACCCGCTCGGCCGCCGGCCTGCTGCTGGTGCTGTCACTGCTGCTGGTGACGTTCACCAACGCGGTCTACCAGCAGGGGGAAGACAGCGCCCCCTACCCGCTGCTGCTGCGCCGGCTGGTTGAAGCCAGCCTGCTGGCGCTGCCGGTCTACGCCGCACTGGCGCTGTACGCACTGGGGCTGCGCGTGGTGCAGTACGGCTGGACCCTGGACCGGTTCTGGGCGGTACTCGTCGCAGTGGCCGTGGCCGGCTATGCCGTGGGCTACGCGCTGGCGGTGCTGCGCCGGCAGCGCCGCTGGTTGCAGATGCTGGAGCCGGTCAACCGCTGGATGTGCTGGGCGGTGCTGGCACTGGCGTTGCTGGGCAATTCGCCGCTGCTGGACCCGGTGCGGCTTGCCCTGTCCAGCCAGCTGGCGCGCCTGCGTGCCGACCCGCCCGCGATCACCAGCAGTGACGTCAACGTGCTGCGCTTCGATCTTGGCCACCGCGGCGTGCGGGCGCTGCGCGAACTGCAGCGTGATCCAGCCATCACCGCCGATGCCAACGCGCCACAGGTGATCGCTGCCGCGCTGGCACGTACCTCGCGCTGGGATGACGGCCAGCGCCTCGACAAGGGGCCGCAGGACGTCGTCGCCCTGCAGCGCGCGTTGAAGCTGGCCAAGGGATCCAGCTCGCCACCGGACGACTGGTGGCAGGCACTGGCCACGCGCGCGATCGATGGCGAATCCTGCGCCCAGAGCGAGCGCGACTGCCTGATCGTGCATCGCGATCTGGATGGCGACGGGAACACCGACGTGCTGCTGTGCGAGCTGTACACCATCCGTGGGCCGGACTGCGTGCTGTACGCACGTGGCAGGGATACCCACTGGCGCCGGGCCGGTTCGCTGTTCGGCACCGCCAGCGGCCAGGCCGAGGCGATCAACCAGGCGCTGCGTGATGGCAAACTCACTCTTGAACCGCCGCGCTGGCCGATGCTGTCCATTGGTGGGCGCCCCGGAGTGGCCATCGATCCCGAACCCGAATCCAGCGAGTCTTCCCCATGAGCGGCTACTGCCTCTTCGCCCCGGGCCATCCGGTGCACGACTACTACCACGCCAATGAATACGGCTACCCGCAGCGTGACGAGCGCGAGCTGTTCGAGCGGCTGGTGCTGGAAATCAACCAGGCCGGGCTGAGCTGGGAAACGATCCTGAAAAAGCGCGAGGGCTTCCGCGCGGCCTATGACGGCTTCGATGTCGACCGCGTGGCGGCCTATGCCGAGCAGGACATCGAGCGCCTGCTATCGGACGCGGGCATCATCCGCAACCGGCTGAAGGTACTGGCCGCCATCCACAACGCGCAGGTGATCCAGCAGCTGCGGGCCAGTCATGGCAGCTTCGCGGCGTGGCTGGATGCGCATCACCCGCGCAGCAAGGCCGACTGGGTGAAGCTGTTCAAGAAGACCTTCCGCTTCACCGGTGGCGAGATCACCGGCGAGTTCCTGATGAGCCTGGGCTACCTGCCCGGCGCGCACGCCGAGGATTGCCCGGTGCATGCGCGGCTGCTGAAGCTGTCGCCGCCGTGGTTGCAAGCCGCCGCCCGCTGAGGGATCTCCGCGCGTGGGTGCCGGTAGTGCCGGCCGCTGGCCGGCAACCCCGTTGAACGGTCACACGCCCATGTAACGGCCGGGGCGGTGGTTGAACATCAGCACCAGGCTGAGCACCACCGCGCCGATGGCCGAGTACAGCACCTTCGATGGCGACAGCACGAAAAACGCGGCTACCATCAGGCAGGCGTCGTAGGACATCTGCACCTTGCCGGCGCTCCAGCCTCGGGTGCGCTGCAGGTACACCGCCAGGATGCCGATGCCGCCAAGGCTGGCGCGGTGGCGGATAAAGAACAGGATGCCCAGGCCTGACAGCGCACCACCGACGATCGCCGAATACAGCGGGTTGATGTGCGAGAAGTCGATCCAGCGCGGCAGCAGGTCGGTCAGCACGCCACAGGCGGTGACCGCAGCGAAGGTCTTCAGGGTGAATTCCCAGCCCATGCGCCGCAGCGCCACCCAGTAGAACGGCAGGTTGACCAGCACGAACACCAGGCCGAAGTTCCAGCCCATCGCGTAGTGCAGCAGGAAGGCCATGCCCGCCATGCCGCCGATCATCAGCCCGCCCTTGGCGAAGATGGCCAAGCCCAGCGAGGCCACCATCGTGGCCAGCACCATGCCCTGCACGTCCTCGGCGATCGAGTGACGCAGCGCTTTTTCGTCGGCGGTGGTGCCAGCACTGTCGGGCGGCGGGGTCAGCGGACCGGCGGTGACCAGGTGGCCGTCAGCGTCGTCGCACGGCGCGGGGCCATGGGAAGGAAGGGACATGCGGGTGGGGAACAGCGGGTGGGGAGCGGTATTAGACACGATCTGCATGACAGTTGCAGATGAAATCGTTCAGTCAGATTCGCCCATTCAGGTTATCCCGGGACCGCTACAGGCAGCACGGCCAGCATGTCCTCTCCGTCGTCGTCCATCCCGGTCTCGACGAACCCGAAGCTGCCGTAGAAGGCGCCGGCCACCGGATTGCGCGGGTTGTAGCAGATCTCGATCTCGGCCAGACCGGGCGTGGCCCGGATCTGCGCCAGCGCGAGTTCCAGCGCGCGTCGACCGATGCCACGGCCCTGCCAGTGTTGATCGACCATGAAGCGCCAGATCGACATCCGCTGCGGCGTCTCCGGCACCCACATGAAGAACCCGACCAGCTCGCCATCGGCCTGGATGGCGCGGGTCTGGTAGCCGGGATGAAACGCCGCCTGCACCAGCGACCAGGTATTGCTGGCCACGAAGCCCTGCTGCGCATCGCTGACGTCGAGGTCGCACACCGCTTCGTAGTTGTCGGGGGTGATCGCTTCCAGCGTGACCTGCATGCGGGCGTCCTGCCTGGGGATGGACGCCCAGTCTGCCCGCCCCAGCATCCGGTGGAGCAAGGCCGCCGACAACCGTTCAGCGCGGGGTTGCCTGCTCAGCCCTTGCCGGCCAGATGGTGAGCCACCAGTGCGTTGGCATGGCCATGGCCCAAGCCATGTTCACTCTTCAGGAAGCTGACCAGTTCCATGTGTTTCAGGCCCTTCTTCCCGGCCAGCAACCCGAACCAGTGCGCCACCGGCTGCCCGTAGGTCTTCTCGATGGAGGGGAAATACGAGGCCGGGCCTTTCGGCTTGGTGTCAGTGCTCATGTGCAGCTCCCGTTGAAGTCATTCATTCGACGAACCACAGACGCAGAAATCGACACACCCAAACGTCCGACCCCGCCTCGCCCGACAGGCCGCAGCCAACTGTCGAAGGCGGGGTGGGTCCGGTTGAGGGGGTGTAAGCGGCATGGATGCCGCGACCAAGCCCCCATGGATGGGTTTACGGCGTCCCCCTCAACCGGGCCCACCCCGCCATCTCACGGATAGCCAGTTTTTGAAGTTGACGTGGCCGTTGACGTTGCTTCGGCAGGTGCCGGGCGCAGCCCGGCCGTATCATTCCAGCATGCCCCGCGAAAACCTCAACGACCTGCAGGCCTTCGTCCACGTTGCCCGCGAGGGCAGCTTCACCAAGGCGGCCGCCCAGCTGGGCGTGTCCCAGTCCGCGCTCAGCCATGCCATGCGCGGCCTGGAACAGCGCCTGGGCGTGCGCCTGCTGACCCGTACCACCCGCAGCGTATCGACCACCGAAGCCGGTGCCCGCCTGCTCGACACCCTGGGCCCACGCCTGGCCGAGATCGAGGACGGGCTGGCCGCACTGGCCGAGTACCGCGAACGCCCGGCCGGCACCATCCGCATCAATGCCACCGGCCATGCCGCCGAGTACATCGCTTGGCCGCGGCTGGCGCCGTTGTTGCAGCGTTATCCGGACCTGAAGGTGGAACTGACCACCGACTACGGCCTGGCCGACATCGTCGCCGAGCGCTACGACATCGGCATCCGCCTCGGCGAGCGCCTGGCGCGCGACATGGTCGCGGTGCCGATCAGCCCGCCGCTGCGCATGCGCGTGGTCGGTGCACCCAGCTACTTCCGCCAGCACGTGGTGCCGCAGCATCCGGACGACCTGGCCAAGCACAACTGCGTGACCCTGCGCCTGCCTACGCATGGGGGACTGATGCCGTGGGATTTCGGCCAGGATGGCAACGAACTGAGTGTGCGCGTTGGCGGGCAATGGACGTTCAACACCATGGGCATGACCCGCGCCGCTGCGCTGGCCGGCAGCGGACTGGCCTGGCTGCCGGAAGACCAGGTGCAGCCGATGCTGGACGATGGCCGCCTGCAGTCGGTGCTGGACGACTGGTGCCCGCACTTCGATGGCTACTACGCGTACTACCCGTCGCGCCGCCACGTCACCGTGGCGATGCGCACGGTGCTTGATGCGCTGCGCGGGCCGCTGGGGTGAGGGTCGAGGCGTTCGGACCAACGGTGCGCACCCACCACCAACGGTCCGCACCCAGCTGTTGATCAGCCCTTGGCCTGGGCGGCGCGCTGCGCGTTGTAGCGCTCGCCGACGATCGACACTTCGTCCAGCGCCTGTGCGATGCGTTGCAGCTCCTCCGGTGCCAGCTGCAGGTCGGCCGCGCCCAGGTTTTCTTCCAGGCGATGGATCTTGGTGGTGCCTGGGATCGGCACGATCCACGGCGCCTGTGCCAGCAGCCAGGCCAGCGCCACCTGCGCCGGCGTCGCGCCCCGTGCTGCGGCAATCGTACTGATGCGATCCACCAGCGCCTGGTTGGCGCGGCGCGCCTCCACTTCGAAACGCGGAACGCTGTTGCGGAAATCGTTGGCGTCGAAGGTGGTGTCGGCGTTGATCGTGCCGGTGAGGAAGCCGCGGCCAAGCGGGCTGAATGGCACGAAGCCGATGCCCAGCTCCTGCAGCGTCGGCAACAACTCGCGCTCCGGTTCGCGCCACCACAGCGAGTACTCACTCTGCACGGCGGCAACCGGCTGCACCGCATGCGCGCGGCGCACGGTGGCAGCGCTCGCCTCGGACAGCCCGAAGTGGCCGACCTTGCCTTCGGCGATCAGGTCGCGCACGGTGCCAGCCACATCCTCGATCGGCACGTTCGGGTCGACGCGGTGCTGGTAGAACAGGTCGATATGGTCGGTGCGCAGGCGCTTGAGGCTGGCTTCGGCAACGGCACGGATATTCTCGGGGCGGCTGTCCAGGCCGTCATCGGTGCGCGCGCCCTTGAATCCGAACTTGGTGGCAATCACCAGCCTGTCGCGGTAGGGCGCCAGCGCCCGGCCGAGCAGGTCTTCGTTGGTGTACGGACCATACACCTCGGCGGTGTCGAAGAAGGTCACGCCGCGCTCGACGGCGGCCTGCAGCAGGGCGATGCCCTGGCCCTGCTCCACCGGCTGACCGTAGGCATGGGTCAGGCCCATGCAGCCCAGGCCGAGGGCGGAAACCTTCAGGCCACTGCGGCCCAGTTCGCGTGTCTGCATCGTCGTGCTCCAGAGGGGGAGTGATGACGATACGCCTGTCGTGGCGCTGGATTGAGCCAGCCCGGCCGCAGTCGGTCATGACCGGAATTCATCAATCCAGCCACGACCGATGCCGGCCAGGTCAACGGATCTCCGAGATCTCCACGCCGTCCAGCCCCTGCGACAGGGTACGTGCGTCGCCGCCCTGGCTGAGCTTGATGCGCAGGCGCACCTCGTTCTGCGAATCGGCGTAGCGCAGCGCGTCCTCGTAGCTGATCTCGCCGGCTTGGTACAGCTCGAACAGGCTCTGGTCGAAGGTCTTCATGCCCAGCTGGACCGAGTCCTTCATCACTTCCTTCAGCTTGTGGATCTCGCCGTCGCGGATGTAGTCCTGCACCAGCGGCGTGCCCAGCAGGATCTCCATCGCCACCTTGCGCGAGCGGCCATCGGGCGATGGCACCAGCTGTTGCGCGACCACGCCCTTGAGATTCAGCGACAGGTCCATCAGCAGCTGGTTGCGGCGGTCTTCCGGGAAGAAGTTGACGATGCGGTCCATCGCCTGGTTGGCGTTGTTCGCATGCAGGGTGCACAGCACCAGGTGGCCGGTTTCGGCGAACGCGATGGCGTGATCCATGCCTTCGCGGGTACGCACCTCGCCGATCATGATCACGTCCGGCGCCTGGCGCAGGGTGTTCTTCAGCGCGGCTTCCCAGCTGTCGGTATCGATGCCGACTTCGCGCTGGGTGATGATGCAGCCCTCGTGCTTGTGCACGAACTCGATCGGGTCTTCGATGGTGATGATGTGGCCGGTCGAGTTCTGGTTGCGGTAACCGATCATCGCTGCCAGCGAGGTCGATTTACCGGTACCGGTGGCGCCGACGAACAGGATGATGCCGCGCTTGGTCATCGCCAGCGTCTTGATGATCGGCGGCAGGCTCAGTTCTTCCACGGTCGGAATGCGCGTCTCGATGCGACGCAGCACCATGCCGACCTGGTTGCGCTGGTAGAAGCAGCTGACGCGGAAGCGGCCGACGCCGGACAGGCCGATGGCGAAGTTGCATTCGTGCGTCTTCTCGAATTCCTCGCGCTGCGCCGGGGTCATCACGTTGAGGACCAGGTCGCGGCTCTGCTGCGGCGTGAGCGGGGTCTGGGTGATCGGCGAGATCTTGCCGTTGACCTTCATCGCCGGCGGCATGCCGGCCGTGATGAACAGGTCCGAGGCGCGCTGGTGCGCCATCAGCTTGAGGAACGAAGTGAAATCGATGGTGGTCGCGGTGCTGTTCACGGCGGGCTCCCAAGAGGGCATGTACCAGGAAACGGTCGGTGGAGGAAACGGCACGGAGACGGCGCCGCACTGGTGCACGCCGCCCGTGGTTGTCCCGCCTTACTCGAACAGGCGCTTGTCCTTGGCGTACTCGCGGGCCTGGTTGCGGGTGATCAGGCTGCGCTTGACCAGGTCCTGCAGGTGCTGGTCCAGGGTCATCATGCCGTACTGCTGGCCGGTCTGGATGGCCGAGTACATCTGCGCCACCTTGTCTTCGCGGATCAGGTTGCGGATGGCCGGGGTGCCGACCATGATTTCCCACGCTGCGGTACGACCGCCGCCAACCTTCTTCAGCAGCGCCTGCGAGATCACCGCACGCAGCGACTCGGACAGCATCGAACGCACCATCGGCTTTTCGCCGGCCGGGAACACGTCGATGATGCGGTCGATGGTCTTGGCCGCCGAGCTGGTGTGCAGGGTTCCGAACACCAGGTGGCCGGTTTCCGCGGCGGTCAGTGCCAGGCGGATGGTTTCCAGGTCGCGAAGTTCGCCCACCAGGATGATGTCCGGGTCCTCACGCAGTGCCGAGCGCAGCGCTTCGTTGAAGCCATGCGTATCGCGGTGCACTTCGCGCTGGTTGATCAGGCACTTCTGCGAGGTGTGCACGAATTCGATCGGATCCTCGACGGTGAGGATGTGGCCGTATTCGTTCTTGTTGATGTAGTCGATCATCGCCGCCAGCGTGGTCGACTTGCCCGAACCGGTGGGGCCGGTCACCAGGATCAGGCCCTGCGGCTGCTGGATCACCTCGCGGAACAGCGGCGGGCAGGCCAGGTCCTCGAGGGTGAGCACCTCGGACGGAATGGTACGGAACACCGCACCGGCGCCACGGTTCTGGTTGAACGCGTTCACACGGAAGCGCGCCAGCGACGGGATCTCGAAGGAGAAGTCCACTTCGAGGAATTCCTCGTAATCGCGGCGCTGCTTGTCGGACATGATGTCGTACACCAGCGCATGGACCTGCTTGTGGTCCAGGGCCGGGATGTTGATCCGGCGAACGTCGCCGTCCACGCGGATCATCGGCGGCAGGCCTGCGGACAGGTGCAGGTCGGACGCTTTGTTCTTTACGGAAAACGCCAGCAGTTCGGCGATATCCATGAGCGGCTACTCCCCAATAACGGCTTCGACTGGAAGGATCTTTCCCCGGGCGGCAGTATAGCCTCCTGATTCAACGGAACGCGTTACGTGGCCACTCCCCTGCCCCAGATCCTGAGCAACCTGCATGCCGCCGCCGAGGCGGCCGGCCGGCCCGATCCGCGCCTGCTGGCCGTTTCCAAGACCCAACCGGCCGAGGCCGTGGCCGCGCTGGCCGCGCAGGGCCAGCAGGCCTTCGGCGAGAACTATGTGCAGGAAGCGCTGGCCAAGATGCAGGCGCTGCAGCACCTGGCGCTGGAGTGGCACCTGATCGGCCACCTGCAGTCGAACAAGGCCGAGGCCGTGGCCACCCACTTCGATTGGGTGCAGAGCGTGGACCGGCCCAAGCTGGTGACGGCGCTGGCGCGCCATCGCCCGGCAGCGCGTGGTCCGCTGAATGTGCTGATCCAGGTCAACATCGACGATGAATCCAGCAAGCACGGCTGTGCGTCGGAGGATGTCGAGGTGCTGGCCGCTGCGATTGCCGCCGAGCCCACCCTGCGCCTGCGTGGCCTGATGGCGATTCCCGCGCCATGGCCCGAGGCGGAACGCCGTCGGGATGCGTTCGTGCGCATGCGCACACTTTTCCAGTCGCTGGCCGCCCAGCACGCGCAGGTCGACACGCTGTCGATGGGCATGAGCAGCGACTACGCCGACGCCATCGCCGAGGGCGCCACCCTGGTGCGCATCGGCACCGCCCTGTTCGGCGCGCGCCCGCGCCCGGCCTGATCTTGCAAGGAGAGTTTCATGGCAGCTGATTCCATCACCTTCATCGGCGGCGGCAACATGGCGCGCAGCCTGATCGCCGGCCTGATCCGCCAGGGCGTGCCCGCCGCACACATCCACGTGGCCGAACCGGTTGCAGCACTGCGCGAGTCGCTGGCCACCGATTTCGGCGTGCAGGTGCACGACAATGCCGCCGATGCCGCCGCACAGGGCCGCACCTGGCTGCTGGCGGTGAAGCCACAGGTGCTGCGCGAGGTCTGCCAGTCGCTGCAGGCACTGGCCCAGGCAAGCCGGCCACTGGTGGTGTCGATCGCCGCCGGCATCACCAGCGCGCAGCTGGAACGCTGGCTGGGCGGCAACCTGCCGGTGGTGCGTGCAATGCCCAACACGCCGGCCCTGCTCGGCGCCGGCGTGACCGGCCTGTATGCCACGCCGTCGGTGGATGCACAGCAGCGCTCGCAGGCCGAACACGTATTGGCCAGTGCCGGCCGTACCGTGTGGATCGAGCGCGAGGCGCTGATGGATTCGGTCACTGCCGTGTCCGGCAGCGGGCCGGCCTACGTGTTCCTGCTGGCCGAAGCGATGGAAGCGGCGGGCATTGCCCAGGGCCTGCCGGCCGACGCCGCGCGCACGCTGGTGGTGCAGACCCTGCTGGGCGCCTCGCGCATGCTGGATGAAGCCGGCGAAAGCCCGGCCGAGCTTCGCCGCCGTGTGACCTCGCCGAACGGCACCACCCAGGCCGCGATCGAGAGCTTCCAAGCCGGAGGTTTCGAAGTGCTGGTGGACAACGCGCTGCGTGCTGCGCAGGTGCGCGGGCAGGAATTGTCTGCGGCGAATGATTGATCCCGATGTGTGCCGACCAACGGTCGGCACCTACCATCATCCACGCATGGCGTGGATGCTCATTGCCCCAATGTGGTCATGACGAAATCGACGAAGCACTGCAGCCGCGGGCGCGGGCGTCGATCGGGCAGGTAGATCAGGTGCATCGGTCGCGGTTCGGGCAGGTAGTCGCGCAGCAGCGGCTTCAACCGCCCGGCCGCGATCTCGCCGGCCAGCAGTGCGGTCGGCTGCAGCACCAACCCGGCCCCGGCCACGGCGGCTTCGCGCAGCGCGAACCCGTCGTTGCAGGTCAGCCGCGCCTCCCAATCCACCTGTTCACCGTTGGCCAACTGCCAGCCATGGCCACCACGCCAGGCAAGATGGCTCAGGCAGTCATGCCCCTGCAGGTCCGCCGGCGTGCGTGGCGTGCCGCGCCTGCGCAGGTAAGACGGCGCCGCGCACAGGCTCATCGCATACGGCGGCAGCGGCCGCGCCACGACCTCCTGCGATGGCAACGGCCCGACCCGGATCGCCACGTCGAAGCCGTCCTCGATCAGGTCCACACGGCGGTTGCTCAGATCCAGTTCGATGTTCAACTGCGGCTGCGCGCGCAGCAGGCCGGCCAGCTGCGGCGCCAGCACGCAGCTGCCCCAGGTGGTCGGCGCACTGACCCGCAGCAGGCCACGCGGCTGTACCTGCAGACCGGCCACATCGGCCTCGGCCTGCTGCACCTGCTCCAGCACTTGCCGGCAGCCGGCCAGATAGGCGCTGCCGGCTTCGGTCAGGCGCTGGCGGCGGGTGTTCCGTTGCAGCAGCGCGGTACCCAGATGCGCCTCCAGCTGCTGGATGTACTTGCCCACCATCACCGCCGAGACCTGCAGCTGTTCGGCGGCGCCGGCGAAGCTGCCACGCTCGGCCACGGCAACGAAGGCCTGCATGCATCGAAGGGTATCCATTACTAATCCTTAGTTAGGAATCTGCGAATCATACGCCGCTTACCTAACCCCATTGTGAGGGCGCAGACTGCGCTCACTCCCTTACGCAAGGAACAGCCATGAAGATCCTACTCGTTGGTGCCAGCGGCACCCTCGGCCAGGCAGTCGCCCGCCAGCTCGGCCAACAGCATCAGATTCTCGCCGCCGGCCGCAGCAGCGGCGAACTGCGCGTGGACCTGACCGATGACGCCAGCGTCGCCGAACTGTTCGCACGTACCGGCCCGGTCGATGCGGTGATTTCCACCGCCGGCAAGCTGCACTTCGGCCCGCTGCAGCAGATGACGCCGGCGCAGTTCAACCTCGGCCTGCAGGACAAATTGCTGGGCCAGGTGAGGCTGGCACTGGCCGCGCAGCATCATCTCAACAGCGGCGGCTCGATCACCCTGACCAGCGGCATCGTCAGCGCACAACCGATCCGCGACGGCGTCAACGCCACCTCGGTGAATGCCGCACTGGAAGGCTTCGTGCGCGCAGCCGCACTGGAGCTGCTGCCGCGCGGCCTGCGCATCAACGTGGTCAGCCCGAACGTACTGATCGAATCGATGGCCGCCTACGGCCCCTACTTCCCGGGCTTCGAGGCGGTAAGCGCACAGCGCGCGGCACTGGCCTTCCAGCGCGCGGTGGAAGGCATCCAGAGCGGCGAAACCATCACGGTATGGTAAGAAAAAGGGGACGGAGGGGATTAAGTCGCAAGTGCACAAACGACATAATCCCCTCCGTCCCCTTTTTGTCGCTCACTCCCAGCGCATCGGGCCGTCGCCGCGTTCGCCGAGGACGTCGCCGGGATTGGCCAGGCGGCAATGCTGCAGCGACAGGCAGCCACAACCGATGCAGCCGGTCAGTTCGTCGCGCAGCAGCTGCAGCATGTGGATGCGCTCTTCCAGCTCGGTGCGCCAGCGCGCGGACAGCCTGGCCCAATCCGCTTTGGTCGGTGCGCGTCCGTCAGGCAGGCTTTCGAAGGCACGGCCGACTGCTTCCAGCGGCATGCCCACCCGCTGCGCCACGCGGATCACCGCCAACCGGCGCAGCACGTCCCGACTGTAACGCCGTTGGTTGCCCGAGGTGCGCAGGCTGCTGATCAGCCCCTTGCGCTCGTAGAAATGCAGTGCGGAAACGGCCACGCCACTGCGCTGGGAGACCTCGCCAACGCTGAGTTCCTGGGATGCCATTGCTTGACCTCAACTACAGTTGAGGTGGCATGCTGCTATCTTCGCCGCCCGTTGACAAGCGCGGCCTGCACCTGACCCGTATGACCCCGACCCTCTCTCCCGCCGACACCCACCTGCCGGCTGACAGCTCGATCCTGTCCGCGCGCTACCGCGCCACGACCATCGGCATGGTCGCGCTGGTCGCGCTGCACGCCTTCGAAGCACTGGCCGTCGCGGCCGCGATGCCCACCGTGGCCGAAGCACTCGATGGACTGCGCCTGTACGCGCTGGCCTTTGGCGGCACCCTAGCCACCAGTGTGATCGGCATGACCCTGGCCGGGCGCTGGGCCGATCGCCACGGCCCCGCGCGGCCACTCTGGTACGGCCTTGGCTGCTTCGTGCTGGGCCTATTGCTGGCCGGCTTTGCGACGCGCATGGGCATGCTGGTGGCCGGGCGCCTGATGCAGGGCCTGGGCGCGGGCGCGATTTCGGTCTCGCTGTACGTGATGGTCGGCCGCAGCTACCCCGAACACCTGCGGCCGAAGGTGTTCGCGGCGTTCTCCGCAGGCTGGGTGGTGCCCTCGATGGTCGGCCCGGCGTTGAGTGGCCTGATGGTGCAGCACCTGGGCTGGCGCTGGGTATTCCTGGCAGTGCCACTGCTGGCGATACCGGCCGCACTGCTGCTGCGCCCGGCACTGGCGCGCATGCAACCTCCTGTTGCGGTCTGCAACGATGGCGAGCGCAGCAACGTGGTGCGCTGGGCCTCTGGCGCCTCACTGGCCGCACTACTGCTCTACGTCGGCGGCCAGCAACAGGGCATGGCCGCCCTGCTCTGCATCGGCGTGGCGATGCTGGCGCTGCTGTTCTGCGTGCATCGGCTGCTGCCGGCCGGAACCCTGATCCTGCGCCGCGGCCTGCCCAGCGTGATCGCGTTGCGCGGCATCGCTGCAGCGGCGTTCTTCGCCTGCGAGGCCTATCTGCCCCTGCTGCTGCAGCGCGAACGCGGGCTTTCGCCCAGCTGGGCCGGCGCCGTGCTCAGCCTCGGTGCGCTGGGCTGGTTCGCCGGTTCATGGCTGCAGGGCCACCAGCAGCGTGGCTGGTCACGCCAGCAGCTGCTGCGCGTTGGCACGGTGATGATGACGGTCGGCATCGCCGCAACGCTGTCGGTGCTGTTCAACCCGATGCCGCTGCCGGTCGCGCTGGTCGGCTGGGCCGTGACCGGCTTCGGCATGGGCATGATCTACGCCAGCCTGTCGGTGCTGACCCTGTCGCTGTCAGCACCGCATGAGCAGGGTGCCAATACCTCGGCGCTGCAGCTGAGCGAGGCGTTTTCGGTGACCACCGCGCTGGCGGTGTCCGGCGCGTTGTTCGCCATGTTCGTGGAAAGCGCGCCGCACACCGGCTACCTGCTGTGCCTGGCCATCACCTTCGGTCTGGCGGTGCTGGCCGCAGTGATCGCGCGGCGGGTGTAGCGCCGCCGGATTCCGGTAGTGCCGGCCGCTGGCCGGCAACCTCCGCGCACGCGGGAATCCCATGATGGCGACGGCCAGAGGCCGGCATTACCGTGTACCGGCCCCCACATCATCGATATCCCGATGCAGGATGCGGCGCACTTCCAGCACGGCCTGCGGGGTCTCCTGCACGCTGTGGCCGGAAATGATCACCTTCTCCGACAGCGCGCCCGGCAGATGCGCGCTCCAGTACGGCACCAGCCCGTCATCGGACTTCTCCACCGGCAGCTCCGGCTTGCGCTGGGCGATGATCGAGTGGTACTTCAGGCCCGCTTCGATCGGCAGCTGTGCGGCGGCCTTCACGAACGGATCGCTGGCCTTGAGGTTGTCGATGCTGTTGGGAATCTTCGGCTTGGCGGTGCCGTCGACCTGCTGCTCGGCCTGTGCCAGCGCCATGAACACGTCCTCGAACTTGCCGAGAATGGTCAGCGGCAGGCGTACCAGGCGCCCGATCAGCCGCCCGACCTTGTTGCCGGCGATATCCGTGCCCTGGTGCGGCGCGGCGATGAAGATCGCGCGTTCCACGTTCGGCTGCGCCTTGAAATGCAGCAGTGGCCCCAGCTTGGCCTGCACCCGCTTCAGCCGCTCACCCTTCAGGTCATAGTTGGCCAGCAGGTCATCCCACAGCACATCACCCGAGTCGCTCACCAGCAGCCGCGCGAGCACGCCGCCCATGCTGTGGCCGATATAGACCATGTCCTTCGATGCGCGCGTGCTGCCGTTGGGGTCGAAGTGCTTGAGCGTGTCATTGAACGCGTTGGCGATCTCGTAGCGGTTCAGCGCGATCGGTGCATTGGTCGGGTAGTAGACCTGCCACACCTGGAACTGCTGGCGCAGCTCGGGGTCGCCCATGATCTCGTTGGCCAGGTTCACCCAGGCTTCCGGGCTGCTGGCCAGGCCGTGCAGCATGAAGATGATGCGGCGGTTCGGGTCCCACGGCTGCATCAGGTAGATGTGCGGTTCGCCGATGCCCTCACTCATGCCGAACAGGGTGCGCAGTGACTGCCGGGCGAAGCCACTCTGCGCCAGCCACAGGCCGTAGGCAGCGGTGAAATTGCCGGCCAGCGGCACCTGTTCGCCGTGCAGGGTGATGCGTTCAGTGGCCTCCGGCGAATAGGCGTCCAGCTCGACCCGGCGCGTGCGCATCACGTCTTCCAGGCTGCTGCCTTCGAAACGCAGCAGCGCGGTGACGTTGATCGAGGACATCTCGCTGAATTCCGGCACCGAATCGTCATGCCGATGGCGGCGGCCACGGCGCTCGTCGTCAGCATCATCCGCCGCTGTTTCCGCCTTCGGCCCATCGCCCGCGATCACCGGCGCGACCAGCTTGGGCGGGTCCATCACCATCACCAGCTCGGCACCGAAGCCATCGCGGCGATAGGTGCTGCGCAGGCCGACGAAGCTGACCGTGCCGGCCGGCACCAACTGCGCCGGAATGCTCTTCAGGTTCAACTGCTGGTAGTTGGAGGCCAGCGACCAGCTGCCGACCGAGATCGGCTTCGTATAGTCCTCGCCGGCCAGTGCCGCTGCACGCGCGCGTACGAACAGCACCACCGCCGCCTTCTCGGCGGCGTAGTTGTAGTAGTCGCGCACCTGCGTCTGCCGGTCCTCGAAGGCGCGGTCGGACGGCGAGCGGCCGCTGTAGAACAGGTAGGCATAGGCATAGCGCGCGGCTTCCAGCCAGGCATCCAGCGCCGCATCGCTCATCGGCGGATCGCCGGCGGCGGTCTTCTTCGGCGTCAGCGCCAGCGCGGCCTTCACCCACAGTTCGGACAGCGCCGACAGCCGCTGCTCGACATTGAGGTCATCGGTCATCAACAACGTGCTGCGGCAGACCAGGAAGTCCTTCTCGCACTGCGACTCATCCAGGCCCGCCGCGCTGAGCGTCTCGCGCGCGGCCGGGCTGAGCTTGCCGGTGTTGAGCACATCGGCGCGCTTGTTCACCAGCGAATCGCTGGACTTGACCTGCTTGACAGTCACCATCGCGCAGCCGCTGCTGCCCAGCAGCAGGAAGGCGGCGAACAACACCGGCAGCACGCGCTGCCAGCGGATCAGGAAGAGTCGGGTCATTACTGCGGGTCCTGCTCGGTGCCGGGCACGCCCTGGCGGATCACGGTGGAGAAGTGGTCGCCGCTGCCCAGGTCCAGCGCACGCTGGGTGATGCGGCCCTTGTCATGCAGTTCGGCATAAGGCACGCCCGGCGTGAGCGCGCCGACCTCCTGTGCGTATTCGGCCAGGTAGCCGGACAGCAGCAGGCGGTAGTCCAGCGGCAGGCGCGGCGCGATGTGGCGGGCCAGATCGAAGACGATGGTGGTGCAGTTGCTGGTGAGCGTGTTGTAGAAGCCCGGCTTCGCATCCAGTTCGCGCGCCTGCGCGATGTACGCGGCGAACAGTTGCTTCAGTTGCGCCTGGTCCATGCCGTGCAGGCGGTACAGGTAGACATCCTCGCCACGCGCGTTGGTGCGGGTGCGGATGATGTCGGTCTCCTCCGCGGCCACCAGGGTCATCTCGAATTTGCGGAAGAAGCCGCCCAGCGCCGAGAACGATTCGCCGCGTTCCTTGCGGATCTCCAGCGAGAACACCACGTGGCGCCCATCCTCGAAACCGAACGAGATCAGGGTGTGGGCGATCGCCGGGCCCATCCAGTACGACAGCACCAGATCGGCCGAGCGGAGTTGGTCCAGGTCGTACGCGCGGCGCACCCAGTGCGCGTCGTAGTCGGTCTCGCTGCGCCAGGTGAAATCACGCACGTTGTCGAGCACCACGTGGCGCCCGTCGAAGGACACCACGTGCAGGCGCTGGGCCACGTCATCGGCCCAGACGCGGTCCTGGCGCGGGGTGAGCAGCAGCCACCACAGGCCGGCCAGCGCCAGCGACGCGCCGAACGCCATGCCCAGGCGACGATGGCCACGGCCACGCGCGACCTGCCACGACGCCCACAGCGCAACCAGCAGCCACAGCACCGCAATGCCATTGGCCAGCCAGCCCGGCCCCGGCATCTGATAGGCCAGCAGCCCGGTCACCCACAACGCTGCCAGCGCCATGGCACTTCCTGTCATCCAACGTCCTGCGGCTCTCACTGGCATCCTGTCGCGGTCCCGAAGCCGCATAGTTAGCCACAAGCGGGTTCACCGTGGCATCTACGGCCCGTTCAGGGACCGCGGCGCACCGTCTGCGGCGGTCCATGCGGCCAGGTTCACCTCACAGGAGCAACGATGGGCATCACTTCCGTGGCCGGCGTTCCGGTCCAACCCCAGCACCGCGCCACCTGCCACTGCGGCACGGTCGAGCTGTTGCTGGACCTCCCGGACGGCATCGTCGACCCGCGCCGCTGCGACTGCTCGATGTGCCGGCGCCGGGGTGCCATCGCCGCCAGCGTCCCCCGCCAGGGCCTGCAGGTGGTGCGCGGGCAGCATCACCTGCAGAAGTACCAGTTCAACACCCATGTGGCCGAGCACTACTTCTGCGGGGTGTGCGGCATCTACACCCATCACCGGCGCCGCTCCAACCCCGACCAGTACGGCTACAACGTGGCCTGCCTGGAGGGCATCGACCCGTTCGCGCTTGGGGTGATCCCGGTCAGCGACGGGGTCAACCACCCATCAGACCGCACCGGCTAGTGACGCGTGCGCCGCGGTGGCGTGGCCACCTTCTGCCAGGGCGCCATGCCGCTGCGCCCGGCCCGCGCCGGGCGTTTCAGCCAGGGCCGGCGTGACGGTGCCTGTGGCGCGTCCTCGACCGGGGGAGGAAGGGGTCGACGGCTGGGCCAGAGATGGTCGAGCAGCCACATGGCGGGTCTCCGTGGGGGACGGGGACGATCAACACTAGGCCCGGGTGGGCATAGGCGGCGTGAGCGGGACACGACAGCGGGATGACGGCGGAGGCGGCGATGAGCCTGCTACACCATGTCCCCGACCAAGGCACCTGTGCGTTTCCGCAGCAACAGGCGCAACACGGCGGCACAGGCGGCGGTCAGCAGCGCCAGTACACGCAGCAGTGTCGCCAGCGCCTCACTACTGGCGTGCTGCAGCTGCATGCGGCTCATCGTCGGTAGCAGTGCCTGCGCCTGTTCCCGCGCCCCCGTGGCCAGATAGGCACCGGCACGCACCAGCGATGCCGGCGACGCGCCCTGCAGCTGATGGCCGATCAGCAGCGCAAGCAAGGCAGTGACTGCGGCCAACGCGATGCCTTCGCCGGCCACCCGCACGGTTCCGAATATGCCTGCGGCCATGCCGGCACGTTGCACCGGTACCACGCTCACCGACAGTCCATCCATCAGCCCCCACGGCAAAGCCGTGCCTGCGCCGACCAGCATCAGCAGCGGCACCCACTGCGCGGGCGACGGGTGCGACGCCTGCCGCGACAACAGGTACAGGCCGGCGGCGCACACCAGCAGACCCAGCGTGCACAACCGCGCACTTCCCACGCGGTCCGCCCAACGCGCGGCCAGCATCGGCAGGACCAGCATCGGCGCGGACAGCGCCAGCATCTGCAGTCCCACCAGCGTCGCGCTCTGGCCATGCACGCCCAGCAGTTGCAGAGGTAACACGACCAGCAGCACCACGTAGCCGAAGCAGGTCGCCACCGGCAGCAGCTGGACACCGAGGAACGCCGGTTGTGAGAACAGTGAGAGGTCCAGCAACGGTGAGGGGTGCCGCCGTTCGATGAAGACGAACACCCCGCCCAACAGCAGCGTCACCAGCAGCGCCAGCCGCACGCGCGCGGCATGCAGGCCGCACTCGCCCAGCCACAGCAGCGCCAGGGTCAACGTCGCCAGCGTCAGGCTGAAACTCAGCATGCCGCCGATATCCAGTGGTCGGCGCTCGCCATGACTTTCAGGCAACGCGCGTGCCCCCAGGCCGAAGGCCACCAACGTGAGCACACCGCCCGCGGCGAACACGCTGCGCCATCCCAAGGTCTGCAGCAGCAGGCCCGCGAGCAGGGGCCCCAGCGCCAGCCCCATGCCGAACGTGGTGCCCAGCAGGGCGAAGACACGGGCACGCGCCGGCCCCTGCCAGGCCTGTGCCAGCAGCGCCGTGCCGGATGCCAGCGCCGCCGCCGCGGCAACGCCCTGCAACCCGCGCGCCAGATCCAGCCATAGCAGCGTGCGAGCAAGGCAGACGGCGGCGGTGGCGGTGGTGAAGCCCGCCGTGCCCAGCAGGAACAGCCGCCGACGGCCATATCGATCGGCCAAGCCGCCCGCAGCGAGCAACAGACTGCCGAAGGTGAGCATGAAGGCGTTGGTCACCCAGGCCAGCGCGGTGGGCGATGCCGCCGCGGAACGGGCCAGCGCCGGCACCGCGACTGCACCGGCAGAGAAGGACAACGGCAACGCCAGCGCGGCCAGGCAGACCGCAAGCAGCGCCCAGCGCTGCTGCGCGCGGACAGGTACAGGGAGCATCGAATCCGGGGCCATGCGGGCCTCCATCCATCAGGGGCATTGATGATGGACAGGCCGCTATTCCAGAAAAACAGGCTCGGTGGATGTTGATTGCGGCCAGATGTTCCGCAATCATCCAAGCATGGACTCCATCTCCGCCCTGCTCGCCTTCGTCCGCACCGCGGAGTCAGGCAGCATTGTCGGTGCCGCCCGCGTACTCGGCCTGTCAGCCTCGGCCGTCGGCAAGCGCATCGCCCGGCTTGAACAGGAACTCGGCACGCGCCTGTTCCAGCGCACCACCCGCCGCGTGCATCTCACCGACGAAGGCGAACTGCTGCTGCAACGCTGCCGGCGTGCGCTGGATGAGCTTTCCGAAGCACAGGCGGACCTGGCGCAGCGACAGCACGCCCCCAGCGGGCTGCTGCGCATCGGCCTGCCCACCATCGGCTACCGCTTCCTGCTGCCGGTGCTGCCCGGCTTCCAGCAACGCTATCCGCAGGTGCAGCTGGAACTGGACTTCAACGACCGCATCGTCGATGTGGTCAGCGAAGGCCTGGATGCGGTGATACGCAGTGGCGAACTGGCTGATTCCAGCCTGACCGCACGGCGGCTGGGGGGTTTTCGTTTCATCCTCTGTGCGGCGCCGGGCTATCTGCAGATGCATGGAACGCCCGGCGATGTGGGCGACCTGCGCATACATACCGCGCTGCGCTTCCGTTACCCCACCACCGGAAAGCTGCATCCGTGGCAGCTGCCCGGCATCGAAGGCGACGCCGGGGCGCGCCTTCCCACGGCGATGACCTGCAACAACATGGAGGCCGTGCTGGCCGCTGCGATCGGATGCATGGGCCTGGCCTGGATGCCTGACTTCCTCGCCGCTGACGCGCTGGCCGATGGCCGCCTGCAACAGGTGCTGCCCACACTGCCCACGCACCAGGGGCAGTTCTCGCTGCTGTGGCCCGGCGGGCGCCATCCCAGTGCACGCCTGCGGGTGTTCATCGACTATGCCGTTGCGCACCTTTTCCGCAGCCCGCCGGAAAAGGGGACGGAGGGGATTAAGTCGTAATTGGTCCTGCTGTGCCTGAAACGACTTAATCCCCTCCGTCCCCTTTTTCCTAGCGGCTGAAGCGGCGCGCGCCGGCGACGCAGATCACCGCGACCACGGTCACCAGCACCATGCTGAGGCTGACCGATTCGTGCAGCAGCAGCGCGGCCAGGGCCAGGCCGAAGAACGGCTGCAGCAGCTGCAGCTGGCCGACGGCAGCGATGCCGCCCTGGGCCAGCCCGCGGTACCAGAACAAGAAGCCGATCAGCATGCTGAACACTGCCACGTAGCCCAGTGCCCACCACGCCGAGGCACCGACCGCAGTGAACGAGGCCGGGCGCATCAGCACCGTCAACGGCAGCATCACCGGCAACGCCAGCAGCAGTGCCCAGCTGATCACCTGCCAGCCGCCCAGATGACGGGCGAGCCGACCACCTTCCGCGTAGCCCAGCCCGCACACCACGATCGCCGCCAGCATCAGCAGGTCGGCCTGCAACGAGGCTTCGATTCCGTTGCGCGCGGCATAGCCGACCACGCAGGCACTGCCCAGCAACGAGAACAGCCAGAACGCCGGGCGCGGCCGATCGCCACCGCGCAGCACGCCGAACACCGCTGTACTCAACGGCAGCAGGCCAAGGAACACGATGGTGTGCGCCGACGACGCGTGACGCAGCGCGAGCGCGGTCAGCAGCGGGAAGCCGACCACAACGCCGAGGCTGACCACCACCAGCCCCGGCAGGTCGCCGCGCCGCGGCCATGGCTGGCGCAGCAGAAGCAGCAGCCCCAGACCGAGCACCGCGGCGATGGTGGCGCGTGCGGCGGTGACGAACCCGGCATCCAGCTGCAGCACCGCCAGGCGGGTGGCCGGCAATGAGCCGGCGAAGATCACCACACCGATGAAGCCATTGATCCAACCACTCGCCGACCGTTCCACGCCTGTACTCCTGAAGGTGCCGGACGATGCCCGGCTGCACCTGTATGGAAGCATCCGGCGCGGAACGACCCCAGCTACAATCCAGTACAGCCGCAAGTAACTGTACTGCCCACACTTCCACTACGGTTCCACCATGCCGCGCCCGCTCACCCGCGTCGAATCGGTCATCCAGACCGTCCGCACCCGCATCAGTGCACGGGTGGATGGCCCCGGCTCCCGCCTGCCTTCGGTACGTGCGCAGGCGGCGACCATGGGGGTTTCAGTCTCCACCGTGGTCGAGGCCTACGAGCGCCTGGCGGCCGAAGGCCTGATCAGTGCGCGCGCAGGCTCGGGCTTCTACGTCAGTGGCCCGGCCGCACCGCTGGCGCTGGCCGAAATGGAGCCGCGGCTGGATCGCGCGGTGGATCCGCTGTGGGTGTCACGGCAATCGCTGGAAACGCCCGCGGGCGATCTCAAGCCAGGGTGCGGCTGGATGCCCAGTGACTGGCTGTATCACGATGGCGTGCGCCGCGGCCTGCGCCGGCTGTCGCGTGCCGATGCCATGCAACTGGTGGACTACGCCGGTCCGCTCGGGCTGCCCGCGTTGCGCCAGCTGCTGCAAAGGCGCAGCGCCACGCTTGGCATCGATGCACCGATGGAGCAGATCCTGCTGACCGAATCCGGTACGCACGCGGTCGATCTGCTCTGCCGTTTCCTGCTCAAGCCCGGCGACTGCGTGCTGGTCGATGACCCGAGCTACTTCAATTACCACGCGCTGCTCAAGGCGCACCAGGTGCAGGCCATCGGCGTGCCGTACACGCACAGCGGCCCGGACCTGGAGGCGTTCGCGCAAGCCCTGCAGGCGCATTCGCCGCGGCTGTACATCACCAATTCCGGCCTGCACAACCCGACCGGCGCGGTGCTTTCGGCCAACACCGCGCACCGCCTGCTGGGCCTGGCCGAACGCAGCGAGTTGATCATCGTCGAGGACGACATCTTCGCCGACTTCGAACTGCAGCCGGCACCGCGGCTGGCCGCGCTCGATGGACTGTCACGGGTGATCCACGTCGGCAGTTTCTCCAAGACGCTGTCGGCAGCGTCGCGCTGCGGCTACATCGCTGCGCGCCACGACTGGATAGAAGCACTGACCGACCTGAAGCTGGCGACCAGCTTTGGCGGCGGCCATCTGGCCGCGCAGTTGATGCACATCGCGCTGACCGATAGCGGTTACCGCCGCCACATGCAGTCGATACGTTCGCGCCTGGCCGATGCACGCCGGCACACACTGCGGAAACTGCAGGCGCTGGGCATCACGCCGTGGCTGCAGCCGGAAGCCGGCCTGTTCCTGTGGTGCCAGCTGCCCGACGGCCGCGACGCCGCCGCACTGGCGCGGCAATGCCTGCGCGAGGGCATCGTGCTGGCGCCGGGCAACGCGTTCAGCCAGTCGCAGCGCGCGGCCGACTATCTGCGCTTCAACGTCTCGCAGTGCCAGGACCCGAGGATCTGGCAGGTGCTGGCGCGGGCGTTGCGCTGAGCTGGATGCAAGCCGGTCAGCGCAGGCAGGAGCGACCCGCGGCAAAGGCACTTGCATGCCACGGTACAGTGGTATGTCCCTGTTGCAGGAATGCACGCATGTCTTCGTTCTCCGATCCGCAGGCCGTTGCCCGCTATGCCGAGGGCCCGCTGCGCCAGGTGCCGGGCTTCCTCGCGTTGCAGCAGATGAGTCGCCTGCTGCTGGCCGAACACGTTCCTGCGCAGGGCCGCGTGCTGGTGCTGGGCGCCGGTGGCGGGCTGGAGCTGAAGGCATTTGCCGAGGCGCAGCCGGGCTGGCAGCTGCTGGGCGTGGACCCGGCTGCACCGATGCTGGCCCTGGCCGAACAGACACTGGGCCAGCTGATGTCGCGCGTGCAGTTGCTGGAAGGCTACATCGACGATGCCCCCGACGTGCGCTTCGATGGTGCCAGCTGCCTGCTGACCCTGCACTTCCTCGACGGCGCGCAGCGCCTGCACACGCTGCGGGAGCTGCACAGGCGCCTGCAGCCCGGCGCGCCGCTGGTGGTGGCCCACCACAGCGTGCCGCAGGATCCGGCCGGCAAGCTGCGCTGGTTGCAGCGCTACGCCGCGTTCGCCGAAGCCTCCGGCGTTGCCCACGCCGATGCACAGCGCGCGATCGACGCCATTGCCGAGCGGCTGCCGCTGCTGGCCCCCGAACAGGAGGTCGCCCTGCTGCAGGAGGCCGGCTTCGACGATGTGGAGCTGTTCTATGCGGGCTTCAGCTTCAAGGGCTGGGTGGCGTACGCCGGCTGATGCCTACGGCACCACCGTGATGCCGATGCGCTGCATCAACAGCGCCACCTGCTGGACATCCAGCGTGGCGCCACGCAGGTTGGTGCTGCGCAGGTCCAGCTCGCCCAGATCGGAATTGGTCAGGTCGCAGTCGGTGAAGTTGGCGCTGTTCCAGTCGATTCCCTCGAACTGGCCACCGGACAGGTCCGAGCCGGCAAAGCTGGCGCCGCTGACGTTTGCACCGTCCCAGCGGTTCTCCCACAGTTCGCATTTCTCCAGCGTGACCCGCGAGAAATTGGCATAGCGCAGGTTCGACTTCTTGATGAAGGCGCTGCAGAACCAGCTGCGCGTGGTGATCTGGTTCATGAAGCTGGCGTTGCTGAAATCCGCACCCTGCGCGCGGCACTCGCTGATCTCCAGGCCCAGCGCCTTGATGAAGTTGAAGTGGCACATGCTGATGTCGCAGCTGCGGAAGCTGGCCTCCTTCAATGTGGCGCCATTGAAGCGGCAGCCGCTGCGGCTGTCGGCATCGTAGAAGCTGCAGTTGATGAACTCGGTGGCGGTCAGGTCGGCACCGGAAAAATCGCACTCATGGAACTGCTGCTCGACCACTTTGTGGCCGGTGTACTGGTCCGCGCCGATGCGCAGCTTGCGGTGAACGGTGGGGGACATCAGGGATTCCATGCCAGGTGCCCCGCCATCATGCCGGGCCGCGAGGGCGATCCATAGACGTGGGCGCGGGCGGATTCACCGGCAGTCCAGCCGCCCTGTGCCCCGCCCAAACGCAGCATGCACGTTGTTGCACGTTAATGCACGAACGTGCAGACTTGCAGCATGAGCTCCGATCCCAGCCCCCTCCCCGCCCAGCGCACCCGGCAGATTCTGGAGGAACTGCGCCAGCAGGGCCGCGTGGTTGCCGCCGAGCTGGCGCGCCGCTATGCCGTGTCCGAAGATTCGATCCGCCGCGACCTGCGCGAGCTGGCCGCGCAGGGCCTGTGCCAGCGCGTCTACGGTGGCGCCGTGCTGCCACCGCCCAAGGAACGCCCGCTGCGCGAGCGGCTGACCCGCGACCGCGGCGACAAGGCCGAGCTGGCCGCCCGCGTCTGCGCGTTGCTGCAACCCGGCCAGGTCATACTGCTCGACGCCGGTTCAACCAACCTGGTGATCGCCCAGCAGTTGCCGGCCGCCCTCGGCTTGACGGTGATCACCAACGCGCCACAGATCGCCACGGCCGCCAGCCTGCTTGAAGGCACCTCGGTGCAGCTGATCGGCGGGCGCCTGGCCAGCGGTGGCGGCGCGGTCGGCGCCGAAGCACTGGCCCAGGTGCAGCGCCTGCGCGCCGATGTGTACCTGCCCGGCCCCTGCGCGGTGGACGGCGACACCGGCGTGTGGGCAATGGATGCGGAAGAAGCCACGCTGAAGCGCGCGATGGTGGCCTGCAGCAGCCGTGTCATCGTCGCCGCCACGACTGAAAAGCTGGGTGCACGCGGCAACTGGCAGATTGCCAGCCTCGACGAGATCGACGACCTGGTGCTGACCACCACCGCACCGCCCGCATTGGCGGCACGCTTCCGCGCCGCAGGCATCGCGGTACACCCCACTCCCCCCTGACCGTACCGCTCATGTCCGTTGCCAACCGCGCGCGTGCCGAACAGCACGCGACCCGCGCTGCGTTCTTCATTCCCGGCTTCGCCACCGCGCTGTGGGCCACCCTGGTGCCGTTCGCAAAGGCACGCACCGGGATCAACGACGCCACGCTGGGGCTGGTGCTGCTCTGCCTCGGTGCCGGTTCGCTGCTGACGATGCCGTTGTCCGGCGTGCTGGCCGCGCGCCTCGGTTGCCGGCGGGTGATGGTGGCCAGCAGCCTGCTGATCTGCCTGACCGTGCCCGGCCTGGCGCTGGCCGGTTCGGCCTGGACACTCGGGCTGGTCCTGTTCGTGTTCGGCGCCGCCGTGGGCGCGATGGACTGCACGATGAACGTACAGGCCGTCATCGTCGAGCGCGAAGCACGGCGCGTGATGATGTCCGGCTTCCATGCCTTCTTCAGCATCGGCGGCTTCCTCGGCGCGGCCACCATGACCGTGCTGCTGTCCGCACAGCTGCCGCCCTTGGCATCCGTGCTGGTCGGCGTCGGCGCCATGTTGCTGGTGATGCTGTTGTCGGCGTCGTACTGGCACAGCGAACGCATGCCGCATGACACACCGATGCTAGCGCTGCCACACGGCATCGTGCTGTTCATCGGCGTGCTGGCGTTCGTCGCCTTCCTCGGCGAAGGTGCGATGCTGGACTGGAGCGCAGTGTTTCTCAGCGATGTGCGCCGCGTCGATGCCAGCCTCGCCGGCGTCGGCTATGTGACCTTCACCCTGACCATGACCGTCGCACGCCTGTTCGGCGATGTGCTGGTGGCACGCGTGGGCCGCCAGCGCGCGATCGTGTTCGGCGCATTGCTTGCCGCCGCGGGCGTGCTGGTGCTGACCCTGGTCACGCCGTGGCAGGCGTCGCTGATCGGCTATGTGCTGGTCGGCCTCGGCTGCGCCAACATCGCACCGGCGCTGTTCTCGCTGGCTGGCCACCAGACCCGCATGCCCGGCGCGCTGGCCATCACCGCCGTTTCCACGCTGGGCTTTGCCGGCATCCTTGCTGGCCCGGCACTGATCGGTTTTGCCGCCAACCACTTCGGCCTGATCGCTGCATTCATCGGCGTGGCCACGGCCTTGTTGCTGGTGGCGATGTCCACGCGTTGGCTGCGGGTGTAGCCCAGGGCATCAGCGCCGCCTGCGCCGCAGCTTCATCCGCAATCGCCGATAGCCGATCACTGTCGCCGTGGCACACAACGCGGTGCCGGCAGCGCTCAGCAGCAGCAACACCACCAACCGGGCACCTTCCTGGCGCAGCATCACCGGCAGGTCCCAGCTATGCAGGAAGTAGAACAGCCAGCGCCCCACCCGCTCACGATGCCCCATCGTCAGCAACGGATCGCCGGTCGCCAGATCGAGATAGAGGCGTGTCGCCTCGGCATCACCGAAATCCACCACTGCCACCGGGAAGCGACGTACCGCTGCACCATTCATGGCCTCGGGCGCACGCGGGTAGAAGTACGCATCCGCTGCATGCTGCACCACGAAACCCTGCATGGGTGTAGCGGACAGCGCACGTGCCCTCTGCTGCAACCACGCGGTCGGCAGCCACCGTGCGACATGCAGGTGCCCATTGCCGCCGGACACGATGCGCGTATCACCCTGCCCGTCCAGCAACACCGCGAACAGCTCACCACCGATCCGTCGCCACTGGATCTCCACCGGCTGGAAGCGCGCAGCTTCGGCCATCGCCAGAAGCTTCGCAGGATCACCCAGCGCACCATCCACCGCCACCGCGCCGCCACGGTAGTGCTCAACATCGATCGCTTCACCCGTACTGCTGAAGACACCCAACGGGTTCATCGACATCAGCCCGCTGAAGATCCAGGTGAACACGAAGGCGGACGCCATCAGGCCAAGCAGATGGTGCCAGCGCATCCACGACTCCACGTACGGCGTCTTCGCACCGGAACGATAGTGCCCACGGAAACGCCAGCGCCATACGCCCACCACGATGCCGCTGATCGCCGCCACCGTGCACAGTGCGGACAGCACGATCACCACCCACGTCCACACCGGGTCGACCGACTGCATGCGCAGGAAGTACAGCCAGTGCAGCCAGGCGCCCACATAGTTCCAGCGCTGCTGCACATGCGGAGCGTCCAGCACCACTTCACCGGTACGCGAGGACACATACAGGTCGCCCGGCTGCGCACCACCCACCTCCACCCTATACAGCGGCCGATGCGCGTCCAGTGCACGCGAATGCGTCCAACGATCCTCATTCACGCGCATCGCACCCACGAAGGCCTGGCCGCCCGCGAACTGCGCAGCGGATGCTTCGGCGCGCTGTGCCGACACCGGCAGCAGCGCCTGGCCGGTCACGGCAGACCAGGCGCCCACGTTGCTGCCACTGCGCACCACATACGCCGGCTCGCCACGCAGCGTGGTCAATGCCACAGCCTCCGGCTCGGCCTGCACGGCGGCAGGCAGTGTCGACAGCCCCTGCAGGTCGCGGGCATCACCCAGCAACGGCAACGCCGCCAGCCGCTCGCCGGGTGTCAGCTTCGGGTAACCAATGAA
This sequence comes from Stenotrophomonas sp. YJH_SMC_127, assembly GCF_059372445.1. Lineage (NCBI taxonomy): Bacteria > Pseudomonadati > Pseudomonadota > Gammaproteobacteria > Lysobacterales > Lysobacteraceae > Stenotrophomonas > Stenotrophomonas sp. YJH_SMC_127. The sequence goes on along the minus strand of NZ_JCAFVO010000011.1, from coordinate 62,728 downwards.
CAGCATCACCATGCCGCTGACGAACCACAGCAGCATCAGCAGGCATCCGCCGATGCCCAGCCAGCGATGCACCAGGTAGGTCCAGCGCTTGGCGGTGGAACGCAGCGTCATCGCCCGCGCCCTCAGAAGCGATGATCGACGGTGAATTCGACGCGCCGGTCCGCCCCCAGCAGCCACTGCGTGCTGGTGTAGTACGCGGTGGCGTAGTACGCCTTGTCGAACACGTTGAACAGGCGTGCGGACAATCGCGTGTGCGGTGCCGCCTGCCAGGTCAGGGCGAGGTCGGTGGTGCTGTAACCGGGCAACTCCAGCGTGTTGGCATTATCGGCGTAGCGCTTGCCGACATAGCGAACGCCACCCGCCGCGCTCCAGTCCGGCGCGAACTGCCAGCCCAGCCACACACTGGCCAGGCGCTCGGCCACGTTCGGCGGCACGTTGCCATCGCGCGACACCAGCATCGGCGGCGAACCCGTGGTTTCCAGGAAGTCCTCGAACTCGGCCTTCAGCACCGTCGCATTGGCATCCAGCGTCCAGTGTGGCGCGAAGTTCCAGTTCAGCGACGCCTCGATACCGCGCGAGGTCTGCGCGCCCACCTGCACCCGGCGATCCGGCACCAGCGGATCGCGGCTGAGCAGCCCGGTCTTGCGGATGCGATACGCCGCCAGCGTCCACTCGCCACCGTCGAAGGCCTGCTTCAGGCCAACCTCGATCTGCCGGCCCTTGGCCAGGTCAAAGGCGCCGTTGGCCGGGCTGATCATCAGCAGGCCACTGACCGGGTCCGCCGCCTGCGAATACTGCGCATACAGGCTCAGCGTCGGCCGCAGCGCGAGTACCGTACCCGCACGCCAGCCTGTGCTGCTGTAGGTCTTCGAGAACGCGTTCTGGCCGCTGATCAGATCGGTGCGATCAATGCGCGCGCGGTCGTGGCGCAGGCCACCCAGCACCGACCAGCGCTCGCTCAGCGCCAGCCGGTCTTCCACGAACAGCGCGTACTGCTCGGCACGGTTGCGGTAGCGCGGCAGGTTCGGCGCGTCGCTCGCGAACTGGCCCGGGACAGGATCGAACGGATCGACCGGGCCCGAGCTGCCGGCATAGGTGTTGTTGGTGTGCTTGAAGTGCGCGCGGTTGGCATCCAGGCCCACCACGAAGTTGTTCTGCAGGCCACCCGCCGTTCCCTGCATGCGCAGCGTCGAGGTCAGTCCGGTCTGGTCCTGGTTGTGGGTGATCTCGGTATTGCCCGAGCGATCGATCAGGCCGGTAGCGCGGTTGTAGACATAGGCTTCGGCATTGCGCCAATCGCGCTGGCTGTCGATCTGGTAGACGCGCGTGCGCCATTCCACGTTCGCGTTCGGCGTCCACAGTGCATCGACCTGGGTCCAGCGGTCGCGGAAGCGGATCTCGCTGTCGTCCACGTTGTAGTTGCGGTGGCGCAGCGCCTCCAGCTGGCGGCCCTCGACCAGCGGCGTGCCGAAGTAGCGCATCGGTTGCTGGTAGCCCTGCGCATGGGTGAGCGTCAGCTGCAGGTCCGCACGCGGCTGCCACAGCAACGCACCGGAGAACGTCGCATCGTTGTTGCGGCCACGGTCGACCCAGCCACCGCTGTAGTTGCCACTCACATCCAGCCGGTAGGCCAGCTCAGGCGTCAGCGCGCCACCGCTGCCGAAACCCAAGCGCGCGGTGTCCTCGCTGCCCACGGTCACGCTGATCTCGTTCTCGATCGCCCCACGCGTGGGCTTCTTCGGCACGATGTTGATCACGCCGCCGATCGCCCCGTCGCCATGGATCACCGAGGCCGGGCCGCGCAGCACTTCGATGCGCTCGATCGACCAGGTATCGAACGGGAACGTGATGCCCACGCCGCCGTACTGGCGCAGCCCATCGTACAGCCGCATCACCGAGGCACCGTCGGTGAAGCCGCGGCTGGACAGCGCACTCAGGCCATTGCCCGGATGCGGCATGGCACTGATCGCACCCGCTCGGCTGATCGCATCGTTGAGGTTGCTGTCGCCGCGCTGCTCCAGCTGCTCGCGCGAAATTACCGTCAGGCTGGCCGGTGTCTGCAACACGCTCAGGCCCAACGCAGAGCCCGCGCTGGCGGTGGACGACAGTTCACCGCTGCGGGTATCGACCACCCGCACGGTATCCAGCGTGGTCGGTGGGGCCGCGTCAGCGGCAAGTACGGGGGCGGTGTGCAGGAGCAACGCGCACAGGACAGGCAGCGTCGCTCGGCGCAGGCGCGCGGAGTTGGGGTTCGTTTTCATTTTTTCACGGCATGCAAGGCCACCCCGCAATGGCAGGGCAGCAATCAGAAAGGGACAGACACGCGCGTGCGGGCACCGGCCGTGGCCGGCAACCTCATGGAAGAACGTTCAATGCAGCGCGCGTGCGGCTCAGGCGGCCATCAGTGCCGGCGGCCCACGCGCGCCCAATGTGCCGCTGATCCGTTGCGGCAACGCCCGCACCGCGCCGCGCAGTGCGCGGCACACCGGCGCCATCGGCGCCAACAGCAGCACGGCCGCCACCAGCAGGGTGATCAGCCGTGCAGCGATCAGGCAGTAATCGCAGTCCACACCCATCTTATGATCGGCATGTGGATCGGCGGGCGGCTTCTTTGCGGCCTCGCCGTGCGGCATCGCCATCGCGTGATGGTCGTGCTGCCCGTCCATCGCGTGCAGCGCATGCTCTGCGTGCATTACGTGGTCCATGGCCGCCACCGGCGCAGCGGCAGCCACGTGACCATGCGCCAGCCAGCGGCTCACCAGCGGGGCGAGCAGCACCAGCAGCATGGCAAGCCATGCCAGGGCCTGGAACCGGCGGTGGAGAGCACAACGGCGCACGCCGCCATTCTACGGGGCGATGGCCAACCTTGGACCCCGTTCAGGGTTTGGCCCCTGCGACACGGTGACGCAGGGGCTCGCCTCCAGCGGCGACATGTGAATGCACCGCACCGCGGTCCCTACGCTTGCAGGCCCCGCCTCGCCAACGTTAGGGTTCAGATGGCCACGGCAAGGAGCCAGAGGGATCCGCATGACCACTCGCATCACACACCGGCTGCGCATCAGCCTGCTCGGCCTGGTCGCGCTGCTCGCCGCCTGCGCCGACAAGGGGCCGCCCCCACCGCCAGAGCCGCTGGAACTCTCACAGCCCATCGCCGTGGACACGCCGGGCCAGCAGGTGCAGTTCGAGTTCGAAACCACGGCGCGCAATTTTGCCAGCTACCGTACCTATGCGGTGGAGCTGGATCTACAGCACGTTTCCCCATCGCCAGATGCTGCTTCTCCGCGCGACCTGCACATTCCTTTACGCGTTGGACTTCAGCAATGGTCCGGCGGCACGTGGCAGTCGCTGGCAAGCCCCGACGCCTACCAGATCGCACAGTCGCAATCTGGCCAGCCACTCCCAGACTGGCACCGCGATGCGGGACTGAACTATGCCCAGACCCAACGGGGCGGCGATGGCGCATACCGATTGCATGTCGCGTTGCTGCCGTTGCAGGCGCATAGCCGCTATCGGGTCCAGATCAGCACGGTTGAAGACATCGCACCGCTTCGTGGCGCAAGCGCCAGGATACTGATTCACGAATCGCGTCCGCTCGCCAAGTAGCGCAGCGCCTTCGTACACCTTCCAGGAGGATCACACGCACATGGACAAGCCACGCTACATCGTCGATATCGTCATTGCGGCACCGGGAACACCGCTTCTCGACCCGGTAACGCAGCAGCCGCTGCGTAATCCGGATGGTTCCCCGCAGACATCCGGGCCGGGGCACATGTTCTACGTCCTGCGAGCACCGGGAAAAGATCCGGCGAGCTACGGCTTTGCACCGATCGAGCACGGCAGCATGAACGGACCGGGCGACATCGTAGACAGCGATGCAAAGACCTACAAGAACCCGCATTACACGCGCTCGCTGGAAATCACCGAAGCTCAGTACAACAAGCTCAGAGCGTTCGGCGACGATCCAGTGGCGCACGGCTTCAGCAAGCACTATGCCGACGTGCGTCACAACTGCGTGGACTTCACCTGGGGCGCATTGAATCATGCCGGCATCCAGCGCAAGCACAGCCTGGACGTGAACAGCATCGGCGGCCCCGTCGGCCAGTTGCTGCCCGATGTCCGCATTCCGCTGGGCATCCAGTCACAGGGCAAGGACGGCTATCGTCCGCTGCGCAACATCCATGGCGTGGACAGCATTGAGCCCCCTTTCCCCAACAGTGAACTCAACCGCACAACCACTCATCCCCTGCCCGAGCGCACCCTGAAGCAGCACCTGCTCAGCGAAGTCGATAATGTCGATGGTCGCATCGGCGAGCGCCTGGCCGCGGATGCGCGCACGCCGGGGCATAGCCTTCATGCCTTGGACCAGAAAGTGCGTACCGCACTCGCCCAGGCCAGCGAACAGCAGGGACTGCCCCCCGGACAGGAGCATGAACGCCTGGCCGGCCATCTGACCCACGCGGCAGTGCAGGCCGGCTTCAGCGAAAAGGACACGCTGCAGGTGGCATTCAGTTCAAACAGCACCGCCGAGGCACCCGGCTACGTATTCCTGCATCGCAGCGGCGACACCGCCTCGCCGGACCCTGCCGCCAATCGGCAGCGCCTGTCCCTGCTCGATACGCAGCAGGGCGACGCGGATACGCTGTATCAGCAGGCCAACGTGCAGCAGCAATCCCGCGACGCAAGCCGGCTGGCGCAGGACGAGCAACAGGCACAACAGCAGGCGTCGCCGCGCATGGCCTGACCCAGCCGCATCAGGCGCAGACACCGTTCCCGCATCAACTCACGTACTGCGCCTGCCCATTGCCAAACGACCAGTTCTCCTTCTTCACCTCCACCAGGTTGATGAACACATCCTCGCGGCGGATGCCCACCGCCGCATGCAGTCCATCGGCGATGCCCAGGTACAACGCCTTTTTCTGCTCCAGCGTGCGTCCTTCGTTCCAGGTGATCTGGATGCAGATGAAATCGTCGGTGCGGTCCACGCCCAGGTAGCCGGAGTCGTAGATCAATGTGCCCGGCGCGTGTTCCTGGAAGATCTGGAAGCGGTCGTTCTCCGGCACGCCCACCGCGCGCAGGGCCTGGTAGATGGTTTCGCCGACGCGTTGCAGGTAGTCGGCGGATTTACCTTTGCGAAGATCGATGCGGGCGAGCGGCATGGTGGCACTCCAGAGTGGATGGGCACGGCAACGGGCTGAGACTACGCCTGCCCTGGGCGCCGGAACAGCGCAGGGATGGAACCCTCTGCCTCCATCCGTGACATGTTCCCGCCAGAACTGCGCGAGGTGACGCGATCGCCATGGTGGCGTTCCTGCGGAGTCGTAATGTGCACGGTCGGCAGGGGCGGCGATGTGCGCCATCAGTGATGGGCGGCACTACTCGCGGGTGTCGGACGACACACAACGGGAAACGCCTGGCCTGCCTAGGGACAGTTGCGAACTTTCCTTACAGACCGATGTGATTACCCGGCTTGATGATCGCCGCGCCGAGGCAAGACGTCTTGGCCGGGATTGGCGTCTCGAATAAACGAACAAGCTACTGGAAGTTGCGATCTTGATCGCAGCAAAGAGAATGCACCGACTGCCTTCCATGGCGGGCGGTGCGTGGGGATCGGAAGATCCGCCAGGCTTTTTCTCCCAGTGAGCTTTCGTGCCTTGGTACGCCAACCCGCACCGTCCGCCACCTTCGCTTCGGAAGGTGGCTTCACGCCAGTGAGGGTTTCGCCATGACCAACCGCACCGCCATCCATCCCCGCCTGCATTCGCTTATCGGCGACGTCGCAGCCGACGTGCCCGGGGACCTCGCACGCGAGATCGAGTGCGCCCTGAACGAACAGAACCTTCCGACGCAGTCGGCCACGTTCTTCGCCCGTCTCAATGCGATCAACCATGCCGACGGTGATGACGGACAGCCGTGCATCAGCCTCACCCTCGGCGCCAGCAATCACGCTTCGTTGCGCCGCTCGCTATCTGGGCTCGGCGCGTTGCTCGATCTGCTGCAGGCCGCCGACCATGCGCGCAACGAAGGCGGCCCGGACGAACAGTTGGGCGCCTTCCATATCGACGGACTGATCGTGGCCGCACGACAACTGGTGCGCGAGGCACATCATTGCCTCTCCAGCGGCGACGCCTGACCGGCCCGGACACGCTCCCGCTACAATCGCGCAGGGAGCGCAGGAGACCGCAATGGACGCCGAACACCTGGAGTACTTCAAGGCCGCACTGGAAGGCCGCGCAACCGTGGGCTGGAACGTCTGGTTAGCCGCCAACCAGCACGCGCTGGCACAACAGCTGAGCCGCCCTGCACTGCTGCGCTTGAAGTTCAGCACACTGGATGAAGCCGAACGCCTGCTGGCCGAGGCCGGCATCGTGCCCCGCAGCACAGCGGGCAAGCGCTACGAAATGTACTGCGCGCAGTTCTCGCCGGACGTGGTGGACGCGAACGGTCGCCCATTGCCGGCGATCTGGCGCGCGGCGCACGGTGGTGCCATCGGCCTGCTGGCCGACGGTGAGCAGGAGGCCGGCCAGGCGAAGCTGCTCGCGGAGTTCCGCCGCGTCCGCAAGCGCGGGCTGCAGCAGGCCCACGAATGGTTGGCCGATCTGTGCTTTGAAGGCGAGATGGAACTGACCAGCGGCAATGCCGAGGTGGGCCGTAGTCTGTTGGCGGTGGTGGTGCAGGCCGGCAGCGGCCACGACCTGCTGGATGCCACGGCGATGATCGCGCGGGAACTGCTGGACGGACACGGCTGATGCGATGTGCGCTTGCGGCTGAATCCTGACCTGCCCCCATCGGCACGCCCTACAAAGGCATGACCGCCGCACAGGTTCGGGTTTGGAAGGAGTGCGTCTCGAACATGCCCTGGTTCAATGCCGCCCACCACCTATTGCTATGCCAGGTGTGCATCCTCGCCGCACGCGTGGAGACGGGCGAGGACCTGAGCGTATCGTCCACGCACGCGCTCAGCGCGATGCTCTCCAAGCTCGGGGCCACGCCGACCGATGAGTCCAAGGTCTGCCATCCGCTTGAAGATGAAGACCCGGACGAACAGCACTTCCACTGAGCCAGTCGACGCGGCGAGGGAGATCTGAGCGGATCCGCGCACCTAGCGCTGGCGACTTGGCGGCCCCGCTCGGCCTCCCTGGTTAATCAAGCAACGTGATTGTGTACAACCACCACGAGGAACAACAAGAACGACAAAGCCCCAGCGCACATCATTGCGAATCGCAGTGAGCCCTCGGACTTCTCTAGAGGCTCTGTGACCATGGTCCTGTAGTCCTCCGTACGAAGAAACTCGTAGAACTTACCCCTCCATCTTTTGCGCAAGTCCTCTTGCTGCTTCAGATTCTTATGAGTGATCCATATGATTGCCGCCACGTATCCCAAGCCAACAACCGCCATGGCATCAAGCAAATATAGGTTGGTAGCAGACCCTAGGCGTGCAGCAATCAAACCCAGACCGTAGAACATTGCACCCGCAATGCTCAGTGAGAGCTGACGCGTCGCATCCGCGATCTTCGTTGTCTCATCTGCTACGGACTTTCTGAGATCCGCCATAGACTTCAATGCGTCTCTGCTTACTTCAGCAAGTCCAAACTGATGTGCGATCCTTGCCCCTTCGAGTGCATCGCTGCATCCCTCACCAAAAGCGCCATACGCCCTTGCGCGGCTCTTGATGGATCTTGCGAACTCGATCCCGAAGAGCTTCTTCCGGGTCTCGACCTCTCGGTCAACTTCGTAGACCCACTTGGCGGCAGACTGCAACGCAAGAAAGGCATCCGCGCCTAGTTTTGCCGGCTCATACACGTCGATCCCCTCAAGCGTGACTTTGGGTGGACCGGCAAAATCTATCTCTGAACTGACGTAGTTCACCTCCGTAGCCAATGCGACCATTAGCCGCGGCAGCGCAACCTCCAGCCAAATACCGAACGCCGGCTGCGACCATGGATGATTCGAGCCCACAAGAATGTACGGCCGAATGTCCGCAGCGAGCAAAGGCGTTTCACCCATGGATTTGACGACCGCCCTCGGATTCCTACGCTCTAAGCCTGGCGTGAATTCGCGCGATTCATCCTCCGCCGCCAAGAGCAGAAAGGACTCGGTCTCAAAGCCAACTGTGGCTCCTGCATAACGAGCCTTACCGCAAGGGCGCCCCTCCAACCATTCTCGGAATCCAGGCGCCGAGATAAAGAGAAGCTCGTCAGGCGAACCAATCTTCTCTATTCGTACATCAAAAGGCTCGCAGTAATCACTCAAGTCACCGAGAGTGACCTCCATGTCCGAGCAATCGACCAAAGTGCACGACCAACCAATGTCCTCCGCTAATTCCCGCAGGTCGGCAGCGGCCTGCAAGCTGACTCCATGCAGTACTAGCGGACCGTCACCGGTTTCAGTGACGGATGCCGCTTGGGCAGCGAGCAGGTTGTTAACGAAGCGCGCGAGCGGTCTCGGAGACAACTTTGTCGACCTCCAGGCGGTCGGTCGTGATAGTGATCTTGCGTCCACCTGTCGGAAGGTCCTCCATTGTTACACGTGATCCCTCCAGATACTGAGGGTAATCCAGGTTGACCCCTTCCTTGGTGGAGAGCTTCTTCCTAACCGATTTCTTCAGGACATTCTCGTCTGGCGCAAACTCAAGGCCTGAGACTTTGCGCCTCTTCATGGAACGCTGTAGCGCCTTCTCCAGCGACTCAGCAAATTCCGGCTCACTCGGACGCCCCGCTGCCAGCATCAGCGCGTCAAGCGCCGTTGAATCACTGATCACTGACGCAGTGCGGAGCCGCTCTCTAGCCACCGCAAGGGCCTGCGATATGCCCCCCTCCGGTAGAAGTTCTTGGTGACTCTTTAGAACATCTGTGAGGGCCAAATAGACCTGCTGATTAAGCTCCTTGTCGTCTCGTGATCTCTCTACGCTGAGAAAGGCGGAGAAGAAGTCAGTGATGTCGGGCGACTTCCCATTTCGATCACGTGCCGAAATCTCATCCTCTGCAATCCCGTCCCTTACTCTTATCAAGCATGACTTCTGCAGGGCACGCTTATCCTGAACGAAAGCCTCAACGATCTTCCTCAGCTGCCTGGAGCCATTCGATCTGGACGGTGCAAGAACCTCGCGATAGTCGTACTTGAGCATTGAGTACAGGCGGACCGATTCATCTGCCACATGCAGCTCAAAGAAGAAGAATGCCCCAGACGAACTTTGCCCTACATGACGGCCATGAAAATCTCGCGCCAGCTGCACACCACCCTGGCCAAACTGAACACGTTCCGTGGCAATGCGTTGAACGAGATCACGGGCAGCGGAGTGCTCTGAGAACTTAAACAGCGATGATGCGTCCATGTCCGCAATGCGAGCCAAGAAGAAGTGCTCGAACTCGACATTTGCCATCGGTCGCCGAGGAGCGAACTCCTCATCGCCAACGATCTGATAGTTCATCTTTGCAATCCGAAGAGATGCAATCTCCTCGTCACTCAGAAAACCCATGCTGCCCCCTTATCAGTGGATACGTACTCTATCGGCGTAGAGTCGTTGTCAGTCTGATGCAGCTTCTTCGCGAGTAGATGTAGGTAGATCCCCTGATCTGATGTAGGTAAAACCCTACACTCGGCTCATGGCAGAGTCTGGCGCGCAGGTAGCGGATCGGTTTGGACTGACTGGGGGCTGTCACGACACAGCGTGGGCGCGCATCCGGGAGCCGCGCACTGCGGGTATCGCTCAATCGGTAAATCACCGGAAAGAGAGTGATTTAGAGAAGGCCCTACCATGCACGTCCATGGCAGGGCCTGCTTTCATTCAAAGGTGGTTGTGAAGCCAGGTCGCGCCAGATTCCTTGATACCGAACGAAGCCCAGTCACCTTTGGTCAACAGCGCAACCAGGAGTTCGTCATCAGCATCCAGGTACGGCTCAAGAGCCTCGCGGATCGTGATTGCGTTGCCGGCATGGCCGATGAGCCAAGTCGAATCAAGGTGATGCCAGAAGCCGTCGCTTATTTCCTTGATCTTGGCGATCAACCCATCGTAGTTCTTGCCCTGCTTGTTCAGGTCATAACCAATCATGTAAGTGGCCATCGATCCCCCTGCGTCCTTCAATCGCATAGCGCGTCATTGCGCACTTTGATTGAAGCAGGGAAGTGATTCGGCGCCAACTGGGTGGCGAGCATTGGCCTTGCTAATGCACTTACCTTGCACTTACGAAAAAACCGGCTCAAGGCCGGCTTCTTCGCAACACACTGATTTTAAATGGTGGGCGGTACAGGGATCGAACCTGTGACCCTTGCCGTGTGAAGGCAATGCTCTACCGCTGAGCTAACCGCCCGGTGTGTTGCTGAGCCGCTCATTATAGGGGCTTTTCAGAGGCCGTCAACACTTTTTCACATGGGTGTTCACGGGCATTTCGAGGGGCGCAGCCGGGCATGGCCCGGCGCTACAGGAAGGCCCCGCGCGCAGCCTCACATCGTATGGGTCGGTTTGTCCGAACCGGTCAGCCCGGCCAGCAGGGTCTCGATCTTGTGGCGCACGCCCTCGCCTTCGGCACCGTCGGCCAGCTGCACGCCGATGCCGGCGGTGCGGTTGCCCTGCGCGCCGGCCGGGGTCACCCAGATCACCTTGCCGGCCACCGGCAGGCGCTCGCTGGAATCGGGCAGGGTCAGCAGCAGGAACACCTCGTCGCCCAGGAAGTAGCGCTTGGGCGTGGGCACGAAGATGCCGCCATTCTTCACGAACGGCATGTACGCGCTGTACAGCGCGGCTTTGTCCTTCACAGCCAGGGACAGGATGCCCTGGCGGGCGTTGCTGGCACTCATCGATTTCCCCTTGCGGCAGGCCGCTCGTTCACCTTGTTCCAGGCCAGCAGCAACTCGACCACCGCAAGGTCTGCACGCACCGTGGTGCGCAGCAGGTCGCGGGTGCGGTTGGCCGCATCGAACCAGGCTGCAAGCTTGTGCAATCGCTCCGGCGTGGTCAAGGCATCGGTGCTGGCCTGGGCCAGCGCCAGGTCGGCAGCGAAGCGCAGGCGCAGCGCCGCGTTGTCATCACCACACCACTTCTGCGCCAGCTCCACCGCGCCGGTCTTGCCGGCGGCCAGCTGTTCCAGATCTCGACCAACTTCGCGGCGCAGGCTCAGGCCGTCTTCGCGCAGCCAGTTGTCGGCCTGGCCGGGATGGCCGCGGGCGGCCTCCAGCGCTTCGCGCGCCGATGCTTCACTGTGGCCCAGCTGCTGCAGCCAGGCCAGTGCTTCGTGCTGCGGCGGCAGCTTGAATTCCAGGCGCTGGCAACGGCTGCGGATGGTCTGCGGCAGGCGTGCCGGGTCGCTGCTGATCAGCCAAAGGTAGCGGCCGGGCTGCGGCTCTTCCAGGGTCTTCAGCAGCGCATTGGCCGCCGAGCGGTTGATCGCATCGGCCGGATCGACGATCACCACCTGCGCCACGCCGTACTGCGGGGTCAGCGCCAGCTTGTCGGTGATCTCGCGCACCTGCTCGATGACGATCTCGGTACGCAGCTTGTCGCCGCTCTTGTTCGGAATGAAGCTGACCAGCTGCAGGTCCGGATGGGTGCCGGCGGCGATCAGCTGGCGCGTACGCGTGGCGTGCGTTGCATCACCCTGCGCCAGCACGTGGTCGGCCAGCGCCAGCGCCACCTCGCGCTTGCCCAGCCCGGCCGGGCCGCAGATCAGCAGGCCATGACCGAGGCGACCGGCGTCGAGCGCGGCCACGGTCTGGTCGAACGCACGCTGCTGCCACGGCGAAAACGTGCTCATGCGCCCTCCCCTTCCTGCAGCCAACGCTCGACATGTGCGACCACATCGGCGGCCACGCGTTCCTGCACCTGGCCGGCGTCGATCAGCGCGAAGCGCTGCGGGTCCTGCTGTGCGCGGCTGCGGAACACGGCGCGCACGCGCTGGAAGAAATCGTCCTGCTCGCTCTCGATGCGGTCCGGCCACAGGTCGCGACCGTTGGCGCGCGCGCGGCCGACGGCCACGTCCACGTCCAGCAGCAGGGTCAGCCCTGGCAGCAGGCCGACCGCGCGGCGCTCCAGGTCGGCAATCCACTGCGGGTCAAGCCCGCGGCCACCGCCCTGGTAGGCGTAGCTGGAATCGGTGAAGCGGTCGCTCAGCACGTAGGCACCGCGCTGCAGCGCCGGCCGGATCACCTGGTGCACATGCTGCGCGCGCGCGGCGAATACCAGCAGCAGCTCGGCTTCGGCGCTGAGCGGTTCGGCGGCGATCTCGGCATCGGGCTTCAGCAGCAGGCCGCGGATGCGCTCGGCCAGCGGCGTACCGCCCGGCTCGCGGGTCAGTACCACCTCGTGGCCGTGGCGGCGCAGGCAGTCACGGATGGCATTGATGGCGGTGGTCTTGCCTGCGCCCTCGCCGCCTTCCAGGCTGACGAAACGCGGGTGGCGAAGCAGCGCGGGACTCATTGCGCCGGGGTCTCCTGGGTACGTTGCTGGCGCAGCTGCTGCAGGTAGCGGGCTACGGCGGCGTTGTGCTGGTCCAGGCTGGGCGAGAACACGTGCGCGCCGCTGCCGTCGCCCACGGCGACGAAGTACAGCGCATCACCGGCGGCCGGCTGCGCCGCGGCCATCAGCGCGTCGCGACTGGGCATGGCGATCGGGGTCGGGGTCAGGCCCGCACGGGTATAGGTGTTGTACGGCGTATCGGTGGTCAGGTCGCGGCGGCGGATGTTGCCGTCATATGCGGCACCGATGCCGTAGATCACGGTCGGGTCGGTCTGCAGGCGCATGCCGATCTTCAGGCGGCGCATGAACACGCCGGCGATCTGCGGGCGCTCGCTGGCCAGCGCGGTTTCCTTCTCGATGATCGACGCCAGCGTCAGCAGTTCGTAGGGCGTGTTGATCGGCAGGTCCGGCGCGCGGCTTTCCCAGGCTTCGTCCAGCGCCTTTTCCATTGCGGCGTGGGCGCGCTTGAGCACGTCCAGATCACTGTCGCCGCGCTGGTAAACGTAGGTCTCCGGCAGGAAGCGGCCTTCCGGATGCTGGCCACCGAACCCGAGGCGCTGCATCAACGCGGCGTCATCCAGGTTGTCGGTGGTGTGCAGCAGCGGCTCGGCGCGCTTGAGCGCGGCACGCAACTGGCGGATGTTCCAGCCCTCGACAATCGTGACCCGGTGCTGCAGCACCTTGCCGGCGCGCATGCGCAGCAGCAGCTCGCGCGGGGTCAGCTCGCCACTGAGCGCGTACTCGCCCACCTTCAGTTTGCCGGCCGCATCAAGCTGGCGCGCCAACAGCTGCCACTGGGTGTCCTGGCCCTCGTCCACGCCGGCATCGCGCAGCTTGCGCAGCACGCTGTTCATGCCATCGCCGCTGGCGATGACCACGCTCTCGGCGGTCGGGGTGATCGGGGCATCGGCGAACCGGGTCTGCTGGTAGAAGAACCACGCGCCCGCGCCCGCCACGACGGCGGCCAGCACCACCACCAGCGTTACCACGAACAGACACCCGCGCTTGGCTCCCGCCATGGACTACCTCTGAACTCGATTCCGTCGTGCAGGATACCGTGCCGGTGGATTGGGGTCATGACCGGGGTGGCGCCTGCGTGCCGGCCAACGGTCGATCAGTAGATCCACGCCATGCGTGGATGAACGCCCGGCGGCATGACTGCGGGGGTCAGAGCCCTCGCGCGGTGCGCAAGGGATCCGACCCCGACCGGATCAGCCCTGCTGGCCGAGCGCGCGCAGCAGGCCGCGGGCCTTGGCGCGGGTCTCGTCCAGTTCCTTGTCCGGGTCCGAATCGACCACGATGCCGGCGCCTGTGCGGAAGCTGACCTGGTGGCCATCCACTTCGGCGGTGCGGATCAGGATGTTCAGGTCCAGGTCGCCATCGCGGTTCAGCCAGCCGAACGCGCCGGTGTAGGCGCCGCGCGGCACCTGCTCCAGCTCGCTGATGATCTGCATGCAGCGCACCTTGGGGCAGCCGGTGATGGTGCCGCCCGGGAAGGTCGCGGCGATCACCTCGCCGGGGGTGACCTCCGGGCGCAGGTGGCCGCTGACGTTGCTGACGATGTGGTGCACGTGCGCGTAGCTCTCCACGGTCATCAGCTCGTCGACCACCACGGTACCGGGCATGCAGATGCGGCCCAGGTCGTTGCGCTCCAGGTCGATCAGCATCACGTGCTCGGCGCGCTCCTTGGGGTGGCCGACCAGCTCCTGGATGCGCGCGGCATCATCGTCCCCCTCGAAGCGCGGACGCGTGCCGGCAATCGGACGGGTCTGCGCGTGGCCGGCATGCACCGACACCAGCCGCTCCGGCGAGGAACTGACCACATGGCGGCCGTGGGCGCTGAACAGGCCGGCGAACGGTGCCGGATTGGCACGGCGCAGCTGCGCGTACAGCGCCTGCGGGCTGACCGGCGCAGCGAACTGCGCGCTCCAGCGCCGCGACAGGTTCACCTGGAACACGTCGCCGGCACGCAGGTACTCGATCACCCGGCGCACGCCGTCGGTGAAGCGCTGCGGCGCATCCTCGCCCACCGCCTGCGGCGGCTGCCAGCCCTGCCCGGCCTCGGGCAGCGCGGCCGAGGCCAGTGCCACCAGCGCATCCAGCAACGCCTGCTCGCCGGCCTCGGCGATGACGAAGCTGGCGCCGTTGTGATGGTCATGCAGCACCGCGGCCGGGCAGCGCAGCGCCAGCGCGGTCGGGCGGCCGTCCTCGCGCGCACGCGCCGGCAGCACCGGTTCGATCTGGCTGGCCACTTCGTAGTCCAGCATCAACGCCCAGCCGCCGCGGAACGGCAGGCTGTGGCTGCCGTCATGCGGCAGGCGTTCGCGCTGCCAGGCACGGTCCAGTACCTGCAGGAAGCTGCCGGCGTGCACCGCGTCGTGCTGGTCGCGCACCTGGCCATCCGCATCCAGTCGCAGGCCATCGCCCTGCGCGGCCAGCAGCAGGCTCCAGCGGCCCTGCGCGGTGCCCGAGGCAGTGGATTCCATCAGCAGCGGAAAGCGCGCCGGGTCATGCTGCTGCAGGGCCAGCAGATCGATCGGGTGCGGCAGCGGGTGGATCAGCGGTGCGTGGGTCATGGCAGCCAGTTCTGGGGTTCAGATGCACGGAAGCCGCCTTGCGGCGGCTCCGTAGAACGCGGCGTCGAGCATGGCCCGACGCTACAACTCGGTCAGACGCGCTTGAAGACCAGCGTGCCGTTGGTGCCGCCGAAGCCGAAACCATTGGACATCACCACGTCGACCTTGGCCTGGCGTGCTTCGTTGGGCACGTAGTCCAGGTCGCAGCCTTCGCCCGGCTGCTGCAGGTTGATGGTCGGCGGGATGACGTTGTCCTGCAGTGCCATCACCGAGAAGATCGCTTCCACGCCGCCGGCAGCACCCAGCAGGTGGCCGGTCATCGACTTGGTGGAGCTGACCATCATCTTGTAGGCGTGGTCGCCGAAGGCGGTCTTCATCGCCATCGTCTCGCCCAGGTCGCCCAGCGGCGTGGAGGTGCCGTGCGCGTTGAGGTAGCCCACCTGTTCCGGGGTCACGCCCGCGTCCTTCATGGCCATGGCCATGCAGCGCGCGGCGCCTTCGCCGTTCTCGCTCGGTGCGGTCATGTGGTACGCGTCGGAGCTGGCGCCGAAGCCGGCCAGTTCGCAGTAGATCTTCGCGCCACGTGCCTTGGCGTGCTCGTACTCTTCCAGGATCAGGATGCCGGCGCCGTCGCCCAGCACGAAGCCGTCACGGTCCTTGTCCCACGGGCGCGAGGCCTGTTCCGGGGCGTCATTGCGGGTACTCATGGCCTTCATCGCGCAGAAGCCGCCCACGGCGGTCGGCGACGAGCCACGTTCGGCACCACCGACCACCATCACGTCGGCGTCGCCGTACTGGATCATGCGCATCGCGGTGCCGATCGAGTGGTTCGAGGTCGCGCACGCCGACACCGCCGAGAAGGACGGGCCCTTCAGGCCGGTGATGATGCTCAGCTGGCCCGGCAGCATGTTGATGATGGTCTTGGGCACGTAGAAGGGCGAGATCTTCTTGCCCTCGTGGAACTCGATGGTCTGCTCTTCGATACCGAGCAGGCCGCCGATGCCGGCGCCGACGATGGCGCCGATGCGCTCGGCATTGGCGTCGGTGATCTCCAGGCCCGAGTCGTGCAGGGCCATGAACGAGGCACCGAGGCCGTAATGGATGAACGGGTCCATCTTCTTGGCATCCTTGCCGCTGACCCGGAACTTGCCGAACAGTTCATTGTCGGCGGTGATGTCGAATCCCTTGACCTCACCGGCAATCTTGGTGGTGAACCGATCCAGATAGGCATCAGAAACGTTGGTCAGCGGACCGATGCCCGAACGACCGTGGGTGATGCCTTCCCAGCTGCTGGCCAGATCATTGCCCAACGGCGAGACGATACCCAGGCCGGTTACGACGACGCGACGCTTCATTGCTGATTCTCCTGGCCCGGCTGATTTCAACGGGCAACGCGGTTTGCTTCGGTGTGATGCCCAAACACACGGGGCCGCAACAGCGGCCCCATGGGGTGCGGTGCGCGGCGAGCGTGGCCCGCGCGCGCACTGCCGTCTGACATCAGGCCTTGACGTGGGCCTTGATGTAGTCGATGGCGGCCTGCACGGTGCTGATCTTCTCGGCTTCTTCGTCCGGGATCTCGCACTCGAATTCTTCTTCCAGGGCCATCACCAGCTCGACGGTGTCCAGCGAGTCAGCGCCCAGGTCATCGACGAACGATGCGCTGTTGGTGACTTCTTCTTCCTTGACGCCAAGCTGTTCGACGACGATTTTCTTGACGCGTTCTTCGATGGTGCTCATGGGATCTCGCTCCAGATGGAGTTGTGGTTCAAAAGTGGTCGCCATCAAGGGCGATGGCCGTGGGATAGTGTAGTGGAAACCGGCGCGGCCTTGCATTGCAGCAAAAACCTCCGCAGATCAACCACTTGCGGCGCAATCCCTGCGCCCCTTGCTTACGGCATGTACATGCCGCCGTTCACATGGAGGGTTTCGCCGGTGATGTAACCGGCAGCCGGGCTGGCCAGGAAGGCCACCGCATGGGCGATGTCTTCCGGCGATCCCAGGCGTTCGAGGGCGATGTCGTTGATCAGCGCGGTGCGCGCTTCTTCCGGCAACGCCTTGGTCATGTCGGTGTCGATGAAGCCAGGTGCGACAACATTGACGGTGACGCCGCGCGAACCGATTTCCTTGGCCAGCGACTTGCTGAAGCCGATGATGCCGGCCTTGGCCGCGGCGTAGTTGGCCTGGCCGGCATTGCCGGTCACGCCCACCACCGATGCGATGTTGATGATGCGGCCCTTGCGCGCCTTCATCATGCCGCGCATCACCGCCTTGCTGGTGCGGAACACGCTGGTCAGGTTGGTGTCGATGATCGACGCCCAGTCCTCGTCCTTCATGCGCATGAGCAGGTTGTCGCGGGTGATGCCGGCATTGTTGACCAGGATCGAGATCGGGCCGAATTCCTTGGCGATGCCATCGAGCACGCTGTCCAGCGCGGCGGCATCGGTGACGTTCAGCGCGCGGCCGTGACCACCGTGGGCGGCCAGGCGTTCGCCGATCGCGGCAGCGCCGGATTCAGTGGTGGCGGTACCGATGACGGTGGCGCCCTGGGCGGCCAGCAGATCGGCGATGGCGGCACCGATGCCACGGCTGGCGCCGGTGACCAGTGCGATTTCACCCTGCAGGGGCTTGCTCATGATGTTTTCCTCAGGCTGGGGCGACCGCCGCACCCGTGCCGCTTGCCGCGGCCACCGGTACGGTCGGCAGGAACAGGGGGGATCAGGCCGACCATGCCTCGCGGGCGGCTTCGAAGTCGCCCGGCGTGGCCAGCGAACGGCCGTCGATGGCCTTGTCGATGCGCTTGACCAGGCCGGTCAGCACCTTGCCCGGGCCGCACTCGGCGATCCGGGTGACGCCACGGGCAGCCAGCGCCTGCACGCACCCGGTCCACTGTACCGGCTGGTACAGCTGCTGGACCAGCGCGGTGCGGATCGCGTCGATGCCGCTGTGCACCTGGGCGTCGACGTTCTGCACCACCGGCAGCTGCGGCGCGTGCCAGGACAGGCCGGCCATCACTTCGGCCAGGCGGTTGGCGGCTTCGCGCATGAGCGGGGTGTGCGAGGGCACGCTGACGGCCAGCTTGACCGCCTTGCGCACGCCCTTCTCGGCCAGCAGCGCCAGCGCACGGTCGACCGCGTCGGCGTCGCCACCGATCACGATCTGGCCCGGCGAATTGAAGTTGGCCGGCACCACCACCTGGCTGCCTGCCGCTTCGGCGCAGACGTCCAGCACCAGCTGGTCTTCAGCGCCGAGCACGGCGGCCATGGCGCCGACACCGGCCGGTGCGGCTTCCTGCATCAGCTGGCCGCGCAGGCGCACCAGGTGCGCACCGTCATGCAGGCTCAGTGCGCCTGCGGCAACCAGGGCGGTGTACTCGCCCAGGCTGTGGCCGGCCAATACCGACGGGCGCGGACCGCCCACGGCGTTCCAGGCGCGCCACACGCCGATGCTCGCGGCCAGCAGGGCCGGCTGGGTGTATTCGGTACGGTTGAGCATTTCCTCCGGGCCGCCCTGGGACAGCGCCCACAGATCGACGCCGGCACCATCGGATGCCTCGGTGAAGGCTTCACGCACCTGTGGGTGCAGTTCGGCCAGCTCGGCCACCATGCCCACAGACTGCGAGCCCTGGCCGGGGAAGACAAAAGCGAGGGTGGATACGGTCACGCGGTCATCCGCTTGTTGCAATCGAAGCGGGCCATGATAAGGGCGAATCCGCTGTGTCGTCTGTACGTGCGCGTATGCAGGCGTATGGAGCGCGACCGGGCAAGCGCAACGGGGTCAGATCCCTTTTCCGCAGGAAAAGGGATCTGACCCCTGTCAGCCATCAGCAGAACAGCTGCAGGACGTCCAGGTCGCCGTCGGCGAGGAAATCCACGCACAGGCCCACCAGCATCAACACGCCGGCGGTGCTGGCGCCGTGGGCGATGAAGATGGAATGGGCCAGCGCGCGCGCCGAACGGCCCAGCTTCATGCAGACCCGGGCCAGGCTGCGCAGGCGGCCGCTGACCGCATGCACGTGCTCGCGCACCGGCGCCTGAACGTCACCCATCGCCTCGGCCATCATCGCCTGCAGGTGCCCGGGGCGGTCGGCGTAGTACTTGGCCACGCCGTAACCGAACATCAGCCAGTCGCGGGCCTGCGCTTCGGACAGATCCATCACTTCCAGCGGATCTTCCTCGAAATCGATGAAGCCGACCTTCTCGCCATCCCATGTGAGGTTGCGCGGCAATGGCTGCCCGAAATAGGCGCCGCGGGCATGAGCTTCAGCAATGGCCAGCATCGCCGCCATCACCAGCTGATCGCGACCGGCTTCGTCGGCTTCGCGCAGGCAGGTATTGAACGAGCTGCCGTTGTCGCCGATCACCAGCGCGGCATGACCGGCGCCCAGTACGTCCGGCACGTTCACACCCTGCGCCTGCAGTTCCGCGAGGCGGCGGGCCTCGGTTTCGCGTGCGGCGTCGCCACCGCGGTGCGGCGGCGGGCGCAGCGCATCCAGATGGAAACGGCGCGCAACAAAATTGAGCAGGCCCAAGGCCATTGCCCGGCTTCCCTTGCCGTACTGCTTCAGCCAGGCACGTTGCCCTTCGATGACGATGGGCTCAACCATGACAGGTCCTCCTTAAACGCGTTACGGCCCCGGAGGGGCCGTAACGACAAGACTTCACATTGTCGTAACTTGCACTATCAATAGCGCAGCAGGGCCGAACCCCAGGTGAAGCCGCCGCCGAAGGCCTCCAGCAGCAGCAACTGGCCACGCTCGACCTTGCCCGAACGCACCGCGGCATCCAGCGCCAGCGGCACCGAGCCGGAGGAGGTGTTGCCGTGCTTGTCGACGGTCACCACGACCTGGTCCATCGACATCTCCAGCCGCTTGGCGGTGGCTTCGATGATGCGCAGGTTGGCCTGGTGCGGGATCAGCCAGTCCAGGTCGGACTTGTCCAGGCCGTTGGCAGCCAGGGTCTCGTCCACGACCGAGTCCAGCGCCTTGACGGCGTACTTGAACACGTCGTTGCCCTTCATGTTGATGGTGCCACCACCGTTGGCGCCGTCCTTGAAGCCGGTCGAAACGCCGACCGGGTTCCACAGCAGTTCCTTCTTGCTGCCATCGGCATGCAGGTGGGTGCTGAGGATGCCGGTGTCTTCGTCGGCCTTGAGCACTACAGCGCCGGCGCCATCGCCGAACAGCACGCAGGTGGTGCGATCGTTCCAGTCGACCATGCGGGTCAACGTTTCGGTGCCGATCACCAGCACGTGCTTGCAGTCGCCGGAGCGGATGAACTTGTCAGCCACGCCCAGCGCGAACACGAAGCCGGAACAGGCTGCGTTGACGTCGAAGGCGGGGCATCCGGCCACACCGAGCTTGGCCTGGATCAGGCACGCGGTGGACGGGAAAATGAGATCAGGGGTGGTCGTGCCGACCACGATCATGTCGAGCTGCGAGGCATCGATGCCTGCGGCTTCAAGCGCGCGCAGGGCGGCGTTGTAGCCAAGGTCGCTGGTGGTTTCGCCTTCGGCCGCGATGTGCCGTTCACGAATACCGGTGCGCGACTGGATCCACTCATCCGAGGTTTCGACCATTTTTTCCAGGTCGGCGTTGGTCAGGACTTTTTCCGGCAAATAGCTACCGGTGCCCGCGATCCTCGAATAGATCCGCTTGCTCATCATGTTTCCTGTTGCGCGGGCCGCCGATCACCGGCACGCCCGGGAAAGAAGGCAAAGGCCGCTGCCCGGAGGCAGCGGCCTTCCCGGCACATCAATCTTCTTCGACAGCCGAGGTCTTGGTCTGGATGACCTTCTTGCCGCGGTAGAAACCGTCGGCAGTGATGTGGTGACGCAGGTGCACTTCGCCGGTGGTCGGGTCGGTCGACAGCTGCTTGGCGCTCAGGGCGTCGTGGGCACGACGCATGCCGCGGCGGGACGGGGTGACACGGGATTTCTGCACAGCCATGGGATTGCTCCAAACTCGGTTCGATTTGCTTCGTCGTATCGTCGCGCAGGACGCCAGCGCCCAGCACACTTTCGCTTTCGCCGCAGCCGCCGACGACAATCCGGCTGCTATTGTTTCTTCAGTGCTGCCAACGCCGCAAACGGGTTGGCCTTCTTCGTTTCTTCTTCGCTCGGTGCCCAGTCCCTGTCGACTGCTTCACCGTCGGGCGACAGCGGCACCACGGGCACCGCCAGCACCAATTCGTCCTCGACCAGATCCAGCGGACGCAGCTGGCCGTCTTCCGGCACCAGCAACGCCTCGTATTCCTCCGGCAGGGACGATTCCTCGTCCTCGTCGCGGATCAGGCCAAGCCTCTGGGTCACCTTCACCGGCAACAGGAATCGCTGCATGCTGCGCTGACAGGTCAGCGGCAGCGCGGTGTCGATGGTCAGTTCCACATAGGATACCCGCAAGACGTCGTCGCGACCGAATTCAAGCGAGTAGACACACTCGCCGTCGGTATCTGCGACCAACCCCTGCAGGCGGGTCAATTCAGCCAGGGAGACCTGACCGTCGAAGCGCCTTCGCGCTACAACCATCCGCCAGGCATCCAGCGTTTCGGGCACGTTCGCGGACATAAGCCGCTGAATACTAAGGATCGCACCGCCCGCTGTCAAATGTCCGCCCTGCAGGACTTGCCGCTGGCGCCGCGGAGGGGCCAGACTGCCGCGCCCTGCCCCGGTATTGTCACATGTCACTGGTCCTGGCCTCCACCTCCCGCTACCGTCGCGAACTGCTGGAACGGCTGGGCCTGCCCTTCGACTGCGCACGCCCGGACGTGGATGAAACCCCTCTGGGCGCCGAGACCCCGCTGGCCCTGGCCACGCGCCTGGCCGCCGCCAAGGCCGCCGACGTGGCCGCCCGCCATCCGGGCGCCTGGGTGATCGGCTCGGACCAGGTGGCCGACCTGAACGGTCAGCCGCTGGGCAAGCCGGGCACGGTCGAGGCGGCCTGTGCGCAGCTGGCGGCAATGTCCGGACAGACGGTGCGCTTTCACACGGCAATCAGTCTCAGGCGGGATGGAGAATCCCTCGCCACCCTGGATCTGACCGAAGTACGCTTCCGCGTGCTGGACCCGCAGGAAATCATCCGCTACGTCGCCGCCGAGCAGCCGCTGGACTGCGCCGGCAGCTTCAAGTGCGAGGGCCTGGGCATCAGCCTGTTCGAGGCAATCGACAACCGCGACCCGACCGCGCTGGTCGGCCTGCCACTGATCGCGGTGTGCGGCCTGCTGCGCAGGGCTGGATTCGCGGTGCCGTGAACGGTAGAGCCGAGCCCTTGCTCGGCCGTCTTTTTTTTAGGCTGCCCGCCATCTGTAGCAGAAGCAGCCGAGCATCGGCTCGGCTCTACAGGACCAGGGGACCTCAACGAACTTCGAACGGCTGCTCCTGCCACGCCTCCACGCTGCCGTCGCGGCCGTGCAGGCGCAGGCCAAGCCAATGCCGCCCCGGCGCCAGCGTGGTGGTATCCAGCGATGCGTCGAAGCCCACCGCCGGATGTTGCGGATCGGTGCTGTCCGGCCAGGTGTGGCGGATGTCGAACATGCGCCCGTAGCGCGCATCGCCAATCGAATGGCCATCGACCAGCACTTCGATGCGCGCCAACCCCACGCCATCCTTGAATGCCCAGCCCTTGATGGCGAGCGTTCCGGAGACCTTCTCACCGTTGGACGGCGCATCCAGCCAAGCCATTGCCGGCGTCACGCAGGGCCCCTGCGCGCGCTGCACCGGCAGCTGGAACAGCAGGAAGCGCTGGAAACCATGATCGCTGCTGACCACGCGCGGCGCCGGCAACGGCCCCACCTGCTCGCAGATGGCGTGATAGCGCGCCAGCAGATCGCGGTAGCGCTGGTCGCTGGGTGACAGCACCAGCAGCATCGGCGCACTGCGCGGGCCTTCGTGCAGCAGGCCCCACTGTGCCAGCTGTGCGGTCCGCCCATGCTTGTCGTTGAGCGGATGCGGCAACACCTCGATATCACCGTTGCCCAGCTGGAAGCCCAGTTCGGCACCGACCTTGAAGTTGCCCGCCAGCACACGCGTGCCCGGCGGCATCTGCCGCAGTTCGTCGCGCACCGCCACGGCCAGCGGCTGCCAGCCGGCAAAGTTGCGCGGGTAGTACTTGCTGCCGGCCATCTGCTCGCGCAGCGCCGGCGTGGACGCCATCAGGTAGTAGCCGAAAGCCAGTACGGTGCCTGCAGCTGCCAGCCACCAGCCGGTGCGGCGCAGCCAGCGTGGCCAGCCGTTGAGGACCACCGGCACGGCCACCAGCAGCGCCAGGTAGCCCGGCAACGGCCAATGGAAACTGATCCGCTCGACATCGGTGAAGAAGCCCAGCAGGAAGATGCCCAGCGTCGACACCCCGCCCACCAGGCCGAAATAGCGCCATTGCACCCGCACACCACCACCGCTGCGGGTACCCGCCAGGGCGACCTTCCACATCGCGATGCACAGGATCGGCGTCACCAGCATCGGCTGGATCACCAGGAACCACAGCCCTTCCCACTCGAACGTCCACGGGTGGCGCTCGACCACCTGGAACTTCAGGCCGGCATCATGGTTGTCCGCATTCCACGCCAGCAACGGCAGCCAGGCCAGTACACCCACCGCCAGCGCCACCCATACGCGCGGGTCGGCCAGCATGCGGCGGCCCTGCGGCAGCGCCAGCAGCGCAATGAAGCCGACACCGATGACGCCAATGAAACGGTAGTGGCTGAGCGCACCGATCAGCAGGCCCAGCGCCAGCTTCATCGCCGACGACGCATCCACGTTGTGCAGCAGGCGCGCACCGGCCTGCAGGCAGATCACCGCCGCAAGCGCCATCGGCACATCCGGCACGGCCAGCAGGCCCAGCGTGGCCGACAGCGGCATCAGCAGGGTCAGGCTGCCCGCCTGCCACCCTGCGACGTTGCCAAACCAGCGCGTGGCGATGCGCACCACCAGCAACGGCAGCAACGCACCGATGGCCAGGAACGGCAGGCGCAATGCGAGCACGTGATGGCCACCGATTTCCACGCCCAGGCGTGCAAGCCATGCTGTCAACCCCGGCAGGTCGGAATAGGCGGCGGCCAGGTGCTGGCCTTCCTGCCAATAGAACGCCTCATCGACGAACAGCGGCAGGCGTGCAGCCACCACCAGCTTGGCCGCTGTGATCAGCGTCCATAACCAGAGAAATATTGCCCGTGCGCGCTGTTCGCCTTGCATTGCTCTATGGATAATCGAGTGGATTCCAGACCTGAGACGATCATGCCAGCCTCGTCCCCCAATCCCAGCATGCTAACCGATCAACTGCGCCAGGCCCTGCGGGAGGCACAGGATCAGGTGAACGCACTGGTACTGGGCAAGGTGCCGGAAGTCAGGCTGGCCTTTGTCGCCCTGCTTTCCGGCGGCCACCTGCTCATCGAAGATCTGCCCGGGCTGGGCAAGACCACGCTGGCGCATGCATTGGCCAGCAGCCTCGGCCTCAGCTTCCAGCGCGTGCAGTTCACTTCCGACCTGTTGCCGGCGGACGTACTGGGCGTATCGGTGTACGAGGCCGGCAGCCGCCAGTTCCAGTTCCACCCCGGCCCGGTGTTCACCCACGTGCTGCTGGCCGATGAGATCAACCGCGCACCGCCGCGCACGCAGAGTGCGTTGCTGGAGGCGATGGCCGAGCAGCAGGTCACCCTGGATGGACAGACGCATCCACTGCCCGATCCATTCTTCGTGATCGCCACGCAGAACCCGGTCGACCTGTCCGGCACCTTCCCGTTGCCGGATTCGCAGCTCGATCGTTTCCTGCTGCGGCTGGCGATGGGCTACCCGAGCGTGCAGGCCGAGCGCGAGCTGCTGCGTGGCAGCGATCGCCGCGACCTGATCGCCCGCGCGGTGCCGAAGCTGGATGACACCCAGGTGCGTGCGCTGCGTGAAGCCGTTGGCCAGGTACACGCCAGCGACGCGCTGATCGACTACGTGCAGGCACTGTTGACCCGCAGCCGCCAGCATGCCGGCGTACGCGTGGGCCTGTCACCGCGCGCCGGGCTGGCCCTGCTGCGTGCCGCCAGGGCGCATGCACTGCTGCTCGGCCGCGGGCATGTGGTGCCCGAAGACGTGCAGACCCTGTTCGTGGCAGTGGCCGGCCATCGCCTGGTGGCGGAGGCCGAATCCAGCTCCGGGCCGGCATTGGCGCGGGCGATCCTGCAGACCGTCGCGGTGGACTGAAGGTGGCCACACGCTGGGCACGCATGCAGCTGCTGGCACGCCCACGCAGGCCCGAAGCCCTGCCGCAGCGACTGGATCGCCATCGCATCTATATACTGCCGACGCGCTTCGGCCTGTTCGTCGCCACCCTGCTGTCGGCGATGCTGCTGGGCGCATTGAACTACAACAACAACCCGGCCCTGCTGCTGGCACTGTTGCTGGCCGCAGCAGCGATCGCCAGCGCCATTGCCGCGCACCTGCAGCTGTCCGGCATACAGATCGATGCAATCTCCGCCGAGCCGGTTCCGGCCGGGCACCCCCTGCGCCTGCGCGTGGACCTGTCGTTGCGCGACCCGCGCGCGCGCCACGGGCTGCACCTGCAGCTGGGCGCAAGCGAGGCGTGGGTCGCACTGCCTGCACACGGTCGCGGCGAAGTGGAGCTGGATGTCCCCAGCGAGCGCCGCGGCTGGCTGGAACTGCCGCGCATCCGCCTGTCCAGCACGCAGCCTCTGGGGCTGGTGCGGGCATGGTCGTGGGTGTGGCCGGAGCAGCCGCTGCTGGTTTATCCACTGGCCGAGGCACTGGCACCACCCCTTCCGGAAAGTGGCAGCGATCCACTGCACACCCGCGCCCATACCAGTGGCGACGAGCTGCACCAGCTGCGCCCCTATCGTGCCGGCGACGCCCCGCGCAGCATTGCCTGGAAACACTCGGCACGCCGCGACAGCCTGCTGGTACGCGAATACGAGAAGCCGATCGGCATCGAAGTGGTGCTGGACTGGCGCACGCTGGCGCCGCTGGGCCATGAAGCACGCATCGCGCGGTTGGCACGCTGGGTCGACATGGCCGAGCGCGAAGGCCGGCGCTACACGCTGCTGCTTCCAGCCCATCCCCCGTTCGGGCCCGGCCAGGGCGCCAGCCACCACCACCTGTGCCTGCGCGCACTGGCGCTGATGCCCCATGACTGAGCCTGCCGTCCTGCTCGATCGCAACGCCCGCAGCTGGACCCTGGCCAGCGCAGCGCTGGCGCTGCTGCCACTGCTGCTGCAGCTGCCGCCGGTGCTGGCCGTCGTGATCGCGATCACCGCCGTGCTGACCGCTGCGCTTTCCTGGCGGCGGGTGCTGCCGATGCCGGTGCGCCTGCTGCTGGTGCTGGCCATGCTCGCCACCATCGTCTGGCAGATGGGCATGGTGCGGCCGGGGCGTGATACCGGCTGTGCGCTGCTGGCGGCGATGCTGGCCATCAAATCCAGCGAACTGCGCAACCTGCGTGATGCGCGCAGCCTGCTCGGTTTCGCGCTGTTCTCGCCGTTCGCGGCCTTCCTGCTCGACCAGGGCCCGCTGACCACGGGACTGGCTGCGCTGGCCGCGGTTGCCGCACTGCTGGCCCTGCAACGCCTGGCCCAGGACGAGGGCCGCAGCCCACGCCTGCCACTGCACGGTCAACTGCGCGGCGTCGGCCGCCTGCTTGGCATCGGCCTGCCGCTGGCACTGGCCTGCTTCTGGTTGTTCCCGCGCTTGTCCACGCCGTTGTGGGGCGTACCCGAACGAGCGGTGGGTACGCCCGGCCTGGCTGACAGCATGGCGCCGGACCAATGGCTGGACCTGATGGCCGACGATACCCCGGCGCTGCGCGTGCAGTTCTTCGGCGCGGTGCCCGAGCCCACGCAGCGCTATTGGCGCGGCCCGGTGCTGACTTCCTTCGATGGCCACCGCTGGAGCCGCGATCGCGCGACGGCCCGGCGCCCCGCCCCCGTGGTCGAAGCCACCGCACAGGGATGGGACTACCAGATCGACTACGAACCCACCGACCGTCGCCTGCTGGTGGCCCTGGACCTGCCCAGCCGCGCACCGGAAGGCAGCAGTTTCGATGCGGACATGAGCCTGCGCAGCGACCGCACGCTGTCCGCGCTCAGCCGCTGGCGGTTGCATTCGGCGCCTCCGCAACGGTTCGACACCGATCTGTCGCCCTACCTGCGCCGTGCCGCGCTGCAGCTTCCCCCCGGCTTCAATCCGCGCACCGCCCAGCTGGCACGGCAATGGCGGCAGGAGGCCGGCAACGATGACGAAGCCATCGTCCGCCGAGCGCTGCAGTGGATCACCCGCGACTTCTCCTACACGCTCGATACCCCGGTGGCCGGGCGCGATCCGGTCGACGATTTCCTGTTCAACTACAAGGCCGGCTTCTGCCAGCACTTCAGCTCGGCCTTCGTGGTGCTGATGCGCAACGCCGGCATTCCGGCCCGGGTGGTGACCGGCTTCGCAGGTGGCACCCGCAACCGCATCGGGGACTACTGGGTAGTGCGGCGCATGGACGCCCACGCCTGGGCCGAAGTCTGGCTGCCCCAGCGCGGCTGGGTCCGGGTCGACCCGACTGCGGCCGTGGCACCGGAACGCATCCTGGACACGCTGGACGACCGCTTGCAGGCCGGCACGGACACCCCGCTGCAGCAGCGCTGGCTGCAGCTGGGGCAGATGGGTGACTGGCTGCGCCGTGGCTGGAACGACCTGGTGCTTTCCTTCGACGCACGCCGTCAGCAGCAGCTGCTCAGGCCGTTCGGGCTGGATGATCTCGGGCCGGCGCAGCTGGTGGCCGGCTTCGTGGTCGCCGCACTGCTGGCATTGGCATGGATGGCCTGGCTGCTGGCCCGCGGCGAGCGCGAGCGCGACCCGCTGCTGCGCGCCTGGCACCGGCTGGGGCGGCGCTATGCACGCCTTGGCCTGGCCCGCGTACCCCACGAGACGGCATGCGACTGGTCACGACGGGTACACGCCGTGCGCCCCGACCCCGCCCTGCTGGCACTCAGCCAGCGTTTCGCCGACGCGCGTTACGCTGGAACTTGCACCGACCTCGCTTCATTATTGCGGGACCTGCGCAGGCATCGCCCGACTTCCGGAGCCTCCCCATGAACACCAAGTTCCTCCTCACCGCTGTGGCCACGCTGGCCCTGTCGGCCTGCGCCACGGCCCCCAAGCCGCTGCAGGGACAGTTCAGCCTGGTCTCCCCGCGCGACTCGGTCGCCACCCAGCAGGTCGGCACGCCGGTCCGATGGGGTGGTCGCATCATTGAGACCAAGCCCGGCCAGGGCGAGACCTGCTTCCAGATGATCTCGCGCCCCCTCAACGCCAGTGGCCGCCCGAACACCACCTCGTCCGACGCCAGCGACGGCCGCTTCATTGCCTGCCGCGCCGGCTTCTACGACCCGGCCGTGTTTGAAGCCGGCCGCGACGTGACCTTCATCGGCAAGATCGACGGCTACCAGAACACCCGCATCGGGGAGTACGACTATCGCCTGCCGAAGCTGTCGGCCGATGTGATCTACCTGTGGCCGGAACAGCGCCAGGTCGATGTGGTGCCCTACCCCTATGGCCCGTGGGGCCCGGGCCCGTATGGCCCGTACTGGGGTGGTTACGGCCGTTGGGGCTGGTGGTGATCGCCACCGGCCATGCGTGATCGAAAAAGGCCGCCTTCGGGCGGCCTTTTTTTCATCCACGCATCGCATGGATCCACTGCGGGCAATGGTGGATGCCAGGCGCTCAGCGCCCCGGCGTACCGAAATGCCCCAGCGGCGCACCGGCCAGCAGGTGCATGTGGATGTGGAACACGGTCTGCCCGGCATCCTCGCGGCAGTTCATCACGATGCGGTAGCCGTCCTGCGCGAACCCTTCGCGGCGCGCATATTCGGCGGCAGCCAGGGCAAGCTTCCCGATCAGGTGCGCCTGCGACGGCTGCAGGTCGTCCAGGGTCGGGATGATCTCGTTCTTCGGAATGAACAGTACGTGCACCGGCGCCTGCGGTGCGATGTCCTTGAAGCCCAGCACCTCGTCGTCCTCGTAGACGATGGTGGCCGGGATCTCGCGACGGATGATCTTGCTGAAGAGGGTTTCGTTGCTCATGGTCGGCCTCGGCGGGAGTGTCTTCCGCATTGTAGGCCGGCCGCGCCGGGCGATGCCCGGGTGGCGCTCAATCGCGGAATTCGCTGCGCGTTCCGAACGCGTGCGACAGCGTGCCGCGGTCAACGTATTCAAGCTCGCCACCGAGCGGCAGGCCCTGTGCCAGGCGGCTGGGCTGCACCTTGCGCGCGCGCGCCAGCTGCGCCAGGTAGTGCGCGGTGGCTTCGCCTTCGACGGTGGCACTGGTGGCGATGATCAGCTCCTGCACCTCACCGTCGGCCAGACGCTGCTCCAGCTGCTCCAGGCCCAGCTCGCGCGGGCCGATGCCATCGAGCGGCGACAGCCGGCCCTGCAGCACGAAGTAGACACCGCGGAAGCCGGTGGCGTTTTCGATGGCCAGGCGGTCGGCCGGCGATTCGACCACGCACAGCTGGCTGCGCTCGCGGCTGCTGTTGGCACAGGTCGGGCACAGCTCGGTTTCGCTGAAGTCGCGGCACTGCGCGCAGTGGCCGATGCGCTCCACCGCCAGCGCCAGGGCTTCGGCCAGTCGCTGGCCACCTTCGCGCTCGCGCTCGAGCAGGTGGTAGGCCATGCGCTGTGCGGTCTTCTGGCCCACGCCAGGCAGCACCCGCAGTGCGTCGATCAATTGTTCAAGCAGGGGTGCGGACACGGCGGCATGCTTTCATGGCGTCGAGCAGGCTCGACAGCTACAGATTCTGTGGCACCCGCTTGCACGGGTGCCACGCTGGCAATCAGAACGGCAGCTTCATGCCCGGCGGCAGCTGCATGCCGGCGGTGGCCGAACCCATCTTCGACTTCGACTCGGCGTCGATCTTGTTCGAAGCGTCGTTGAAGGCGGCGGCGATCAGGTCTTCCAGCATCTCCGGGTCGCTGGTCAGCGACGGGTCGATGCGCACCTTGCGGCATTCCTTGGCACCGGTCAGGGTCACGCTGACCATGCCGCCGCCGGCACTGCCGGTCACTTCGATCTTGGCGATTTCTTCCTGGGCCTTCTGCAGGTTTTCCTGCATCTTCTGGGCCTGCTGCATCAGTTGGGCGATGTTTCCGCGCATGGTGTCTTACTCGTCAAAAGAACGGATGGAATCGGAAACAACCCGCGCGCCGTGCTGTTGGATCAGCACCTGCACTTC
Organism: Stenotrophomonas sp. YJH_SMC_127; assembly: GCF_059372445.1. Classification (NCBI taxonomy): domain Bacteria; kingdom Pseudomonadati; phylum Pseudomonadota; class Gammaproteobacteria; order Lysobacterales; family Lysobacteraceae; genus Stenotrophomonas; species Stenotrophomonas sp. YJH_SMC_127. Next base: position 32,501 of record NZ_JCAFVO010000011.1, on the reverse strand, counting down.
CGGGTCGTCCATGAAAACGGCCTCTGCCACCTGCTGCCGCTCGCCACGCTGGCGGTCGGCCCGCTGATGCAGGGTCTCGGCCGGAACGTGTTCGGTTTCCACGGTCTCGACCACGATCTTCGGCGCCTGGCCGAGGGCCTTCTGCAGCATCTCGCCCAGGGCAGCCAGCGCGCGCTCCGAGCGCAGGTATTCAAATCCGGGCGAAAGGCCCAGTTTCAAGGTCCCGTGCTGGCAGCTGATGAACGCGGCGTTGGCGGCGAGCTGTCGCGAGGGGCCGCTCAGGCCGCTGTTGGCGACCAGGTCCAGCCAGTCTTCGGCCGTGGCCAGCTCGCTGACACCTTCCTGCGGCGCGGCGGCATGCGCCGGGGCCGGCTTGGCATGTTCGGCCGGCGCAATGGCAATGCCTTCGGCGCGGAACGGGCGCTCGGGCGGCGCAGGCTCGCTGGGAGCCGCGACGGGAGCCGGCGGTTCGTGCCAGGGCGCAGCCATGGCGGCGTCCGGGCCGGACATCTCGGCCGCCAATGCCTCGTCACGCGCCTCGGCTTCGTCAGTGGCCCACGGCGGCAGGTCGTCGCCTGCCTCTGCAGTGACGGCAGGCGCCGGCACCTGTGGCTCAGCCTTCACCGGCGGCGGCGACACGGGCTCTTCCACCGGAACCGGCTCGGGCTCCGGCGTCGGATCTGGTTCCGGTTGCGGGGCCGGTTCGGGCTCGGGTTCAGGTTCGCGCGGCGCGGCCTGCACCGGCGCGGCTGCCTGCGCCGCTACCGCCGGGCTGCCCGAAGCGGCAGCAGCGGCCGGCGTCGCATCGCGGCTACCGGTACCGGCGCCACCACCGGCAGCGTTGCCACCCGGCGTGCCGCCCAACGCACCGTCGACGGCCTTCGGCACCGGCGGTACCGCTGCGGCTGGACGGAACGCCAGCATGCGCAGCACGGCCATTTCAAAGCCCGCGCGCGGGCTGGGTGCCAGCGGCAGGTCGCGGCGGCCATTCAGGGCCATCTGGTACCAGAGCTGCACCACTTCCGGGCGCAGGCGCTCGGCGAATACGGCGACATCCAGACCTTCCGCCGCGGCAGCGCCCGGCACCAGCTGCTGCACCTGGATGCGGTGCAGCCCTTCGGCCAGCGCTTCCAGCACACCACTCCAGTCCGGCGAGAACTCTGCCAGCGCGGCTACCACCTGCAGCAGGCGCGGGCCATCACCGTCGGCCAGCGCATCGAGCATCGCCGCCACCTGGGTGCGGTCCACGGTACCCAGCATGGTGCGCACCACGTCCTCACGCAGCGCGCCGCCGGCATAGGCGATCGCCTGGTCCAGCAGTGACAGGCCGTCACGCAGGCTGCCATCGGCGGCCTTGGCCAGCTGCACGATGGCGCTGCCATCGGCCTCGATCGCTTCCGCCGCCAGGATGCGGGTCATCTGGCCCTGGATCTGGTCTTCATCCAGGCGCTTGAGGTTGAACTGCAGGCAGCGGCTGAGCACGGTGACCGGCAGCTTCTGCGGATCGGTGGTGGCCAGCAGGAACTTCACATGTTCCGGCGGTTCTTCCAGCGTCTTCAGCAGCGCGTTGAACGCCGCCTTGGACAGCATGTGCACTTCGTCGATCAGGTAGACCTTGTACTTGCCGCGCGAGGGCATGTACTGCGCGTTCTCGATCACCTCGCGCACGTCATCCACACCGGTGTTGGACGCGGCGTCGATTTCCAGCAGGTCGATGTAGCGGCCGGCGTCGATGTCCAGGCAGGCCGCGCACTGGCCGCACGGGTCGGCGCTGGTGCCCTGCTCGCAGTTCAGCGACTTGGCGAAGATGCGCGCGATGGTGGTCTTGCCCACGCCGCGGGTGCCGGTGAACAGGAACGCGTGGTGGACCCGGCCGCTGTCCAGCGCGTTGCTGAGCGCACGGACCACGTGTTCCTGGCCCACCAGCTCGGCGAAACGCTTCGGACGCCACTTGCGGGCAAGGACGAGATAGGACATCAGGCCACCGTTTTCCATCGGATGTTCCATTGTGCCATGCCTGTCCAGCCCCCTCGCCAACGATGCCGCTGGATGCGCCCCTGATCAGGGTGCTTGTGTCCGGCCGCGCCGCCCGCTAGAATCTGCGCCCCTGCTGAGGCGTTTGCCGATGGCAGGGATCCGGAGAGGTGTCCGAGTGGTTGAAGGAGCACGCCTGGAAAGTGTGTAAGCGTCTAAACCGCGCTTCGGGGGTTCGAATCCCCCTCTCTCCGCCAGACAAATGAAGAAGCCGCCCTCTGGGCGGCTTTTTTATTTGGCTGGCGGAGAGCATCGGGCGAGAGAAGCCCTGCCGGGGTTCGACGGTTCTGCAGGAGCAGAACCGGACCGCCGAAGGCGGGTCCCGGGGCGCAGCGCGCACCGGGATCGGGTGCATGGATGCACCCGACAATCCCCCTCTCTCCGCCGGCCTCTCCCCGCCCCTGTCGGGGCAGCCCTCAACAGAGGGGCTTGTTGCTCCAGATCCATCAATGGGTTTCCGCCGTGCGGGGATGCCTGGTCGACCGTCCCGCTTCCACGTTCGATGGCCGTCCAACGACAGGATCTGCCCCACGTCGTGGCACCCCGCGCTTCCTGTCCACGCCCTGACCACTGGCCGTGCCGTGGCGATGCAACGACACGCTGGCACTCACTGCCTGTTGCTATGCTCGGGCCACAGGGGATTGATGCCCGCTATCGGGCCGGATGAGGAACATCAACATGCGGTATTTCATGACGAAGCTAGTGATCACCTCCGCCTTGCTGATCGGCAGCGGCACCGCAGTCGCACAGGGCGGCGGTGCGGCGCAGTTCGGCGCACTGGGAGGCACGCATGCAGGCAATGCCCTGGCGTGCGGCGCAACCCCGGAACAGGCCGCCAAGCTGCGCGCAAGCCACAAGGCACAGGCAAAAACCGTGTTCGGCGCCGAAGCAGGCTTCGACCAGGCCTATGACACGGCCGAAGCGCAGACACAGAAGAAGATCACCGATGCCTGGAAGAAGGGCCAGTACAAGCCCACCAGCGAAGTCTGCAACGAACTGATGAAGCAGGTGCGTTCATGACGCAGAAGCACGGATCGACGATGTCCGCAGTGCGCGCGAGCCTGTTGGCCGCCAGCCTGGTACTGGCACTGGGTGCCTGCAAGCGCGCTGGCGAAGCGCCTGCAGAGGGTGGCGCTTCCTCGGCCGCACCTTCCAGCACCGCAGCCGAACCATCACCGCAGGCGGCTGCGGCCACGGATGGAAGCCAGAAGGCCGCAGCGTTCAATGTTGCCGAGCTGCCCGTATCGCAGGCAACGATCGGCAGCTTCCCTTATCTCGGACTGCCGCAGGGCTACACCAGCCAGGACGTCGTAGACAGCGAATTCGATCGCGTACCGTTCTGGACCGGCGATCGCGTGGAATGGATTGAAGGCAAGGTTCATTCTTCGGTCCTGCAGAGCAGCAGCGATCACCCTTATTCGCAGCTGGAGCTCAGCCGCAATGTACAGAGCCTGGTCGAGGCCCTGGGGGGCAAGCGCATTTTCTCCGGCACCATACCGGCCGATGCATCGCGTGACATCGGCAACAGCAAGGCGGCGACCACCTATGTCGGCGGCATCGGCGACATCTACAACGAACCCGCAGAAACCTATGTCATCCATCGCGAAGATCGCGATATCTGGATCCACCTGGGCTCGGGTGGAAACTCCGGCGGCCTGCTCGTCGCAGAGACAAAACCGGTGCAGATCACGGCCAAGGTCATTGAAGCGGACACGCTGAAACAGGCACTGGACAGCAGTGGCAAGGTATCCATCCAGGTGAACTTCGCAACCGACGCCGCCGAGATCCTGCCCGATTCGGAACCGCAGATCGCACAGGTCACCCAGCTGTTGAAGGCCGACCCACAGCTTCGCCTTTCCGTTGAAGGACACACCGACAACAGCGGCAGCCAATCGCACAACCAGACGCTCTCGCAGGCGCGTGCGGAGTCGGTGCGCACGCGTCTTGTCGGCGGTGGAATCGCAGCCGAACGCCTGAGCGCGAAAGGCTATGGGCAGAGCCAGCCGGTCGCCGACAACGCAACCGAAGAAGGACGTCGCGCCAATCGTCGCGTGGAACTGGTCAAGCGCTGATATCACCACGACGTTACTGCGTTGAAGCGCTCCGGAAAAAGCACATGCCCTGCATGTGCTTTTTTCTTTTCCGCGCCGCACGGTCATTTGTTTTGCCGCGGATGCAACGAGATAAAAACACGCGGATCTCTCATCCCATTCGAACAAGAAGCAGGCCGTGCACGCGCCCTCTGTAGCGCGCCAATATTCCGGCACCACAAGCCGCCTGCGTGACACAAATATGTCAGTTAAGTGTTAATTTCCTTAACGAAAAGCGGTGCATCTAGCTCAAATTTGACGTGATTATGTGCAGACAATTGTTAATCTGCAATGTGCATCACATTTTCAAATATTTCATTGCATATCGGAAAAACCTGACTTGTATCGTCAATTTTCTGTCGATAGGCTTGGCCCCGTTCTCGAACAAGCGACAAATTTTCGACGAACCAGGGTGTGAGCTTCCTGTCTTTACCTCGCCCTGCCATTAATCAGGATCCCCCAGCGGACACGCCGAATATCCCGCACACCCGGGAGGATTCCTGCCATCAAGGAGGAAATACATGGAACGCAGCCGTCGTCACATCCGTTTTTCCCGTAAGCAGGCCGGTCAGGGCATGACCGAGTACATCATCATCACCGCGCTGATCGCCATCGCCGCGATCGGAGCCGTCACCTTCTTCGGAGGCACGGTTCGCAGCCAGGTGGCAGGCATGTCGAAAGAACTTTCCGGCCAGAGCGCGACGCAGTCGATCAACCGCGCCAAGAACCAGGCCAACAGCGCCCAGCAGGAAGCTGACAAGACCAAGGGCATGGACGCGTACAAGAACAAGTAATACCCCAGCCCTGGCGGCATGAAGCCGCCAGGGCCCTCCCAGCATAATCTCCCTGCGCGCACCGCACGCGGCGCGCGACGGGCAGCCATGGCCTCCGGCCCAGGAATTCGTTATGCGCAGCGCATTGGCTTTGGCACGAAGCCGTGCGGCCCGGGGCGTTTCCAGCCACCGAACGGTCGCCGGCCAAGCAATGGTTCTCGGGTTGGCACTGATTCTGGTTCTATGCATCGGGATTGTCCTGCTGTTCAACACAGGGCAGGTGGTGAACAAGAAGGTGGAGTTGGTCAATGCGGCCGACGCCGCCGCCTACAGCGTTGCGATCCAGCAGGCACGCGCACTGAACTACGCGGCCTACATGAACCGTGCCCGCGTTGCCAACGAAGTGGCCGTGGCACAGACGATCAGCCTCTATTCGTGGCTGAACCAGATGCACACCACCTCCATCGTCATCCGCACCACGCTGGATGTGCTCTCCGCCATTCCCTACATCGGCGTGGTGTTCAAGGCATTGGCAACCGCCTTCAAGGTCGCCGAACGCATTCTCAAGGTCACCCGCCAGGCGTTCCAGCCTGTCGCGCAGGCGGCCATCATCGCCATCGACAAGCTCAACATGATGTTCGCCGCCTCGGTGCAGCTCGTCATCGAGGGCGTATCGCGGCTGGACAGCTACACCATCGCCAAGGATGTGCTGCAGCGGAACTCACCGCAGGCACAACTGGGCACCATCGGAACCGCGGTGCTCGGCACGCAACTGGCCACGGCCGAGAACCGGCTGCTGCAGCGCTACAGCATTCCCCGTACCGCCAACGGTGGCTCGGCCACGCAGCGCCAGGGCGCCGACCGCTTCCGCAATGTGGTGATGCAGTCGCGTGATGGCTTCAGCAAGAGCCGCAGCGATGATTTCCTCGGCTTCCTGGTGCAGTCCGGCGGCACCGACATGGTCGACTACAACCGATGGGCAGCGCTGGACACCATGGCCGTCGAGCTTCCGCTGCCATGGCCGCTTTCCGATATCGATATTCCAGTCGGCTGGGGCGGTGCGCAGGCCGTGGAAAGCTATCGCAACCAGCGCTTCCTCAACGGCTTCGGCAACGGCAACGGCTGGTACTCGGACTGGGACCGCCGCCGCTACCGCCCGTATGGCGAAGCGGTGCGCCGCAATCGTGGCGCGGCGTGGATTGTCGACCGCAGCCAGGATGCCAACGTGCGCTTCGCCAATGGCCAGCATCGCAAGGCCTTCTTCACCGGCTACAACGGCCTGCGCGACTATCACGACGTCAAGGCCGGGCAGGCACTGCAGCCCTACGCCGAGAATGATCGTGACCGCGACAAGGTCGGCCCGGTCTTCACCATCTATGCCGAGACCGCCGGCACCAGCGCGCGCACCACGTCCGGCGCCGGCATCGGCGCCCCGGCCGGCTCGCAGATGGAACTGCCGGACAGGATGGCCAACAACAAGATCGCCGCACTTTCCTCCGCGCAGGTGTTCTTCGACCGCCCGGTGCAGCTGCGCATGTTCAGCCGCGATGACCGCAAGCGTGAAACCGGAAACCTGTTCAGCCCTTACTGGCAGGCACGACTGGTCAAGACCGATGCCACCACCAAGGCTGCCCTGGCGGCAGCCGGAGCCTTGATGCCATGACGTTTGCTGTTTTCAATCGCCTGCACCTGTCGATCGCCACACTGCTGATCAGCGGCTGTGGCAGCGCGGCGGACAACGGCGAGCCCGCCGCTGCCAGGAACATGCCGGGCATCCATCTTGACCAGATTGCCGAAACCCTGGTGGATGGACGCAACGCGGCGCGCACCAGCTACCAGCAGGCACTGAGCGACTGCCAGGCGGCAGGATTGCCGACCCGCGCACTGGATGACGCCGATGTCGCCCGCCTGGGAACCGTTCGTTACGAAGCCTGGCTTTCCAGCAAAGAGGAAGTGTTCCGTACCCGCGAGTGGCGCCTGCTCAACGATGGCCCTGCGACCAGCTGCCAGTTCCGGCTGGAGGCTACCGGCCTGCAGGAGACCCAGAGCGCCTCCGGCGTGGAGCAGGTCGATCTGGCAACGGGAGAGCGTAGCCAGTCCCCCGCCGACAGCGACGGGCTCACCCGCTTTGCCGCCGAAGCCGACGAAGGCAGCGCCTCGCCGGGCTTCCAGCGCGCGGGCAACCGCAGGGTCGCTGGCCAGCCGTGCAACGTGTGGAAGGACGAGAATGGACGGTTCAGCCAGTGCGTGTGGTCGGCTGGTGCCAGCTGGGGCTTCACCCCCGGTGCACTGAACGACTACCGGCCGAGCCGCTACGCCATTGTCCTGGAGCAGGAACCCCTCGACGGCAATGGCACCCGCCTGACCACGCAGCGCATGACGGTGGGCCAACCCTTTGAACGCGGCGACCTCGAGGTACCGAGCGAACCGTCCTCCCAACGATGACCTGCTGAGGTAGCCATGGACAGGGAACGCCCATTCCGCGGCGCGCGTCGCCAGCGCGGCCAGAGTCTCACCGAAGTCGCCGTGCTCTGCGCCGTGCTGGTGCCGATCTTCCTGCTGATCCCGATCCTGGCCAAGTACATCCACGCCCGCCAGGCCACCCAGCAGGCCGCGCGCGCGATCGCCTGGGAAGCCACCGTATCGCCGGACTACAAGCTGCCGGCCAGCGGCCGCCAGCGCGATCTTGCCGTCGACCGCTATTTCGGGCGTGCCAACGATCCCATCGTCAGCCAGGCGCAGACCGGCGCACGCGATGCCGCCGTCGGCGACGTCCTGATGAATACCTTCTCCAACCAGCCGCTGGTGCGGCGCGGTGACCTCGCCCTGGTCTCCTACACCAGCACGTCGGCAGGCGGCTTGATGAAGAAGATCGGCGACGTGACCTCGATGTTCGGTTCGTTCCCGCCCAACCGCAACGGCCTGACCCAGGCCCAGCTGCGGTTGGATGTGCAGGATCTGAAAAGTGCCAACGGCAGTGCTGCCGCCTATCTGGAACCCTTCGATTCGCTGGGCCTGAAGCTGCAGGCCACCCATGTGGTGCTGGCCGACCCCTGGAATGCAGCCGGTTCCGGGCTCAAGGTCAACTCGTCACGCTCGGTGATCGCGCAGGTCAGGCCACTGGTGCCATCCCAGCACATGGCGGGCATCGCCAAGGCGTTTGACGGCCTCTCCGGCATCCCGATGATCGGGACGCTGAGCAGGCTTGATCCCGGTTACATCGCGCCCGACGTGGTGCCTGTCGACAAGTTGCCTGCCTATGCGCCGTCGCGTTGACCTGCTGGCGGCACTGGCCGCGCTGCTGTTCGCCTGGCCTGCGCTGGCCGCGTCCTGGCCGGACATTCCCGAGCCCGAGGGCGCGCAGAGCGAGTGGGTGGCCAAGGACATGCTCTACAACGGCCTGCCCATGCGCATCTCGCGCTTCACGTCCGCATTGCCGGTGTCGTCCATCGTCAGCTACTACAACCGCGAATGGCCCGGGCAGACCGTGATCAACGAGGTCGGCGGCAAGACCGTGATCGGCCACGCACACGGCGAGTACTACGTGACCATCGAGGTATCGGCCAAGGGCAGTGGCAGCCAGTCACAGATCGGCATTACACGCCTGCTCAAGCGCAAGCCCGATGCCGCGGCCGGCGCCGATTTCCCGAAACCGTCCGGGACGCAGGTGATCAATGACATCACCTACCTGGACACGCCCGGGCGCAGCCTGTCCATGGAAAGCACGCTGTCTCCGTTCCAGACCGATGCCTTCTATGCCAGCCGCCTCCCTGCGGACGGCTGGAGCCGAAGTTCCGGCCCTGCGGGGTGTTCGATGATCGCGCTGCAGTGCGTTGTCCGCTACAGCAAGGGCAGCCAGGAAATGACCATGACCTTCAACCGGCACGAGCAGGGAACCTCGATTGTCGTCAACCAGTCGCAGCACTGAGACCACCGCCATGAGAAAACGCATTCCCCCGTCCCTACGCCGCCAGCGCGGGGCCGCACTGATCGAGTACGCCGTGGTCGCTTCCGTCGGTGTCCTGGTCCTGGTCGCCGAGCCGAACATCGTGCTCGAGCTGATCGATTCACTGCGCAAGGCGTACCAGGGGTTCACCTATATGCTGTCGATGGGAGTCGTATGAAGGCGCTCCCGCTGAAAGCCAACCGCAACGTCGTCTTCATCATCATCGCCCTCGCGCTCGGCCTGTTCGCGGCCCTGGTCGCCGTGCGCTACGTGCAGAAGGCAGTGAACGAGCGTGCCGCTCCGCCGGTGGAAATGGTGCCGGTAGCCGTGCCCAAGACCGACATGGAGCCGGGCAGCATTGTCACCGTTGCCGACCTTGCAGTGCGCGAAGTCCCCGCCGACCTGCCGCCTGCCGATGCGATCACGCCGGACAATGTGTCCGAATACAGCGGCCGCATGCTGCGCGCGCCGATCCGCGAAGGTGCACCGCTGGGTGCCAGTGCACTGGTACCGCTGTACGACCAGTTCTCGCGCGTGATCGCCAAGGGCAACGTGGGCTACACCCTCCAGGTGGACGAGACGAACTCGATCTCCGGCATGATTGCTCCCGGAGATCACGTCGACATCCTGCTCACCGTCGAGCAGGAACAGACCGGTGCCCGGGTGCTGCCGCTGCTTGAGGACATCAACGTGCTGGCAACCGGCAACCGCGTCGGCGAAACGCCGGCCTCGGAAGACCAGCAGGGCTATTCGAACATCACTCTGGAACTGACACCGGCACAGGCGCAGCGACTCACGGTCGCCGCCAAGGCCGGTTCGATGCGGGTGATGCTTCGCCAGGTGGAGGATCGTGGTGCGTTCGGCCTCAGTGGCATGACGCAGAGGGAACTGCTCGGCAACGGCACGCAGGGTCGTGCTGGCGTGCAATTCATCATTGGGGGCAAAGGGTCGACGAATGCGCAGCAATAATGGAATCCGCAGCCTCATCGCCGCCACTGCGGCCATCGCTGTTGTCACTTCGCCACTGCTGGCCGTGGCACAGACCACCGGCACCCAGCTGACCCCGGTACCGGTCATGGCCGCACCGCGCCCTGCTGTCCAGGCGCAACCGCAGCCCAGCACCAACCATGCACCGGTACCCGGTGGGCAGAGCGCCTTCCCGGCGCCGGTTCCCGATCCCGCCTATCGCACCAGCGCGTCGGCCATGCCCGCGGTGCCACTGCCCACCCGCGCCCGGATCTATGCCGGCCAGGCCGCCGTCTACACGCTGCCCAGCGGGCTCAAGCGCGTGGCCGTCGGTAGTGGCGAGATGCTCGAGGTCACCAACGTCGGCCCGCGCGACCTGATCATGATGGGCATGAAGCCCGGCTCCACCACGGTTCACCTGTGGCTGCAGAACGGCAAGCAGCTGCAGGTGCAGGTGGACATCTCCGAGAACGATGCCGTCAGCCTGGCCGAGACCATCCGTACCCTGCTGGCCGACGTGGAAAAGATCAATGTGCATGCGGTCGCCGACCGTGTGGTCATTACCGGCCAGGACATCAACCCGGGCATCGGCAGCCGCATCGATGCGATACAGAAGATCTACCCGACGGTGTTGAATTTCACTACCGCCGACCCGGTGGGCATGCGCCCGATGGTGCAGATGGACGTGAAGATCATGGAATTCGACACCAATGCGCTGGAAGAACTCGGCATCCAGTGGGACAACGTCATCCGTGGCCCGGTGGCGGGCATCGTCAAGGATTTCACCAACAACAACTACTACCGCATCAACCCCGAGCAGAGCCCGGCCAACGGCGTGCTGCTGCCGAACAAGCTGCAGGGAACCCAGGCCTTCTTTGGCATCGCCACGCAGATCGGCTCGGCGATCAACCTGATGATGAACAAGGGCAAGGCGTTCCTGCTGGCCTCGCCCCAACTCAGCGCCCGCAGCGGCGGGCAGGCCAAGTTCCTGGCCGGCGGCGAAGTGCCGATCCCGGTTCCGCAGGGCTTCGGCCAGGTCACCGTCGACTACAAGGAATACGGCATCAAGCTCGACATCGAGCCCCTGGTCAACTTCAACCAGGACATCTCCACCCGCATCCTGGCTGAGGTCAGCCGCGTCGATCCGACGGTGACCGTGCAGGGCGTGCCTGGCTTCACCACCCGCCGCACCGAGTCGGAAATCAACGTCCACGCAGGGGAAACCATCGTCATCTCCGGGCTGATCGACTCCAGCGCGCAGCAGGATGCCAAGCGCCTGCCGCTGCTGGGCGATATCCCGATCCTCGGAAAGCTGTTCCGCTCCGATGGCTTCCGTGGCAATCGTACCGAGCTGGTGATGTTCGTTACTCCGCGCGTGGTGACGCCGGGCTCGCAGGAAAACCTCGATGGCCTGGAGCGTGCGCGACAGATCCAGGAGCGCGGCCAGCAGGCCATGCCGCGCAGGAACAAAGATTTCGTGCAGTGACCGGAGCCGTCGCATGTTCAACATCCTCATCGACACACCCAACCGCGACCAGCGACGTGTCCGCTGCCTGCACCGTGAATGCGGGATCGGCCGTGGCGACGGCAACCTGGTGGTGCTGCAGGGCTGGAGCATCGCCCAACGCCATGCGGCGCTGAAGCGCGAGGACGAGGGCATCTTCATCGAGAGCCTGGGAGGCCGCTCGCCGGTACTGGTGAATGGCGAACAGGTCAAAGGCAGCCGTGGCCCGCTCACCAGCCGTGACCGGGTGCAGATCGGCGACTACCTGCTGCAGGTGGTGGACGACGACCCGCCGGCCGAACCCACCGCCGATGCTGGAAGTTTCAATGCGGGCGCGGCCAACGATGTACCGGTGGACGCCACGCCCGCACCGGCACCCGCACCCGCACCGGCGCAGCCATCCAGCGAACGCCAGCTGGCGCGGCCGGAGCAGCTGCCGCCGGATATGGCGGTCTATCGTGCAAAGCTGCATGCCTCGCTGGTCAAGCAGATGGACCTGCGCCGGCTTGACGTGCGCAGCATGGACGATGAGTCGCTGCGCAACGCCACGATCAAGCTGATCGATGAAGTGATGCAACGGGAGTTCTCCGAGCTTCCCAAGACGATCAACCCACGCAGGCTGGCCAAGGAGGTGCTCGATGAGGCCATCGGCCTGGGCCCTCTGGAAGACCTGATCGACGATGCGACGGTGACGGAAATCATGGTCAACGCGCACGACCAGATCTTCATTGAACGTGCGGGCCGGATCGAACGGTCCCCCATTGTCTTCACCAGTGACCGCGCGGTGCTGTCAGCCATCGAGCGCATCGTGACGCCCCTCGGTCGCCGCATCGACGAAAGCTCGCCGATGGTCGACGCGCGGCTGAAGGATGGCTCCCGCGTCAACGCCATCATTCCGCCGGTGGCGCTGCGCGGCCCGAGCATCAGCATCCGAAAGTTCGCCAAGCGCAAGCTGGAAGGAAAGGACCTGCTCACCTTCGGTTCGCTCAGCCAGCCGATGCTGGAATTCCTGATCGTTGCGGTGCGCGAACGGCGCAACATCGTCGTCACCGGCGGCACCGGCTCCGGCAAGACCACCCTGCTCAACATCCTTTCCAACTTCATTCCCGATACCGATCGCATCGTCACCATCGAGGACGCGGCCGAACTGAAGCTCGTCCAGCCCAACCTGGTTGCCCTGGAAGCGCGTCCTCCCAACATGGAGGGCAAGGGCCACATTTCCATCCGCGACCTGGTACGCAACGCGCTGCGCATGCGCCCGGACCGCATCGTGGTCGGCGAGTGCCGCGGCGGCGAAGCACTGGACATGCTGCAGGCCATGAACACCGGCCACGAAGGATCGCTGACCACCGCCCATGCCAACAATCCGCGCGAGGCGCTGTCGCGCCTGGAAGTGATGGTCATGATGTCCGGCATGGAGCTGCCGATGACGGTGGTGCGCGAACAGATCTCGTCGGCAGTGGACCTGATCGTGCACCAGAAGCGCTTCCCCTGCGGTTCGCGCAAGGTCAGCCACATCACTGAGTTGACGGGCATGGAAAGCGGAACCATCCAGCTGCAGGATGTGTTCCTGTTCAAGGCACGCTCCACTGCCGGACGCGATGGCAAGGTGGTGGGCGAGTTCGTCGCGACCGGTGCAGTGCCGGAGTTCTATGAAGAGCTTGCCGAGCGTGGCGTCGCCGTTGACCTGGACATTTTCCGTACCGGGGGACGGCGGAATGAGTGACATCCTGCTGATCGCCCTGCTGTGTTTTGCCTGCGTGACGGGCTCGGTGCTGTTGCTGGCGCGTGCCAGCTCCGGCTTCATGGACCGCTACCGCGCCAACTTCATGGACCAGGCGCGGGTCAATCTGGCCGACATGTTCCTGTTCGTCGACCCGCGCGTGCTGTTCAGGACCAATGTCCTGATGCTGCTGGCGATTCCCGTGCTGCTGTGGATCGTCACCGGCGGCAACCTGCTGCTGCCGATCCTGGCCCTGATCCTGCTGGCCATAGCGCCACGCAAGATCTACCTGTGGCTGAAGCAGCGCCGCCTCGACCAGATCCAGCAGCAGTTGCCCGACGGGCTGCTGATGCTGGCCGGCAGCCTCAAGGCCGGCGTCGGCTTCAATCCTGCGCTGGAAGCACTGGCCCATGACGGCCTGCCTCCGCTGGCCCAGGAGCTGGCACTGGTACTGCGCGAGCAGCACATGGGCGTGCGCACGGAGGAGGCGCTGGACAACTTCGCCGCCCGCGTGCCCATTGCCGACGTGAAGCTGTTCGTGGCCGCCGTCAGCATTTCGCGCGAGGTTGGTGGCAATCTCGCCGAGAGCCTCTCCACGCTCGCCGAAACGCTGCGGCGCAAGCTCATCATGGAAGGCAAGGTCAAGGCACTCACCGCGCAGGGGCGCCTGCAGGGCATCGTCATGGCGATGCTGCCAGCCGGCCTTGTCGGCTTCCTCGTGCTGTTCTATCCAGAAACGATGAACCCCATGTTCCACACCTTCATCGGCTGGTGCGTCATGGCCCTGATCGGGGTACTGGAATACCTCGGCTACCGCATGTGCCGCAAAATCATGACGATCGATATATGAACGCCCTGCTCATCCTGGTCGCACTGCTTGCCGCTGCCGCTGTTGGGCTGCTTGCATTCGCGCTGCGCGGACTGGTGCAGTCGGTCGAGGTGGACCAGCGCAACTACCAGGATCCGCTGCCGCTGCTGCTGCGCATCCTGTGGCCGCTGATTACGGTCGCTACGCGCCTGGCCGGGCCGCGCCTGTCCTCGGCACAGCTGGAGCGCGCGCATCGCAGCCTGCAGTCGGCCGGCCAGGACTTCGTGCTGTCACCGGAAGAACTGTATGGCGCACGCATCGTCTCCGCCGCCGTGGCCAGTAGCTTCCTGTTGCTCACCATCATCCTGCTGGGCCGGTTCGGAGTCGGCTCCGTGCTGATGGCCCTGGCATTCGGCGCACCCTTCGGGTGGATGTATCTCACGCTGTGGCTGGGCGAACGGCGGAAAGCGCGCTCCAAGCATGTGATCCGCGACCTGCCTATCTTCCTCGACTTCATCACCATGGCCGTCGAAGCGGGCCTGAACATCACCGGTGCGATCGAACAGTCCGTCGACAAGGGGCCGCCCGGACCGTTGTCACAGGAGTTCTCGCGCATGCTGCGTGATCTGCGCGCGGGCCTTCCGCGCGCCGAAGCACTGCGACGCATGTCCGATCGCGCCGACATCTCCCAGTTGACCAGCTTCACCAGCGCCTTGATCCAGGCGGACCGGGTGGGTGCCAGCCTGAGTGACACACTGCGCTCGCAGGCCATGCAGCGCCGCGAAGAGCGCTTCCTTCGCGCCGAGAAGCTGGCCCTGGAAGCACCGGTGAAGATGATGCTGCCGCTGGTGCTGTTCTTCTTCCCGCTGATCTTCGTCGTCCTGGCCTACTTCATCTTCCTGCAGATGAAGCAGCAGGGCATCCTGTGAGTCCCCGCGCATGAGAACCGGCGCCCTGATCCGCGACCACCAGCAGTTGCTCAGCTGCGTCTGGCATGCCGATCGCTGGCACCAGCGGCTGCGCGGCCTGCTGTTGCGCGCGCCACTCCAGCCTGGGCAGGGCCTGCTGATAACCCCCTGCTCGAGCGTGCACACCCTGGCCATGGGGTATCCGCTCGACCTGTTGTTCCTGGACCGCGATCAGCGCGCCGTTGGCTGGCGCGAGGCCGTGCGCCCATGGCGCGGCGCCTGGTGCCGCGGCGCCTACTCGACGCTGGAAATGCCGGTGGACAGCCTCAGGCATATTGCCCCGGTGCTGGGCGAGACGTTCCAATGGTGCCCTTCTCCGCCTGCGGCACCGCCATCCACGAGGGCGTTGCAATGAAGCACATCCGCACATCCATCCGCCAGCAGCGGGGGCAATCGCTGATTGAATTCTGCATCGTGGTTCCGGCCTTCGTCTTCCTCATCCTGGTCATCTTCCAGTTCGTCCTGATCTATCGCGCCAAGTCGCTGCTGGATTTCGCCACGCTGCAGGCCGCGCGTGCCGGCGCGGTCAGTGGCGTCAATCATTCCGAGATGCGCAGCGCACTGGAAATGGCAATGGCTCCCCTGTACGCGACCTCGCCGGATGCCGCCGGTGCCGTCGCCGCCCGCGCCAAGGTCGCCCTGCTGTGGAAGAACCCGTTGCTGTCACCGAAGATCGAGGTCATTTCACCCAGCCGCGCGGCGTACAACGAGTTCCGCGAGCGCCAGTTCGATGGGCGCTATGCGCTGCCGAACGACAATCTTGCCTTCCGCGATGCACGTGTCGGCAGCAGCCGCGTCAGCGTGCAGGACGCCAACATCCTCAAGATCAAGGTCACCTATCCGATGCCCCTGATCGTTCCCTTTGCCGACCGGGTGATTGCCGGTCTTTCAGACCTGGTCAGCGAAGGCGACAGCTTCCGCCCGGCCTCGATGCTGATCGAAGACCCGATCACCGGCCATCGCCGCATGCCGATCGAGTCCTACGCGATCGTCCGCATGCAGAGCCCCGTGCATGACAGCAACAACCTGGCGCGCTGACATGCAGGTGCTGCTGGCCAGCCTGTTGATGGCAGCAACCTGGGCCGTCGCCGCGCAATCCACAGACGCTGCTGACAACGAACCTCCACAGGCGCGATTGCTGGCACGCGCCTATGGCCTGGGCCCACTCGGTCCAAGCTCGCCTGGTGGTGAGGTCGAGGTCGAGATCCGTTTGCGCGGGCCTGCCATCCGTATTGATTTCCGCGGCGACAATGCGCCCGATGCATGGCTCACCACCCAGGGCCAGCGCGGCCGGGCATGGCTGGTGAGCGAGCGCGGCAACTACACGCTGCCGGTCGCCGACGCCAGTGGTCCCTACTGGTACGATCCTGCCGCCCCATGCCACACGATCGGAGGGCGCTGCTCTCCCGCACCCGGCGAGTTCATCCTGGGTCGCCTCGCTGCCGGCTGGCGCTATGACAATGCGCAGGGCCCTGATGGCACCACCTCCGGCACGTTGTGGATCGATACCCGCACGGGCCTGCTGCTGGGTTACCGCGGACGCACCGGCAACCAGCGTACCGAACGCGGCCTGCGGGTTACCGAGGTCACTTTCGATGAGGTGCCGTCGAGCCTGTTCGACCCGCCCGCCGGATTGCGTCGACGCACGCAGGATGCGGCGAACTGAGCGAGGTGGTTGCAGTGCCGACACCGTGGCGCGGGAGGTCTCACTCCCTCCGCGCCGGTAGATCCACGCAGCGCGTGGATCTACCGCTGGCCCGCCCCCCTTAGAAGCCTACCCGCAGGTTGATCTGCCCGCCGACATCGCGGCGGCCATCACCGTGCTGGCCCTGCACGAACATCGACAGCTGGCTGTTGCGACCCAGGCCGACCGCCACGCCGAGCTGGCTGACCAGCGCATTGCGTGCCATCACCGCGCTGTAGACATCGAAGGCATCGCCACCGACCGCGAAGCGGTTGCGGCTGGCCACATCGGTGTCACCCGATGCATGCTGCCAGCCCAGGCCGACGGTCAGCTGCGCCGGGAAGCGCGCGCCGCTACCCACGTCCCAGCGGCCCCGCACGCCCACCGTGCTGACGTTGAGCGTGTCCTTGCCGCCTTCCAGCACCAGTGCGGCACTGCCACCCTGCTCCAGCGCACGATCACTGTCGACCCAGTGCCGGGTGAACTGCACGTACGGCTGCAGTTGGGTCCTGCCATGGGTCCAGGTCCAGCTGCCTTCGACCTGGGCGATGGTCACGTCCGAATCCTGGCGGCTGTACAGGGTCTGGCCCAGCAGCGGCACCTCACGCGTGGTGCGCGTGCGGTAGTCACCGCGCGACACGCTGCCACCGACCGCAAAGCCGTTGTTCCACTGTCCCTGTGCATACAGGCCGAACGTGTTGCCGCGCAGGCGGGCGCGCGAACTGCGATCGTACAGGCGCGTATCCAGGCGTTCGTTGCCGGCCGCCGCACCCAGCACCACGTGTTCACCCAGCTGCCAGTCCACACCCGCCATCACCGCATTGCGGTTGGAACGGATCTCATCGCCATTGCCATCGCCATCCTGCTTGAACACCTTGCCGCTACCGGCCAGCCAGGCCGAGGCACGCTCACCACGCACGGTCGGCAGCTCACTGCCCAGGCGTTGGCGGATGCCCTCTTCCAGATAGTTGTCGTACAGCAGCACCGCGCGGCTGGCCGCGTGCACTTCGCCGGAGAGCTGGTCGAATGCGCTGCGCGCAGTGCTGGCGTCATACAGCAGCACCGTGTTGTACAGGCCCAGCGCCGCGCCACTCTGCGGCAGGCTGTCCAGCGCCGCAGCGGTGTTGTACTGGTTGCGCGTGTTGGCCACGGTGGTGAACGCCGCCGTCTGCGCCACGTCGATCTGCAGGTTGGCGGTATTGGCGGTGTAGACCGGGGTGATGGTCAGGAAGGCCGACGGCGAGTTCGCCGAGGCGAACTGCCCGCTCACCCCACCGCCCGCATTGATCACCGTGTACTGCTGGCCCTGCTGGTAGCTGGTGCTCGGCGAGATGGTGTTCACCTTTACGGTGCTGCCACCCACGTTGGCGCTGCCGCCCACCTGTACCGTATCGCTGCCGCTGGCACCCAGATCGATGCCCAGCGTGCTGCCCGGCGACAGGGTCAGGTTGCCACCCACGGTGATCGTGCCGGTGCCATTGCCTGTGCCGCTGCCGTTGCCCGGGCCATTACCCGGCGACAGCACGCCACCACTGGACACCGTCACGCCACCGCCGGTGCCACCAATGGTGCCGGTGCCGGACAGCGTGGTACCGCTGCCGATGGTCCACTGGCCGCCGATGGTGCCGGTGACATTCAGGCCGCCGCCGGTGACCTGGCCGGTACCGTTGAAGCCACCACTGTTGCCGCCGAGGTTCAGGCCACCGGGGCCGGCCTGCACGATGCTGCCGCCGCCGCTGATGTTGCCGCCCAGCGTGGTGGTGCCACCGGTGTTGATCACCAGGCCACCGTTGTTGGTGATGTTGCCGGTGATCGCGCCGCTGGCCCCACCGTTGCCGACCTGCACCGTGCCACCGGCGTTGATGGTGGTGCCACCGGTATAGGTGTTGTTGCCGGTCAGGATCACGATGCCGGTGCCGGCCTGGGTCAGGCCGCCGCTGCCGCTGATGGTGCCGCCGACGGTGGTGTTGCCACCCACGTTGAACACCAGGCTGCCGTTGTTGCTGACGTTGCCGGTGATCGCACCGCTCGCGCCACCGTTGCCGACCTGCAGCGTGCCGCCGGTGTTGATGGTGGTGCCGCCGGTATAGGTGTTGTTGCCGGCCAGGACCACGGTGCCGGTGCCGGCCTGGGTCAGGCCGCCGCTGCCGCTGATGGCGCCGCCGACGGTGCTGTTGCCACCCACGTTGAACACCAGGCTGCCGTTGTTGACGACACTGCCGCCGATCGCACCGGTCGCACCGCCATTGCCAACCTGCAGCGTGCCACCGGCGTTGATGGTGGTCGGGCCGGTATAGGTGTTGTTGCCGGTCAGGGTCAGCGTGCCGCTGCCGGCCTGGGTCAGGCCGCCACTGCCGCTGATGGTGCCGCCCAGCGTGGTGTTGCCGGCCACGTTGGACAGCAGCGTGCCATTGTTGG
This sequence comes from Stenotrophomonas sp. YJH_SMC_127, assembly GCF_059372445.1. Taxonomy (NCBI): domain Bacteria; kingdom Pseudomonadati; phylum Pseudomonadota; class Gammaproteobacteria; order Lysobacterales; family Lysobacteraceae; genus Stenotrophomonas; species Stenotrophomonas sp. YJH_SMC_127. The sequence goes on along the minus strand of NZ_JCAFVO010000011.1, from coordinate 13,587 downwards.
TGACATCACCGACGATCGAACCGGTCGCACCGCCATTGCCCAGCTGCAGCGTGCCACCGGCATTGATGGTGGTACCGCCGGTGTAGGTGTTGGTGCCGGTCAGCAGCAGCGTACCGCTGCCGGCCTGGGTCATGCCGCCACTGCCACTGATGGTGCCGCCCAGCGCGGTGTTGCCGGCCACGTTGGAAATCAACGCACCATTGTTGGTGATGTCGCCGGCGATGGCGCCGGTTGTACCGCCATTGCCCACCTGCAGCGTGCCGCCGGCATTGATGGTGGTACCGCCGCTGTAGGTGTTGTTGCCGACCAGGGTCAGCACCCCGCTGCCGGCCTGGGTCAGGCCACCACTGCCACTGATCGCGCCGCCGACGGTGGTGTTGCCCGCGACGTCGAAGACCAGGCTGCCGTTGTTGGCGACATTGCCGGTGATCGCACCGGTGGCACCGCCATTGCCCACCTGCAGCGTGCCGCCGGCATTGATGGTGGTACCGCCGGTATAGGTGTTGTTGCCGGTCAGGGTCAGCGTACCGGCACCGGCCTGGGTCAGGCCACCGGTGCCGCTGATGGTGCCGCCCAGCAAGGTGTTGCCGGCCACGTTGGACACCAGCGCACCGTTGTTGGTGATGTCACCGACGATCGCGCCGGTCGCACCGCCATTGCCCACCTGCAGCGTGCCGCCGGCATTGATGGTGGTACCGCCGGTGTAGGTGTTGTTGCCGGTCAGCACCAGCGTGCCACTACCGGCCTGGGTCAGGCCGCCGCTGCCACTGACCACCGCGCCCACGGTTGCCGTCGTGCCCAGGTTGTAGACCAGGCTGCCATTGTTGGTGATGTCGCCCAGCACCGAGCCGGTGCTGCCGCCGTTGCCGATCTGCAGCGTGCTGCCACCATTGATGGTGGTGCCGCCGGTATAGACGTTGTCGCCGCTCAAGGTCAGCGTGCCGGTGCCGCTCTGCACCAGGCCACCAGTGCCACTGAGCACACCGCCGAAGGTGGTGCTGCCGTTGTTGCCGCCGGTGGTCAGGGTCGCACCGCCCAGCACCACGCTGGATCCGGTCACGCCGGCCAGGCCACCGATGCTCTGGCTGCCACCGGCACTGATGTCCAACGTGCCGGCGCCGGACAGGTTCACCGTGCTGGCACCGGACAGGCTGCCACCGGCCGCCACCGCCAGCGTGCCGCTGTTGATGGTGGTGGTACCGGTGTAGGTGCTGGCGCCGCCCAGGGTGACGGTTGCCGCGCCATCTTTCAGCAGGCCGCCAGCGCCGCTGATCGGGCCATTCAAGGTCAGCGCGTTGCTGCCCGCCAGGGTCAGCGTGCCATTGGCCAGCTGCACGGTGTTGGCCAGGGTCAGCGCGCTGGTGCCGTCCAGGCTGGCGTTGCCGCCCACGGTCAGCGCGCCGGTGCCCAGCGAACCGTCGTTGCCCAGCAGCAGGCCACCGGCATTGAGGGTCACGCCACCCGTGAAGACGTTGACGCCAGTCAAGCCCTGGATGCCTGCGCCGTTCTTTACCAGGCCACCGGCCCCTCCGATGGTGCCGGCGAACGTGGTATTGCCCACGCCATTGAGGGTCAGCGTGCTGCCGCCCAGCGCAACGGTCGAACCCGCCACGCCTGCCAGCGAACCGATCGCCTGCGCACCACCCGCGCTGATGTCGAAGGTGGTACCGGCATTGGCCAGGTTCACCGCACCGGTCGCCGCCAGGCTGCCACCGGCGCCGATCGCCAGCGTGCCGGCGTTGATGGTGGTACCCCCGGTGAAGGTGTTGGTGCCGGTCAGCGTCTGGGTCCCCGAGCCTTCCTTGATCAGGCCACCCGAGCCGGCCAACGAACCACTGAACGTGCCATTGCTGGCATCACCGATCGTCAGCGTGTTGGCCCCCAGGTTCACCGTACCGTTGCCGACCAGTGTGCCGAACTGCTGCGTGCCGCTGCCCGCCGACAGATCGAAGGTCGCACCCGAGGCCAGGTTGACGATGCCACTGGCGTGCAGGCTCGCGCCAGCACCCAGTGCCAATGTACCGGCGTTGATGTTGGTGCCACCGGTGTAGGTGTTGGTGCCGTTCAGGGTCAGCGTTGCGGCTCCCTCCTTGGTCAGGCTGCCGGTGCCGCTCAGGTTGCCGTTGAGGGTGAGGTTGTTGCTGCCGAGGACGGTCAACGCGTTGTTGAGGGTGAAGTTGTTGGCGAGGGTGACCGCTGTGTTCGAATCGAGCGTCGCAGCGCCTGCGACCGTCACCGCACCGGTGCCCAGCGCAGCATTGTTGCCGACCACCAGGCCGCCGGCGTTGAGCGTTACGCCGCCGCTGAAGGTGCTGCCGCCGTTGAGCGTCTGCACGCCTGCGCCGTTCTTGACCAGGCCGCCGTTGCCACTGATCGCACCGCTGAAGGTGCTGTCCACGGTGCCGCCCAGGGTCAGCGTGCTGCCGCCCAGCGCCACCGTACTGCCGGCGACGCCGGCCAGCGAGCCGATGGCCTGGTTGCCCGCCGAAATGTCGAACGTGCCGGCACCGGCCAGGTTCACCGCGCCGGTCGCGGCGAGGCTGCCACCCGCGCCGATCGCCAGCGTGCCGTTGTTGATGGTGGTACCACCGGTGTAGGTGTTGGCACCGCTCAGGGTCACGGTGGCCGCACCGTCCTTGACCAGGCCGCCGGTACCGGAAATCACACCGCCCAGTGTCAGCGCCTGGCTGCCAAGCAGGTCGAGGTTCGCGCCCGCTGCGAGCCCGATGTTGTTGGCCAGGTTGACGCCTGTCGATGCATCCAGCGTCGCGTTGCCGCCCACTGCCAGCACACCGCTGCCGAGCGCAGCGTTGTTGCCGACCACCAGGCCACCACCGTTGAGTGCGACGCCACCACTGAACAGATTGGCGCCTCCCAGTGTGAGGACGCCGGCGCCATTCTTGACCAGGCCACCGGTGCCGGAAATCGCGCCATCGAAGAGGCTGTTGCCCACACCACCGAGTGTCAGCGTCTGTGCACCCAGGCTCACCGTCGAGCCCGCCACGCCGTTCAACGAGCCGATGGTCTGGTTGGCCCCTGCGGTGGAGATATCGAAGCCGGTGCCTGCAGCGCTCAGCGTCACCGCGCCGGTGGCTGCAAGGCTGCCGCCCGGACCAATCGCCAGCGTACCGGCAGTGATGAAGGTGCCGCCGGTGTAGGTGTTGGCACCGGTCAGCGTCTCGATGCCCGTACCGACCTTGGTCAGGCCACCCGTGCCTGCGATCGAGCCACTGAAGGTGCCATTGGTGGCGCCGCCGACTTCGATCGAGTTGGCGCCGAGGTTCACCGTACCGTTGCCGACCAGGGTTCCGAACACCTGCGTGCCGCTGCCGGCAGACAGATCCAGCGTGGCACCTGTGGCGAGGTTCACGGTACCGCTCGCCGCCAGGCTGGCACCGGCCCCCAGCGCCAGCGTGCCGGCGTTGATGTTGGTGCCACCGGTATAGGTGTTGATGCCATTCAAGGTCAGCGTCGCGCTGCCGTTCTTGGTCAGGCTGCCGGCACCGGAAAGGACGCCGTTGAGCGTCAGTGCGTTGGTCCCGAGCACGGTCAGCCCGGCGTTGAGCGCGATGTTGTTGGCCAGCGTTGCCAGGCCGGTGGTATCCAGCGTGGCAGCACCGCCGACCGTCAATGCACCGGTGCCCAGCGCCGCGTCATTGCCGAGTACCAGCCCGCCTGCATTGAGGGTCACGCCGCCGCCAAAGGTGTTGGCACCGGACAGCGTCTGTACGCCCGCGCCCACCTTGATCAGCCCCCCGCCGCCACTGATCACGCCGTCGAACGCGGCGTTGCCGGCCGTACCGAACGTCAATGAGTTTCCGCCCAGCGCCAGCGTGCTGCCGCCCAGACCATTGAGTGCGCCGATGGTCTGGCTGCTGCCGGCACCGGAGATATCGAAGCCGGCGCCCGCCCCCAACGTGACGTCACCCGCCGCGGCCAGGCTGCCGCCCGTGCCCAGCGCCAGCGTGCCGGCATTGATGGTGGTACCGCCGGTGTAGGTGTTGGCACCGGACAGCGTCAGCGTGGTAGCGCCGTTCTTGATCAGGCTGCCATTGCCGCCGACCACGCCCGACAGCGTCAGCGCATTGCTGCCCGGCACCGTCAGTGCAACGCCCGAGCCCAGCGTGACCGCATTGCCGAGCGTCACTGCCGCGCCCGCATCCAGCGTGGTGCTGGTATTCACCGCCAGCGCGCCGGTACCAAGCGCACCATCCGCACCGACGACCAGGCCACCACCGTTCAGGGTCAGGCCGCCACCGAAGGTGTTGGTGTTGTTGAGGGTCAGCAGGCCCGTACCATTCTTGACCAGGCTGCCATTGCCGGCCACCACGCCACCGAGCGTGACATCGTTGCTGCCGCCCAGCGTCAGCTGCGTGCCCGCACCGAAGTTCACTGCATTGGCCAGGTTCAACGCCACCGTGCTGTCCAGCGTGGTGGTGCCTCCGATGCCCAGCGCACCGGTGCCGAGCGCGCTGGCATTGCCGAGGATCAGGCCACCCGCGTTGAGTGCAACACCGCCACTGAAGGTGTTGGCACCGGACAGCGTCTGCACGCCGGTACCCGTCTTGACCAGGCCGCCAGTGCCACCGATCACGCCGGCAAAGCTGCCGTTGCCGGCGCCGCCAAAGGTCAGCGACTGCGCGCCCAGCGCCAGCTGGCTGCCTGCGACGCCGTTGAGTGCGCCAATGGTCTGCGCGGCACCGGCTGCGGAGATGTCCAGCGTCGCACCGGCACCGGCAAGATCCACCGCACCGGCCGCGGCAAGGCTGCCACCGGCCCCCAGCGCCAGCGTGCCGGCGTTGACGGTGGTGCCACCCCCGAACGTGTTGGCGCCAGACAGCGTGAGGCGCGCCGCGCCATCCTTGATCAGCCCGCCGGCGCCGAACACCGGACCGGTCAGCGTCAGGTCATTGCTGCCCAGCACGGTGAGGTTGGCGCCGGCGGCGAGGCCGAGGGTGTTGCCCACCGAAAGCGCCGCAGTGGCATCCAGCGAAGCGTTGCCGCCCACGTCCAGCTGGCCGGTACCCAGCGCCTGTGCGTTGCCAAGCTGCAGTACGCCCGCGTTGAGCCCGACGCCCCCGCTGAACGTATTGGCGCCGTTCAACGCCAGTGTCGCCGCACCGTTCTTGACCAGCCCGCCGGTGCCGCTGATGACGCCCCCCAGCGACACGTTCTGGCTGCCCAGCAGATCCAGCACCGCACCGGCGCCGAGGTTGACGCTGTTGGCCAGGTCCAGCGCCACCGAACTGTCCAGCGTGGTGTTGGCCCCCACCGACAATGCACCGGTGCCCAGCGCGCCGGCATTGCCCAGCAGCAGGCCGCCGCCGTTGACGGTCAGCCCGCCACCGAAGCTGTTGGCGCCATTGAGGGTCAAGGTGGTGGCACCGTTCTTCACCAGCCTGCCCGCACCGGACACCACCCCACCCAGCGTGATCGACTGCGAACCCGGCAGCGACAACGCGGCGCCTGCAGCCAGTGCCACGTTGTTGCCCAGGTTCAGCGGCGCACTGCCGTCGAGCGAGACGTTGCCACCGATGCCCAGCGTCCCGGTGCCGAGTGCGCCGCTGTTGCCCAGCAGCAGGGCGCCAGCGTTCGCGCTCAGTCCACCACTGAAGGTGTTGGTACCGTTCAAGGTCAGTGTCGCCGCGCCGTTCTTGACCAGGCTGCCGGTGCCCGTGATGTTGCCGGCCAGGGCCAGGTTCTGGCTGCCCGGCAGGGTCAGGGCCGCGCCGAGGTTGATCGCATTGCCCAGGTTCAGCGCTGTCGTGGCATCCAGCGAACCGTTGCCACTGACCGTCAGCGCGCCGCTTCCCAGCGCACCGGCATTGCCCAGCACCAGGCCACCGGCCGTAAGGTCCAGGCCACCACTGAAGGTATTGGCGCCGGTCAGCGTCTGCACGCCGGTGCCCTGCTTGACCAGGCCGCCGGTACCACCGATCACGCCCGCGAACGTCTGGTTGGTGGCATCACCGAAGGTGAGCGTGCTGCTGCCCAGCGTCACCGTGCTGCCGGCAATACCGGACAGCGCGCCGATGGTCTGGTTGCCGCCGAGCGAGATGTCCAGGTCCGCGCCAACGCCGGTCAGGCTGACCGCACCGCCGGCAGCCAGGCTTCCGCCGCTGCCCACCGCAACCTTGCCGGCATTGATCGCCAGGCCGCCGGTGAAGGTATTTGCGCCACCCAGCGTAAGCGTGGCTGCACCGTTCTTGACCAGGCTGCCGGTGCCACCGATGGCGCCGCCCAGCGTCAATGCGTTCGAGCCCAGCACATTGAGCGAGCCACCCGCGCCCAGCGTGATGCCATTGCCGACCGCAAGCGCCGCGCTGGTGTCGAGCGACACCACGCCACCAACATTCAGCGCACCGGTTCCCAGTGCTCCAGCGTTGCCCAGCACCAGGCTGCCGGCATTGAACGCCACGCCGCCGCCGAAGGTGTTGGCGCCATTGAGCGTCAGCGACGACGCACCGCTCTTGACCAGGCCACCGGTGCCACCGATCACGCCGTTGAACGTCAACGCCTGGTTGCCGAGCAGATTGAGGCTGGCACCCGAACCGAGGTTGACCGCGTTGGCCAGTGCAAGCGCCCCCGTGGTTCCATCGAGCGTCACGTTGCCGCCGACACTGAGCGCACCGCTGCCCAGCGCAGCAGCATTGCCCAGCAGCAGGCCGCCGCCGTTGAATGCCACGCCGCCGCTGAGGTTGTTCACGCCCGACAAGGTCTGCACGCCGGTGCCCAGCTTGACCAGGCCACCCGTGCCTGCGGCGAACGTGCCGCTGTAGCTGGTATCGCCCAGCCCCGCGAGGGTGAGCGTGTGGCTGCCCAGGTTGACCGAACCGCCGAGGCCCGCCAGCGAACCGATGGTCTGGTTGGCGGCCGCCGACAGGTCCAGGGTGGTACCGACGCCGACCGTGATCGCGCCGGTGGGTGACAGGCTGCCGCCCGCGCCCAGCGCCAACGCGCCTCCGGCCAGGTTGAAACTGCCGGTCAGCGCATTGGCGCCGTTCAAGGTGAGGGTGCCGGCGCCGCTCTTGGTCAGGTTGCCGGCACCGGAGATCGAACCGTTCAATGACAACGCATTGCTGCCCAGCAGGTTCAGCGAGCCCCCGCCATTGATCACCAGATTGTTGCCCAGGGTGAAGCCCGCCGTCGTATCCAGTGAAGCGCTGCCACCCACGGTCAGGTTGCCGCTGCCCAGTGCACCGGCATTGCCCAGTACCAGGCCGCCGGCATTGAGGTTGACGCCGCCGGAGAACAGGTTTGCGCCGCCGAGAGTAACGATGCCGGTGTTGTTGACCGTCAGCCCGCCAGTACCGGACAGCAAGCCCCCCAGGCTGAACGCATTGGTCCCTGCCAGGGACAGATTGCCACCAAGGCTGAAAGCGTTGGCCAGGTTCAGACCGGCCGTGGCAGAGGCGATGGCACCGCCGTTGGCGGTGAACAGCCCTGTGCCGAAGGAACCGGCATTGTTGAAATTGACCAGGCCATCATTGAGCGTGGTCGTACCTGCACCCGCCCACGCACCCTGCAGGTTCCAGGTGCCGCTGTTGACGGTGAGCTTCTGGAAGTTGAGGTACTGGTTCCAGCCCAGCGTGGTCACCGCTCCGCCGGTGCCGGACCCCGGACCGCTGACGACGTTCTGCAACACCAGCGTGTTGTTGGCCGCACCACTGCCGGTACCGGCGTCGACCGATCCCGCAGCCGCAACCTTTACCCCGGTGACACCGGTAATCACGCCGGCAAGAGCGCTGCCGCCGCCGCTCACAACGCTGGAACCCGACACTGCGGTGAAGGTGTTGCCGCCGGTTGAATCACCCAGGTGAACGCTGCCACTGACCGCCCCCGCATTGAGGAACGTGTTACCGCCAGAAGCACCCAGGCCGACGCGTCCGTCGATGGTGCCTGTGTTGGTCACATTGGCGGCTGCACCACCATAGGTCACTACCGTGGTCGCGTCGGAAACGCTGCCTGCACCGATCAGCGACGTGCTGATCAGGCCGGCGTTGTTGATGGTGGTGGTGCCGTTGACATTCTGTGCCACCAGCGCCTGTCCACCGAAGCCCAGCAGCGTTGCGATGTTGACGACACCCTTGATCTGTCCGCTGGCGTTGTTGTTGACGACGATCGCGCTGTTGTTGGCAGAACCATTGCCGATGACCAGGCCGGGCGAGGCGAGGATGATCGAGCTCGGATCGATCGTGCCATTGTTGTTGACCGTCACGTTGTCGCCGGTCAGCGTTGCTGCGTTGCCGCCGCCTACGATCGGCGGCGTACGCAGCAATGCACCCGCGTCGATGTTCAGCGTGAGGCCGTTGGTCGCGTTGGAGTAGTTGTTGATGCTGGTGGTGCTGTCGCAGTTTACGGTTGTGGTGCCGGTGCACGCTGCGAATGCCGATCCGCTGGCCAGTGTGGCGGCCAAAGCCGCCGCCAGCTGGTGCGCCCGCAATCGCGGCACCCGCCCTGCGCTGACCGCGCTTCCGCCGGGGTTCTGGGCGACCTCCGAAGCAACCTGCATTACCCCAAGGGCACGATTGAAAACCAGACGGTAAATGCGGTTCATCGGTAAATCTCCATGAAAAGACCGGATGGCACAGCTGGCAGGTTTTTTGGAGACAATGCGGCCCACCCCGGCTCCCCGAACGGGAACAAGGCCTGAAGGCATTAACTCCTGAAAATCTTCAAATCTTCACGCGATCGCACCCGGGGACAGGTGCGCCAGCGCGTCCGTCAAGGCGAAAACTCCCCGATTTCGCCCGACGAATGGCGGCACTGTGCGACCGACGGTGCCAGCGGCATGTGAATCACGCGCGCTATTTTTATGACGTGCGTCAAATAACAGGGGCGGACAAAATGGTTTTGCCGAAAATGCATATACCTGCAGCAAGCGGAGATTCCCTTCCCCGCCATAAGTAAATGGATTCAGCTGCTGGAGAGTTTCATCAGCACCAGGCCGGAAACGATCAACACCGCCGCACCGATCCGCATCGGGCTGACCTGCTCGCCCAGGAACACAATGCCAACCACGAACGCCCCGACCGCGCCGATGCCGGTCCAGATCGTATAGGCGGTTCCCAGCGGCAGGCTGCGCATGGCCACCGCCAGCAACCAGAAGCTGGCGATCATGCCGATGATGGTGACCACGGTGGGGGTGAGCCGGGTGAAGCCTTCGGACTGCTTCATGGACACGGCCCAGACGATTTCCAGCAGGCCGGCAAACAACAGATAGATCCAGGCCATGACGGCCCTCCTCTTGGTAGGGCCAGGCCGTCCTGGTCATTGGTTCCCGATGTGGGGGAGGTCGTTCCTCCTGGCCGGCATTCTAGCAACGGGGGTGGGTACCGGCCGCTGCCGCCGGAAGCGGGTTACAGCCGATTCAGTGCATGAAGCTGGCGTCGATGGGCCCGTCTGCGCTAGAATACGCGTCTGCCATCGGCCATCCCGATGTGCAGTCCGGCTGTGGTCTCCGGCGCGCCGCGCGCTGTTTCCCCTGATCCGTGAACTGGCCGCCCATCGGGCGGCCAACGTCTCTATGGTGGCCCCGTCGGCCCCTCGCGACGCTAGGTCGAAAACCCCGCCAGGGCCGGAAGGCAGCAACGGTATCGATCGACGCGGGCGCCGAGGTCAGCCGGCGGGGCCACCGCCTTTTCCGCACTGGGGTCAGTTCCCTTTGCATGGCAAAGGGATCTGACCCCGGCTTCGCATTCTTGGCCCGGCATGGCGCCGCGCTACCCTGCCTCGGGCGTGCCCTGGTGGAACACCATGCGCCATCTGTCCCCGTGCCGGCGCCACAGCGAACTGCGCAGCACCCAGTGCTGCAGCTGCCCATCAAGGTGATGGCGGCTGCGGTAGCGCACCTGGGCCAGGTCCTGCGACAGCAGCCAGACGGCGTACTGCTCCGATTCGATCTGCACCTGGGCACGCTCCAGCGGAATCTCCACCAGCGCGGCCGCACGGTCGTAGCACTGGCCGGAGCTGCCGATCTCGCTGAAATCCTCATCCAGCAATGCGGCCAGTTGCTCGCGGTCGGCACGCACCTGCGGCGCATGCAGTGCGCGCTCCAGCGCCTCCAGCCCGGCAGCCAACGCCGCACCTGCGGGCTGGCCGGTACCGCTCACGGCGGGTCCTGGGCCAGCACGTGCGGGGCGGTCGGGCTCGCCAGCGGCACGCACTGCCCCGGCTGCGCCACGCGGTGCCCACGCGCAGCCAGCGCCAGACCATCGGCCGCGCTGGCGTAGTGGTACAGCATCATCCGCGCCTGCAGTTCGGCGCTGTACTCACGCTCCAGATCGTCCACGCCGGTATGCGAGGGATTGCCGTGCAGGCCGCAATCGTGAGCGATCAGTTCGTTGTCACTGGCAAAGCGTGCCAGCATCTCCGGAATCGGCCGGGTATCGCCGCTCCAGGTCAGCGCGCCCTGCAGGCGCAGGCCATAGGCCGTCTCCGGCCAGTGGTGGCGCACCGGAAACACTTCCAGGCGCACGCCCTCGTGCCAGAACGCCTCGCCCACCACGATCAGCTGGAAGGCATCCCAGAAGTTCGCACCGCCCTCGGCCAGCACGTTCGGGTAATCCCCGATGCGCTTGTGCAGCAGCGGCACCACCGTGGCGGGCACGTACAGGCGCACCTTGCCGCGCCGGTGCGCATTGAAGAAGGTATCCACGAACAGGCGCTCGAAGCCGGCCACGTGGTCCAGGTGCACATGGGTGACGAACAGCGCCTGCGGCATCTGCCCGTAGTGCGCCTTGAACGCGGTCAGGCCTTCGCCACCACAATCGATGGTCAGCCATGGGCGCCCCTCCCGTTCAATCACCGACATCGGCGACCCCAGCTCGACCGCCGACGCATTGCCGACGCCGAGGAAACGCAGCGACCAGTCCATCAGGTGCCCCGGTTCCAGGCCATGTCATAGGCACGGCGCAGCCGCGCGTAGTCCTTCTGCACGTCTTCCACGCTGCGCTCGCCGCGCAGCTTGATCAGCGAGCGCAGCAGGCGCTTGAGGTTGCGCTCGCGCCAGGCGGTCGCCGGGATGCGGATCACGCCGCGGTCGAAATCGATCAGCCAGCCATGGCCGCTACCATCGAACAGGATGTTGTGCGCGTTGAGATCGGCATGGTCCAGGCCGGCACGATGGAAACGGGCAATCAGGCGCCCGGTCTCCTCCCAGGGAGCCCCCCGGCCGGCCACCAGTGCGCGGTCGGCCAGCGAGCGCACGCCCTCGATCCGCTCCATCAGGATCGCCGCCCGGTAGCGCAGGCCCTCGCGCATGTAGAACGCGGCGATCGGCCGTGGCACCGGCAGCTTTTTCTCGCGCAGGGCGCGCATCAGGCGGAATTCGGCGAAGCTGCGGGTCCGGTCCGAGCCGCGCCAGAGGTACTGATCATGGCTGATACGGGCCGCCATGCCGCCGCGCAGGTAGTGGCGCAGCACGCTGGCACCGAACGGCGCATCGACGAACCAGGCGCTGCCGCGGCCGCCCTCGCCCACCGGCCGGGCCCTGCTGCCCCAGTGCTGGGGCGAGAACAGGCCGATCTCGGCTTGCCGCAGCCGCTCGCGGTCGAACAGAATGGCCCCGATGCCGCGACCCTCGCGGCATGGCGTCAGCGCTTCATTGGCGTCGAATGCGACCATTTCATTGAGTCTAACAACACATGGCATCAGCGTCCTCCTCCTTGTGCCTCCTGCGCCTGTCCGCACTTGGCGATGTCACCCACGTGGTGCCCCTGGTGCGTACCCTGCAGGCCGCGCGCCCGGACACGCCGATCCACTGGATCATCGACAAGGTCGGCCACAAGCTGCTCGACGGCCTGCCCGGCGTCACCTTCCATGCCTACGACAAGAAGAGCGGCATGGCCGGGGTCAAGGAACTGCGCAGGCAGCTGCCGCCGGGGCGCTTCGAAGCGCTGCTGCAGATGCAGGTCGCGTTCCGCGCCAACCTGCTGTCGGCCTTCATTCCGGCCGAGCGCCGCATCGGCTACGACCGCAGCCGCTCGAAGGACCTGCATGGGCTTTTCATCAACGAACGCATTCCCGACCGTCCCGGCATCCATGTGCTCGATGCCATCGGCAGCTTCTGCGAACCGCTGGGCCTGCGCCAGACCGAGGTCAGCTGGGACCTGGCCGTGCCGCAGTCGGCATATGAGTGGGCCGCCGCGCAGTGGCACGACGATGGTCGCCCGGTGCTGATGATCTCGCCCTGCTCCAGCCACGTGCGCCGCAACTGGTACGCCGACCGCTACGCCGCCGTGGCCAACCACGCGGTCACGCGCGGCTGGCAGGTGGTGCTGTGCGGTGGCCGCAGCGAACTTGAGCGCAGCATGGCCGACGCCATCCAGGCACAGCTGCACACGCCGGCGCTGGACCTGGTAGGCAAGGACACGCTGAAGCAGCTGCCCGCCCTGCTGGCCCGCGCCAACCTGGTGATGACGCCCGATTCCGGCCCGATGCACATCGCCAACGCGATGGGCGCCAAGGTGCTGGGCCTGCATGCGGCCAGCAATCCGAACCGCAGCGGCCCGTACTCGGATCGTCGCTATTGCGTGGACCGCTACGACGATGCGGCACGCAAGTACCTCGCCAAGCAGGCCACCGATCTGAAGTGGGGCACCAAGATCGAGTTCGACGATGTGATGGAACTGATCACCGTGGAAGACGGTATCGCTGCCTTCGAACGCTACGTCGCCGACCACCTGGGGTGAGCGGCAGGCCGCCCGGGATTACACGCGCTGCGCGTAATCCTGATAGGACTTCTCCTCCACGTACGCCGAGCCCAGCGCCAGGTTGATCGCCTTCTTGATGCGCGCGCGTTCGTCATTGCGCAGGTACACGCTGCGCGCCAGGTCGATGAAGCCCTGGTCGAACGCCTGCGCCTTCTCCTTCAGCCGGATGTCGTCCTCGATCTCCCACAGCTGCTCGTTGACCACCTTCAGCTCGGCACGCAGCCTGGCGATGTCCTTCACGGCCGCCGGGTGTGCCATCCAGGTCTGCTCCAGCGCCGACAGCTCCCTGCGCACGTTGGCCAGCTTGCCCTCGTCGCTGATGCGCTCGGACTTGATCTGCAGGATCGAAATCTTGTCCAGCAGCTCGCCGAAAGAAACGGGAACGAGGATTTCAGCGGTCATGGGGAAAAGCTCCAGCAGGTGATGCGTACATGGTAACCCGCAGCGTCCGCACGGATATCCCCGGTAGATCCACGCCATGCGTGGATGAGCCTGCCAGCAGGAACAGCATCCACGCACCGCGCGGATCTCAGTGATGCATCTGGAGGACCAAGCCCCTCTGTTGAGGGGCTGCCCCGACAGGGGCGGGGAGAGGCCGGCAAAGGGAGGGGCCCACGCGTTGCGCAGCAACGTGTGGGGCGACACGCAGAGCGCGTCGCGTCCCGCGCCAGATCAGTACAGGGTCACTACGGCGTGATTCCCGCCGCGCATCCACGCACCGCGCGGATCTCCCGTGATGCATCTGGAGGACCAAGCCCCTCTGTTGAGGGGCTGCCCCGACAGGGGCGGGGAGAGGCCGGCAAAGGGAGGGGCCCACGCGTTGCGCAGCAACGTGTGGGGCGACGCGCAGAGCGCGTCGCGTCCCGCGCCAGAT
>NZ_JCAFVO010000010.1:0-135729 GCF_059372445.1 Stenotrophomonas sp. YJH_SMC_127 | reverse complement strand
TACGTCCAAGCCGTCCGCGTTAACAACACGATCTTCGTGTCCGGACAGCTGTCCCATACGCCGGAGGGGCAGTTGGTCGCACCCGCAGAGCTGGGGGCGAATGGTAAGCCCGCCAACTTCGACACCATGGAAGCCCAGATGAGGCGCACCTACGAGAACGCGCAGGTGCTGCTGGCAGAGTTGGGTGGGTCGCTGGCTGACGTGGTCGAGGAAACGCTGTTCGTTATCGACGTTCCGGCCGCGTTCGCGGCCAGTGGCAAGGTCCGGCCGGCCGTGTATGGTCAGCCGGTGCCGCAGGTTGCCAGTAACCTGATTGGGGTCTCGGCGCTGGCCTTCCCGGAGCAGCTGATTGAGATCGCCTTCCGGGCCGAAGTTCAGAGCTGAAGACACGGGCGGGCGGGGTCGACTCCGCCCGCTGGTATCGCGACGCCCAAGTCGAATCGACTGACCACGCGCCGGGAATGTGGGGAGCCGCGGAGCCCTTCTAGGAGCGTAAGCGCCTGCCGCAAGCCCCGTTTGGGCACACGATTGGCACAGATGCCATCGGACCCCTTGATACTCTTGGCGCCGTCGCCCCCCTCCTAAGGGGAAGGTCGCCCGTTCGAATCGGGCCGGGGTCACCAGAATCAATAACTTGCGGCAGCTGCTGCGCTGCCATGGGCCATATCGGGCCATCAAAAGGTACTAATTGGTCACAGTGGTCACAGTAGCGAATCAATAGGTTAGCTTCGCCACCGCGCCATCATCGCCCTCAGGGGTGAGGTGTGCGTAGTACTTCTCTGTAGTGGCGTAATCAGCATGACCGGCCAGGAGCTGCACGCACCGCAATGGCACGCCAGCCATAACCATATGGGCGCAGAACGTGTGCCTCAGGCGGTGAAGACTCCCGCCAACGCCTGCCGCGGTCGCATCATCCTTGGACCAGTCGCTCACGGTGTCCTTGTGAACGCTTACCAGCGGATCGAGAAGGGTGGCTAGAGGTGCAGCGGCATGGGCGTTCAACGGCACCTCTCGCCAATTCCCTGACTTCGTGCGTCCGTCGCCGTCCTCGTCCGGATCGCTCTCGACCAGCAGGCGACCAGTAACCACGTTCTCGTGCCTCAGGTGCATCAGATCGCCGCGCCGGATTCCGGTGTGTGCCATGAACCGCCATAGGTTGGCCCGGGAGGCATTGGCCGCGTAGAGCTGCTGCATGGCATCAGCTGTATAGAACCGGACGGCAATGCTTCGCACCCCTCTTGGTGCCTGGATCCCCTCAAACGGGTTCGCATCCATTCCTTCCACTGCACGCCACGGCGGAGCGCGGCCTGCAGCCTGCGAACTTCCTTCCCCACAGTCTCCAAGCAAGCAAGCCAGGTCCACGCCTTCCACCTCGGGCAGAGCGTGCAACCTACCCGGAAGAGACCGAAGTCGATCAGTCTTGAGATTCTTCGCGTTCTTACTGAGAAGCTCGCGTGAACTGATGCTTCCGACGAAAGCGTCTTCGCAGAAATCCGCTCCCAGCCCCATAAACCCATATATCACCATCGTCCGCAGCTGCAACTCCTTAAGTTCCACGTTGCAATAGGCCAAAGCAACTGCTTTCTCACGGTGCCAAGAAAGATGGTCGCAGACACCGCTACTACGGCGACGACAACCGAAGCGTGCAAATGAGGTCGCAAGAAACTACTCGGATATGGCAGCCGAAGCCATTGGAGAACATGCTGCTAGTCCTGGACGCTGAAGTGGTTGCCGGCTTGTGGAAATCTCGCCGACTGCGCCGGCCGGGCGGTTGCTCGGTGCGTGTCGTCGGCGGGCAGCGGTGTTCGTGCTTTCTCTGCCGAGCGCTGCCGCATCTCCTCGCAGAACGCGGGCCATCCGGGCGGCGCGGCAGCACAGGTGATCTCAGTACCTGGCATTGGCTGTGGTTATCGCGATCGCGATGGAATTGCCGACCTTTTTTCTTACCAAGCGATTGGGATAGCATGGACTTGGCTTTCGAGGGAAAGAAGCCTCGATCGCCGATCGGTCTAACATGGAGATGGACAGTGCTTTTGAAATACGCTCTTGCTGGGATGCTTGGATTTGTTGGCTTAGGCGCTCTTGTCGCAGACGTGAATGCTGCCGCTGTCCGATGCGACACCTGTCGAATTGATGGTGACTATCGCGCTGAGGCCGTTCGTCAAGGGCCCGGGACTCACCTGATTTTTAATGTTACTGACAACCAGATTCAGCAGTACTACGTTGGTACAAGCTCCGGTGGCGGCGGTGGTGGCATTGAGCCGAGAGCCGCAGGACCTCTGGTTGTGCGGGAGACTCCACCGGCGGGTGCCGTTGAAGAGGTGAACCGAGCTCATCGCGTACAAGTCGTTGGTGGTGGCACACTTCGTCCCACGTTCATCGTGCCAATCGCGACGCTCGGCCTCAATCCGAGCGCAAGTGCTATGACGGCTTACGAGTACGTATCGGACTACAACCTCCGTGCAATGGTCGAAACTGCGACGGGTAGCACGGATGTCATTTCCAAGGTGGTCGGAACCGACGTTTTCACGGCAATGGCCGACCTACTCCAGCACGTTACGAACTACACAGGCCTGCGCGATCAAGCGAGGATCATAATGAAGGTCGTGTTTAAGGACGGTTCCTCGGTTGTTGTCGTCGTCAACCTCGAGCATCAGAATGGACAGTCCGAAGTCGGTAGTGAGCGTACCGCCGCAGGGCAGTTGATTCCGACCGATATTCAGCAGGTGAATGGTACTTGGACTGACTACGGCGGAGAGAATCTTGCAAGGATGGTCACCCATCTTCAAGGTCTCGGTGCAACGATGTCGGCATCTGGCCCGTCGTCGACGGGTAGTGTCAAGGCAATTACCTGTAGTGGCGCCGGGGTCGCTAAGGTTTGCAACGTCGAATATATGATCCGCTGATGGCGTGTTGGGCGACTTGCAATAGGCAAATGGGGCCGTTTTAGCGGCCCCATTTTGTTTGAACTCTCAATTGGCTTCTTATTTCTTGCGGCGACTGAGCGCAAGGACTATCGCAATAATCGCTACTGGGATCAGGATAACCGCCAGTAGGATGATCCAATGCCAGATGCTGAAACCACCCATGCTTTATATCCCTATGAAGTGACGCTTGGATGGTAGCATCTCGAAGTCGATGCCTCTAAAGCGTGATTCGTATCGAATGACACAGATCAACCTCGCTGCCGCACGCTAGGATGCAGCACGACCGTGGTGCTTGAGCGGCGCCGTGCGAAGGAGCTGAGTCGAGCACGCCCATCGAGTCCACGCCAGCGGCTGCGAGTCGCTCGACCATCCCAGCGAAGGCGTGCAGGTCGATGCCCGATTCGGTCACCGGCGTAAGAGGCAAGGCGCTGAGGCCGTGGATCATGCCGGATCCCGAGGGCAGAAGGAAAAGAGTGGTTGTCAGGTGTGGCGGCGGTGGACGATCGGCATTGCTTACTGCCCTGGGACAAAATTCAAGCGCTGCCGTGCAACGTGATCCGGCCACCGGGATCGCGCACCATGGTGGCCATCCTTCCTTGCGCGCACGCCATGAGTGAGTACCTTCGCCCCGTGCAGCCTCCGCACTTCGCCGCCATCGGCGCGTGGCTGGATTCGGCCAGCGCAACCCGGCGCTGGGCCGGTCCCGGCGTGGCGTATCCGCTCGTGCCGGACGCATTCGCGCAGGCACTGCAACTGCAGCAGCGCCCGGGTTGGGTGCTGTTGGATGCGCATGGCCACTGCCTTGGTTTCGGCCAGTACTGGCCAACGACCTCCGGCACGCTGCACCTGGGCCGCATCATCGTTTCGCCGCGGGCACGCGGGCGTGGACTGGGACGTGTACTGATGCAGGCGCTGATGGCGCAGGCGTTGCAGTCGGCCGGGGCGGAGCGGCTGACCCTGCGTGTCTATCGTGACAACGTCGCGGCGGTGACCCTGTATCGCGACCTGGGCTTTCAGCCGATGGAAGACGCTTCGACGCCGGAACTGCTGTTCATGCAGCACCGTGCCGGCTGAGTGGTGATCACGCGCGCAGCACGGAAGCCTGTTGCGCCTGCCATTGCTCGCGGGTGATGCGGCTGATGTGTTCGGTGCGGTAGTCGCCGAGGAAGCTGTTGAACTTGTTCACTTCGGTATGGTGATGCTGGAAACCGCATTTGCTCTGTACGCTCAGGGACTGCAGGTTGTCGGCGAAGTAGCCGCACCACAGTGCGTCCAGACGCAGGCCGAGGAAGGCGTGCCGCATCACTTCGCGCACTGCTTCGGGCACCAGGCCGCGCCCCCAGTACGGTACGCCGATCCAGTAGGCGATCTCGCCTTCGCGCTCGCCGATCTCGAAGTTGCTGTCGGCACCGATCAGGATGCCGACACAGCCGATGGCGCGGCCATCTTCGCGGCTCTGCAGCGCATAGACCTCCGGACGGTTGAACACGGTGCGGATGATCTCGGTACTTTCCTCGATGCTGGTGTGGGCTGGCCATCCGGCGATGGGCCCGACGCGCAGGTCGCGGGCGTATTCGTACAGGTCGGCGGCGTCGGTGTCGCGCCAGGGGCGCAGGATCAAGCGTTCGGTATGCAGCGGCATGGCCGTTCCAGGGGCAGGGAGAGAGCGCACAGGCTAGGCCGCGTCGGGCGGAGGGCACAGGGCGGGACCTTGATGTTTTCGGTACTTTTCACAACTGCCTCGTTGGCGCAGGTATGCTGTGCCCCGGAATGCAGCCGGATCGGCCAATGGACCGCATACCCCAGCTTCTGGATCAGGACGAATCGATGCGCCTGGAGGTCAGTACGCTGGCCGAGGGGCAGGGGGTTCCGCTGTCGTTCGGGCACGCGTATCTGGCGGTACTGGTGTGCGTGTCCGGGCGTGCGCGCTTCGCGCTGAACTTCCGTGAGGTGGCGGTGCAGCGGCACGACGTGCTGGTGCTGGCCGAGGACACGCTGGCGCTGCTGCGGAAGCGATCGCGTGGCTTCCTGGCGGTGGTCTGCCTGATGCCGAAGGCGCTGGCGTCGGAGGTGGCCTACGTACTGCCCAACGCGCTGTTCAAGTTCCTGCATGAGCATCCCCATTGCGTGCCGTCGCCGCTGGAGGTGCCGCTCCTGCAGGGCTGGCTGCAGCAGCTGATGGACGCGCAGCATACTGGGGGCCGCTATCGGCACGTGATGCTGCGCAATCTGCTGCAGACCTTTTTCCTGAAATTCGCCACGCTGTTGCCGGCACAGAAGGGGGCCGCAGCGTCGGTCAGCCGGCGCGAGCGCCTGGCCTGGAATTTCTGGGAACTGGTCGGCCAGCGCAGTACCCGCCAGCGCGACGTGCAGTCTTATGCCGATGCGTTGTGCATCACGCCGTTCTATCTTTCACAGCTGACCCGCGAGTGCTTCGATGAAACACCCAAGGCGTTGATCGACCGCCAGGTGGTGCTGGAGATCAAGGCGCTGCTGAGCTACAGCGAGCTGCCGATCGGGCGCATCGCCGAGCGATTGCGCTTCGAGGATGCGTCCTACCTGTGCCGCTACTTCCGGCGGCACACCGGGCAGTCGCTGACCGGCTACCGCCGTGCGGGGCAGGGCGGCGCTAGTGGGATGCGAACAGCGGTGCCGGCACTTCGGGCAGCAGATCCTCGGTAACCCCGCCGAGCACGCGTTCGACCACGCAGTCGCGGCGGTAGGGCCCCGGCACCCGCAGATCGGCTTCGCCAGGCCTGGCGAAAGGTCAATCCTGCTTCAACAGCTCGACCAGCTGGCGCAGGCGATAGGGCTTGGGCAGGAACTCCACCTGCTCCGGCAGCGGCGGCAGCTGCGAGCGCGCATAGCCGGAGGACAGGATCATGCGTGCCTGCGGCTGTTCGCGGGCGACGTGCTCGCTCAGTTCGATGCCGGACATGCCGTTGGGCATGCTGACATCGCTGAACACCACGTCAAAACGCGCCTCGCCCTTGAGCAGCTCCGCCGCCTCGTGGCCATCGGCGGTGGTGGCGACCTCGATGCCGAAATCGCGCAGGGCCAGGCCGATCATCTCGCGCAGATCGTTCTGGTCCTCCACCATCAGTACGCGGATCGGTTCATCGGTCATGGGTTGCTTCCTCTGATGCGGGTAACAGCAGGCTTACCGTCGTGCCGACACCGGGCGTGGTGGACACATCGACGAAGCCGCCGCTCTGGGTAGTGAATCCGAACACCTGGCTCAGGCCCAGGCCGCTGCCCTTGCCGATGTCCTTGGTGGTGAAGAAGGGCTCGCTGGCGCGCTCGGCGATGTCGGCCGCCATGCCATGGCCTTCGTCACAGACGCTGAGGGTGACATAGCCGCGTTGCAGCGTAGTGTCCGCATCCGGGTCGAGCCGATGTTCCAGCGCGGTGCCGATCAGGATGCGCCCGCCATCGATGGTGGCCTCCACGGCATTTGCCACCAGGTTGGCCAGGGCAGCCTGCAGCTGCATCGCGTCGGTGCACACCTGCGGCAGGCCCGGCGTGAGGCAGGCGTCCAGCGTCACCGTGGGCGGGCAGGCGCGCTGCAGGCCCGGCAGCCATTGCTGTACCAGCGTGTTGATGTCCAGCGGTTCGCGGATCAGGGTCTGGCCCGTGCTGAAGGCCAGCAGCTGGCGGGTCAGCAGGGCGCCGCGGTCGGTGGCTGCCTGCGCAGCGTCCAGCAGCTCGGCGGCGCGTGCATCGTCACCGCGGACGCGTAGCGACAGCAGGTCCAGTGCGTTGCCGATGGTGGTCAGCAGGTTGTTGAACTCGTGCGACAGGCCGCGGCTGAGCCGGCCGACCGTCTCGAACTGCTGGGTGTTGCGCAGCGCACGCTGGGCATCGCGCAGCAGTCGCTGTGCCTGCCATTGCTCGGTGATGTCACGGGTGATCTTGACGAAGCCAAGCAGTTCGCCCGCTTCGACGACCGGCTCGATGACCACGCTGGCGCGGAACGAGGAGCCGTCGCGGCGTACCCGCCAGCCCTCGCTGGCAACATGGCCCTGCTGCGCCGCGAGGCGGAGCAGGCGCTGCGGTTCGCCGGCCTCGCGCTCGGTGGCCAGGTAGAAACGACCGAAGTGCGTACCCACCACTTCATCGGCTGAATAGCCCTTGATGCGCTCGGCGCCCGGGTTCCAGCTGCAGACGATGCCTTCAGGATCAAGCAGGTACAGCGCATGGTCGCGCACGCTGTCGATCAGCAATCGCAGTTGTCGGGAAGGGTCCGTCAGCACGGACGTCGTAGAGGCAGCTGCGTCCACGTGTAGATAAGTGTTACCCCTGTGAGGGACGTGAAGCTAGGCATTCAAGTGTGAAGGATGCGTGCACACCTGACACGTGCCATTTGTCCTGTGCGGCTGAATGCGACACGGAGTACCATCTTCCACCCTTTGCCTTCTGGAACCGACCTGCATGCGTCCTGGTGCGACTACGCGTGACCGCTGGATCTGGATGACCTCTGCCGTATTGCTGGCGGCGACCATCGCGCTGGAACTGGTGGTGCCGCTGGGATACGCGGTCTGGCTGGCCTATTTCCTGGCCGTGGGCGTCACGGTGTTCCAGCGCAGTGCGCGCGCGCCGTTCGTGGTCGCGATGATCGCCTGTGTCCTGCTGGTGATCGGCTTCAACGTGGCGCCCGCCAGCAACAACTCGTCGTTCTCGTTCGTCAACCGCACCATCGGTGGCTGCGCCTTCCTGATGATCGCGCTGATCGTCTCGCGCGCCATCCAGGCCCGCCGCCAGGCCATGCGCGCGCTCTGGCTGCAGGAGGCCGAGAACGCGGTGGCGTCGAGCCTGCGCGGTGACCTGGGGCCGGAGCAGATCGCCGAGGCGGCTGCGACGAGCCTGGCCGGGCAGCTGGACGCGGAGGTCGGTGCGGTCTATCGGCTGGAAGGCGGACGGCTGCAGCTGACCGGTGGCATGGCGCTGCCTTCGGGCGCGCCGGCCTCGCTGGCCCTGCACGAAGGGCTGGCCGGGCAGGTCGCTCGTGATGAACGGATCCGCCACCTGCATGGCGACGATGCCGCGGTGCTTGAACTGCAGACCAGCCTGGGCCGGCTGCCGGTGCGCGAGCGCATCCTGGCGCCGCTCAGCAGCGACGGCGCCGTGGTCGGCATCATCGAACTGGGCCGCGCCCGGGTCGGTGAACAGCGTGATCTGGATCGCGAGCTGCTGGAGCGCTGTGCCGAGACCATCGGCATGGCGCTGCGCGCATCGCTGTTGCGTGCGCAACTGGTGGTGCTGCTGGAAGAGTCGCAGCGCCAGGGCGAGGAGCTGCAGGCCCAGCAGGAAGAGCTGCGCGTGGCCAACGAGGAACTGGAAGAGCAGAGCCGCAGCCTGCTGCAGTCGCAGAGCCACCTGGAAGAACAGCAGGCCGAGCTGGAACAGAGCAACGTGCAGCTGGAAGAGCGCACCCACGAGCTGGAGGCGCAGAAGCAGGCGCTGCTGGTCGCGCAGAGCCAGCTGGTGCGCAACAGCAACGAACTGGCCGCGACATCGCGCTACAAGTCCGAGTTCCTGGCCAACATGTCGCACGAACTGCGCACGCCGCTGAACAGCTCGCTGATCCTGGCCAAGCTGCTGGCCGACAACAAGGACGGCACGCTCACCGAGGAACAGGTGAAGTACGCCCGTGCGATCCTCTCGTCCAACAACGATCTGTTGGCACTGATCAACGACATCCTCGACCTGTCGCGCATCGAGGCCGGCCATGTCGAACTGTCCGATGAAGTGGTGGTGGTCGACAGCGCGCTGCAGCGCCTGCGCGAGACCTTCGAGCCGATGGCGCGGCAGAAGGGCCTGGCCCTGCAGATCGAAGCCGATGCGCTGGCACCGAGCCAGCTGGTGGTCGACAGCCAGCGGCTGCAGCAGATCCTGAAGAACCTGCTGGCCAATGCGGTGAAGTTCACCGAGCACGGAAAGGTCAGCCTGCACGTGCGTGCGGCCGGCAATGGCCGCATCCGGTTCGAGGTCTGCGACACCGGCATCGGCATCGCCCGCGAGCAGCTGGACGTCATCTTTGAAGCCTTCCGCCAGGCCGACGGCAGCACCCGCCGTCGCTACGGCGGTACCGGCCTGGGCCTGTCGATCTCGCGCGACCTGGCCGAGCGCATGGGCGGCCAGATCCAGGTCGACAGCGAGCCCGGGCGCGGCAGCTGCTTCATCCTGGAGCTGCCATTGCAGGGCGCCCCCGCGGCGAGCGCAGCCGAGGCTGCCGAGGCCCCCGTGGCAGTGCCGGCGCCGGCACGGACACCGGCCGTGCTGCCGCCCGCGCCGGTGCGCGCTGCCACTGCGTCGGCGCCGGCCACTGTGTCGGCCGGCGTGGCCGACGACCGCGGCCGCCGCCAGCGCGCCGGGCGCCTGATCCTGGCGGTCGAGGACGATGCCACGTTCGCCGAAGCACTGGTGGCCCTGGCCCATGAACTGGACTTCGACTGCGTGGTGGCGGGTACGGCGGAAGAAGCGCTGACACTTGCCAGTGAGCTGCGTCCAAACGGCGTCCTGCTTGATATCGGCCTGCCGGACGTGTCGGGCCTGAGCGTGCTGGAGCGCCTGAAGCGCAACCCCGAAACCCGCCACATCCCGGTGCATGTGGTCTCGGCAACGGACCGCAGCCAGGTGGCGCGCGAGCTGGGCGCGATCGGCTTCGCGATCAAGCCGACCACGCGCGAGCGGCTGGTGACGGCCATCGAGCAGCTGGAACAGACCAGCCAGCGCGACGTGCGGCGCCTGCTGATCGTCGAGGACGACAGCGAGCTGCGCAGCAACCTGGAACTGCTGCTGGGCCGCGACCAGCTGCAGATCGTCGCGGTGGGCACCCTGGCCGGTGCACTGGAACAGCTCAGCACGGTCACGTTCGACTGCATGGTGATGGACCTGTCGCTGCCCGACGGCAGCGGCTACGACCTGCTTGAACACATGGCCGGCAACGATGAGGTCGGTTTCCCGCCGGTGATCGTCTATACCGGCCGCGCGCTCAGCCGCGAGGAAGAGCAGCGCCTGCGCCGCTATTCCAAGAGCATCATCATCAAGGGTGCGCGTTCGCCGGAACGCCTGCTGGATGAAGTGACCCTGTTCCTGCACAGCGTCGAGGCCAGCCTGCCGACCGACCAGCAGCGCCTGCTGCGCGAAGCGCGCCGTCGCGACACCGTGCTCGATGGCCGTACCGTGCTGCTGGCCGAAGACGATGTCCGCAACATCTTCGCGCTGTCCAGCGTGCTCGAACCGCTCGGCGTCACGCTGGAGATCGCGCGCAATGGCCAGGAAGCGGTGGATCGCCTGGCCGAGCGTGAGGTCGATCTGGTGCTGATGGACATCATGATGCCGGAGAAGGATGGGCTGGCCGCGATGCGCGAGATCCGCGCGCAGCGCCACCTGCAGGACCTGCCGATCATCGCGCTGACCGCCAAGGCCATGCCGGACGACCGTGAGCGATGCCTGCAGGCCGGTGCCAACGATTACATCGCCAAGCCCATCGATGTCGACAAGCTGGTCTCGTTGTGCCGTGTCTGGTGCTCGCGGCAATGAACGAGCAGGCGCTGTTCGACCTGGAACTGAAGGTGCTGCTGGAAGCGCTGTACCAGCGCTACCACTACGACTTCCGCAGCTACGCGGTATCGTCGCTGCGGCGGCGCATCCGCCAGGCCATGCAGCGCTACGAGTGCGAGCGGCTGGCCGACCTGCAGCACCGCCTGCTGCACGAGCCGGACCTGTTCGCGCAGGCGATGCAGTTCTTCACCGTGCAGGTCTCGGAGATGTTCCGTGACCCGGCCTATTTCCGTGAGCTGCGCGAGCAGGTGGTGCCGGTGCTGCGCACCTATCCCTCGGTGAAGCTGTGGGTGGCTGGCTGCAGTACGGGCGAGGAAGTGTGGTCACTGGCGATCCTGCTGCACGAGGAAGACCTGCTCGAGCGCAGCATCGTTTACGCCACCGACATCAATCCGGCAGCGCTGGCCACCGCCGAAGCCGGCGCCTATGGCATCGACCGCATGGCCCAGTTCAGCCGCAACTACCTGGCGGCCGGCGGCACCGCTTCGCTCTCCGACTACTACGCCACGGCCTACGATGGCGCGGTGTTCAACCGCCAGCTGCGCCGCAACGTGGTGTTCGCCGACCACAGCCTGGCCACCGACACCGTGTTCTCCGAAGTGCACCTGGTGTCGTGCCGCAACGTGCTGATCTATTTCAACCGCGACCTGCAGGATCGCGCGGTGGGCCTGTTCCGTGATGCGCTGGTGCATCGCGGCTTCCTTGGCCTGGGCAGCAAGGAGTCGCTGCAGTTCGGGCGCCACCACGGTGCGTTCGAGGTCTGCTCGCGCGAGCATCGCCTGTACCGGAAAGTCGCCTGATGAGCCTGCCGATACGACCGGCCGTGCTGGTGATCGGGGCCTCTGCGGGTGGGGTCGCAGCGCTGCAGACGGTGCTTGGCGCGCTGCCTGCGGCACTGCCGGCGCCGGTGCTGGCAGTGCTGCACCTGCCACGCGATCGCAGCAGCCGCATCGCCGAAGTGCTGGCGCCGTACTGCGCGCTGCCGGTGCGCGAGGCCGAAGACAAGCAGCCGCTGCAGCCTGGCACGGTGACCTTTGCGCCACCGGACTATCACCTGCTGGTGGAAGACGCCGGTTCGCTGGCGCTGTCGGTGGACGCCCCGGTGCTGTTTTCTCGCCCGGCCATCGATCCGCTGTTCGAGTCGGCGGCAGCGGTGTTCGGCGCGCAGGTGCTGGCCTTGCTGCTGACCGGTGCCAGCAGTGATGGCAGCGAAGGCGTGGCCGCCGTGCGCGCCGCTGGTGGCCGCGCCTGGCTGCAATGTCCCGAGGAGGCCGAGGCATCGATGATGCCGGCCTCCGCCCTGCAGCACGCTGGCGCCGATGCCGTGCTGCCCCTTGAACTGATGTGCCGTCGCCTGAAGGAGTTGTTTGCATGAACCTGTTGCCACCGGACCCTGCGCAGTCGCAGACCCCGGTCAACCTGCTGATCGTCGATGACGTGCCGCAGAACCTGGTAGCCATGCAGGCGCTGCTGCAGCGCGAGGGCGTGAACCTGCTGCTTGCGGGCTCGGGTGCGCAGGCGCTGGAGCTGCTGCTGGAGCACGAGGTGGCGCTGGCATTGCTGGATGTGCACATGCCGGAGATCGATGGCTTCACCCTGGCCGAGCTGATGCGCGGTTCGCACCGCAGCCGCGATGTGCCGATCATCTTCCTGACCGCCTCGCCGGATGACCCGGTGCGTGCCTTCAAGGGCTACGAAACAGGTGCGGTCGATTTCCTGCACAAGCCGGTCGCACCGCAGGTGATCCTGAGCAAGGTCAACGTCTTCATCGAGCTCTACCAGCAGCGCCAGCTGCTGAAGGCGCGCAACGAGGCGCTGGAACGTTCGCTCAAGCTCAACGAGACGATGGCGGCCGTGCTCACCCATGACCTGCGCACGCCGCTGTCGGCGATCCTGCTGTGTGCCGACAAGCTGGCGCTGGAGCTTCCAGAGGACAATGCCGGTGCGCAGCAGACCCTGAAGCACCTGGAAGCCAGCACCCTGCGCATGGCGCGGATGGTCGAGCAGCTGCTGGACTTTTCGCGGATCCGCAGCGGCGGCCTGCGCCTGCAGGCAAGTGCCTGCGATCTTGCGGAAGTGACGCGTGCCGTGGTGGCCGAAGCGGGCAGCGCCCACGGCCACGCACGGGTGCATCTCGACATGCAGGGCGATACCCGCCTGCAGGGTGATCTGGATCGGCTTGGCCAGGTCGCCGCGAACCTGGTCGGCAACGCGCTTACCCATGGCAGCGAGGCGAGGGTGGAGGTGGACGGCCGCGATCCGCGCAGCGTGCTGCTGCGGGTAAGCAACGCCGGGCGGATCGACGACGCGCTGCTGCCGCGATTGTTCGAGCCGTTCAAGGCCAGTTTCCACCCCAGCAATGGCCTGGGGCTGGGCCTGTACATCGTTGATCAGTTCGTCCGCGCGCACGGCGGCCACATCGGCGCGCGCAACGAGGCGGGGCAGGTGGTGTTCGAGGCGACGCTGCCACGGCGCTCTGAAAGCCCGGCAACGGCGGCCAGCTGAATCCTTCAGCAAGCGACGCGTGGATCTGAGACGGGCTCGTCCGCAACTGCTACCGTGGCGGCAGATATTGCCAAGGAAGCACCATGCCACTGCGTGCGATCGCCTATGTCAGCCGGGCGCTGCCGGATCTCTCCGCTCGACGGGTGCAGGCGCTGGTCGACGATGCGGCCCGCTTCAACAAGATGGCCGGCGTGACCGGCGTGCTGCTGCACGACGGCGGGCGTTTCCTGCAGTACATCGAAGGGCCGCCGGATGGCATCGGTTCGGTCTACGAACGCATCCTGCAGGCCGGCAGCCATATCGACATCATTGAACTGGCGCGCGGCCGCCTGGGCCAGCGCCAGTTTCCGTACTGGTCGATGCGTGCGCTGCCGGTGGAGCAGGCGCTGTTGCGCCAGCTGTCATCCAGCGACTGGTCGGGCTTTACCCGTACGCTGCAGGGTGATCGCTCCGCGCCGACGCCGGTGGACCTGCTCGACAACGTTGTGCAGCCAGCACTGCACGCCGGCTGAGCGTCAGCCCGAGGTGCCGCCGCCGCAATAGGCGGCATGCAGCGCCTGCAGCACGCCCAATGCGGGCCCTTCCTGCATGCGGTAGTGGATGGCCTGCGCTTCGCGCCGGGTCGCCACGATGTCCATATCGCGCAGCACAGCCAGGTGCTGCGATAGCGCGGACGCACTTAATCCGGTCAGCGCCTGCAGCTCCGGCACCGGCGCTTCGCCTTCGACCAGGCGGCACAGCACGCGCAGGCGGGCAGGATGGGCCAGGCGCTTGAGCAGGGCAGCGGCCTGCGCGGCGTGCTTGGCCATCGCGGCACTGTCGAGCGGGGTGCTGGGCATGGTTGACCTTTTTGTTTAGACGTGTCTAATTTAGATAAATCTAAATAAAAGGGCAATCCCATGAAGGGCGTGAATGAGGGCAGGGCATGAACCTGCCGTGGACTGCGGTAGCCGGCGGTGGGTTGATCGGCGCCGCCGCAGTGCTGCTGCTCGCCACCCTCGGGCGTGTGGCCGGTATCAGCGGGATCGCCGCAGGCAGCCTGCGCGCAGCGGAAGGCGAGCGCGGATGGCGCTGGGCCTTCCTGTCTGGCCTGCTCGCGGCGGCCGGGCTGGTGCTGTGGTGGCAGTCGCTGCCCGACGGGTTGCCGCGGGTACAGTTGCGCGATGCCTTGCCTGCCTGGCAGTTGATCGGCGCCGGCCTGCTGGTGGGCTTCGGCACCCGCTTGGGCAGTGGCTGTACCAGTGGTCACGGCGTCTGTGGCATGGCTCGCGGCTCGAAGCGCTCGCTGCTGGCGGTGCTGGTGTTCATGGCCTGCGCGATGCTGACGACGTTCCTGATCCGCCACGGCGGAGGCCTGGCATGAGCCGCGCGACAGGGGCCGCGGCAGCGGCGGGTGCGCTGTTCGGTGCGGGGCTGGCGCTTTCGGGGATGACCGACGCGCGCCGTGTGCTCGGCTTCCTCGACATTGCAGGTGATTTCGATCCCGCCCTGGTGTGGGTGCTGGGCTCGGCGCTGCTGGTCAGTGCGGTCGGCCAGCGCTGGGTGCTGCGCCGCGCGCAGCCGTGGTTCGCGGTGCGCTTCCAGCTGCCCAGTGCGCGTGATGTCGATGCGCGCCTGCTGCTGGGCGCCGCACTGTTCGGTATCGGCTGGGGATGGGCTGGCTATTGCCCGGGACCGGCCATCGCCGGGCTGGCAGTCGCATCGCGTGAAGCGCTGTGGTTCGTGCCTGCGATGCTTGCAGGTTTCTGGCTGCACGATCGGGTCGTACGCTGAGGCTTCACCCCTGTGTCACCCTGCGTGCGGTCAGATCCGGGGTTCACGGGGAAAGGAGCACAACGACATGGTACGGATGAAGTGGACGGGCAGGGCAATGCTGGCGGTCGCACTGGCCGCTGCGGTGGCACCGGCGCTGGCCTGCACGCGCGCGGTGTACCTGGGTGACAACGGTGATGTGATCACCGCACGCTCGATGGACTGGAAGGTCGACGTGGCCACCAATCTCTACGTGCTGCCGCGCGGCATCGCGCGCACCGGCCAGGCCGGACCGAAGTCGCTGGCCTGGACAGCGCGCTATGGTTCGGTGGTGGCCACCGGCTACGACGTGTCGACCACCGATGGCATGAACGAGAAGGGCCTGGTGGCCAACCTGCTGTGGCTGGTCGAATCGGAGTATCCGCAGCAGCGCGGCAACAAGCCGGGACTGGCGATTTCGCTGTGGGCGCAGTATGTGCTGGACAATTTCGCGACCGTGGACGAGGCGGTGGCGGCGCTGAAGCGTGAGCCGTACTCGATTGTCACCGACAAGGTGCCGGGCGAGGACCGCCAGGCAACGCTGCATCTGTCGCTGTCCGACGCGAGCGGCGACAGTGCCATCGTCGAGTACATCGGGGGGCGCCAGGTGATCCACCATGACCGGCGCTACCAGGTGATGACCAACTCGCCGATCTTCGAGCAGCAGCTGGCACTCAACAGCTACTGGCAGCAGATCGGTGGCACGGTGATGCTGCCAGGTACCAACCGCTCGTCCGACCGCTTCGCGCGTGCGTCGTTCTACATCAACGCCATTCCCAAGGCCGAGGACCCGGTGGAAGCGCTGGCCAGCGTGTTCAGCGTGATCCGCAATGCGTCGGTGCCGTATGGCATCACCACGCCGGGCGAGCCGAACATCTCATCGACGCGCTGGCGCACGGTGGCCGACCACAAGCGGCGGTTGTACTTCTTCGAATCGGCGCTGACCCCCAACACCTTCTGGATCGATCTGAACAAGGTCGATTTCGGCGGCCAGGTGCTCAAGCTCGACCTTGGCAAGGACCAGCGCAACACCTTCGCCGGCGATGCATTGGGTCACTTCGTACCCAGTGCACCATTCGCCTTCCTCGGCGTGGACGGCTAGCGCGAGGCCTGGTCCGGCGCGTCCTTCGGATAGACCGCCAGCACGCTGCAGCCCGGGCGGGCGAAGCGCGGCGTGCTGGCGCGCATGTCGCCGGGGATTCCGGACGGCGTCTCCACGATGCGATCGCCCGGATTGCCACAGATCAGGCCGTTCTGGAAACCGGACTGGAATTCCACCGAGGTCGCCCCGGCCAGGATCGAGCAGCTGCCGGCCAGTTCGACGCGGTAGTAGCGATTGCCGCCATTGCGGCGCGGATTGGTCTCCACCACCACGCCTTGCGGATCCTCGTTCCAGCTGCGCACATGGCGGGTGGCGAAGCAGAACGCTGGCGAGGCCTGGAAGGTATGGCGCGGGCTGCTGCCGCCACGGCTGGGCTTGCCTGTGGCGGTCACGTTCACCGGCGGCAGGGTGGCCGCGTACAGGCGGCTGCTCTGGCGAGCGGTGCTGGCGAACTCCCGGTTGTCGATGGGGGTGACACTGCCGACGCCGCAGCGGCGGCCATCCACCATCACCTGTTCACTGGGGCGGCCGCAGGCCCAGCCCGAAGGCGCCTCCAGCCGCAGTGCGCTGGCTTCGTTGACACCCGGGCAGGCTGCGCTGAAGTCGATGCGGAAGGCCTGGCCCCTGCCATCACGGACCGCGATGGCGGTCGGCGTCTCCTGCTCGACCTGGCGTACGTCACGTGCGTCCAGGCAGTGCGGTGCAGGTGCGATGCGCTCGGCGGCCGATGGCGCGGATGCCGCCTGGGCCAGGGCGGCCAGGGGTAAGGCGCTGGCCAGTGCCAGCGGAAGCAATCGGATCATGCTGTTCATCCTGCCATCCCTGCGTCTGTAACTGGCTGGAACATAGCATGGCCGGTGCCGGGGCCGCGTTGCAGGGAAATGCCAGCACGCGCACACTCGTCATATGGGCGCGATTTTCCACCTGCGGCACTACGGCCAGGCCACCGGCCTGGACCGTCATGACTACGCGCAGTGGGTGCTGCCGCTGCAGGGCGAACTGCAGTTCGAGATGCAAGGCCGCGGTGGTCGCCTGGACCTGCTGCAGGGGGCCTTCGTCGCGGCTGGCGAAGCACACGACCAGATGGCCGATGGCCCGAATGCTTTCGTGATCGTCGACTGCCCCCCGGGTGTGCTCGATGACGGTACCCAGGAACACCTGTGCCGCCAGCGCTGGCTGCATCTGCCACTGGCGCTGCGACAGCGCCTGGCGCAGGTGTGTGAGGGCCAGGCACTGCCGGCCCTGTTGCCGCAGCTGCTCCAGGTGTTCGCACCGGCGGGCAGTGGTGCGCGCCTGCAGGGCCTGTGCGCGGCGGTGCAGGTTGATCCTGGCCAGGCGTGGCCGGTAGCACGCATGGCCGCCTTCGTCGGCGTCAGCGAAAGCCGGTTGCATGCGCTGTTCCAGCGGGAGTTCGGGCTGAGCCCGCAGGCCTGGCTCAGTGCAAGCCGGTTGCGTTGGGCCAAGCACCAACTGCGTACCAGTGCGGCGCCGATCAGCGATATCGCGCTGGCGGCAGGCTATTCCGAGCAGAGTGCACTGACCCGTGCGCTGCGTCGTGAGTGCGGGCAGACGCCGGCCGCCTGGCGCAGGGGCGCCATCTGACCTGCAGAGCCGAGCCCACGCTCGGCTGCCCTTATCTGCACAGCGGCCAATCGCAGCCGAGCATTGGCTCGGCTCTACAGAGATGACAAGGCAATAGCCTCGGTCAAGAGCGCCCGCTGGCCAGCGCTTACACTGCGCGGCCCGTTCTCTTCCCCCGAAGAACCCGAATGCGCAACAACCCGATGGCCCTGGGCATCGCCAATGGCGTTGCCGCTGGCGCGCTGTGGGGCGTGGTCTTTCTCGCGCCCGCCGTGCTGCAGTCGTTCAATGCCCTGCAACTGTCCGCCGGTCGCTACCTGGTCTATGGCCTGATTGCCATCGCTCTGCTGCTGCCGCGCTGGAAGCGGCTGGCACCGCGGCTGGGCCGCGCCGAATGGTTCGGGCTGCTGTGGCTGAGCCTGGCCGGCAACCTGGTGTACTTCCTGCTGCTGGCCACGGCGGTGCAGTGGGCCGGTGGCGCGGCGGCGTCATTGATTGTCGGCCTGATTCCGGTGGTGGTCACTTTGGTTGGCGTGCGCGAGCAGGGCGCGGTGCCGTTGAAGCAGCTGCTGCCGGCGCTGGGCCTGTGCGTGCTCGGCGTGGCGCTGGTGGGCTGGGAAGCATTGATGTCCGAATACCTCGCAACACCGTGGCGGCAGCGCCTGATCGGCCTGCTCTGTGCGTTCGGCGCGCTGTTCTCGTGGGCGCTGTACTCGATCGGCAACAGTCGCTGGCTGGCACGCCGGCCGGACCTGTCCAGCCACGACTGGTCGTTGCTGACCGGCGTCACCACTGGCGGCCTGGCCCTGCTGCTGGTGCCGACGGCCTTCATCGGCCACACCGGCAATCACACCGCGGCACAGTGGGGGGGCTTCTGGGCGATCAGCGCCGGCGTGGCAGTGGTGGCCTCGATCCTCGGCAACGCGTTCTGGAACCGCGCCAGCCGCCTGCTGCCGCTGACCCTGACCGGGCAGATGATCGTGTTCGAGACGCTGTTCGCGCTGGCGTATGCCTTCGCCTGGCAGCAGCGCTGGCCCTCGCTGCTGGAGGCGCTGGCGATCGTGTTTCTGGTGGCCGGCGTGATGCTGTGCGCGCATGCCCATCGCTCGCCACGGGCGATCGCCGAACATGCAGGCTGAATGTGGGCGTCAAGCGTGCTGACGCCGTCTTGGTCTCAGATGCAACCAAATGTCGGCACGTTGGCCGATGATCGCCGCAATGATTTTTTGCATCGCAGCACTTGACAGCGGACCGGCGCACAGTGTTTTCTGTGCGTCATGGTCCTTGATGCCGCCCACGCCAGCCTGATCGCCCCCGCCATTGCGGGCGGTCCGACTGCGCCGGTCGCCACCACCACCATTACCACCACCACCGTCACCACTGCCCTGGTGCGGCCCGTCGTCTTCGTGTAACTCCCGAAAACCACGGCCCCGCACCATCCAGGTGGCGGGGAAACTCGACACCTGCATGCGGCGGGGCCTCCTACCGAGGTCTGCATGTCTTCCCACGCCCCCGCCCATCCCGTTGCCCCGGCCGATCTGGCTGCACCGTCCACTGTCGTGCACAAGTTCGGCGGCACCTCGGTGGCCGATGCCGAACGCTATCGCCATGTTGCCGGCCTGCTGCTGGCCCGTCCTGAGTCGCTGCAGGTCACTGTCGTCTCGGCGATGAAGGGGGTCACCGACGCGCTGATCGATCTCGCGCAGCTGGCGGCAAAGGGTGACCAGGGTTGGCGCGAGGCCTGGCATGCCCTGCGCGCGCGCCACCGTGGCGCCGCCGTGGCGCTGCTGGGCGAGCAGGTCGGCGAGACGGTCGAATGGATCGACGCCCGCTTCGATCAGCTGGCCGAAGTGCTGGCGGCGCTGGCGGTGATCGGCGAGCTGCCGCGCGAGGTGCTGGACCGCGTGCAGGGCCTGGGCGAAGTGTTCTCCGCGCAGCTGCTTGGCACCCACCTGCGTGCCTTGGGCGAAGACTGTGCGGTGCTCGATGCGCGCGATGTGCTGGTGGTCGGGCATGGCGAGCTGGGCGTCGATGTCGACTGGGAAGCCAGCGCCGACCGCCTCGCGCAATGGCGCCTGCAGCATCCTCAGCCGCGCCTGGTCGCCACCGGTTTCGTCGCGCGTGACCGTGATGACCGCATCACCACCCTGGGCCGCAACGGCAGTGACTACTCCGGCGCGATCTTCGCCGCGCTGTTCAATGCCGATGAACTGCACATCTGGACCGACGTCGACGGCGTGCTGTCGGCCGACCCGCGCCTGGTACCCGAAGCCGTGCAGCTCGAATCGCTCAGCTACGACGAGGCCTGCGAACTGGCCTACTTCGGCGCCAAAGTGGTGCACCCGCAGACGATGTCGCCGGCGATCCGCCTGGGCCTGCCGATCTTCATCCGCAATACGTTCCAACCGGCGCATCCGGGTACGCGCATCAGTGCCGAGCGCTCGCCGCGTGGGCCGGTAAAGGGCCTGACCCTGAGCCCGGGCCTGGCCCTGTTGAACCTGGAAGGCACCGGCCTGATCGGCGTGCCAGGCACTGCAGAGCGCGTATTCGCTGCCCTGCGCCAGGCGCAGGTGTCGGTGGTGATGATCTCGCAGGGTTCGTCGGAACATTCGATCTGCTGCGTGGTGCGCGCCGCCGAAGCTGCACGTGGCCGCGAGGCGCTGCTGCATGCGTTTGCGCATGAGCTGTCGGTGGGCCAGGTGCAGCGCGTGCAGGTCAGCGAGGGCGTCAGCGTTCTGGCGGCAGTGGGCGACGGCATGGCCGGCCAACCTGGCGTGGCGGCGCGCCTGTTCGAGGCGCTGGGCCGCGCGCAGGTGAACATCCTGGCAATCGCGCAGGGCTCGTCCGAGCGCAACATTTCGGTGGCGGTGGACAGTGCCGATGCCACCCGCGCCCTGCGCGCCGCGCATGCCGGCTTCTGGCTGTCGCCGCAGACCTTCGCGGTGGGTGTGATCGGGCCTGGCAACGTCGGTGCCGCGCTGCTGGACCAGCTGCTGGCCGCGCGCCCGCAGTTGCTGGCCAAGGCCAATGTCGACCTGCGCCTGCGCGCACTGGCCTCGCGTTCGCGCATGCGGCTGGATGCGGATGGGCTGCATGCCGACTGGCGCGAAGCCCTTCAGCAGGCGGGTGAGCCCAGCGATCTGGATCGCTTCACCGAACACCTGCTGGCCGCGCACCTGCCGCATGCGGTGGTGATCGACTGCAGTGGCAGTGCCGAGGTGGCCGAGCGCTATGAGGGCTGGTTGGCAGCCGGCATCCACGTGGTCACCCCGAACAAACAGGCCGGCGCCGGGCCGCTGCCGCGCTACCAGCGCATCCGCGCCGCGGCGGCGGCCAGTGGTGCGCGTTTCCGCTACGAGGCCACGGTGGGCGCGGGCCTGCCGGTGATCACCACGCTGCGTGACCTGGTCGATACCGGTGACGAGGTGCTGGCCATCGAAGGCATCTTCTCCGGCACGCTGGCCTGGCTGTTCAACCGCTTCGATGGCAGCCAGCCGTTCTCGCAGCTGGTCGCGCAGGCGCGGTCGATGGGCTACACCGAGCCGGACCCGCGTGACGATCTTTCGGGCGTGGACGTGGCGCGCAAGCTGGTGATCCTGGCCCGCGAAGCCGGCCACCCGCTCAGTCTTGAGCAGGTGGAAGTGGAAAGCCTGGTGCCGGCGCTGCTGCGCGAGGGCAGCGTGGATGACTTCATGGCGCGGCTGGGCGAGTCCGACGCCAGCCTGCTGCAACGCCTGCAGGATGCGCGGGCGCGTGGCGCGGTGCTGCGCTATGTGGCACAGCTGGGTGCCGACGGCGCCTCGGTGGGGCTGCAGGAACTGCCGGCCGATCATGCCTTCGCCAACCTGCGGCTGACCGACAACGTGGTGCAGTTCCGCACCCGTCGCTACTGCGACAACCCGTTGGTGGTGCAGGGGCCGGGTGCGGGTCCGGAGGTGACGGCAGCGGGTGTGTTCGCGGACCTGCTGCGGGTCGCCGCCGGTGAAGGAGCGCGGCTGTGATCGCACGTGCGTTCGCGCCTGCCTCGGTGGCCAACGTGGCAGTGGGCTTTGACATTCTCGGCCATGCCATTGCCGGTATCGGCGATACCGTGAGCGTGCGCCGCATCGACGAGCCGGCGGTGCGGATCGATGCGATCCGTGGCAGTGCCGTCGCGCTGCCACTGGACGCCGCCGGCAACACCGCCGGGGCTGCGCTGATGTCGCTGCGCGAAGGCCTGGGCCTGGATTTCGGATTCGCGGTGGAGATCGACAAGGGCATCCCGTTCGGTTCCGGCATGGGCGGTTCGGCAGCGTCGAGTGTCGCGGCGCTGGTCGCCGCCAATGCGCTGCTGCAGGCCCCGTTGCCGCGCGAAGCGCTGTACCCCTACGCGCTGGACGGTGAGGCGGTGGCCAGTGGTGGCCGTCACGGTGACAACGTCGGCCCGCTGCTGCTGGGTGGTCTGGCGCTGTGTACGGCCGATCGCCTGTTGCCGGTCCCGGTGCCTGCCAGCTGGCACAGCCTGCTGGTGCATCCGCACGCGGTGCTGGAAACGCGCCGTGCCCGCCAGGCCCTGCAGGGCAGCTATGCGCTGGGCGAGTTCGTGGCCCAGAGCGCGAACCTCGCGCTGGTGCTCAGTGGTTGCCATCGCAGTGATGCGACGCTGGTACGCGCGGGACTGCGCGACGTGCTGATCGAACCGCGACGGGCCGGATTGATTGCCGGCTTCGAGGCCGCCCGTGATGCAGCGCTGTCGGCCCATGCAATGGGCGCGGGCATCTCCGGTGCCGGACCCAGTGTGTTCG
The DNA here is from genome assembly GCF_059372445.1 of Stenotrophomonas sp. YJH_SMC_127. Taxonomy (NCBI): domain Bacteria; kingdom Pseudomonadati; phylum Pseudomonadota; class Gammaproteobacteria; order Lysobacterales; family Lysobacteraceae; genus Stenotrophomonas; species Stenotrophomonas sp. YJH_SMC_127. The sequence continues at coordinate 113,473 of NZ_JCAFVO010000010.1, read as the reverse complement.
CCTGGTTCGAGGATGCCGACCAGGCCCGTGCCGCCGTGGCGCCGGTGCAGGCAGCGTTCGCTGCGGCCGGCTTCGGCAGTGACGCCTGGGTATCGCCGCTGGATGCGCCGGGAGCCCGGCTGTGCTGAATCCTTCCCCTTCTCTGGAAACCGATCCCATGCAATTTGTTTCGACCCGCGGCCAGTCGCCCGCCGTTGGCCTCAGCGCGGCGATCGCCGCCGGATTGGCGCCCGATGGCGGGCTGTATGTTCCCGCGCATCTGCCGGCCGCGCGCGAGCTGCAGGCCGGGGCGACCCTGGCCGATACCGCCGCCGATCTGCTGGCACCGTTCTTTGCGGGCGATGCACTCGAGACTGCGCTTCCGGGGATCTGCCGCGAAGCGTTCGACTTCCCGGTACCGCTGCGTGCGCTCGGCGAGGGTGACCATGTGCTGGAGCTGTTCCATGGGCCGACGGCGGCATTCAAGGATATCGGCGCGCGCTTCCTGGCCGGTACGCTGTCGCGCCTGCAGGGCGGCAAGGATCGCGATCTGACGATCGTCGTCGCCACGTCCGGCGATACGGGTGCCGCCGTTGCGGCGGCCTTCCATCGCCAGCCGGGCGTGCGCGTGGTGGTGCTGTATCCGGAGGGCCGCGTGTCTCCGCGCCAGGCGCATCAGCTCGGTTGTTTCGGCGACAACATCCAGGCCCTGCGCGTGACGGGCGCATTCGACGATTGCCAGGCGATGGTCAAGCAGGCGCTGGCCGACCGCGAACTGCAGGCGCAGGTGCCGTTGAGCTCGGCCAACAGCATCAGCCTGGGCCGACTGCTGCCGCAGATGAGCTACTACGCGCATGCAGCGTTGACCCACTACGCCGCGCATCGTCGCCGGCTCAACCTGGTGGTGCCGACCGGCAATCTGGGCAACGCGATGGCGGCCGTGCTGGCGCGCGCGCTGGGCGTGCCGATCGGCCAGGTCGTGCTGGCCACCAATGCCAATGCCGTGCTGCCGGCGTACTTCAATGGTGGCGACTACCAGCCGCAGGCCAGTGTGGCGACGGTGGCCAATGCAATGGACGTGGGTGCGCCGAGCAACTTCGAGCGACTGCGCTGGCTCTACCACGGCGACGACGCAGAGCTGCGTGCAGCTTTCCGCGCGTTCGCGGTGGATGACGTGACCATCCGCGCGACGATTGCGGCAGCGCATGCCAGCCGCGGCGAGCTGTTCTGCCCGCACACGGCGACGGCGGTGAAGGTGCTGCAGGATCTGCGCGCGCGCGGTGCCAAGGGCGACTGGGCGGTGGTGGCTACGGCGCATCCAGCCAAGTTCGAGGCTGTGGTCGAGCCGCTGATCGGCGAAACGGTGGCGGTGCCGCCTGCGCTGGATGCGTTGCTGCAGCGACCGGCGCACGCCGAACCATTGGCGGCAGATTACGCGGCGTTGCGCGAGGTGTTGCTGCGTTGATCGCAGATGGAGGCGGTTGCCGGCCAGCGGCCGGCACCACCCGTGTTGCATCCTTCCGGTAGTGCCGGCCGCTGGCCGGCAACCCAACCAGCCGCGATACGGTCAGATCAACCCTTCACCGGCCAGCGTGCGCAGCCCATCCTCGTCGAGGATCTCCACCACGTTCAGGTGGGGCAGGGCGATCAGCCCCTGCTGGCGCAGCTTGGTGAAGGTGCGGCTGACCGTTTCCATGGTCAGGCCCAGATGGTCGGCGATATCGCCGCGGCCCATCGGCAGCGACACGCGCAGGCCGTCGCCCCCCAGCTTGGCCTCGCGCGCGGCCAGGCGCAGCAGGAAATCGGCCAGCTTCTCGGCCGGCTGCAGGCGTGCCAGCGCCAGCGCAGCATCCTGTGCGGCATCCAGTTCCTGGCAGGCGCGCTGCAGCAGCTTGCGCTCCAGGTGCGGGAAGCGGCTGCGCAGGGCCTTCATCTGTGGCAGCGCGACGCGGCACACGCGGCTGTCGGCGATGGCCTCGATGTCGTAGCGGTGGTGGTCGCTGCCGCTCAGGCCCAGGTAGTCGCCGGGCAGCACGAAACCGTTGATCTGGCGCCGGCCGTCGGCCAGGGTGCGCACCAGGCGCAGTGCGCCGGCGGTCAATGTATAGACATGGTCGCGCTCTTCGCCGGTGCGGGCCAGCGTGCTGCCCATGCTGACCTGCTGCGAGACGGTGACCTGTTCCAGCGCCTGCACTTCGTCTGGCGACAGCGCCGAGCACACCGCAAGGTGCCGAACCGAGCAGTGCAGGCAGTCCAGCGTGGTGCAGGACGGCGAGGCGGGATCGTTGGTGGCGGGCGGAGCGCCGGAAGGCCGTGACATGTTGCGGGGGGCGTATCGCGGGCGGGGAGGGCCTTATGATACTTCAAGCGGCCGTTCGACCCTGCCGGAGGCGGGGGCGCTAGAATGTTGCCCCCTCCCACGTCCCGTTCCAGCAGGAGTTCCGCCCGTGATCAAGCCCCGTACCCCGCCCGGCACCCTTGAGCTGCTGCCGCGCGAGCAGATTGCGTTCCAGCGCATGCTGGACGTCATCCGCCGCAACTACGAGCGCTTCGGGTTCCTGCCGGTGGAGACGCCGGTGTTCGAGCTGTCCGACGTGCTGCTGACCAAGTCCGGTGGTGAGACCGAGCGCCAGGTGTATTTCGTGCAGTCCACCGGCGCGCTGGCCAACGCGGCCGAGTCGGGCGACCGTTCGCTGCCGGAAATGGCGCTGCGCTTCGACCTGACCGTGCCGCTGGCACGCTACGTGGCCGAGCACGAACACGAACTGACCTTCCCGTTCCGCCGTTACCAGATGCAGCGCGTGTACCGCGGCGAGCGTGCCCAGCGCGGTCGTTTCCGCGAGTTCTACCAGTGCGACATCGACGTGATCGGCAAGGACAGCCTGAGCGTGCGGTACGACGCTGAAGTGCTGGCGGTCATCCATGCGGTGTTCTCGGAACTGCGCATCGGTGACTTCAGCATCCAGCTGAACAACCGCAAGCTGATGCGCGGCTTCTTCGAGAGCCTGGGCGTGGCTGAAGGCGAGCGCCAGCTGGCGGTGCTGCGCGAAGTGGACAAGCTGGACAAGCGTGGCGCCGATTACGTTCGCGAGACGCTGGTGGGCGAGGGCTTCAACATCCCGGCAGAACAGGTCGAGAAGATCCTGGCCTTCGTCGCTGTGCGTTCGCAGGGCCATGCCGATGCGCTGGCGCAGCTGGCCACGCTGGAAGCCGACGCCGGTTCTTCGGAGATCCTGCGTACCGGCGTCGCCGAACTGCGCGAAGTGCTGCAGCTGGTGCAGGCGCTGGGCGTGCCGGAAACCGCATACTGCCTGAACTTCTCCATTGCGCGCGGCCTGGACTATTACACCGGCACCGTCTACGAGACCACGCTGACCGACCACCCGCAGATCGGCTCGATCTGTTCGGGCGGCCGTTACGAAGACCTGGCCAGCCACTACAGCAAGTCGAAGCTGCCGGGCGTGGGTATCTCCATCGGCCTGTCGCGCCTGTTCTGGCAGCTGCGCGAGGCGGGCCTGATCGACGGCATCGAAGCCAGCAGCGTGCAGGCGCTGGTGGCGCTGATGGACGAGCAGGGCATGCCGCAGTCGCTGGACATCGCGCGCCGCCTGCGCGCCGGTGGCATCAATACCGAAGTGCAGATGGAGCCGAAGAAGATCGGCAAGCAGTTCCAGTACGCGGCCAAGGCCGGCATCCGCTTCGTGGTGCTGGCCGGTGAAGACGAGCTCGCGCGCGGCGTGGTGGCGGTGAAGGACCTGCTGCGTGAACAGCAGTTCGAAGTGTCGCGCGACGAGCTGGCCAGCACCCTGCTGGTGGAGCTGGAGCAGTCCAGGGCGATGGTGTGAAGCCGGCCGTCGCAGGGGTACTCACCGTGCTCCTGTTGGCGGGCTGCCAGAGTGACCCGGTGCTGCGCAGTGATCGGCTGGGCCCGGCGCAGTACCGGCTGCAGGTTGATCGCTGTCACGTGATCGACCGCGCGCAGCTTGAGGGCGACCTGCGGGCCCTGGCCTCGCGGACGTGCCCGGCGGGTGCAGGGGCGTTGCAGAACATCCAGTCCCTGCCGAGCCGGCAGGGCAGCCTGTTCGGGGAGTGCCCGCGGCGCGGGACGCTGCAGGCGGAGGTGCGTTGCCTGCCCTGAGTCGAGCCAGGTTGTTGATTTGAAAGCAGAACGCCCGCCCTTTGGTGGGCGTTCTGCATTTCCGGCATCCGGTCCAGGGGTCAGATCCGTTTTCCTTTGGAAAACGGATCTGACCCCTGGAGGCTCCGATTTGACGCACTGCGCAAGAATGCGCTAATGTACTAACGCGCTATTACATTGATGCATGGACCCGACCCCGTGAAAGCCCGCCTCGAGATTGCCGCCAAAGACCCGAAGGCCGACCTGGAAGCCCTGGCCCGGGCCTTTGCCGCGCTGCGCGAGCCGGAGCAGGTCGAGGCCTTCCTGCGCGACCTGTGCACCCCGGCCGAGCTGGAGGCCATGGCCGACCGCTGGAAGGTGGTGCCGCTGCTGCAGCAGGGCGTGCCGTACCGCGAGATCCACGAGCGCACCGGCGTCAGCGTGACCACCACCGGACGGGTGGCACGCACGCTCGAGCATGGCCATCGAGGCTATGCCGCCGCCATCGACCGCCTTGCTTCGCGCTGATCCGCGCCCCGTTCCGAACTTCGAGACCTCCCCCATGAGTGCAACCCAGGCAGCGCCGGCACGAGACCGGCTGCGTATCGCCATCCAGAAGAGTGGCCGGCTGGCCGAGCCCGCCCGCAACCTGCTCAGCGCCTGTGGTCTGAGCTGGCGCGAAAGCCGCGACAAGCTGTTCTGCTACGGCGAATCGCTGCCGGTGGACCTGTTGCTGGTGCGCGACGACGACATCCCCGGCCTGATCGCCGATGGCGTCTGCGACCTCGGCATCGTCGGTCGCAATGAACTGGACGAGCAGGCCGCAGCGCGTCGCCAGATCGGCCTGCCGGACGCCTACCAGGCGCTGCGCGGGCTGGGCTTCGGCCAGTGCCGGCTGATGCTGGCGGTGCCCGAGGAATGGCAGTGGCAGGGTCCGGCGCAGCTGGCCGGCACCCGCATCGCCACCAGCTACCCGGCCATCCTCAAGCAGTGGCTGGCGGAGCAGGGCGTGGACGCGCAGGTGGTCGAGCTGTCCGGGTCGGTGGAAATCGCCCCGCGCCTGGGTACCGCCGACCTGATCTGCGATCTGGTCTCCAGCGGCGCCACGCTGCGTGCCAACCAGTTGACCCCGGTACACAACCTGCTCGACAGCGAGGCGGTGCTGGCTGGTGCGATGCGCGTGCCGGATGACGCACGTGCATCGCTGCGCGCGATGCTGCTGCGCCGCCTCGACGGCGTGGTGCAGCGCCAGGACCGCAAGCTGCTGATGTTCCGTGCCAGCGAAGATCGCGTCGACGCGCTGGCGCAGCTGCTGGCCGATGCCGAGCCGCTGGTGCGGCTGCCGGCCGATGGTGGCGCGCTGCGCCTGCAGACCATGTGCCCCGGCCCGCTGAGCTGGCAGCGCATGGAAGAACTCGAGCGCGCGGGCGCGCAGGGCCTGATGGTACTGAGCGTGGAGCGATCGCTGGCATGAACCGTCTGATCTGGTCCCGGCTTGATGAGGCCGCGCGCAGCGCGGCATTGACCCGCCCGGTGCAGGCCGTGGCGCAGCAGACCCGCGATGCCGTAGCGGCCCTGATCGCGCAGGTGCGTGCACAGGGCGACGATGCGCTGCGTGCGATTACGGCGCGTTTCGATGGCGTCGAGCTGGCCTCGTTTGAAGTTTCCGAAGCCGAATTCGCCGCTGCCGAAGCCGCCGTGCCCGCCGAACTGCGACAGGCGATGGTGGACGCCGCCGAACGCATTGCGCGCTTCCACGCCGCTGGCATGGGCAAAGGCTATGCAGTTGAAACCGCGCCGGGCGTGGTCTGCGAACGCATGCTGCGCCCGATCGGCCGGGTGGGCCTGTACGTACCGGCTGGCAGCGCGCCGTTGCCGTCCACCGCGTTGATGCTGGGCGTTCCGGCGCAGCTGGCCGGTTGCCCGCAGGTGGTGCTGTGCACCCCGCCGCGCGCCGACGGCAGTGCCGATCCGGCAGTGCTGGTAGCCGCCCGCCTGACCGGCGTGCAGCGCGTGTTCAAGCTGGGCGGCGCGCAGGCGATCGCGGCGATGGCCTATGGCACGGCCAGCATTCCGGCCTGCGACAAGCTGTTCGGGCCGGGCAACAGCTTCGTTACCGAAGCCAAGCAGCAGGTCGCACAGGACGGCGCCGCCGCCATCGACATGCCTGCCGGTCCTTCGGAGGTGCTGGTGATTGCCGATGCTGGCGCCAATCCGGCGTTCGTCGCCGCCGACCTGCTGTCGCAGGCCGAGCACGGTCCGGATTCTCAGGTGCTGCTGCTGACCGACGACGCCGTGATGCTGGCGGCGGTCGAAGCCGAGGTTGAGCGCCAGGTGGCCCTGCTGCCGCGCCAGCAGATCGCGCGCCAGGCACTGTCGGCATCGCGGCTGGTGCAGGTCGATGCGTTGGACGAGGCGTTCGCGATCAGCAACCGCTATGCACCAGAGCACCTGATCCTGGCCCTGCGTGATCCGCGCGCATGGCTGGACAAGGTGCAGGCGGCCGGCTCGGTGTTCCTGGGCGATTACACCCCCGAAGCACTGGGTGACTACTGCAGCGGCACCAACCACGTATTGCCCACCGCCGGTGCCGCGCGTGCCTACAGCGGCGTGAGCGTTGCCAGCTTCCAGAACCTGATCAGCGTGCAGAGCGCCAGCGCCGCCGGCCTGGCCGCGATCGGCGGCTGCGCGCGCATCATCGCCCGTGCCGAAGGCCTGGATGCGCACGAGCGTGCCGTTGCGTTGCGCATGGAGGTGGCGGCATGAGCGCGGCGATCGATGAGGTGCTGGCACTGGTGCGCCCGGACCTGCAGGCCTTCGCCGGCTACAGCTCGGCACGCAGCGCGGCGGTGCAGGGCGAGGTCTGGTTGAATGCCAATGAGTCGGCCTGGGCCAATGCGGCCGATCCCGCAGGCAGCAGCCGGCGCTATCCGGAGCCGCAGCCGCTCGCGCTGCGCGAGGGACTGGCGGCGCTGTACGGCGTGACGCCACAGCAGCTGCTGATCGGTCGCGGCAGCGACGAAGCCATTGATCTGCTGGTGCGCGCGCTGTGCGTGCCGGGTCGCGATGGCGTGCTGGTCACGCCGCCGGTGTTTGGCATGTACGCCGTCTGCGCACGCCTGCAGGGTGCCGCCTTGATTGAAGTGCCGCTGGTGGACAGCGAGGATGGACTGCGCACCGATCTGGATGCGGTGATCGACGCGGCCAAGGCGCAGGGTGCCAAGCTGGTGTTCCTGTGTGCGCCGTCGAACCCGGCCGGCAGTGACATCGCCCTGGATGAGGTCGAGCGCGTGGCGGTTGCGCTGCGCGGGCAGGCGCTGGTCGTGGTGGACGAGGCCTATGTCGAGTATGCACAACGGCCGTCGGCGACCACGTTGCTGGCCGCGCACGCCAATCTGGCGGTGCTGCGCACGCTGTCGAAGGCGCACGCGCTCGCGGCCGCCCGCGTTGGCACGCTGATCGCTGCCCCGGAGCTGATTGCCCTGCTGCGTCGCTGCCAGGCGCCGTACCCGGTGCCGACGCCGTGCGCGGAACTGGCCGTGCAGGCACTGCAGCCGGCCGCGCTGGCGCGCACCGCCGAGCGCGTGACCACGGTGATCGCCGAGCGCGAGCGCCTGCGTGCAGCCCTGGTCGGCCTGCCCGGCGTGTGCCGGGTGTATGCCTCGGCCGGCAACTACCTGCTGGTCCGCTTCGCCGATCCCCAGTCCGCGTTCGATACGCTGCTGGCTGCGGGCGTGGTGGTGCGCGACCAGCGCGCTGCGCCGCAGCTGGGTGATGCGCTGCGCATCAGCATCGGCAGCCCCGAAGAGAATGACCGCGTGCTTGCGGCCCTGTCGGCGCGGAGGGCCGCAGCATGACCCCGATCCTGTTCATTGACCGCGACGGCACTCTCATCGAGGAGCCGTCCGACTTCCAGATCGACGCCTACGAAAAGCTGCGCTTCGTGCCGCAGGTGATCCCGGCGCTGCTGAAGCTGCGTGATGCCGGCTACCAGTTCGTGATCGTCACCAACCAGGACGGCCTCGGCAGCGACAGCTACCCGCGCGCCAGCTTCGATGGCCCCAACGACCTGATGCTGCAGATCTTCGAGAGCCAGGGCATCACCTTCCGTGACGTGCTGATCGATTCCAGCTGGCCGCAGGACAATGCGCCGACCCGCAAGCCGGGCATCGGCCTGATGACCGCCTACCTGCAGGACCGCAGCATCGACTGGGCACGCTCGGGCATGGTCGGTGACCGGATCACCGACCTGCAGTTTGCCGCCAACCTCAACATCCGTGGTTTCCAGCTGCGCACCGCGCAGTTTGGTGGGCAGTGGGACTGGCCGGGAATCGCCCATGCGCTGGCCGACGCGCCGCGCACCGCCGTTGTCCAGCGCAGCACCAAAGAAACGAAGATCCGCGTTGAGCTGGACCTGGACCGCGCGGGCGATGCACGCATTGCCACCGGCCTGCCGTTCTTCGACCACATGCTGGAGCAGATCGGCAAGCACGGCGGCTTCGCGCTGGACATCCAGGCCGAGGGTGACCTGCACATCGACGAGCACCACACCATCGAGGACACCGGGCTGGCCCTGGGCCAGGCCCTGCGCGAGGCGTTGGGCGACAAGCGCGGCATTGGCCGTTACGGCTTCACCCTGCCCATGGACGAGACCCTGGCCAGCGCTGCGCTGGACTTCAGCGGCCGTCCCTATTTCGTGTTCGAGGGCGAGTTCAAGCGCGAGCGCGTGGGCGATATGCCGACCGAGCTGGTGCCGCACTTCTTCCGTTCGCTGTGCGATGCCAGCGGTTTGAACCTCAACCTGCAGGTGCGCGGCGACAATGATCACCACAAGGTGGAGGCCTGCTTCAAGGCGCTGGCGCGCGCGCTGCGTCCGGCGCTGGCCCGGCAGGGCACGGCACTGCCGAGTACCAAGGGGGCGTTGTGAGCGATGTTGCGCTGATCGATGCCGGTGGCGCCAACCTGGGCTCGGTGCGCTACGCACTGGAGCGCCTGGGCGCGACGGTGCGGCTGGTGCGCGATGCGGACGGCCTGGTTGGTGCGCGGCGGGTGATCCTGCCCGGCGTCGGCGCCGCCGGTCCCGGCATGCAGCGCCTGCACGCTCAGGGCCTGGTGGAACCGCTGCAGCGACTGGAGGTGCCGTTGATGGGCATCTGCCTTGGCATGCAGCTGCTGTTCGAACGCTCCGAGGAAGCGGGCGTAGAGACACTGGGACTGATTCCGGGCGTGGTACGCAAGCTGGTGCCGGCCTGTGGCATCCGCGTGCCGCACATGGGCTGGAACCGCCTGCTGCCGCTGCGCGAATCGCTGTTGCTGCAGGGCGTGCCGGAACGCGCCAGCGCCTACTTCGTGCACAGCTATGCGGCGCCGCTCAATACCCACACCGTCGCTGCCTGCGACCACGGTGGCCTGTTCACCGCCGTGGTGGAGCAGGGGCGCTACTACGGCGCACAGTTCCATCCCGAGCGCTCCGGCGAGACCGGCTCGCTGATGCTGCGCAACTTCCTCGAGGGCACTGCTGCATGAGTTTCATCGTCTACCCCGCGCTGGATATCCGCGACGGCCGCGTGGTGCGGCTGCGCCAGGGCGACTACGCGCAGGAAACCTCCTATGGGGATGACCCTGTGCCGCGCGCGCAGGCCTTCGCCGCGCAGGGCGCGCAGTGGATGCACCTGGTCGACCTGGATGCCGCACGGGCCGGTGGCTACACGCTGGCGCCGCTGTTGGCATCCATTCGCGCGCAGACCCCGCTGCAGGTGCAGACCGGCGGTGGCGTGCGCGGCCGCGACGATGTGGCGCGCATCCTCGAAGCTGGCGCCGGCCGCGTGGTGGTGGGTTCGCTGGCGGTGCGTCGTCCCGATGAAGTGGTCGGCTGGCTGGAGGAATTCGGCGCCGATCGCATCACGATTGCGCTGGACGCGCGCCAGGACGCCCAGGGGCAATGGCAGCTGCCGGTGCACGGATGGACCAAGAATGCCGGGGTGACCCTGGATGACCTGGCCCGGCGCTACGCACGCGCCGGCATGCGCCATCTGCTGTGCACCGACATCGCCCGCGACGGCATGCTGGCCGGGCCCAACATCAGCCTGTACCAGCACCTGTCGGCGCTGTTGCCGGGTGTGGCGGTGCAGGCGTCCGGTGGCATCCGTGACGTGGCCGATGTGGCCGAGGCGCGTGCTGCCGGCTGCGGCGGTGCCATCCTCGGCAAGGCACTGCTGGAGCAGCGCATGGACCTGAGCGAGGCGTTGGCATGTTGAGCCGCCGCATCATTCCGTGCCTGGACGTGCGCGATGGCCGCGTGGTCAAGGGCGTGCGCTTCCGCGATCACGTCGACATGGGCGACATCGCCGAGTTGGCGCAGCGCTATCGCGACCAGGGCGCGGACGAGCTGGTGTTCTATGACATCGGCGCCAGTCCCGAAGCGCGTTCGGTGGACGTGGCGTGGATCGAGCGCATCGCGCGCCTGATCGACATTCCGTTCTGCGTGGCCGGTGGCATCGACAGCGTGGAAACCGCGCGCCGCGTGCTGTTCGCCGGTGCCGACAAGGTGTCGATCAATTCGCCGGCGCTGGGCCGGCCGGAGCTGATCACCGAGCTGGCGGACGAGTTCGGCGTGCAGTGCGTTGTGGTGGGGGTCGATTCGGTGCGCGAGGCCGACGGGCAATGGCGGGTGCGTCGTTTCAGCGGCGATCCGGACAAGACCCAGGCGGTGCCGCTGCGCACGCTCGACTGGATCGTCGAAGCGCAACGGCGTGGAGCCGGTGAGATCGTGCTGAACTGCATGGACAGCGACGGTGTGCGCCGTGGCTACGATGTCGTGCAGCTGCAGCAGGCGCGGGCGCTGTGCCAGGTGCCGCTGATTGCATCCGGTGGTGCCGGAGCGATGGAGCACTTCGCCGACGCCTTCGACCAGGCCGACGTCGACGGTGCGTTGGCGGCCAGTGTGTTCCACAGCGGCACCATCGCCATTCCAGAATTGAAGCGCTACCTGCGCGGACAGCAGATCGAGGTGCGGGATGTCTATTGAAGTGAGGCCATCGCTGGATGCGCTGCAGGCGCTGGACTGGGGCAAGGGCGACGGCCTGCTGCCGGCCGTGGTGCAGGATGCCGATACCCTGCAGGTGCTGATGCTGGGCTATGTCAGCGCCGAATCGCTGGCGGCTACGCTGGCCATCGGCCACATGACCTTTTTCAGCCGCAGCAAGCAGCGGTTGTGGACCAAGGGCGAGCAGTCCGGCAACGTGCTGGTGGTGCAGTCGATCCGTGTCGACTGCGACGCCGATACGCTGCTGGTGATGGCGCGCCCGGCCGGGCCGACCTGCCACACCGGTGCCGAGAGCTGTTTCGACCAGGCGCCGAAGGATTTCCTGGGTGGGCTGGGCCAGCTGGTGGCCATGCGTGACGCGCAGCGCCCTCCCGGCAGCTACACCACCAGCCTGTTTGAAGGCGGCATCCGCCGCATCGCGCAGAAGGTGGGTGAGGAGGGCGTGGAGACCGCATTGGCCGCCGTGGCGCAGGATGATGAGGCATTGCTGGGCGAGGCGTCGGACCTGCTGTACCACCTGCTGGTGCTGCTGCGCGCGCGCGGGCTGTCGCTGGATGATGCGCGCGCGGTGCTGGAAAAACGCCATCGTTGAAGCGTGGTAGTGCCGGCCGCTGGCCGGCAACCAGCCGATGCCCGACGATCATGAGGTTGCCGGCCAGCGGCCGGCACTACCGGGAATGCGTCACCGCGTGCGCGATGTCATCAACGGAATCTACAATAGGCGGTCTTTCTTTCCCGGACCGCCCATGAAACTGCCTGCCGCCTGGCTGTGCTGCCTGTTGCTGACCTCGCCGGCCTGGGCCGCGGACACCGTGGTCAGCGGCAAGGTCTATCTGGAGCGTGACGGCAAGCCCGGCCGCGGTGCGACCGATCCGGGCCTGGCCGGGGTGCAGGTTTCCAACGGCGAGACCATCGTCAAGACTGCCGCTGACGGCAGCTACAGCCTGCCGGTGCGCGACGGCCAGACCGTATTCGTGATCAAGCCCGATGCCTACGCCTTCCCGAAGGCGGCGGACGGCCTGCCTTCGTTCTGGCGCCACTACCGCCCGAACGGCTCGCCGGCGCTGAAGTACGGCGGCATCGCCGCGACCAGCGACGTCACCCGCAACTGGGACTTCGCCCTGCAGTCGGATCGGCATGACAGCCGTCGTGGTTTCCAGATGCTGGTATTCACCGATTCGCAGACCGCCAGCCTGAGGGACATCGGCTACTACCAGCAGTCGATCGTGGCGCCACTGGTCGGCCAGACCAGGGCACGCATGGGCACCACCCTGGGCGACATCGTCAACGACGACCTGACCCTGTACCCGGCGATCAACAAGGTCACCACCGAACTCGGCGTGCCGTGGTTCCACGTGCCGGGCAACCATGACCTCGACTTCGATGCGGCCAGCGACGAACACTCACTGGACAGCTGGCGCAACATCTACGGCCCGGACACCTACGCGGTGGAAGAGGGCGGCGCCAGTTTCGTGTTCCTGGACGACGTGGTGTACGACCCCAAGGCCAGGCCGAAGTACATCGGCGGCCTGCGCGAAGACCAGTTCGCCTTCCTCGCCAGCTACCTGAAGGGCCTGCACAAGGACCGCCTGCTGGTGCTGGGCATGCACATCCCGCTGTTCGACGCGGCGCCGGGGCGCGAGACCTTCCGCCATGCTGACCGCCAGCGCCTGTTCGACCTGCTGAAGGACTTCCGCAACGTACTGGTGCTCAGCGGCCACAGCCACACCCAGCAGCACGTCTACCACGGCAAGGCCGAGGGCTGGAACGGCGACAAGCCACTGCACGAATACAACGTCGGTGCCAACTGCGGTGCGTTCTGGTCGGGCGTGAAGAATGCCGCTGGCGTGCCGGACAGCACCATGAGCGACGGCACGCCGAAGGGCTATGCATTGCTCGACGTGGCCGGCAACGGCAGCTATCGCCTGCAGTACCGCGTGGCCGGCAGGCCGGCCAGCGAGCAGGTCGGCCTGCACGCGCCGAAGGTGCTGCGCCAGGGGGCCTACCCGGCGTGGGGTGTCTACGCCAACGTCTACATGGGCGAGGATCGGAGCGTGGTCGAGTACCGTGTCGATGGCGGCGCCTGGCAGCCGATGAAGCAGGTCAGCCAGCCCGACCCGCGCCTGATGGTGGAGAACGTGGCCGATGATCTGGCCAGCAGCCTGCGCGGCTACGACCGTTCGCCGGAGGCCACTGCGTCGCCGCACCTGTGGCGTGGCGCGCTGCCGACCGATCTTGCAGTGGGCAGCCATAAGGTCGAGGTACGCTCCACCCAGCCTGATGGCGCAGTGTTCACCGCCACCACCAGCTACAGCCTGCAGACTGCCCAGCCCTGACCCCCGCGCACCAGCGCTCCAGCGAAAGGCCCCCGCATGGATATCCGCTTCATGGCCGGCACCACGCCGGTGACCCTCAGCCGCCACTGGTTCACCGGCGCGATGCTGCTGCAGAGCGCCACCGAGAAGGTCTGGGTGCAGCACCCGCTGCATCCGGGCACCCACTTCTCGTTCTCGCTGGTACAGTCGTGGCTGCGCCACATCGCCGGCCACGAAGTGCTGGTCGAGCGCACCCGGCCGCTGTTGTTCGCCGGCTTCCGCCCACAGCGCCTGCGCGTGCTGGTGGATGGGGTGCAGGTGGCCGAACAGGAAGGCATGTAGGTTCACCTGAACCACCGGCGCGCTAGGCAAAGCCGTCCCGATGCCTGAGAATCGGGGCGATTCAATCGATCCAAGCAGGCCAGCGTGACCATCGCAGCAGCGTCAACGGTTTCCTCCGACTCCGCCCGCGGCGGTCTTCCGCGCCGTCTGGTCGTCGCCGATGTCGGCGGCACCTTTGCCCGGCTCGCGCTGGCAGAAACCCGACCCGGCCAGACGCCGCTGCTGGGCAGCCACCGTACCTATGCCTGTGCCGAGCATTCCAGCCTGGCCGCGATCCTGGCCGATTTCACCGCCGGCCTCGGCCAACCGGTGCAGACCGCGGTGGTCGCCATCGCTGGCCTGCTGGATGGCGATGTGCTGATCAACTCGAACCTGCCGTGGACGGTCTCGCTGTCGGCCACCCGCGCGCAGTCCGGGCTGCACGAACTGCAGCTGATCAATGATTTCGAAGCGGTGGCGCTGGCCATCCCCTACCTGCAGCCGGAAACCCTGGTGCCACTGAACGGCGACGCCGATCCGGCGCAGGCCTTCCCGGCGCTGGTGCTGGGCGCGGGTACCGGGCTGGGCGCCGCGCTGCGTTTCGCTGATGGCGAGCGTCCGGTGCTGGCCAGCGAGATCGGTCATGCCGCGCTGGGCGCCGGCAACGCGCTGGAACTGCAGGTGCTGGGCCGTCTGCTGCAGCGTTGGCCGCACGTGGACAACGAGCGCGTGCTGTCCGGCAGCGGCCTGATGAACCTGTATCCGTGCCTGTGCGAACTGCGCGGCGTCACCCCGGTGTGGAACAGTACGGAGGCGCTGATCGGCGCCGCGCGTGGCGGTGAGGATGCACTGGCGGTGGAAACGTTGCAGGTCTTCTGTGCGTGGCTGGGCAGCCTGGCCGGCGACGCGGCGATCGCCGTCGGCGCGCGCTCGGTGTACCTGGCCGGTGGCATTTCCGCGCATGTGCAGGATTTCCTGGCCGATGGCCGCTTCCGTGAGCGCTTCCTCAACAAGGGCGTGCTGACCGAGGTGCTGCGCCAGGTGCCGGTGTGGCGCGTGGAGCATGGCCAGCTGGGCGTGCTCGGCGCAGCGGTCTGGCACGCCGCACGGCAGCCCACGCACGACTGATCGGCAGGGTTGGCATCGGGCCGGCCGTGCATTGCAGACTGGGAGGGGAAAATGGTGGATCGCAGGCAGTTCCTGCAGGCCGGTGCACTGGCCGCAGGCATGGCGGCATTGCCGGGCGTGCAGGCGCGCACGCAGGGTGGGGCCCGGGTGGTCTCCACCTGGGACTTCGGCGTACCGGCCAACCAGGCCGCGTGGAAGGTGCTGGCGCAGGGTGGCAGCGCGCTGGATGCGGTGGAGGCGGGCGCACGCTGGGCCGAGAGCGAGCTGTGCAACCCTACCGTTGGCCATTGCGGCAATCCGGATCGCGACGGCGTGCTGAGCCTGGATGCGAGCATCATGGACGGCGATGGCCGTTGTGGTGCAGTGGCCGCGCTGGTGGACATCCTGCATCCGGTGTCGGTGGCCCGCAAAGTGATGGAGAACAGCCCGCATGTGCTGCTGGTCGGCGAGGGCGCGCAGCAGTTCGCGGTGCAGCAGGGGTTCGAGCGCAAGCATCTGCTGACGCCGCAGGCCGAAGCGGCCTGGCGCGAGTGGCTGAAGACCGAGAAGTACCAGCCGCAGATCAATGCCGAGCGCCGTGGCATTCCCGGCAACAGCGACAACCACGACACCATCGGCATGCTGGCACTGGATGCCAAGGGCCAGCTGGCCGGTGCCTGCACCACCAGCGGCATGGCGTGGAAACTGCACGGTCGCGTTGGCGACAGTCCGATCATCGGCGCCGGCCTGTACGTCGACAACGACGTCGGCGCGGCAACTGCTTCGGGGGTGGGTGAAGAGATGATCCGCAACGCGGCTTCGTTCCTGGTGGTCGAGCTGATGCGCCAGGGGCGTTCACCGGCGCAGGCCTGCCGTGAAGCCATCGACCGCGTGGTGCGCAAGCGCCCGGAAGCGAGCAGAACGTTGCAGGTGTGCTTCCTGGCCATGAACAAGCAGGGCGAGGTCGGCGCCTATGCGCTGCATCGTGGCTTCGTCTATGCGGTGTGCGATGCGCAGCGCCAGGATGACCTGCGTGACTCGCCGTCGATCTACACGAGCACCCAGGCGTGAGTACGCGGCTGACCCTGGAGATCGCCAGCAACTCGCTGGCCTCGGCGCTGGCTGCGCAGGCTGGCGGCGCCGACCGCATCGAACTGTTCGACAACCTGGCCGAGGGCGGCACCACGCCGTCGTTCGCCAGCATCGCGATGGCCCGCGAGCGCCTGTCGATTCCGCTGTTCGTGCTGGTGCGGCCACGCCCGGGCGACTTCCACTACGACGCGCTGGAAACCGAACTGATGCTGCGTGACATCGCGCAGTGCCGCGCGCTGGGTTGCGATGGCGTGGTGATCGGCGCGCTGGACGTGCAGGGCGGCATCGACCTGGCGCTGTGCCGGGAACTGGTGCAGGCCGCCGGGCCGTTGCAGGTGACCTTCCATCGCGCCTTCGACGCCGCCCGCGATCTGCCGGCGGCGCTGGAGCAGGTGATCGGGCTGGGCTGCCAGCGCGTGCTGACCTCGGGCGGGCAGGCCAGCGCCGAGGCCGGTGCCGATGTGCTGGCGGGCCTGGTCACCCAGGCGGCGGGGCGCATCACGGTGATGGCTGGCGCCGGATTGGCCCCGGGCAACATCGCAACCGTCGCGCGGCAGACCGGCTGTACCGAACTGCACGCCTCCGCAAAAGGCCTGCGCCGCTCGGCGATGCAGTTCCAGAACCCGGCGCTGCGCGGTCTGGACCCGGACTGGAGCCAGACCGCCACCGCTACCGTGGCCGCGCTGCGGCAGGCGCTGGACGGCTGATCGAATCCGTCGGGCATGGCCCGGGGTCAGATCCCTTCTGCGAAGGGATCTGACCCCTGTCGCAACCCCGGCCGCAGGCACGCGACGGACAAAACCGTTCCGCGCGCGGTTGTCGTGATCATGTCACTACTTCGTGCGCCGTTCTGTCAGCGATGTTTCGCAACTCTTTGATTGTTCTGGACACCGGCAGCCGATAGCGGCAATCCGCCGGCTGTTGCTGCGTTGCCGCATGCCGGGCGTGGTTCAGCTGTGCTTTAGTTTGGATCGATCCACAGGGGAGGTGCCATATCGGTCGTGAACCGATCCAAGCGCCTGGATCCGTCGTAGTGCCGCGCCACCGTCCGCCCGTGCGTCCACATCTTCGAAGAGCAACCACCCATGGCTCAGATCGTCCACAAGCGTCGCCACCTGCTGTCCCAGGCCCTGATCCTGGCCCTGTTGCCGCTGGCAGCCAGCGCGCAGGAAGCTGCCAGTTCGTCCACCAAGGATCTGGACGCGGTCACCGTCACCGGCTCGCGCATCAAGCGCGCCAGCGTCGAGGGCCCGGCGCCGGTCAACGTGATCACCGCCGCGCAGATCCAGAAGGAAGGCTTTGTCAGCGTGTACGACGCGCTGAAGACCCTCACCGAGGCCACAGGCACCGTTGAAGCCGCATCGCAATGGGGCTCGCATACGCCCAATGCCAGCGGCCTGAACCTGCGCGGGATGGGCCCGAACCGCTCGCTGCTGCTGGTCAATGGCCGTCGTGTAGCGGATTACCCGCTGCCCTACGGTGGCGAAACCAACTTCTCCAACTACGGCAACATTCCGGCCGCGGCGGTGGAGCGCATTGAAGTGCTGACCGGTGGCGCCTCGGCCATCTACGGTTCGGATGCGATCGCCGGCGTGGTCAACGTCATCCTCAAAACCAACTACGACGGCGACGAAGTGCGCGTGCGCGGCGGCACTTCCACCGAAGGCGGACGTGATACCTGGGATCTGTCCTGGGCCGGTGGCAAGACCGGCGACAACTGGAGCGTGACCTACGCGCTGCAGTACACCAAGCGCGACCCGCTGTTCGGGCGTGATCGCCCGCAGATGGACGATGCCGACGATGCGCCGTACCCGTCCTGGAACATGGAACAACGCAAGGTCGGCTTCCGTCCCACCGCCGGTCTGGCGCTGATCGATCCGACCACGGGCCAGCGCCTGGCGCCGCCCACCGGCACCTGCGAAAAATTCGACGGCGAGTATTACACCGCCGATCGATTGGTCTACAACTACGCCGCCAACCGCATCACCAACACCGGCCGCCTGTGCGGCATGAGCGCCGACTACGCCAACTGGCTGCTTACCGGCGGCGCCGAGAACGTGTCCGGAAACCTGTACGCCACCTTCGATTTCAGCAATGACCTGCAGGCCTGGACCAACCTGGCGGTGTATCGCTCCGAAGCGATCTGGGGCACCAATCCGCCCGGCGTGTCGCTGATCGACGATGACAACGGCTATTACTGGGATGCCAACCGCAACCGGCCGATCCTGGGCGTGCGCCAGTTCACCCCGAACGAAGTCGGGGGCCTGGATACGCTGCGCAACACCAACCGCGAACTGTCCTGGGACTGGAGCGCGGGCCTGCGCGGGCGTCTGGCCGACCGTTTTGACTGGAGTGCCACGGTGGGGCGTTCCTATTACCGCGTGGAAGAACGGCAGAACGTGGTCGACAAGCAGAAGTCGTATGACTACTTCCTTGGCCCGCGCCTGGGCACCACCGCCGATGGCGAGGCGATCTATGCGTTGAACGAATCGCGCTGGTGGAACCCGCTGACGCCGGACCAGTACTGGCAGATGGGGACCGTGGCGAAGAACCGCGCGGCGTCATGGGTCAACCAGGCGTCGGCGGATATCACCGGCGAGCTGTTCCAGGGCTGGGCCGGCCCGATTTCGTTTGCGGCGGTGGCTGAAGTCGCGCAGCAGGGCTATCACCTCAGTCCGGACCCGCGCGCTGGCATCGACTTCGACCTGCAGAATGTCGATCGCGGCGGCGGTGAGCGTACCCGCTACTCGGCCGGCGTCGAGTTCAAGATCCCGCTGTTGGACAGCGTGACCGCCACTGCGGCCGCGCGCTACGACCGCTATGGCAACTACAAGGCCGATGACAGCAGCGAAGCGCTGGACATCGGCAGCCAGAAGGAAACCACCTGGAACGTCGGCCTGGAATGGCGCCCGGTCGAATCGCTGCTGGTGCGTGGCTCATACGCCACCAGCTTCCATGCGCCGGACATGCATTACCTGCTGGGCCAGCCGAGCAGTTCGGAAGTGCAGACCTATGACCGCCTGCGCTGCATCCAGAGCGGCGCGTACCTGGTCAACAACTGTGGCGTGGGCAACACCGACGTCTGGTACACGTTCGACGTGAACCGGCGTGGGACGCCGCTGCTGCGCTCGGAGACCGGTGATTCGTGGACGGTCGGCTTCGTCTGGGACGTGCTGCCGAACCTGTCGGTCAGTGCCGACTACTGGGCGATCAAGCTGGAAGACATGATCGTCGACGTCGGCGCCGATGAGGTGCTGGCCAGCGAGGCCGGCTGCCTGACCGGCAAGAACATGGACGGTACGCCATGGGCCAACCCGGCCGGTGGCGAGTACTGCGCCGGCATCCTGGCCCGCGTGAACCGTGACAGCAACGGTCGCCTGGTATCGATCGAGCGCGGCCCGTTCAACCTGGCCAGCCGCGAGGTGCGCGGCATCGACCTGACCGCGCGCTATCGCCTGGAAACCGCGCGGTGGGGCAGCTTCCAGCTGGGCGTGAACTACACCAACCAGATCTCGACCAAGGAGCAACGCTACGCCGCCGACCCGAATCCGGAACGCCGCGATCGCGACCTGCGCAGCAAGCTGCGCGCGAGCCTGGCCTGGCAGCGCGGCAACTGGAACGCCAACGTCTATGCCGACCGCATCGGTTCGGTGCCGGGCGTGCGCTACCACTGGGGTACCGACCGCCTGGACAACCCTGGTGGCTGCCTGCCGTTCGCCGATGGCTACGTGCCCAGTGACAGCCCGTCGCTGAACTGCCTGGAGCCGGCACGGCTGCCGGATGGTTCGGTGAACCCGAACCCCAACGCCGGGCAGCAGACGGCGCGCTACTACGGTCGAGTGGGGCCGTTCATCACCTGGAACTTCAACGTGGGCTACCAGGTGACCGAACACGCGAAGGTAAACGTGTACGTCAACAACGCCTTCAACGCCGCCAGCTGGAACCACAAGGACCCGTACAAGCTGGATTACGACTTCGCTCCGACCCGCCTGCTGGGCGCGGTCGGCCGCGAGTTCGCGTTGGAGTATGTGTTCACCTTCTGAGGTGACCTGCCTCCGCCGGTAGGTCCACGCCATGCGTGGATATGGACACCCGGGTGCCCATTCAGGAAATGCGGACAGGCTGGATTTGACCTTCCCACGATGGCAAGGTTTAGCCTGTCCGCATCCAGAAGGAGCCCCGGGAATCCGATCATGAGCACGCCCCGCGCCGCTGCAGCCCCCGCAAGCCCTGCCACCATCAGCCTGCCCATCGAGGGCATGACCTGTGCCAGCTGTGTCGGCCGGGTCGAGGCGGCGCTGTCCAGGGTCGAAGGTGTGGGCAGTGTTTCGGTCAATCTGGCCACCGAGCGCGCGGATATCCGCCCGTCCGGTCCGGTCGATCGGGCCGCGTTGATCCAGGCGGTGGAGCGGGTGGGCTACGACGTGCCCGCTGCCACCACCGAGCTGTCGGTCGAGGGCATGACCTGTGCGTCCTGCGTGGGCCGAGTCGAACGTGCGCTGTTGGCCGTGCCCGGCGTCAGCCAGGCCAGCGTGAACCTGGCCACGGAGCGCGCCACGGTGCGTGGCGTGGCGGAAGTTGCAGCGCTGGTCGCCGCGATCGACAAGGCCGGCTATGACGCACGCGTGATTGAAGCCGGCGTGCAGTCCGATGACGAGGCCGCGGAAAAGAAGGATGCCGAGCGCGCCGAACTGAAGCGCGACCTGATCGTGGCGTCCGCGCTGGCGCTGCCGGTGTTCGTGCTGGAGATGGGGTCGCACCTGATCCCCGGCATGCACGAATGGGTGATGTCCACCATCGGCATGCAGGCCAGCTGGTACCTGCAGTTCGTGCTGACCGCGCTGGTGCTCGCCATCCCGGGCCGCCGCTTCTACCAGAAGGGCATCCCCGCGCTGCTGCGGCTGGCGCCGGACATGAATTCGCTGGTGGCGGTGGGCACTGCCGCAGCGTTTGGCTACTCGGTGGTGGCGACGTTCCTGCCGACGCTGTTGCCGGCGGGCACGGTGAACGTCTACTACGAAGCAGCGGCGGTGATCGTTGCGCTGATCCTGCTCGGCCGCTTCCTTGAGGCCCGGGCCAAGGGCCGCACCTCCGAGGCGATCAAGCGACTGGTCAATCTGCAGGCGAAGGTTGCCCACGTGGTCCGTGACGGCCGGACGGTGGATGTCCCGGTCAATGAAGTGCTGAGCGGCGACGTGGTGGAAGTGCGCCCGGGCGAGCGCGTGCCGGTCGACGGCGAAGTGGTCGAGGGCCGCAGCTACATCGACGAGTCGATGATCAGCGGCGAGCCGATCCCGGTCGAGAAGCAGCCGGGCAGCAGCGTGGTGGGCGGTACGGTCAACCAGAAGGGCGCACTGACGGTACGTGCCACGGCGGTGGGCGCGCAGACCATGCTGGCGCAGATCATCCGCATGGTCGAACAGGCGCAGGGCTCGAAGCTGCCGATCCAGGCGGTGGTCGACAAGGTCACCCTGTGGTTCGTGCCGGCGGTGATGCTGGCCGCGCTGGCGACCTTCGCAGTCTGGCTGATCTTCGGGCCCTCGCCAGCGCTGAGCTTCGCGCTGGTCAATGCGGTGGCGGTGCTGATCATTGCCTGCCCGTGCGCGATGGGGTTGGCGACGCCGACCTCGATCATGGTCGGGACCGGCCGTGGCGCCGAGATGGGTGTGCTGTTCCGCAAGGGTGAAGCGCTCCAGTTGTTGAAGGATGCACAGGTGGTGGCGGTGGACAAGACCGGCACGCTGACCGAAGGGCGCCCGCGCCTGACCGATCTGGAGATTGCTGCCGGCTTCGATCACAACACGGTGCTGGCGGCAGTTGCCGCAACGGAGTCGCGCTCGGAGCATCCCATCGCCCGCGCGATTGTTGATGCCGCGACCGGCCAGGGCATCGCGTTGCCGGGCATGGTCGACTTCGAATCGGTCACCGGCATGGGCGTGCGGGCCAGTGTCGAGGGTGCACGCGTGGAGGTCGGTGCCGATCGCTTCATGCGCGACCTGGGCGTGGACATCACTTTGTTTGCGACGCTGGCGGCAGAGCTGGGCACCCAGGGCAAGTCGCCGCTGTATGCCGCCATCGACGGCCGCCTGGCCGCAATCATCGCGGTATCCGATCCGATCAAGCCGAGCACGCCGGCCGCAATCGCGGCACTGCATCAGCTCGGCCTTAAGGTGGCGATGATCACCGGTGACAACGCTGGTACCGCGCAGGCGATCGCGCGCCAGCTCGGCATCGACGAAGTGGTGGCCGAGGTGCTGCCGGAAGGCAAGGTCGAGGCGGTGCGCCGCTTGAAGGCCACACATGGCCATGTCGCCTTCGTCGGCGACGGCATCAACGATGCGCCGGCGCTGGCCGAGGCCGATGTCGGCCTGGCCATCGGCACCGGCACCGATATCGCGGTCGAGTCGGCCGATGTGGTGCTGATGTCGGGCAACCTGCAGGGCGTGCCGAATGCCATTGCACTATCGAAGGCAACGCTGGGCAACATCCGCCAGAACCTGTTCTGGGCCTTCGCTTACAACACCGCATTGATTCCGGTGGCGGCCGGCGTGCTGTATCCGGTCTGGGGCGTGCTGCTGTCGCCGGTGTTCGCGGCCGGTGCGATGGCACTGTCCAGCGTGTTCGTGCTTGGCAACGCGCTGCGCCTGCGCCGCTTCCAGCCGCCGATGGCGGACGCCCCCGCCGTCACTCAGTGAGGGGGATGCCATGAACATCGGTGAAGCCGCCAAGGCCTCCAGCGTGTCGGCGAAGATGATCCGCTACTACGAACAGATCGGCCTGATTCCCGCCGCTGATAGAACCGAGTCGGGCTACCGGGCGTATTCGCAGGCGGATATCCACCGCCTGCGCTTCATCCGCCGCGCGCGCGACCTCGGCTTCCAGGTGGCCGAGATCGGCGACCTGCTGGGCCTGTGGAACGACACCTCGCGGCACAGCGCCGACGTCAAGCACCTGGCCGAACAGCACATTGCCGACCTGGAACAGCGCATCGAGCACATGCGGCAGATGGCCGACACGCTGAAATCGCTGATCAGTTGTTGTGCGGGCGACGAGCGCCCGGAGTGCCCGATCCTGCAGCGGCTGGGTGAGGATGATCAGACGCCGGTGCCGGTCGATACCGCGAAGACCGGTGCGGTGCGGCGGCGTACGCACAAGCATTGACTCGATATCGCATGCATGAAAAAGCCTGCCGGGTGCAGCAGCACCGGGCGGGCTTTTCTGTGTGAGACGGGGGCAGGGGATCAGGCAGTACGCGGCGGGAAGCCGGCATCGTTCACCGCGGCGAACACCTGTTCCTGCGACGCGGTGGTCTGCACCTTGACCAGCCCGGTCGGCGGATCGGCCACCACGCTGGCGTTCGGATCGATCTGCTGGATCGCACGGGTCACGCTGCGCGCACAGCCGCCGCAGGTCATGCCGTCGACATGGAATTCCATCTGTAGCTCCTTCGCTGCTCTTGGGATGGGACCAGTGTGCACCTTCCAACGATGGCAGGGTCAAGCGTCGGGCTGAACGACGAACAAGGCGCGGACAAAAAAAACGGCAGCCACCTGTACCAGCGCGGCTGCCGTGGAGGAACGTCCCCGCCAGGGCAGGGCATGGGTTGCACCGGGGCGCGCCCGGGCAACCCGGTGTTGCCTTAGAACTTCCAGGTAGCGCCGAAGTACAGCTGGCGGCCTGCATAGGTATTGGAGATCAGGCGTGCCTTGGTGTCGCTTCCCAGGTGCACGCGCTGCTCCGACTTGGTGGCATTGATCACCGAGGCGGTCAGGGTCCAGTCCGGGGTCAGGTTGTAGGCCACGTTCAGGTCCAGCTGGTCATACGGCTCGGTGTAGACGGTGAGGCCATTGTTGAGCCCACCGACCACCTGGCCGCGACGGTTGAACGAGGCGCGCGCGAGGAATTTCTCGTTCTCGTAGAAGACCGTCACGTTGGCCTGGTTCTTGGCGCTGCCGACCAGCGGCGAGGAGCCGATTTCCTGCCCGTCCAGAACAATGGAAGCCAGGTTGGTGTCGTTGTAGGTGTAGTTGGCCTGCACGCCGAAGCCGAAATCGAAGGTGTACTGGCCATACAGCTCGACGCCCTGCGATACACCATCGCGGCCATTGGCCTGGGTCTCGTAGCGCTGCACGTTCACCGCTTCACCGTTGATGACCATGGGCGTGTCGCGCACCACCGGCAGGGTGAAGTTGTCCACGTTCTTGCGGAACAGGCTGGCGCCGGCGACCGCGCCCGGCTGGAAGTACCACTCCAGGCCCAGGTCGAACTGGGTGGCCTTGAACGGCTCCAGCTGCTTGTTGCTGCCCTGGCCGACCCAGCCTGCGGTCGATGCGCCACCGGCAACGCGGCGATCATTGACGTACTCCTCGCTGTAGTAGCTCAGTGCGCCCGGTGCTGCGATGTCGGTGTAGCCAGGGCGGGCGATCACCTTTGATGCGGCACCACGCAGCACCAGCGTGTCGGTGATGTCCCATGCAATGTTGAAACTCGGCAGCACGTCGGTGTAGGTGCGGTCCACGCCGATCAGGCTGTAGGTCTTGCTCTGCGCCAGGTCGTGCGGCAGGCGCACGAAGCCGCTCTCGCAGCTGTAGGTCGGGTAGGCCGCAGCGGCGGGGTCGGTGCACGCCATCGGCGCGCCGGACGCGTTGTCCAGGAAGTAGTCGTTGAACTTCTCGATCGAGTCGGAAGACTGCGCGAACTGCTTGGTGCGCACCACACGCACGCCGACATTGCCGCGCAGGCGCTCGGTGCGGAAGTTGGCCTGGAAGTAGCCGGAGTAGATCTTCTCGTTGACGTTGTAGACGAAGTCTTCCTCGGTACGGTTGTGCGAACCACCGTAGGTCTTGTTCAGATAGTCGATGTACGCCGGGTAGTTGATGCCCGGGAACACGTTGGCATTGAAGCCACCGGCAATGTTGCTGATCGGGTTCGACAGGAAGAAGCCGGGCTGCGCATCGCCGGCAGTCGGATCGCAGCCACTCTGGTAGCGGCTGTTGTCATAGTCGGCCGGGTCACGGCCCGGGCATACCCAGTAGGTGTTGCCGGTGTTGCGGTGGACCTTGCCATCACGGTATTTGGCACCGAACTGGATCGAATCCAGCCAACCGGACTCGAACAGCTTGGTCACGTCGGCCTGGAAGTAGTTCTGCTTGACCTCGGTGCGCTTCCACGACGAATCGGTCGAGCCGGTGTCGACTTCGGCGATGCCGTTCATCAATTGCTGCTGCAGGTCGGGCGAGAAGGTGGCAGACGGCGTGCCGGTCAGGTCCCATGCGCTGTACTGGTTACCGGACAGGTAGTCGTTGCCGACCTTGCGGCGCGGCTTGGCCGACATGCGGAAGTTCATCGACGGACCACCTTCGGACCAGGTGCGGCCACCGGTGAACGAGGCCTTCCACAGCGGGCTGATGTCCCAGTCGATGGTCAGGTCGGCGGTCTGCGACAGCGCCTTTTCCTTGCTGTAGCCACCGGTCAGCTGCGGTGTCGGAATCGTGCAGTCGTCCGGGCCCCAGCCGCCGGGCTTGAGGCCGGCGGCCTTGGCCTGGTCTTCGCTGCAGTAGTAGGTCTTTCCAGCCAGCTTTTCGAATTGGGCACCCGTGACGGTGTTGCCGCTGGCATCGAAGTCCAGGCCATTGAGAAGGCGGCCTCCGGCCCAGTTGCCGTCCTGGTTGTAGCGCGCCATGCTCCATTCCGGAATCTTCAGCATGTTCTGGGTGTAGTCACCCTGCAGCTCGAAGCGGAAGTAGTTGGCGGTCATCGTGACGTTGTCGACCGGCTTGAACTGGAAGGTCAGCTGGCCGCCCTTGCGCTCGCGCTTTTCTTCCTTCACCGCGAAGTTCACCGAGGTCGGCATGAAGAAGTCGCTGTAGTTGCCGCCGGTCTGGTTGTTGAAACCGGACTTGCCCCACCAGTAGTGGATGCCATCCTGCTGCTGCACGTTGCCATAGGCGTCGCGTGCCTTGCCGGCGCCGTACCACTGGTAGTCCTCGGTGCTGGCCTCCATGGTGCGGGTGGTGCGCTTCTGCTGGGTCACGCCGACCAGCACGCCGAAGCGCTCATCCTTGCTGTGCCACGAATACAGGGCCGAGGCCTGCGGGTCGATATCGTGGTGGGTATCGGAGGAGGTGCCCTCGAGCGTGACGAAGCCCGAGTTGGACTCCATGTCCAGCGGACGGCGCGTGTGCAGGATGACCGTGCCGCCGATGCCGCCTTCGTCGATGCGGGCTTCCGGGGACTTGAACAGCTCGGCGCTGGACAGCATGTTCGACGGAAGCAGGGTGTAGTTGAACGAACGGGTGGCTTCGTCGTTGGTTTCCGACGTGGCCACGTAGTTGCCATTCAACTGGGTCAGCGTCAGGTCCGGCGCAAGGCCGCGCACGCTGACACTCTTGCCTTCACCACCGCTGCGGGTGATGACCACGCCGGGCACGCGCTGCAGTGCGTCGGCCACGTTCTTGTCGGGGAACTTGCCGACGTCCTCGGCGGTGATCACTTCGACAACGGCGTTGGCGTCGCGCTTCTGCTCAAGGCTCTTTTCGATGGCGTAGCGGTAGCCGGTGACCTGGACGCTGTCCAGAGTCGTGGCGTCCTGCGAGCCGGTGGACGTGGCCTGCTGCGCGGCGGCGCCTGCCGGAATGACGGCGGCAGCCAGGGCCAGCGCGATGGCCAGCGACAATGCGTCCTGGCCGTGCGTACGTGTTGAATGCTTCATTCCCATCTCTCCCTCTCTCCTGGATTGATCCGGTGACGTGGCACGGACAACTTGAATCGATCTAATTTGAAGTGAATTTGTCGCTGTCGCCATGCAGTGGCAGTAGCACCGCACGCGTGGCCTGGTGTACGTCCTGTTGCTGCTCCCCCAACTCCCGGCCATCGCAGCGTCGTCTTGGATCGATCTAAGCGATGGGCGGGCGATTTTTAGCATGGGTCGTCCTTGGGCGCATGCTGCTCCGCAATATGGTACTGGCGTGGCGTAGGGATGACGGTTTGCTGAAATCAGTGAAATCGTTTTCGTGCGCAGGGAGGGGGGCGGCAGGGCTGCGCCCTGCACCTGCGGGTAGTGCCGGCCGCTGGCCGGCAAGAGCCAAAGCCAAAGCGGCTCTGGGTTGTCTGGGTTTGGCGGTGCGGTGTGGACTGGCAGGACAGGCCGTAAACCCTTCCATGGGGGCTCGATGGCGCCATCCATGGCGCCAACGGTCCTGCCAGCCCACACCGCCCCACCTTTGACAGTTTCCCGGTGACGGTTGGACTGATCCTGGAACGACATGGGGTCCTGGGGTCAGATCCGTTTTCCAAAGGAAAACGGATCTGACCCCAATCGATTTCGTTGTCTGACAGAGATTCATCCACGCATGGCGTGGATCCATCCACAGATCGCGGAAATCTGTCGAAGGCGGGGTGGGTCCGGTTGCGGGGGTGTCCGCGGCATGGATGCCGCGGGCAAGCCCCCAAGGATGGGTCTACGGCGTCCCTCGCAACCGGACCCACCCCGCCATTCCACGGATCGCCGGCTTTTGCTGTTGCTTCGGCTGTTGCTTCTGAGGTTGCCGGCCAGCGGCCGGCACTACCGCGGGTGCAGGGCGCAGCCCTGCCGAACCCCCTCATGCTGCGCCGCAGAATGCATTCGGCTGAACCTGCATGCTCTACTTGAATCGATCTAAATCCACGGTCACGTGGGTCGGGCGTCATTCCAGGGGGAGCCTTCTGCCGGTCCAGGCAGAGCTCAGCGGAACGGTGCCGGAAGGCCCGGGCCGTCTGTCTCTGCGTCATCGACTACAGGAACCCGACATGCGTCCAGTGCCGTCCGCTCCCGCCGTCCCATCATCCTCGCGCCCGCTGGTGCGCCTGGCCTGCCTGATTGCGCTGTCGGCGGCGCCGATGCTGCTGCAGGCCGCGCCGGCAGCGCTGGAGCGCGAGGTCAATACCTTCATCGGCAGCAAGGACGACGGCAATACGTTCCCGGGCGCGTCGGCGCCGTTCGGCCTGATCCAGGTCAGCCCGATCGGCAGCCACTATTCGGGTTGGCGCTATGACGACGAGAAGATCCGTGGCTTCGGCCACTCCTTCATCTCCGGTGCCGGCTGCTGGGAACAGGGCGGCCAGGTGTCGGTGCTGCCGGTCACGGGCTCGATCGGTCCGGGCGGCGATTTCGATACCGGCAACGCCAGGCAGTTCGACCACAAGGCCTACGCCGCGTCCTACACCCACGATGGCGAGGTCGGCCAGGCCGGCTACTATAAGGTGCGGCTGACCAGCTACGGCGGCATCGATGCCGAGGCGACCGCGCGTACCCGTGCTGCGGCCGAGCGCTACACCTTCAGCCAGCGCAGTGGCGATGGCCACGTGCTGGTCAATGTCGGCCAGGCCAACGAGCGCCATTCGGTGATCGGCAGCGTGGTCGATGTGGTCGGCGACCGCGTGGTCGAGGGCAAGCTGGTCACCAAGAGTTTCTGCGGCGGCCATCAGTACACCACCTGGTTCCGCATCGAGTTCGACCGTCCGTTCAAGGCGCATGGCACCTGGGGTGAGGGCGGCGGCCTGCCGGGCGCGCGCCACAGCATGGAAGGCGAGCAGAAGCCGAACGGTGCCTGGCTCAGCTTCGACCTGGCCAAGGGCCAGTCGGTGACGGCGGTCAGCGCGATCTCGCACGTGGATGCCGAAGGCGCGCGCACCAACCTGCGTGCCGAGGGCATGCAGGGTGGGTCGCTGCTCGGTTTCGACCGCATGCGCGCGCTGTCGCAGCAGGACTGGCGTGAGCAGCTGGGCCGTGTACGCGTGCAGGGCGGCACCGCCGATGACCGCACCGTGTTCTACAGCGCGGTCTACCACGCGCTGCTGCAGCCGATGACCGGCAACGATGCCGATGGCCGCTACCGCGGCTATGACGATGGCATCCACCGTGCCGATGGCTGGACCTATTACGAGTACTTCTCGCTGTGGGATACCTACCGCGCGCAGAACCAGTGGCTGGCACTTACCCGCCCGGACGTGGCGCGTGACATCGGCCGTACCCTGCTGGCGATCGATGAGCAGGGCGGTTGGCTGCCGCGCTGGGGCTATGCCAACTTCGAAACCAACATCATGACCGGCGATCCGGTCACCCCGTTCATGGTCGACCTGTGGCGCTTCGGTGCACTCAAGGGCCGTGAATCGCAGGCGTGGGATGCGCTGCGCCGCAATGCCTTCGGCACGCCGCCGCTGAACTCGCGCATGGCCGGCCGCTCCGGCAACCCGACTTACCTGGACAAGGGCTACGTGGCCTATGACCGTGCATTCCCGTCCAAGGGCATGGACGTCGATCCGCACCACGGTGGTTCGGCCACGCTGGAGTACGCGCTGGCCGACTGCGCGCTCTCGCAGATGGCCGACGGCCTGGGCCATGCCCAGGATGCGGCGACGCTGCGCGAGCGCGGCCGCAACTGGCGCAAGGTGTGGGACCCGCAGGTGCGCGACGCCGAGACCGGCTTCACCGGGTTCCCGCGCCCGCGTACCGAGGACGGCCAGTGGTACACCCCGTCCGACGGCCATTACAGCCCGCGTTCGCACCACGGTTTCCACGAGGGCACGGCGTGGCAGTACCAGTGGCTGGCGCAGCAGGACGTGCCGGGCCTGGTCGAAGCGATGGACGGCCGCGAGCAGGCGGGCCGCCGCCTCGATGCGTTCTTCGCGATGGACGCGCTGCAGGCCGATCCGCTCAATGCCGCCCGCAAGGCGTGGGTGGTCGGGCCGTACAGCTACTACAACCAGTTCCGCTACAACCCGAACAACGAGCCGGACCTGCACTCGCCGTGGCTGTACACGCTGATCGGCCAGCCGTGGAAGACCGCGGCCGTGGTGCGTGCGGCGCAGCAGCTGTTCACCAATGCCCCCAACGGCGTGACCGGCAACGATGACCTCGGCACGATGTCGGCCTGGTACCTGTTCAGTGCCATCGGCGTGTACCCGGCGGTGCCGGGCAGCGGCCAGTTCCTGCTGCACACCCCGCGCTTCAGCAAGGTGGAAGTGGACATGGGCAATGGCCGCACCCTGCGCATCGACGCGCCGGGCGCCGATGGCCGCCGCCTGCAGTATGTGCAGGGCGTGCAGGTCGATGGCCAGGCGCATGCACCGGTGTGGCTGGACTGGAACCGCCTGCAGCAGGGCCCGCGCGTGCGCTTTGCGCTGGATGCGAAGGTGCCGGAGCAGGGCTGGGGCACGGCGGTGAAGGACCTGCCGGTATCCTGGTGCGCGGCACCGGGCAGCCAGCTGCGCTGAGCCGGACTGTGCCGTTCGCGGTGACCCAGCGAACGGCACGGCACGACACGGCCCTGATCCATTAGGCTTGAGCCTCCAGCGGAGTCCGGGAAGACGATGAACGACAACGGCAGCAGTCCCAGCAAGCGCGCCGGCAAGGCGGTGACGGTGACCGACATCGCGCGTGCGATCGGCGTGTCACGGGCAACCGTGTCGCTGGTGCTGCGCGGCAGCCCGCTGGTCAATGTCGATACCCGCGCCAAGGTCGAGGCCGAGCTGCGCCGCCAGCGCTATGTCTACAACCGCGCGGCGGCCAACCTGCGCCGGCGCACCTCGTCGAGCATCGCGCTGGTGATCAACGACCTGTCCAACCCGTTCTTCGCCGAATTCGCGTCCGGCGTGGACGAGGCACTGGGCGGGCGCGGTTACGTGACGTTGCTGGGCAGCACCGGGGAATCGCCGGAGCGCCAGCAGGCCGTGCTGTCCACGCTGATGGAGCACACCCCGGCCGGCCTGATCCTGTCGCCGGCCGAGGGCAGCGACACCGCGCAGTTGCGGCAGGCGCTGGGCGCCAATGCCAACGTGCTGCTGTTCAACCGTGAACTGGCCGGGGCTGACTGGGACTTCCTGACCCTGGACAACCAGCACGGCGCCTATCTGGCCACGCGCCACCTGATCGAGCGCGGCCATCGCCAGATCGCCTTCTTCGGCGGCCACGCCGCATCCAGTTCCTGCCACCAGCGCCGCGCCGGTTTCCAGCAGGCGCTGGCCGAGGCCGGGCTGTCGCTGCCGCCGGGTTGGATGATCGAGTCGGCGCCGAACCGCCTGGAAGCAGCAGCGCGCACCGATGAACTGTTTGCCGATGGCCATCGTCCGAGTGCGGCGGTCTGCTACAACGACACCGTCGCGCTGGGCCTGATGCTGGGCTTGAACTCGCGTGGCATCCGTCCCGGTGGCGACTTTGCCGTTACTGGTTTCGACGACATTTCCGAGGCTGCGGTGGCGGTGCCACCGTTGACCACGCTCACTGCCGACCCGCGCGAGCGTGGCCGGCAAGCGGCCGCGCTGCTGCTGCAACGGCTGGACGAACCGGATGCGCCGCCACGGCGCACGATCGCGCCGGTGCAGCTGCGCATCCGCGAAAGCAGTGCTGCGCGACCGAATTGATTCCTTCCGCATACCCCTTCCACGCAACAACGACCTTCCGCGCATCGAGGCGCGTACCGCATGCCGATCTCCGCAACGCCCCGTCCATCGGGTTCCTCGGGCAACGCACCCGCCGTCACCAACGGCAAGGCGTTGGCTGTCGTCACCACGATCTTCTTCATGTGGGGCTTCCTGACCTGCCTCAATGACATCCTTATCCCGCACCTGAAGGCGGTGTTCGAGCTGAACTACGCCAAGGCGATGCTGGTGCAGTTCACCTTCTTCGGCACCTATTTCCTGATGTCGCTGCCGGCGGGGCGGCTGGTGGCGGCGCTGGGCTACAAGAAGGGCATCGTCGCCGGCCTGGTGATCGCCGGCATCGGCGCGCTGGGCTTCTGGCCGGCGGCCGAACTGCGCGTCTATGGCGCCTTCCTCGGCGCACTGTTCGTGCTGGCCACCGGCATTACCGTGCTGCAGGTGGCCGCCAACCCCTACGTCGCGCTGCTGGGCCCGGAGCAGACCAGCTCCAGCCGCCTGACCCTGGCGCAGGCGCTGAACTCGCTGGGCACGGCAATCGCCCCGATCTTCGGCGGCA
Organism: Stenotrophomonas sp. YJH_SMC_127; assembly: GCF_059372445.1. Taxonomy (NCBI): domain Bacteria; kingdom Pseudomonadati; phylum Pseudomonadota; class Gammaproteobacteria; order Lysobacterales; family Lysobacteraceae; genus Stenotrophomonas; species Stenotrophomonas sp. YJH_SMC_127. Next base: position 81,524 of record NZ_JCAFVO010000010.1, on the reverse strand, counting down.
TGCTGATCCTGTCCAACACGGTCAAGAGCGCTGACGACATCGCGGCGCTGCCGGCCGCCGAGCAGCTGGCCTACCGTGCCGCCGAGGCGCAGGCTGTGCAGGGTCCGTACGTGGGCCTGGCGGTGGCGCTGGTGCTGCTGGCGCTGTTCGTATTCCTGTTCCGCCTGCCGGCGCTGAGCGACGCCACCGAGCAGGCCGACCAGGGCCACCACCACAGCTACCTGGATGCGCTGCGCAAGCGCCACCTGCTGCTGGGCGTGCTGGGCATCTTCTTCTACGTCGGCGCCGAAGTGTCGATTGGCAGCTTCCTGGTCAACTACCTGTCGATGCCGAACATCGGTGGCTTCAGCGAGCAGCAGGCCACGCATTACGTGTCGGCCTACTGGACGATGGCGATGATTGGCCGCTTCGCCGGTTCGGCGCTGCTGGCGCGCTTCTCGCCCAGCCGTCTGCTGGCGATCTTCGCGCTGGTCAACGTGGCGCTGCTGGTCACCACCATGCTGAGCTCCGGCAACGTCGCGCTGTACTCGGTGGTGGCCATCGGCCTGTTCAACTCGATCATGTTCCCGACCATCTTCGCGCTGAGCATCGAGCGCCTCGGCCCGCTGACCAACAAGGGGTCCAGCCTGCTGATCATGGCCATCGTCGGCGGTGCCGTGGTGCCGTACCTGCAGGGCGTGCTGGCCGACCACATCGGCGTGCAGGCCAGCTTCATCCTGCCGCTGCTGTGCTACGGCTACATCATTTTCTACGGACTGGTCGGCGCGCGTACGCCGGCCTCCGCAACGCAGGGAGGCTGAGTCCGGAATGGGTGCCATCGTTTGCTTCGGCGAAATTTTGATCGATCTACTAGCACAGCCGCCGGCCTCGGCCGACACCCCGCGTGCGTTCCTGCAGTACGCCGGTGGGGCGCCGGCCAACGTCGCGGTGGCGGCTGCGCGGCTGGGTGCGAAGACCCAGTTCGTCGGCATGCTGGGCCGCGACATGTTCGGCGACTTCCTGGCCGACAGCCTGGTCGAGCACGGCGTGGGTACCGATTACATCGTGCGCACCGACGCGGCCAAGACCGCACTGGCCTTCGTGGCCCTGGATGCCAATGGCGAGCGCAGCTTCAGCTTCTACCGCCCGCCGGCGGCTGACCTGCTGTTCCGTGACAGCGACTTCCAGGCGGCGTGCCTCGACAGCGCGCAGTGCTTCCACGTCTGTTCCAACAGCCTGACCGAGCCGGCCATCGCCGAGGCGACCTTCGCCGGCATGGACCGTGCCCGCGGTGCCGGTGCGGTGGTCAGCCTGGACCTCAACCTGCGTCCTGCCCTGTGGCCGGCGAACGAGGACCCGACGCCGCGCCTGTGGCAGGCGCTGGAACGCGCCGACCTGGTCAAGCTGTCGCGCGAAGAGCTGGACTACCTGGCCGCGCCGCTGGGCGCCGATGGCGAGGCGGCGGTGCTGCGGCGCCTGCTGGCCGCGCGGGCGCGCTGGGTGATCGTCACCGATGGTGCAGCGACGCTGCACTGGTACACCCGCGACAACCACGGCACCGTCACCAGCTTCCGCGTGGCCACGGTCGACACCACCGCGGCCGGTGATGCCTTCGTCGGTGGCGTGCTGGTCGGCCTGCTGGAGCGCGGCGGGGCCGGTGCCGGTTTTACCGCCTTCTGCCAGGACCCCGAGGCGATCACCGCCACGCTGCGCTTTGGCGCAGCGGTCGGCGCGCTGGCTGTTACCCGCAAGGGCGCGTTTGCCGCGATGCCCTCGCTCGATGAAGTGCAGCAGCTGCTGCAGGCACAGGACATTACTGCATGAGCACCTCGCCCGATTTCCGTTCGCCCGCGTTCCTGCGCGCGCACATCGCCGATACCATGGCGTTCTACCACCCGCGCTGCATCGATCCCAACGGTGGCTTCTTCCACTACTTCCGTGATGACGGCAGCATCTACGATGCCAGCCATCGCCACCTGGTGAGCAGCACCCGTTTCGTCTTCAACTACGCGATGGCCTACCGCGAGTTCGGCAATGCCGAGTACCGCGACGCGGTCGAGCACGGCGTGCGCTACCTGCGCGAGGTGCACCGCAACCCCGCCACCGGCGGCTATGCCTGGACCCTGCGTGATGGCAAGGTCGAGGACGACATGAACCACTGCTACGGCGTAGCCTTCGTGCTGCTGGCCTACAGCTGTGCGCTGAAGGCAGGCATCGAACAGGCCCGCGCGTGGATGGACGAGACCTGGCAGCTGCTGGAAGCGCGCTTCTGGGAACCGCAGCACGGGCTCTACAGGGATGAAGCGGACGGCCAGTGGAACTTCACCGGCTACCGTGGACAGAACGCCAACATGCACATGTGCGAGGCGATGCTGGCCGCGTTCGAGGCCAGTGGCGAGCAGCGCTATGTGGAGCGCGCGCTGCAGCTGGCCGACAACATGACCCGCCGCCAGGCGGCCAAGGCCGGCGGGCTGGTCTGGGAGCACTACGATGAGAACTGGGAGATCGACTGGGACTACAACCTGGACGACCCCAAGCACCTGTTCCGCCCGTGGGGCTTCCAGCCGGGGCACCAGACCGAGTGGGCCAAGCTGCTGCTGATCCTCGATCGCCACGTGCAGGCCGACTGGCTGGTGCCGACCGCGCAGCACCTGTTCGACATGGCCGTGGCGCGCAGCTGGGACGAAGCGCGAGGCGGCCTGTACTACGGCTTCGCACCGGAATCGCGCCGGCAGCCGGGCATGGATGGCGCGCCGATCGGCGGCGACAGCTTCGTCTGCGACGACGACAAGTACTTCTGGGTGCAGGCGGAGACGCTGGCGACCGCCGCGCTGATGGCCAAGCGCACCGGTGATGACCGCTACTGGCAGTGGTACGAGCGCATCTGGGCGTACGCGTGGGAGCACTTCGTCGACCATCAGTTCGGCGCCTGGTTCCGCATCCTCGATGCCGACAACCGCAAGTACAGCGACGAGAAGAGCCCGGCCGGCAAGGTGGATTACCACACCATGGGCGCGTGCTACGAAGTGTTGAACGTGGTGCGTTGAGGCGCGTGTCGCCATACGCATGATGAATCGGAATCAGTAGCGCCGGGCCACGCCCGGCGGAAGAACAGGAGCTCCGCGTGCATCGTCTTTCCCTCGTTGTCCGTCTGCTCCTGCTGCTGGTCGCAACGTCGGCCTTCCCGGCAACTGCAGCGCCTCTGCAGGCACAGTGGGAGTTCCGCATGCTGCCCGGCGACGCGCAGGGCGCAGCTCATCCAGGCCTGCAGCAATGGCGTACGGCGACGGTGCCGGGCAGCGTGCACACCGACCTGCTGGCGCATGCGCTGATCCGCGACCCGTACGTGGGTGCGCCCGAAGCGGAGCTGCAATGGATCGGCCTGGCGGCCTGGGAGTACCGCGCGCGCTTCGACGTGGACGCGGCGATGCTGGCCAAGCCCAATGCCGAACTGCGCTTCGACGGGCTGGACACTTATGCCGAAGTCAGCCTCAACGGCAAGCCGCTGCTGCGCGCGGACAACGCGCACCGGACCTGGCGCGCGCGCGTGGAAGGGCATCTGCGCGCCAGGGGCAATGAACTGCAGATCGTGTTCCGTTCGCCAATCCGCACCCTGTTGCCGGGCGTGGAGGCAATGCCACACAAGATCGCTGGCAACTACCCGTCGCCGTATGGCGATGAGCCGAAGGACGCGATGGTCGGCAACTTCGCGCGCAAGCCGGCCTACCACTTCGGCTGGGACTGGGGCCCGCGTTATGTCACCGCCGGGGTCTGGCGCGGGGTCGACCTGCAGGCCTGGGATACGCACCGCCTGACCAGTCTTGCCGTGCGCACCGATGCATTGAGCGCGGAGCAGGCGAAGCTGGCGGTGCTGCTGCAGGTGGAGCAGGGCAGCGCCACCGGTTCTGCGGTCGTCAATGTGGAAGTCCTCGATCCGCAGGGTCGCAGCGTGGCCCAGCAGCAGCGCACCGTACTGCTGAAGCCCGGGCAGAACAGTGTTGAACTACCGATTGAACTGGCGGAACCGAAGCGGTGGTGGCCGGTCGGCCATGGTGCGCAGGATCGCTATACCGTGCAGGCGCGCCTGAATGGCGGTGCCGACGCAACGCTGGTGCGCGAGCAGCGCATCGGCCTGCGCACGGTCGAACTGCGCCGCGAAGAGGACGGCAAGGGCGGGCAGGGCTTCGCCTTCGTCATCAACGGCGTGCAGATCTTCGCCAAGGGCGCCAACGTCATTCCGTTCGATGCCTTCCCCGCACGCGTCGACGCAGCACGCCTGCGCCAGGTGCTGACCGCCGCGCGCGACGCCAACATGAACATGCTGCGCAACTGGGGCGGTGGCTACTACGAGGACGACGCGTTCTTCGACATCGCCGATGAGCTGGGCCTGCTGGTCTGGCAGGACTTCATGTTCGGCGGCGGCATGCAGCCGGGCTACGATCCGGCCTTCCGTGCCAGCGTGGTGGCCGAGGCGCGCGACAACGTGCGCCGGCTGCGCCATCACCCCAGCATCGTGCTGTGGTGTGGCAACAACGAGGAAGAAACCGCCTGGAAGGACTGGGGTCACGGCCGCGACCTGAAGGCGGCCGACCCGGCATTTGCGGCGAAGGTCTGGCAGGGCTATGTCGACCTGTTCGGCAACGACCTGCGCCAGGTGGTGGGCGAGGAAGGACTGGGCGTACCGTACTGGTCCAGTTCGCCCAGCAACGATCTGGACGAGAAGGCCAACGATTCGACCCGCGGCGACAAGCACTACTGGCAGGTCTGGGGCAATCCGGCGCTGCCGGTGCAGGCCTACCTGCGTGAGACGCCGCGCTTCATGTCCGAGTACGGGCTGCAGGCGTGGCCGTCGGTGGCGACGGTGGACCAGATCGCCACCCGCGCCGAGCAGCGCATCGACAGCCCGGTGATCCGCGCGCACCAGAAATTCATGGCCGGCGAGGGCAACAGCCGCCTGCTGCACTACATCGAACAGGGCTATGGCACGCCGAAGGACTTCGAGGACTTCGTCTACCTCAGCCAGGTCATGCAGGCCGATGGCATCGCACTGGCGGCGCTGCATCATCGCGCCTCCCGGCCATACACGATGGGTTCGCTGTACTGGCAGCTCAACGATGTCTGGCCAGGCGCCTCGTGGTCCAGCGTGGATTACTTCGGCCGCTGGAAGGCGCTGCACTTCGCCGCGCGGCGCTTCTTCGCGCCGGTCACGGTAGCCGCGCTGCGCGATGAGGGCAGCACGCGGGTACGCCTGATCAATGACGGTGCGGCGCTGGATGCACGTTGGCGGCTGCGGGTGATGGACGTGGAAGGGAAGGTGCTGCGCCGTCGCGAGGATGCGGTGACGCTGGCGGCGTCGGGTGTGACCTCGATCGGTGATTTCCGCGATGCCGAATTGTTGTCCGGTGCCGACCCGAAGCGCACGGTGGCCGTGTTCGAGCTGCTGCAGAACGGGGCGGTGAGCGCGCGGCAGGTGGTCGGATTCGTCGAAGCCAAGGACCAGATGTTGCCGCGGCAGAAGCTCAAGGCCACGTTGTCCATCGAAGGTGACCACTATCGACTGCGGCTGGAAAGCGCGGCTTACGTGCGCGCGACGTGGATCGACTTCGGTGCGCTGGACGTGCAGGTCGAAGAAAACCTGCTGGATCTGCTGCCGGGTGAAACCCGCGATATCGCGGTGCGTGGCCCGGTGGATCTGGTTACCCTGCGCGAGGCGCTGAGGGTGAAGACCCTCAACGAGCGTTGAGGGATATCCCGCTTTGGTAGGTGCCAACCTTGGTTGGCACACCAGGAGCTTGCCAACCAAGGTTGGCCTCTACCATTTTGCTTACAGCTGGATCTGCTGGAAGTTCTCGACCCGCTCGTGGCCGTTGGCGGCCTGGCCGATGCGCGGCATCGGGTAATCATCCAGGCGATCGATCAGGCGGGTCTGCAGGCCGGCTTCGCGGGCGGCGTCCAATTCCTCCACCACATCCGACAGGAACAGGATCTCGCCGGCCGGCACGCCGATCGCCTGCACGATGCGGTGGTAGCTGTCGGCCTCGCGCTTGCCGCCGATCTCGGTATCGAACCAGCCCGACACCAGCGGGCTGAGGTCACCGGCATCGCTGAAACCGAAGAACAGCTTCTGCGCCGGCACCGAGCCGGAGGAGTACACGTACAGCGGCAGGCCGGCGGCATGCCAGCCCTTCAGCACCGGCGCCACTTCCGGGTAGAAGTGCGCGGTGTAGTCGCCGCGGCGGTAGCCTTCATCCCAGATCAGGCCCTGCAGCGCCTTCAGCGCGGTGTGCTTGCGGTCCTGGTCGACCCAGCCCTGCAGCGTCTCGGCCACCAGGCTGTCCTGGCAGGCGCCGCCGATCTCGGTAGCCACCGCGTCCAGCCAGCGGCGGACCTCCGGCTGCTGGCCATGTTCGGCAACGAACGCCGGCAAGGCCTGGCGGGCATAGGGGAACAGCACGTTCTTGACGAACGAGATGCTGCTGGTGGTGCCTTCGATGTCGGTCAGGATGACGCGGGGCTGCATGGATCAGGACGCCTGGGTAGGTACGTAACGGGGGAACTTCTGCGCGATGTCGGTGCCGGTGAAATGACCCACCCAGCCGTCCGGCTCGGTGAAGAAGCGGATCGCCACGAAGCTCGGTTCATCGCCCATGTCGAACCAGTGGGTGGTGCCATCGGGCACGGCGATCAGGTCGTCCTTCACGCATTCGATCTCATAGACCTTGTCACCCACGTGCAGGGTGAACAGGCCGGAGCCTGCGACGAAGAAGCGCACCTCGTCTTCCTTGTGGAAGTGCTCGTCGAGGAACTTCTTCCGCAGCTCGGCGCGGTTCGGGTTGTCCGGGGCGATCGAGGCGACGTCCACGCTCTTGAAGCCGCGCTCGGCGACCAGGCGGTCGATGTCCGCACGGTAGGCAGCGAACACTTCCTCCTGGCTGGCGCCCGGCGCGACCGGCGCGGTGGCCTGCCAGCGCTCGAAGGTGACGCCGATCTTCTGCAGTTCGGCAGCGATGACCGCGCCGTCCTGGGTGTCCAGCAGCGGCGATTCGGGGCGGGTGTCGTCGTAGATGCGCAGTCGGCTCATGGCGGCAGCTTGAACGTCTCGGGGGGAAGACAGGGTATCAGGGTGGGGCGAGCTGCAGATTCCGGATCGGCATCTGCACCTGCGCGCGGGTTCAGCCGCGCAGCTTGCGCAGTTCCAGTTCGCAGTGGAACAGGAATTCGAAGGCTTCCAGATGACGGCGCGCTTCGGCCATGTCGCGGCCCCAGGCGTACAGGCCGTGGCCGTCGATCAGGTAGCCCCACAGGTTCTGGCGGTCGAGCAGATCATCGACCTGCTTCGAAAGCACGTTCATGTCCTGGGTGTTGGCGAATACCGGCACGTCGATGGCCATCTCGTGGGTGCTGTTGCCGGCGAAGGCCTTCAGCAGTTCGTAGCCTTCCAGTTGCACATGACCCTGCGGCGCGTACAGGCGCGAGGCAATGGTCTGCACCGGCGAATGGGTGTGCAGTACGCAGCCGATTTCCGGGAAGCGGCGGTACAGCTGGGTGTGCAGCAGGGTTTCGGCGGAGGGGCGCAGCGGGCGGCCGACGGCCTTGCCATCGAAGTCCACCACCATGATGTCGTCCTCGATCAGGCGGCCCTTGTCCTTGCCCGAGACGGTGATCGCGGCGTGGCGGTCGTCCAGGCGGTGGGAGAAGTTGCTGCTGGTGGCCGGGGTCCAGCCGGCCTGGGCCAGTTCGCGGACGTTGTCGATCAGCAGCTGGGCCAGTTCGCCCAGGCGGGCGGTGTCGTAGGGGAAGGTGGTGGTGTCCATGGACGGCATTTTACGTGATCCGGCCCGATGCTGGGCCCGCGCGGCGACCGCCTGCCTGTTGCGTGGGCAACGCGAAGCGGTGTGCTGGCAGGCGGCGCGCAGGGGTTGGATCGAGGCAAGCACAGCGCTGGCTGAATGGGGAGGGCAGCGCTCCCGCTGGAAGCGATTCCGGTCGTGGACAGCCCTCTTGCCGCGAAACATCATCGGATTGCCGCAGAAGTTCCGGCGAGCGCCAAGAAAAGGAGTACTTCGATGATCGCGCGCGCGATGGGGATGATGGGGGTGATTGGCATCATGCTTGCCAGCAGTGGCTGCACGATGGAATGGGTGAAGATGGATGCGGGTGCGCGGTCATTCGGCCCCGCCCATTCGAGTTGCAGGGCGCAGGCCGACGATCACTGGCCGGTCAGGAATGAAGTGGCCACGCGCACTGTCTACGAAGACCGCAAGGTGCCCTGCAGGCTTGATGAAGTCTGCGCCATTGACGGCAAGTACAACATGGTACCCATGCCGAAAGAGGAGAGTTACATCGTGGACGTCAACGCGTCCGACCGCAGCAGCGAGTTCAATGCCTGTATGGCCGGTGCCGGCTGGCAGCAGCAGCTCATCTGGTTCAATCGCCGCTAGGCGGAGCCGGCGCGGCGGACGACAGCGGCTCGACCGGTTGCTGCTCAACAGACTCGAGGCAACAGTGGCCAGCGGAGAATGACCTGGCTATGCGAACCGTTCAGGCGTCGAGGCTGGAGACGAGCAGGGAGCAGGACAAGAACACGTACGACGTGGATCGAAAGTACGAGCGCGTGCAGCGACCGGAAATCGAGAAGAATGATGGAGATGGCTACGTGTATGCGACTGGCCGTGGCTGCGGGGCTTGCGCTGTTGACCAGAGGTTGTGCGACCGAATGGGCCCGCTTCAGTGATCATGCTGATCCGCTGGAAGAGTCGCGGTGGCGCTGCAGGGCAGAGGCCAACGAGAAGTGGCCGGAGAAGATGGACGTTGTCGAGCGCACCGAGGAGATCGAGGTACTGACGGTCTGCAAGGAAGGCGAGACATGCGACGTGGATGGCAAATACAAGAAGATGCTGATGCCAAAGACCGAGCGCTACACCGTGGACGTCAACGCCAAGGAGAATCACGAGCACTTCATGGGCTGCATGGGCGGCGCAGGCTGGATACAGAAGACCATCTGGTTTGGCCGCAGATGATCATCGTCGGGCGCCCTGGTCGCTGGGAATGACCATCATCCACGCATGGCGTGGATCTACCGGACGTGCCGGGAAAGTGTCAGGGGCGGGGAGGCATGGGTTCGCGGGGGTGTCCGCGGCATGGATGCCGCGGCCAAGCCTCCAGGGATGGATTCACGGCGTCCCCCGCTAACCCATGCCTCCCCGCCAAACCCTCAACCCAGCTGTTGCTCTGGAAGTTGCTCCGGCTCCGGCGGGTGCAGGGCCGCAGGCCCTGCAATCCCTTCATTTCGCGCGCAGGCGGCTGTGCCGGAACCCGTAGCAGAAATAGATCACGAAACCGACGAACGTCCACACCCCCATCAGCATCCAGTTGTGCATCGTCATCGCCGACAGCAGCGCCAGGCAGCTCAACACGCCCAGGCTGCAGATCAGCCACGCCATCGGCATGCGGAACGGGCGCGGCAGGTCCGGCTGGGTACGGCGCAGGATCAGCACGCCGGCGCAGACTGCGGCGAACGCGATCAGCGTGCCCATCGAGGTCAGCTCGCCCAGGATGTCCAGCGGGAACAGCGCCGCCAGCAGCGCGATGCCGATGCCGGTGATCACGGTGTTGATGTGCGGAGTGCGGTACTTCGGGTGGATCCTGGTGAACACCGGCGGCAGCAGGCCGTCGCGACCCATGATCATGAAGATGCGTGGCTGGCCGATGATCATCACCAGCACCACCGAGGACAGGCCGACCAGCGCGCCGACCTCGACCACCCAGCGCAGCCAGCCCAGCTGCGGATGCGCGGCCACGGCAGTCACCACCGGCTCGTCGGTGCCGAGCAGCTGGAACGGCACCAGGCCGGTCATCACCGCGGCCATCGCGATGTAGAGCACGGTGCAGATCACCAGCGACAGCATCATGCCGAACGGCATGTCACGCTGCGGATTCTTCGATTCCTGCGCCGCCACCGACACCGCTTCGAAACCGATGTAGGCGAAGAACACCATCGCCGCGCCACGCAGCACGCCTTCCATGCCGTACTTGCCAGGCCCTTCGTTGGCGGGAATGAACGGCGTCCAGTTGCTGGTGTCCACGTACTTCCAGCCGACCACGATGACCAGCAGGATCAGGCCGGTCTTGAGCACGACCATCGCCATGTTCATCGCCGAGGACTTGCTGATGCCGACGTAGCACAGCCAGGTCAGCAGCAGTACCAGCGCAGCGGCCGGCAGGTTGGCGATCGCGCCGGTGGGGCGCAGCTGTGCATCGAGTGGGGCGCTGACCAGCGCCGCCGGTAGATGGATGCCGAACTGGCTGAGCAGGCTGAGGAAATAACCGGTCCAGCTGACCGCGACCGCCGAGGCGGAGACGCCGTACTCGAGCACCAGCATCCAGCCGATGAACCAGGCCGAGAGCTCGCCGAAGGTGGCGTAGGTGTAGGTGTAGGCGCTGCCGGAGACCGGCACCATCGAGGCGAATTCGGCGTAGGCCAGCGCGCAGAAGGCGCAGCAGATGGCGGCCAGCACGAAGGACAGCATGATCGCCGGGCCGGCGTGGTTGGCGGCGGCCTGGCCGGTGATGACGAAGATGCCGCCGCCGATCACCGCGCCGATGCCAAGGGCGGTCAGCCCCCAGGGGCCAAGGTGGCGACGCAGGCTCAGGCCGTTGGCGTCTTCATGGGCGGCATGCGGATGCTTGGTGGCCCACAGTTGCTTGAACATGTGTGGTGGTCTTGTCGAAGCGCGCCATGGGCGGCGCGCGGGAAAACGGACGGGCCGGCGCGAGGCCGGCCCGAAGGCGGATCAGGGCGACTTGGCCAGCTTGCTGTTGCGGATGCCGTAGCCCAGGTAGATCAGCAGGCCCAGCAGCGTCCAGCCAACGAACAGGTGCCAATGCACCACGAACGCCTGCCAGAACAGGAACAGGCAGGTGGCCGCACCGAGCGGGCAGATGATCCACACCATCGGCACGCGGAACGGGCGGTGCAGGTCCGGCTTGGAATAGCGCAGTACCAGCACGCCGATGCAGACCGTGGCAAACGCCAGCAGGGTGCCCATCGAGACCAGCTCGCCCAGCACGTTCAGCGGCACCAGGCCGGCCAGCGCGGCGGCGATCACGCCGACCACGATGGTGGCGACGTACGGGGTGCGGAAACGGGCATGGACCTTGCCGAAGAACTTCGGCAGCAGGCCGTCGCGGGAGATGGTATAGGCGATGCGGGTCTGGCCCATCATCATCACCAGCACCACCGAGGACAGGCCGGCGATGGCGCCGACTTCCACGAACGTCTTCAGCCAGGACAGGGTCGGGTAGGGCTCCAGGGCGGTGGCCACCGGCTTGTCGGTGCCCAGCAGGTGGTACGGCATCATGCCGGTCAGCACCGCACAGACGATGATGTAGACGATCGTGCACACGGCCAGCGAGCCGAGCAGGCCGATCGGCATGTTGCGTTGCGGGTCCTTGGTCTCGCCAGCAGCGGTGGAGACCGCATCGAAGCCGATGTACGCGAAGAACACGATGGTGGCGGCGCGGAAGATGCCGCTCCAGCCGAACTCACCCGGCACGCCGGTGTTTTCCGGAATAAACGGGTGCCAGTTGGCCGGGTCGATGTGGGCCGCGCCGATGCCGATGAACAGGCAGATGACAGTGACCTTGATCGCCACGATGATGGCGTTGACGAACGCCGACTGGGTCACGCCGACGTACAGCAGGCCGGACACCGCCGCCACGATCAGCACCGCCGGCAGGTTGAACAGCTTGCCGGAGGAGACGAACTCGCTGCCGGTCCAGGCGATGGGCGCGGCGCTGAGCATGTCCGGGAAGGGCATGTGCAGCGTGGTGGTGATGAAGCTGATCAGGTAGGCCGACCAGCCCACCGCGACCGAGGCCGAGGCGAACAGGTACTCCAGCACCAGGCACCAGCCGATGAACCAGGCCATTCCTTCGCCGAGGGTGGCGTAGGAATAGGAGTAGGCACTGCCGGAGACCGGCATCATCGCCGCGAACTCGGCATAGCACAGGCCTGCCAGCGCACAGGCGAAACCGGCCAGCACGAACGACAGCATGACCGCCGGGCCCGCGTGGTTGGCTGCGGCCTGGCCGGTCAGCACGAAGATGCCTGCGCCGATCACCGCACCCACGCCCAGCAGGATGAGGTGTTTAGCCGTGAGGGTCCGTTTCAACGTGGCTTCGCCGTCCAGGCTGCCTTCGATGGGTTCGCCGGCATCGACGTGCCCGGCCGGCTCGACCGGCTTGACCCTCAACAGAGCTTTCAGCATGCAGTACTTCCTAGTGATCGGATGGGTGGGCGGCCGATACGTTGCCGGCTGCCTTGAATGGTGAAGGCCGTGCGAACGGCCCGCTGTACCTTAGCCAAAGCTGAAGCCAACGCACAAGCGCAATCGCAACAATGAACGGCGATAATGAGCAGTATTTTTCCGAACCGCCCCCATTCATGAGCCAGACCGCCGAAACCCTTGCCGCGCTTGACGATCGCCTGCGCGGCCTGCTCCGGGACTACGCGCGCCGCGAACCCGCCCACGACGCCCTGGCTGCCGAATTCGGCACATTGCTGGATGATCCGGAAGATCCGTTCCGCCGCGAGCGCCTGGCCGGCCACTTCACCGCCAGCTGCTGGCTGGTCAGCGCCGATGGCCAGCGCCTGCTGCTCACCCACCACCGCAAGCTGCAGCGCTGGCTGCAGCTGGGCGGCCACGCCGACGGCGACCGTGACCTGGCCCGGGTGGCGCTGAAGGAAGCCGAGGAGGAGTCGGGGCTGAGCGACCTGGTGCTGGAAGACCCGGCCATCTTCGATCTGGACAAGCACTGGATTCCGGAGCGCAAGGACGTGCCGGGGCACTGGCACTACGACGTGCGTTTCGTGATCCGGGCGCTGGGGGGCGAGGCCTTCGTGCTCAGCGAGGAATCGCTGGACCTGGCCTGGCGGCCGGTGACCGAGGTCGCGGCCGACCCCGAATCGGATGAATCCATGCAGCGCATGGCGCGCCGTTGGCTGGCGCGTTGAAAAAAGGGGACGGAGGGGATTAAGTCGTTAATGCATAAACGACTTAATCCCCTCCGTCCCCTTTTTACCTAGTACAGGATGCGCGTCCGCAGCGTGCCTGGAATCGCGGCCAGTTCGTCGCGGACGGCGGCGGCCTGCGCCTCGCTGGCGGTGATGTCAATCACCACGTAACCCACCTTCGGGTCGGTGCGCAGGAACTGGCCGTCGATGTTGACGTTGTGGCGCGAGAAGATCTCGTTGACCCTGGACAGCACGCCCGGCACGTTCTGGTGGATGTGCAGCAGGCGCAGGCTGTCTTCGTGTTCGGGCAGGGTCACTTCCGGGAAGTTGACCGCCGACAGCGTGCTGCCGTTGTCGCTGTAGCGCACCAGCTTGGCCGCCACCTCCACGCCGATGTTGTCCTGCGCTTCCAGCGTGCTGCCGCCCACGTGCGGGGTCAGGATCACGTTGTCGTGGCGGGTCAGCGGCGATTCGAAGATATCGCCATTGCCCTTCGGTTCGACCGGGAACACGTCCAGCGCGGCGCCACCGACGTGGCCGCTGGCCAGGGCCGCATCCAGTGCATCGATGTCGACCACGGTGCCGCGCGCGGCATTGATCAGGTGCGCGCCCTTGCGCATCTTCGCGAGCTCGGTGCTGCCGATCATCCATTGCGTGGCTGGGGTCTCCGGCACATGCAGGGTGACGATGTCAGCGCGTGCCAGCAGGTCGTCCAGGCTGGCCGCTGCACGGGCATTGCCCAGTGCCAGCTTGGTTTCCACGTCGTGGAAGATCACCTGCATGCCCAGCGATTCGGCCAGCACGCCGACCTGGGTGCCGATGTGGCCGTAACCGATGATGCCCAGCGTCTTGCCGCGCACTTCATGGCTGCCGCTGGCCGACTTCGACCAGCCGCCGCGATGGCATTCGGCGTTCTTCTGCGGAATGCCGCGGGTCAGCATGATCGCCTCGGCGATCACCAGCTCGGCCACGCTGCGGGTGTTGGAGTAGGGCGCGTTGAACACTGGGATGCCGGCCAGCTCGGCCGCGTCCAGGTCGACCTGGTTGGTGCCGATGCAGAAGCAGCCCACCGCGATCAGGCGCTTGGCCTCGGCCAGCACCTCGGCGCTGAGCTGGGTGCGCGAGCGGATGCCGACGATGTGCGCCTCGGCGATGCGCGCCTTCAGTTCGTCCTCGGGCAGCGCCTTGGTGTGCGCCTCGATCTGGCTGTAGCCGGCGGCGCTGAACACCTCCACGGCGGTCTGGCTGACCCCCTCCAGCAACAGCACGCGGATATCCTGCTTCGGGAACGAGGTCTTCTTCGGCGACATGGGGCAACACGGCCAGTGGGACAGGGGCTGACCACTATGCCAGATCGAAGCGCCCATGGTGCAGTGCGCAATTGGTTGCATCCGTAGCTATCTGTATCGCTGCGGGGCTGGACGCTGGCGCGTACCGCTGGCACGCTTGCCCGTCTTCACGCACCGCGTTGGACCGTCATGACCGATTCCCGCATTGCCTCGCTGCAGCAGGCCTGTCCCGGCCTGAAGCTGAAGACCGACCCGGCCGACCTGGAGCATTACGGGCGCGACTGGACCCGGCGCTGGACGCCAGCGCCGCTGGCGATCGCACTGCCGGCCACGGTCGAGGAAGTACAGGCGGTGATGCGCTGGAGTGCGGGCGAGGGCGTGGCCGTGGTGCCGTCCGGCGGCCGTACCGGCCTTTCCGGTGGCGCGGTGGCCGCCAACGGCGAGCTGGTGCTCAGCCTGGAACGGATGAACAAGGCACTGGCCTACGACGCGGTCGATCGCACCCTGGTGGTGCAGGCCGGCATGCCGCTGGAGGCCGTGCACAACGCCGCGCTGGACCACGGCCTGATCTACCCGGTGGACTTCGCTGCGCGCGGGTCGTGCACGATCGGTGGCAACATCGCCACCAATGCCGGCGGCATCCGCGTGATCCGCTATGGCAATACCCGCGAGTGGATCGCCGGGCTGAAGGTGGTTACCGCCAGCGGCGAACTGCTGGAACTCAACAAGGGACTGATCAAGAACTCCAGCGGCTATGACTTCCGCCAGCTGCTGATCGGTTCGGAAGGCACGTTGGGCGTGATCGTCGAGGCGACAGTGAAACTCACCGATCCGCCGCCAGCCAGCAACGTGATGCTGCTGGCAGTACCCAGCTTCGAGGTGCTGATGCAGGTGTTCGCCGCGTTCCGCGCGCGCCTGCAGCTGCAGGCCTTCGAATTCTTCACCGACCGGGCGCTGGAGCACGTGCTGGCGCATGGCGCGCAGGCACCGTTCGACGAGGTGCATCCGTACTACGTCGTCACCGAGTTCGCGGCCAACGACGAGGCACAGGAAGCCGCGGCGATGGCGGCCTTCGAGGACTGCATGGGCAACGGCTGGGTCAGCGACGGTGTGATCAGTGCCAGCGATGCCCAGGCCGCCCAGCTGTGGCGCCTGCGCGAAGGCATCACCGAGTCGCTGGCGCGCTACAAGCCCTACAAGAATGACGTCTCGGTGCGGATCTCGGCGATGCCGGCGTTCCTGGCCGAGACCCAGGCACTGATCGGGCAGGCCTACCCGCACTTCGACGTGGTCTGGTTCGGCCATATCGGCGATGGCAACCTGCACATCAACGTGCTCAAGCCGGACGACACCAGCGACGCCGACTTCGTGGCGCAGTGCGAGCACGTGACCAAGCTGCTGGCGCAGGTGCTGGCCCGCTTCGATGGCAGCATCTCGGCCGAGCACGGCATCGGACTGGTCAAGAAGGGCTACCTGGACAGCACCCGCGGCCCCGCCGAGATCGCGCTCATGAAGGCGGTCAAACGCGCGTTCGATCCCCAAGCGCGGCTGAATCCCGGCAAGCTGTTCGACGCCTGAGCCGGGCAAATCCTTCACGTACCCGTTACGCTCCACGCACCTTCACAACCGGCTTCGAACCGATGACCCGTCCGCTCCTGCTGCTCGCCCTGCTGTCCCTGCCGCTGGCCGGCTTCGCTTCCAGCTTCGCTGGCACCTCGGCCGGTTCGGCGACCGGTGCCTCCTCCGGTTCCTCGGGCAGCAGCTCGGGCGACGACAAGGTGGTGCGGGCCGCGCGCGACGATGCCGCTGCGTTCGTCGCCAGCGACGGCCAGATCCGTGGCGCCCGCCTGCAGGCCGCGCTGGTCCACCTGCGCGAGCAGAGCGCTGCCGCACAGCAGCAGAGCGACCTGGAACTGGCCCGCGCGCTGCTGGCGCGTTGATGCGGGCTGCATGACCTCGGCGTCATCGCTTTCTGCAGAGCCGAGCCATGCCCGGCTGGATGCCCGGCGCACCCGGATCGCAACAGCAGCCGAGCAAGGCTCGGCTCTACGGAACCACAGCGGGCGGTGCGGGTGGATCGCCGCATTGGCATGGCTGCTCATCCCTTCCGTCCACGCGGCTGATCGGCTGCAGCTCGATCCCTCCGGTCTCGATCCGGCGCAACAGCAGCTCGCCAGCCAGACCCTGGCCGACGTGCAGTCCCTGCTGCCGGAAGGCCTGCTGCGCGCTTTGCCGGCTCAGGTGCAGGTGCGCTGGAGTGATGACCTTCCCGCCGAGGTGCACGGGCGCGCTTTCGCCGGCCGCATTACGTTGCGCCGCACCCTGCTGGATGACGGCATGCCCGGCAACCGCCGTGCGCGCCGCAGTGCGCTGGTGCATGAACTGACCCACGTCGCCGACCGTGGCGGTGCGAACTGGTCGCAGAGCGTGCGATGGCGTGACCTTGCGGGCTGGCAGCGCAAGCCCTGGCACCTCGGCCGGGGCGACAACGATTTCCGTGATCGCAGCCCGGATGTCTATGAACTGGCGAACCCGGCCGAGTACCTGGCCGTGAATGCCGAGCATTTCGTGCTCGACGGCGAGTTCGCCTGCCGGCGGCCCGCGTTGGCGCAGTGGTACCAGGCGCATTTCGGAACGCCGCCGTCGCTGCCACAGCCGCGGTGCGCCACGACGCTGCCCCTGCTGCAGGCCGAATCGGAGGAGGGCGCTGCATCGCTGCTGCAGCTCGACCCGGCGCGCGTCTACGCGGTGGACTACCTGTTCGCCGAAGGCAGTGCGCAGCCGATGAGTCGCTGGGGCCACAGCATGCTGCGGCTGGTGATCTGCAAGCCGGGCCGCGTACCTGGGCCGGACTGCCGCCTGGACCTGGAGTACCACCGCGTGCTGTCGTTCCGCGCGTTCGTGGGCGACGTGCAGATATCCAACTGGCGTGGCCTGACCGGCGGCTATCCGTCGCGGCTGTTCGTGCTGCCCCTGCAGCAGGTGGTGGACGAGTACACCAAGGTCGAGCTGCGCGGGCTGCAGTCGCTGCCGCTGCAGCTGGGCCGCAGCGAAATCGCCAGCCTGCTCGAGCGCACCGCGCAGGTGCACTGGAGCTATGACGGGCGCTATTACTTCGTCAGCAACAACTGCGCGGTGGAAACCGCCAAGCTGCTGCAGGCCGGGGTGCCGCGCCTTGGCGAGGCGGGCCTGGCCCAACTGAGCCCGCGCGGCCTGAAGCGGCGACTGGTGCGGCTGGATGTGCTCGACGAGAGGGTACTGGCGGACCGCACTGCAGCGCAGGCGCAGGGCTACTACTTCGCCTCGGCGCGCGACCACTACCAGCAGTTGTTCGCAGTGGCCGTGGCCCAGCTGGCCTTGCCCGCTCGTGATGTGCGCGGCTGGTTGAAGCTGTCTGCACAGCAACGCGCACCGTGGCTGCTGCAGGGTGACCTGCGTGCCAGTGCCGGCCTGTTGCTGCTGGAACAGGCCGCGCAGCGGCGCGCCGAGTTGCGCGCACGCGATGTGCTCAAGCGGCAGCTGCTGGCCGCACCGGACAGCGCTGAAACGCGCAGCCTGCGCGGGTTGCTGGAGCAGAGCGGGCAGTGGCTGCGCCCGGGGACGCTGCTGCAGGATGACGGCTATGGATTGCCGCTGGGCGACGAGCAGGCGCTGCTGTCCGCGGCCGTGGCCACTGCCAGTGCGCAGGCGGTCCCGGCGTGGCAGGCATTGCGCGTCCAGCTGCGCCAGCAGCTGCCGACCCGCCAACGCGAGGAAATGGATGCGATCGACGCCAATCTGGCCGCACTCGGTGCACACCTGCGTACGCAGGCAGCCCGCCCGGCTATTGGCGCGGCAGTTCGATGACGAAGCGGCTGCCGCAGGCGCTGCCTGGGCTGCAGTAGACGCGGCCACCGTGCGCGTCGGCGATGGCCTTGACCACCGCCAGGCCGAGCCCGCTGCCGCCGCCCTGTCGCGAGCGCGAACCGTCGCCACGCATGAACGGGGTGAAGATATCCGCGTGCAGTTCCGGGTCGATGCCCGGGCCCTCGTCTTCGATCGCCACCTGCACATGGCCGGGCGTGTCATGCACTGCAATCCGCACCTTGCCCGGACTGGCATAGCGCCGCGCGTTCTCCAGCAGCGCCAGCAATGCCTGGCGCAGGCGGGTCGGGTCGCAGTGCGCGTTGTGTTCCTCGCGGCTGGTTTCCAGCTCCAGCACGAAGCCGGCGGCGCGGAACTGTGGATCGACCAGGGTCATCACCGAATGCACCTCGGCCACCACGTCGGTGCGCGCGCGACGCACGTCCAGCCTCGCGTTGTCGGACAGGCTCAGCACGCGCAGGTCCTCGATCAGCCGTGACAGCCCTTCGACCTGGGCCAGCAGGCTGCGGAACTGCGACTCGTCTGGCTGGAACACACCCTCTGCCAGCCCCTGCAGGCGCCCGCGCAGGATCGTCACTGGCGTGCGCAGCTCATGGGCGATGGCCGCGTGCCACATCGCGCGCTCGCTCTCCATGTGCTGCAGGCGGCGCGCCATCGCATTGAAGTCCTCGACCAGGGTCGCCACTTCGCCCGGCGAATTTTCCTCGACGCTGGCGCGTGCACCCAGGTCGCCGCCGGCGAGCGCACGCACGCTGTCCACCAGCGAATTCAACGGCGACAGGATGCGGTGGGCGAGGCGGAACGAGGCGGCGATGGCCAGCGCCAGCCCGGTCAGGATCACGCCCACCATCCATGCCAGTTCCGGGCCGGTCGGCAGCCAGCTTTCAGGCTCCTCGGCACTGCCGGGGAAGAACTCGACCAGCACCGCGTACAGCAGCCACGATGACAGGATCATCATCACGATGACGCCGATCACCATCAGCGACATCGAAACGATGATGTGGCGGCTCAGCCCGGAGCGGCGCAGGGAGGGCATCAGCGATCGGCCATCAGCCGGTAGCCGACGCCACGCACGCTGGCTGGGACGTTGACCATGCCCACTTCATCCAGCTTGCGGCGCAGCTTGCTGACATGGCTGTCGACGGTGCGCTCCAGTGCTTCGCTTTCCGGCAGGCATTCGTGCATCAGCTCGCTGCGGCTGAAGATGCGCGTCGGCGCCAGCGCCATGCAGTGCAGCAGCTTGAACTCGGTGAGGGTGAGCAGCACTTCGTGGCTGTAGCCTTCGCCCTCCACGTGCACCGCGTGGGTGGCCGAGTCGATCAGCAGCGGGCCGACGCGCAACGCGGTGGGTGCGTCCACGCGCGCGGCGCGCAGCGTGCGCCGCAGTACGGCGCGCACGCGCGCGGCGACTTCGGCCGGGTTGAAGGGCTTGACCACGTAGTCATCAGCGCCCATCCGCAGCGCGGTCAGCTTGTCCAGGTCTTGGTCCAGTGCGGTCAGCATGATCACCGGCGTCTCGCCGCGCTGGCGCAGCTGGGTCAGCACGCTCCAGCCGTCCAGGCGCGGCAGCTGTACATCGAGCAGGACCAGGTCGGGCCGGGCGCTGCGGTGCAGGTCCAGTGCGCTGTGGCCATCGGCGGCGCGCAGCGTGCGCAGTCCTTCGCGTTCCAGGTAGGCGCAGAGAATGTCAGCGATCTCGGCCTCATCCTCGACGATCAGGACGAGGGCGGCGAGGGCAGGGGAGGCATGCATGCAGGGGCGGGGCCGTAAGGTGCTTGCCTCCATCGTATCTCCACAGTTCCTCCATCGAAACCCCATCATCGCCACGCAGACTGCGCGCTTCAGAACCTATCCGCCGCCTGCGCGGCATTGTGCACAGCAATGAGAACCTTCAGGACTCCGGTCGCGTTGATCGCGGCCCTCGCCTTGGCCATGACGGCCTGCTCCACTCCCGAAGCCACCCCCGAGGCGGCGCCGCGCGTCAGCGTGATCAGCGTCGGCCCGCAGGTGGTGCAGCGTGACGACGAACTGCCAGGCCGCGTCGCGGCGGTGCGCACCGCGCAGATCCGCGCACAGGTGGGCGGCATCGTGCAGCGGCGCCTGTTCGACCAGGGGGCGGAAGTCAGTGCCGGCCAGGCCTTGTTCCAGATTGACCCGGCAGCGTTCCGGGCCGACGTCGATTCGGCGCTGGCCGCACTGCAGCGCAGTGAGGCGGCGTTGGGCCGCAGTCGCGTGCAGTCGCAGCGCCTGCACGCCCTGGCTGCCGCGCAGGCGGTCAGCCAGCAGCATCGGGACGACGCCAGCGCCGAGTACGAGCAGGCACGCGCGGCAGTGAATGAAGCGCGCGCGATTCTGTCCCGTCGCCAGCTCGACCTGCGCTATGCCACGGTCAGCGCACCGATTGCCGGCCGTATCGATCAGGCATTGGTGACCGAAGGTGCGCTGGTCGGCGTGGCCGATGCCGAGCCGATGGCCGTGGTACAGCAGATCGACCAGGTCTACGTGGATGTGCGCCAGCCGGCGGCGCAGCTGGAGTCGCTGCAGCGCAGTGCGGCCAGCGGCGGCAAGCTGCCGGTGACGATCATCGGTGCCGCCGGCAAGCCGCTGCCCGAGCGTGGCCAGCTGCTGTTCTCCGGTATCAATGTCGATGCACGGACGGGTGATGTGATCCTGCGCATCCTGGTGGACAACCCGCGCCGGCAGCTGCTGCCCGGCATGTATGTGCGCGCGAGGGTGCCGCGGGGTGCCCCGGCCAGCGCGTTGACCGTGCCACAGCAGGCGGTGCTGCGCAGCGCCGGTGGCCAGGCCTATGCCTGGGTGATCGGCGCCGACGGCAGGGCGGTGATCCGCACGCTGGAGGTGGACGGCAGCGTCGATCGCCAGTGGCTGGTGCGCGCGGGCCTGAAGGCCGGCGAGAAAGTGGTGGTCGAGGGCCAGGAGCGCCTGCAGGAAGGCGTGGCGGTCGATGCGCGCGACTGGCAGAAGCCGGTCGCCAGCGCCGGTGCGGTGCAGGCCGGCAGCAAGGGCTGAGCCTTTCCCGGGACAGCCCCTCCAGGAAAATCCAACATGGCACGTTTCTTCATCGATCGCCCGGTGTTCGCCTGGGTGCTGGCGATCTTCATCATCCTGGCCGGCGCGCTGGCGATTCCGCGCCTGGCCGTGGAGCGCTATCCGGCGGTCGCGCCGCCCAGCGTCAGCATCTATGCCAGCTACCCGGGTGCGAGCCCGCAGACGTTGAACGATGCGGTGGTCGGCCTGATCGAGCGCGAGCTGTCCAGCGTCAAGCACCTGCTGTACTTCGAATCGTCGGTGGACACTTCCGGCGAAGCCTCGATCACCGCCACCTTCAAGCCCGGCACCAATCCGGAGCTGGCGCAGGTGGACGTGCAGAACCGGATCAAGGCGATCGAGCCGCGCCTGCCGCGCAGCGTGCGGCAGAACGGCCTGTTCGTGGAGGCCGCCGATTCCGGCTTCCTGATGCTGGTCGGCCTGCGTTCGCCGGATGCCAGCGTCAGCGAGGCGGCGCTGGGCGATTTCATGGCGCGCAACATCATCGAAGAGCTGCGCCGCATCGATGGCGTCGGTCGCGTGCAGTTGTTCGGTGCCGAGCAGGCGATGCGCGTGTGGCTGGACCCGACCCGGTTGACCGGCTACGGCCTGACCATGGGCGATGTGGCCACTGCCATCGAGCAGCAGAACCTGGAGATCTCGCCGGGGCGCATTGGTGATTCGCCGGGTGTTCCAGGCCAGCGCATCACCGTGCCGCTCAGCGCCGACGGCCAGTTGTCCACGCCGGAACAGTTCGCGGCGATCGTACTGCGCGCCGGGGCCGACGGTTCACGGGTGGTGCTGGGTGATGTCGCCCGCGTCGAACTGGGCGCGCAGAGCTATGCCTGGGGCACCCGCGAGGACGGCCATCCGGCCACCGCCGCCGGGGTGCAGCTGCGGCCGGGCGCGAATGCGGTGCGCACGGCGTCGGCGGTCCGTGAGCGCATGGCCGAGCTGGCGCCGCTGTTGCCGCGCGGCGTGGAGGCGAGCATCCCGTTCGACACCGCGCCGTTCGTCAAGATCTCGATCCAGAAGGTGGTGCAGACGCTGCTGGAGGCGATGCTGCTGGTGTTCGCGGTGATGTACCTGTTCCTGCAGAACTGGCGCTACACGCTGATTCCAGCGCTGGTCGCACCGATCGCGCTGCTCGGTACCTTCGCGGTGATGCTGGCACTGGGCTTCTCGATCAACGTGCTGACCATGTTCGGCATGGTGCTGGCGATCGGCATCATCGTCGACGACGCGATCGTGGTGGTCGAGGGCGTGGAGCGGATCATGGCCGAGGAGGGCCTGCCGCCACGCGAGGCGACCATCAAGGCGATGCGCGAGCTGACCGGCGCGGTGATCGGCATCACCCTGGTGCTGACCGCGGTGTTCATTCCGATGGCCTTGGCCAGCGGCTCGGTGGGCGCAATCTACCGCCAGTTCACCGTGGCGATGGCGGTGTCGATCCTGTTCTCGGCACTGCTGGCACTGAGCCTGACACCGGCGCTGTGCGCGACCCTGCTGCGCCCGAACACCCACGGCCATCATGGTCGTGGCGGGCTGTTCGGCGCCTTCAATCGTGGCTTCGAGGCGTTGACCGGGCGCTACCAGCGTGGCGTGGCCTCCGTGCTGCAGCGAAGCGGCCGGGTGATGGGCGTGTTCGCCGCGCTGGTGGCGGCGCTGCTGCTGGGCCTGCACTGGCTGCCGGGCGCGTTCCTGCCGGAAGAGGACCAGGGCTATTTCATGACCTCGATCCAGCTGCCGGCCGAAGCCACCGCCGAACGCACGCTGGCGGTGGTCGAAGCCTACGAACGGCACGTGGCCTCGCGCCCGGGCATCGGCTCCAACCAGTCGATCCTCGGTTACAGCTTCTCCGGTTCCGGCCCGAGCGCGGCGCTGACCTACACCATGCTGAAGGACTGGGGCGAGCGTGCTGGCGCCACCGCGGCCGGCGAGGTGGAGGCTGCGCAGCAGGCGATGGCCACGGTTGCCGAGGGCGAGGTGATGAGTGTGATGCCCCCGGCGATCGACAGCCTTGGCCGTTCGTCCGGGTTCTCGCTGGCCCTGCAGGCGCGTACCGGGCAGAGCCAGGCCGAGCTGCGCGCGGCCCTGCAGCAGCTGCTGAAGCTGGCCGAGGCCAGCCCGCTGCTGTCGGAGGTGCATGCCGATGGCCTGCCGGCAGGTACCAGCGTGCGGCTGGACATTGATCGCGCCAAGGCCGAGGCGATGGGCGTGGGCTTCGAGCACATCAGCAGCACGCTGTCAGCGGCGATGGGCTCGCAGTACGTCAATGATTTCCCCAACAAGGGCCGGTTGCAGCAGGTGATCCTGCAGGCCGACGCGCCGCATCGCATGGAACTGGAGGACGTGCTGAAATTGTACGTGCGCAACAGCGAGGGCGGCATGGTGGCGTTGTCGGAACTGGTGACCCCGAACTGGACCGAGGCGCCGCTGCAGCTGCAGCGCTACCTCGGCTTCCCGGCGTTGAATCTGTCCGGCGCACCGGCCTCCGGCGTGTCGACCGGCCAGGCCATGGCGGAGATGGAGCGGTTGGCCGGGAAGCTGCCGTCCGGTTTTGCCCTGCAGTGGACCAGCCAGTCGCTGCAGGAGCGTGAGTCGGGGGCGCAGGCGCCGTGGCTGCTGTTGTTGTCGATGCTGGTGGTGTTCCTGGTGCTGGCGGCGCTGTACGAGAGCTGGTCGATTCCGCTGGCGGTGATGCTGGTGGTGCCACTCGGCCTGCTCGGTGCGGTCGCCGCGGTGCTGTTGCGTGGCATGCCCAACGATGTGTTCTTCAAGGTCGGCATGATCACCGTGATCGGGCTGTCTGCGAAGAACGCGATCCTCATTGTCGAGTTCGCGCGGCAGCTGCAGCAGCAGGGGCGCGGCCTGGTCGAGGCGGCATTGGAGGCGGCCAGGCTGCGCCTGCGCCCGATCGTGATGACCTCGCTGGCATTCGCGCTGGGCGTGGTGCCGCTGATGCTGGCGCAGGGCGCGTCGAAGGAAACCCAGCAGGCGATTGGAACCGGTGTGTTCGGCGGGATGGTCAGTGCGACCGTGCTGGCCGTGTTCTTCGTGCCGGTCTTCTATGTAGTGGTGCAGGGCGCGCGGCAGTGGATCGCGCAGCGCCTGCGCAGGCGCCGGCCGATGCCGGGAGGAACCGTGGATGGAACGGAACATCGTTGAAGATCTGCATGAGCAACAGTTGATGGCGCTGGAGCAGCGCCTGTGCGCGGCGCTGCTGGAAAATGACCACGATGCGTTGAACGCGCTGGTATCGCCGGCCTTGTTCATGATGGAAGGCCACGGCGGCCGCATGCTCGATCTGCCATGGCTGGGCGATTGGCTGGCCGGCAGCCTGCAGGTGCGAAGCCTGCAGCTGCACGCGGTGGAGACGCTGCTGTGTGGCCGCCTGGCGTTGCTGTCCAGCGACGTGCGGTTGTCCGTATGGCGGCAGGGCCGGGAGCGTGAAGTGAAGCTGCGCCTGCTGCGGGTCTGGACCTGCAGTTCCGGCGGCAGCGGTGCGCAGCTGTTGTCGATGGCGGTACTGGCCGCGTGAGTACGGTCAGGCCGCTTTCAGGCCGCGCTCACCGGCAGGTGGTAGGGTCGAAGGTCTCTGTAGTGTCGACAAGGAGTCGAGCCATGCGTGTAGTTCCCAGTCTGTTGGCAGCCTCGCTCGGGTTGGTGCTGGCCGCGTGCCAGCCGGCCCAGGCACCCGCTGCGGGCGGCACCGATGCCGCGCCGCCGGCGGCGCCCGAACCGGCTGCCAGCACCAGCGCCGGTACCGGCAGCGAGACCACGTACCAGTGTGGTGATCTGAGCGTGCGCGCGGCCTTCAATGGCGAGGATGCGGCCACGGTGGTGATCGGCGAACGTACCTTCGCCATGACCTCCGAACGTGCGGCGTCGGGTGCCAGGTACGGTGATGGCCAGGGCAACAGCTTCTGGACCAAGGGCAGCGATGACGGCCTGTTGAGCCTGAAGGGCGAGACGGACCGCGAGTGCCATGCGGTCGAAGCGACCGAAGGCGATGGCAGCGCGGGCACGGCCGCGTTCCGCGCCACGGGCAACGAGCCGGGCTGGTTGGCGGTCGTCGATGGCGACGCGCCGGGCCTGCAGGTGGAAGTTGACTATGGCGAGCGTCGCTTCGACGTCGCCACGCCCACCGAAGGTGCTGACGGTTGGAGTGGCAAGGCGTCCGACGGAACCGACGTCAAGCTCAGCTTCCAGCGCACCACCTGCCAGGACGACATGAGCGGCGAGGCGTTCGATGCCAAGGTGAACCTGACCATCGGCACCCGCCAGTACCACGGCTGCGGCAACTTCGGCGCGAAGCAGCCGTAAGCCTTCTGTAGAGCCGAGCCCACGCTCGGCTCTACACGATCGCTACATCCGATGCGCTGCCCGCTGCCTGCGGCGAGCATGCCGCAAGCAGGGACAGGCAGCCGATCAGCGCAAGGCGCTTAGTCGGCGCGGCCAGCGAATTCGCCGGTGGCGGTGTTCACCAGCACGCGTTCGCCGTTGACGATGTATTCCGGCACCATGATCTCGATGCCGGTGTTGAGTTTGGCCGGCTTCGGGCGCTTGGTGGCAGTGCCGCCCTTCAGTTCCGGCGGGGTCTCGATCACTTCCAGCACCACCGAGGCCGGCAGCTGGATCGCCACCGGCTGCTCGTCGATCACCTGCACGTAGATGCCGGTCAGGCCGTCGGTGATGTAGCCGGCGTCATCGCCGATCACGTCCGCGTCCAGGGTGTAGGGGGTGTAGTCCTCGTCATCGAGGAACACGAAGGCATCGCCGTCCTTGTACGAATAGGTGGACTGGCGGCGCAGCAGTTCGACCTCGACCAAGTTGTCGTCGGCATCGAAGCTGGCATCGAGCTTGTTGCCGCCCGGCACGCTGTACATGATGAAGCGGAAGCGGACGTTGCCGCCGCGACCCTGCGGCGAGCTGCGCTCGATGTCGCGGATCTGGTACACGCCGTTGTTGTACTCGACGACGTTGCCCTTCTTGATGTCGTTGGCTTTCATGGTGATCTAGGTCGTTGGGGGAGGGCGCCGTCCCGGCGCCCGGGGGGAATCACTTCGGAGCGAGGCGGGTAGCGCCGTCCAGGCGGATGGTCTCGCCGTTGAGGTAGGTGTTGCCGAGGATGAAGCCGACCAGGCTGGCGAAGTCTTCCGGCTTGCCCAGGCGCGACGGGAACGGGATCGAGGCGGCCAGCGACTGCTGCACGGCTTCGGGCATGCCATCGACCATCGGCGTCCAGAACACGCCAGGAGCAATCGTATTGACGCGGATGCCGAAGCGCGACAGTTCGCGCGCCATCGGCAGCGTCATCGACACCACGCCGCCCTTGCTGGCCGCATACGCGGCCTGGCCGATCTGTCCTTCATAGGCAGCGATGCTGGCGGTGTTGATGATCACGCCGCGCTCGCCGTCTTCGCCGGCGTCGTTGTGCTGCATGCGGTTGGCCGCGGCCTTGGCGACGTTGAAGCTGCCGACCAGGTTGACCATCACCGTGCCCTGGAAGCCGGCCAGCGGCATCGGGCCTTCCTTGCCGAGCACGCGACCGGCGCCGAGGATGCCGGCGCAGTTCATCGCCACGTTCAGGCCGCCGAGGAAATCGTGGGCCTGGTCGATGGCTGCAGCCACGGCCGCCTCATCGCTGACATTGACATTGAAATAGCGGGCCTTGTCGGCACCCAGCCCGGCAACGGCAGCTGCACCCTTGTCGTCGTTGAGGTCGAACAGAGCCACCTTGCCGCCCTGGGCGACGAGGTGCTGGGCCACGGCCAGGCCGAGGCCGGAGACGCCGCCAGTGATCACGGCACGTACGGAAGACAGCTGCATTGAACGGTCCTGCAGGTTCGAGAACCGCCGATTCTAACGGAAGCGGCGACCGTCGCCGTTGTGCGCTGCGCCGCCCGAGCGGGAGCGGCGCAGCGGGGTGCTCAGCCGGTCGCTGCGAGCGCCTGGCCGGTGCGGCTGGCGGTGGCGCGGCCGAGCAGGCCGGCCAGCCAGCGGCCGGTCTCGGCCAGTGCCGGCAGGTCCACGCCGCTGTCCAGGCCCAGGCCCTGCAGCAGGTAGACCACGTCCTCGCTGGCGACGTTGCCGCTGGCCCCCTTCGCGTACGGGCAGCCACCGGCGCCCGAGACTGCACTGTCGACCACGCGCACGCCTGCTTCCAGGCAGGTGGCGATGTTGGCGATGGCCTGGCCGTAGGTGTCGTGGAAGTGCACGGCCAAGGCTTCCATCGGGATCTCGGCAGCGACCGCCTGCAGCATCGCCCGTGCCTTGCGTGGGGTGCCGACGCCGATGGTGTCGCCCAGCGAGATTTCGTAACAGCCCATCTGGTGCAGCGCGCGCGCCACCCGCACCACGTCGGCCAGCGGCACCTCGCCCTGGTAGGGGCAGCCGAGCACGGTGGAGACGTAGCCGCGCACGCGCACGCCATCGGCGGCGGCGCGGCGCAGGATCGGCTCGAACCGGGCCAGCGATTCGTCGATGCCGGCATTGGTGTTGGTGCGGTTGAAGGCCTCGGACGCAGCGGTGAACACCGCCACTTCCTCCACGCCCACCGCGCGGGCGCGGTCGTAGCCCTGTTCGTTCGGCACCAGTACCGGGTAGTGGATGCCCGGCCGGCGCTGGATGCCCGCGTAGACCTCGGCGGCATCGGCCAGCTGCGGAATCCACTTCGGGCTGACGAAACTGGTCGCCTCGATGCTGCGCAGGCCGGTGGCCGACAAGCGGTTGATCAGTTCGATCTTGTCGGCGGTGGACACCGACTGCTTTTCGTTCTGAAGGCCGTCACGCGGGCCGACCTCGACGATGCGGACGTAGTCGCTCATGCAGCCACCTCGCCGATGGGGCGATGGCAGACCGCTTCGATGTTGTTGCCGTCCGGGTCGAGCACGAAGGCGGCGTAGTAATCCGGGTGGTACCACGGGCGCAGGCCCGGCGCGCCGTTGTCGCGGCCACCGGCGGCGAGGGCGGCGGCGTGGAAGGCGTCCACCTGCGCGCGGCTGGCGCAGGCGAAGGCCACGTGCACGCCCTGGCTGGCGGTGCCGCCATTGCCGAGCCAGAAGAACGGCTTGCCGTCGCTGCCGAAGCCGATGTGGTCGTGGTCGCCGGTCTGTTCGGCGCTCACTTCCATCACCACGCCGATCTGCAGCGGCGCCAGCGCCTGCAGGAAGAAGGTCTTGCTGCGCGCCAGGTCGGCGCTGGTCAAACCAAGATGATCGAGCATGTTCAGGCTTCCGTGACCCAATGGGGGGCGCGCTTGTCGAGGAAGGCGCCCAGGCCTTCCTGGCCCTCGGCGGACACCCGCAGGCGCGCGATCAGGGCGGCATTGTCCCGATCCAGCGCATCGCGGTCATCGCTGTCGCGGACCTGCCGGACCAGCTGCTTGGCGGTGGACGAGGCGATCGGGCCGGCCTTGTCGAGCAGGGCCAGCTGGCGCTCCAGCGCCTCATCCAGGCGCTCGGGCTCGACCAGCTGGTGGACCAGGCCGATGCGCAGTGCGGTATCGGCGTCGAAGTGCTCGCCGGTGGCGAACCAGCGCCGCGCCTGGCGCGGGCCGATGGCCTCGATCACATAGGGCGAGATCACCGCCGGCAGCAGGCCAAGGCGGCTTTCGGTCAGGCCGAAGCGGGCCGAGGTGCTGGCGATGGCAATGTCGCAGCAGGCAACCAGGCCGACGCCGCCACCGAAGGCCGCGCCGTGGACCCGGGCCAGGGTCGGTTTGGGCAGCTCGTCCAGGGTGCGCATCAGCCGTGCCAGTGCCAGCGAGTCCTCGCGGTTGTCGGCCTCGCTGGCCGCCGCCATGCCGCGCATCCACTGCATGTCGGCACCGGCCGAGAAGGAGGCGCCGTGACCGGCCACCACCACGGCCCGGACCGAATCATCGCGGCCGGCGGCTTCCAGCGCGGCGGTCAGCCGGGCGATCAGGCTGGCGTCAAAGGCGTTGTGCAGCTCCGGCCGGTTCAGCCAGAGGGTGAGGACGGCGCCACGGCGCTCGATCTGCAAAGCATCGTTCATGGGATTCCAGGGTCACTCCATACCTGTATGGATCATAGCGGGCCATTGGTCATGGGCCATGACGCGACGCGGGAATGTTAGAATCGAGAACCATTTACATCCAGCAGAGAACACGCTAGATGACGCTGTCCGAACTGCCGCTGCACACCTCGGCCGTGGTCGAGTCCGTGCAGGACCTGCATGCCAACGATGCCATTGCCCGTCGCCTGCGCGAGCTGGGTTTCGTGAACGGCGAGGAAGTGCGCCTGGTGGCCAAGGGCCCGGTGGGCGGCGAGCCGCTGCTGGTGCAGGTCGGGTTCACCCGGTTCGCGCTGCGGATCAGTGAAGCCAAGCGGGTCGTGGTCGACGCCGCCAGCCAGGAACGACGTGCATGACCGCAATCGCCGCCACCGCCCCCTTGCGCATCGCGCTGGTCGGTAACCCCAACAGCGGCAAGACCGCGCTGTTCAACCAGCTGACCGGCAGCCGGCAGAAGGTCGCCAACTACACCGGCGTCACCGTCGAGCGCAAGGAGGGCCGCCTGCGCGCGCCGTCCGGCCGTGAATTCGCCGTGCTCGACCTGCCGGGCGCCTACAGCCTGCATCCGGCCAGCCTGGACGAGGCAATCACCCGTGACCTGTGCCGGGGCTTCTACCCGGGCGAGGCCGCGCCGGACGTGCTGCTGTGCGTGATCGACGCCACCAACCTGCGCCTGCACCTGCGCTTCGCGCTGGAGCTGCGCGAACTGGGCAAGCCGATGGTGGTGGCCCTGAACATGGTCGACGCGGCCCAGCGCCGCGGCATCCAGGTGGATGTGGCCGCGCTGGAGCGCGAACTGGGCGTGCCGGTGGTGGAGACCGTGGCGGTGCGCAAGCAGGGCGCCAAGGCCCTGGTCGAGCGCCTGGACGCCATGGTGCCGCACCTGGATGCACCGGTGCCGGGCCCGGAAAGTGGCATCGATTACCACGCCAAGGTGCGCGGGATCCTGTCAGTCGCCGTGCGCATGCCGGCACGGACCGCGAAGATCGACGACGCGCTGGACCGCTGGCTGCTGCACCCGGTGTTCGGCCTGGTCAGCCTGGCGGTGGTGATGTTCCTGATCTTCCAGGCGGTGTACGCCTGGGCGACGCCGCTGATGGACGGCATCGAGGCTGGCTTCGCCTGGCTCGGCACCTTTGTTGGCAGCCTGCTGCCGGAAGGCCCGCTGGCCAGCCTGCTGACCGACGGCATCATCGCAGGCGTCGGCGGCGTGGTGGTGTTCCTGCCGCAGATCCTGATCCTGTTCTTCTTCATCCTGGTGCTGGAGGAGTCCGGCTACCTGCCGCGTGCGGCGTTCCTGCTCGACCGCATGATGGCGGCCGCCGGCCTGTCCGGCCGCTCGTTCATCCCGCTGCTGTCCAGCTTCGCCTGCGCGGTGCCGGGCATCATGTCCACGCGCAGCATCCAGGACCCGCGTGACCGCCTGGCCACGATCCTGGTGGCGCCGCTGATGACCTGCTCGGCGCGCCTGCCGGTGTACGCGCTGCTGATCGGTGCGTTCATTCCGCAGAAGACGGTGTGGGGCGTGTTCAACCAGCAGGGCCTGGTGCTGTTCGGCCTGTATGCGGCGGGCATTCTCAGCGCGCTGGCGATGTCGTGGATCATGAAGAAGTGGCGTCGCGACAAGAGCGAGCACCCGCTGATGCTGGAGCTGCCGTCGTACCGCCTGCCGCATGTGCGCGACCTGGCGGTGGGGCTGTACGAGCGCGGCATGATCTTCCTCAAGCGCGTCGGCGGCATCATCCTGGCGCTGACCATCCTGCTGTGGGTGCTGCTGTCGTTCCCGGCGGCACCGGCCGACGCCACGATGCCAGCCATCGACTACAGCTACGCCGGCCAGATCGGCCATGCGATGGCGGTGTTCTTCGCGCCGCTGGGCTTCAACTGGCAGATCTGCATCGCGCTGATCCCGGGCCTGGCCGCGCGCGAGGTGGCGGTGTCTTCGCTGGCCACCGTGTATGCGCTGTCGGCCGCCGATGACGATGCCGCCAGCCAGGCGCTGACCCCGCTGATCAGCGATGGCTGGTCGCTGGCGACCGCGCTGTCGCTGCTGGTCTGGTACATCTACGCCCCGATGTGCATCTCGACGCTGGCCACCATCAAGCGCGAGACCAATTCGTGGAAGCAGATGGGCTTTGCCGCGTTCTACCTGTTCGCAGCGGCTTATGTGGCCGCACTGATCACCTACCAGGTGACCAGGGCGCTGGGAGGCGGCTGATGGATGCCGGCCTGCTGATCCAGTACCTGATCATCGCGGTGGCTGTGCTGGTCAGTGCCTGGGTGGTGCTGAAGAAGCAGTTCCCCGGCACCGTGCGCACGCTGCGCGGTGCGTTGGCGTTGGCCCTGTTGAAGCCGGGCCGCGCGGCCTGGCTGCAGGCGCTGGGGCGGAAGATCGCGCCGCCGGCAACGGGCGATGGTGGTGCCTGTGGCGGTTGCGACAGCTGCGGGCCGAGCAAGAAGTGAAGTAGCGTCGAGCCTGTTCGGCTGCGGCCGCCTGGTGGGCGCGAACCTTCGCCCTGTGGGTGCGAACCTTGGCCCTGTGGGTGCGAACCTTGGTTCGCACGCTCTCGGGGTTCAGACCTCTCTGCGGATGATCGCCCGGAAGTTCCCGTCCCGGTTCAATCGCCGCACCGATTCCCTGTTCCCATGGGCTGCCGCGAAACCCGCCACGTCGGCCAGGGCATCGAGCAGCAGGGCCTTCAACGCGTCGCGGTTACCGGCCTCCAGCAGATCTTCAAGATCCTGCTGGATGAAGGTCCGGCGCAGGCCCGGCGTTTCTTCGATCCGCCAGTCGACATGGGGCGTGGGGATGCTGGAGCGGTAGCGGAAAGCCGTTTCAAGATCGTCAGGCGCGAGCGGATACGCGAGCAGTTCCGGAAAGTAGAGTCCAGCATTCACATAGAAGCCCCGGCTTTCGCTGGCGCGCTGGTGATTCACGACAAGCAGCGCGGCGTCCAGCAAGCGGTAGCGGGTCGTCGACGTCCCGGCAAAGCCGGTCTTCCTGGCGCACTTGCTGAAGACAGTCGAGGATTTCATGGGCTTTGCCTGGGCCGTAACAAGGGCCCACAGCCTTGAGGCGCAGTGCCTGACGGTCAATTGGCAAACGCGACACCCGCAACGAGCGCCCCAGGTGGGTGCGAACGCTCCAGGTGGGTGCGAACCTTGGTTCGCACGCTCTTCCAGCTAGTTGGCCCGTGAGCCCAGCTCCGCTGCCAACGCCAGCCACCGGTTGCGTTGCTCCGGCGAGCTGCTGCGCACCGCACCGAGTCGGCTGACCCGCACCGGGCGGATGCCGCAGAATTCCAGAATAGTGGCGCGGATCTGGGTGATGCCCGGGTCGCGGTAGATCCAGCGGTAATACCAGGGCGGCGTATCCAGCGTGGTGATCACCCGTGCGCTGCGACCGGCCAGCAGCCGGTCCCACCACACTGAATCGCGCCGGTAGCGGAAGGCGTACCCCGGCAGCAGCACGCGATCGAAGAAGCCCTTCAGCAGCGCCGGCATCGCGCCCCACCAGGTGGGATAGACCAGCACCAGATGGTCGCAGGCCTCGATCGCATCCGCAGTGTCCTGCAGGTCGGCTTCCAGCGGCTGGATCTGGCGGTAGCCATGGCGCAGCACCGGATCGAACTCGAGTTCGCCCAGTGCGATCAGGCGCACCCGATGGCCAGCATTCTCGGCGGCGGTGGCGTAGCGCTGGGCGAGGGCACCGCACAGGCCGTCGCGGTCGGGATGGCCGAGCAGGATCAGGATGGAACGGGACACGGCAACCTCGGGCAATGGAAAGTGCGCGAGGTTGGGCTATGCCCTTGGGGCAGAGTCAACGACCAGCGGCGCAGCCGCTGGGTTCCAGGATGCAGTCACCGCTTCCGGAGTGCAGCCACTGCCGCAGCTCGTCGCTGACCTGCTGCAGGTCCAGCTCGACCTGCGCCAGCCGTGCCCGCTCGCTGGCGATGCGGCTGCGTTGTTGCTCAAGCAGGGCCAGCACCGCGGGCCAGTCGAGCCGTCCGTCGCGACCCTGCAGGCGGGAGACCGCGGCCAGGGTGATGCCCAGCGCCAACGCCTGGCGGATCAGCTGCACCCAGGCCACATCCTGTTCGCTGTAGTCGCGATAGCGGTTCAGCCGCGGCACCGGCGGCAGTAGTCCGCGCGCCTCGTACAGGCGGATGGCCTTGGCGCTGGCGCCGGTCAGGCGGCTGACCTCGGAAATGCGCATTGGCTCAGTCCCGCACCAGCCCGCCATCGACCACCAGGTTCTGCCCGGTCACCGCGCGCGACCAGGGGCTGGCGAAGAACAGCGCGGCATCGGCGAATTCTGCTGGCGTGGTAACGCTGCGCAGTGGCGTGTTGGTGGCGATGTAGTCGAACACCGCCTCCGGCGTGGCAGCGCTGGCATCGGTGGTGCGCAGCAGGCCGCCGGACAGCATGTTCACGGTGATGCCATGTGGGCCGAGGTCGCCGGCCAGCGTGCGCGTGAGGGACAGTAGCGCGGCCTTGGCGGCGGTGTAGTCGTGGTAGGGCACGACCGGGTTCTGGAACAGGTTGGTGCCGATGTTGATGATGCGGCCGAAGCGGCGGGCCTGCATGCCGGGCAGGGCGGCCTGCACGGTGTTCAGCGCGCCGCGCACGCTGCCCTCGAACTGCGCCTGGAAGGCCGGCCAGCCGATGTTGGCGGCACCATCGCGGGCATCACCATTGAACGAGAACGCGGCGAGCGCGTTGTTGACCACGGTGGTGACGCCCTGGCCGAAGTGGGCCAGGGCGTGCTGCAGCATTGCATCGACCTGGCCGCGGTCGGTGACGTCGGCCGGCAGCGCGATCGCCTGTCCGCCCAGCTCGGCGGCCAGCGCCCGTGCGGGGCCTTCGCTGCGGTGGTAGTTGACGATGACGCGCGCACCCTGCGCCGCGAACGCGCGGGCGATGTGCTGGCCTAGGCCGCGGCCGGCACCGGTGACCAGCACCAGCTGTTCGCTGATCTGCATGAAGGGGCTGCCATCCATTGCATGAAAGGGCATGCAGCGTAGCAGTGATGGCGCTTGCCGGAGCAGGCGTGCTGCCGCTAGCCTGCAGGCATGAACCAGACTCCCCTGCGATTGCTCATTCACGGCGCCTCCGGGCGCATGGGCCAAGCCCTGCTGCGGCTGGCCGCCGAACATCCCGAAACCCTGCAGATCGTGGCCGCAGTGACCGGCCGTGCGCCGGCACAGCGCGTGGTCGACGGCGTTCCGTTCTTCGGCGCCAGTGAGCTGCCCGGCGCGCCGGTGTTCGATGTGGCGATCGACTTCAGCCTGCCGGAGGGCTTCGACCCGATGCTGGCGCTGTGCGTGGAGCGGGGTGCAGGGCTGGTGTCGGGCACCACCGGTATCTCCAGCACGCAGCGCCAGGCGCTGGAGGCCGCGGCGGCGAAGATCCCGCTGGTATGGGCCTCGAACTTCAGCCTGGGCGTGGCGGTACTGGACGAGCTGGTGGAGCGCGCGGCGCAGGCGCTGGCCGGCTGGGACTGCGACATCGTCGAATCGCACCACACCCAGAAGAAGGATGCGCCATCGGGCACCGCGCTGACCCTGGGCGCGGCCGCGCAACGGGGCGGGGCGGAGCCGCACTACGCCAGCCTGCGTGCCGGTGACATCGTGGGCGAGCACCTGGTGCAGTTCACCGGTCTGGGCGAGCGCATCGAGCTGGTGCATCGGGCCACCAACCGCGACATTTTCGCCCGCGGCGCCCTGTTCGCCGCCCGCCAGCTGCAGGGGCGGGCGCCGGGCAGCTACCGGGTAAGGGATCTGCTGCAGTAGGGCGGGCTGATTCCTGGGGTCGGATCCCTTTCCTGCGGAAAGGGCTCTGACCCCATCCGAGGGCGCCTGGGGTCAGAGCCTTTCCCATTCGGGAAATGGATCCGACCCCGCCTCCGGCCCGCATACGCCATCGGATTGAAATGAATGCGCAATCGCCTGTTCATGAAGCGCGATAACCGCTGGCGCGAGCGCCCCGGCAGCGCTACAATTCGCACTCGCCGAATCACGAAAGCCGGACCGGTCCCAGACCGTACGTCCGCGCTTTTTTGCAACCGGATTTCCGTGAAGCGCAGGCGTGACTTCGGCAGCCCCCTCGGTAGCCAAAGTGAGATTCCCGTGACCCAAGCCGCAATCCTCGTCCTCGAAGACGGCACCGTATTCGAGGGCGAATCCGTAGGCGCGCCCGGCCTGTCCGTCGGTGAGGTGGTGTTCAACACCGCCATGACCGGCTACCAGGAAGTGCTGACCGACCCGTCCTACGCCCGGCAGATGGTCACGCTGACCTATCCGCATATCGGTAACACCGGCATGACCGACCAGGACAACGAAGCGTCCAAGGTGTGGTCGGCCGGCCTGATCGTGCGCGACGTTCCGCGCCGCCCCAGCAACTGGCGCAGCCAGGTGTCGCTGCAGGACTGGCTGATCCAGCGTGGCGTGGTCGCCATCGCCGGCATCGACACCCGCAAGCTGACCCGCATCCTGCGCGAGAAGGGCGCGCAGAACGGTGCGCTGATGGCCGGCGACATCGACGTGGAAAAGGCACTGGAAGCCGCCCGCAAGTTCCCGGGGCTGAAGGGCATGGATCTGGCCAAGGTCGTCACTACCGAGAAGACCTACACCTGGACCGAGGGCCAGCTGGACCTGGATGCCAACGCTTTCGTCAGCGTGCCGGCCCGGTTCAAGGTCGTGGCCTACGACTTCGGCGTGAAGACCAACATCCTGCGCATGCTGGCCGAGCGTGGCTGCGAAGTGACCGTGGTACCGGCGCAGACCCCGGCCGCCGAAGTGCTGGCCCTGAAGCCGGACGGCGTGTTCCTGTCCAACGGCCCGGGTGACCCGGAGCCGTGTGACTACGCCATCGAAGCGATCAAGACCTTCATCGATGTGAAGATCCCGACCTTCGGCATCTGCCTGGGCCACCAGCTGCTGGGCCTGGCCTCGGGCGCGCAGACCATGAAGATGGGCCATGGCCACCACGGTGCCAATCACCCGGTGCAGGACCTGGACAGCGGCCGGGTGATGATCACCTCGCAGAACCACGGTTTCGCGATCGATGAAGCGACCCTGCCGCCGACCCTGCGCGTGACCCACCGCTCGTTGTTCGACGGCACCAATCAGGGTGTCGCCCGCACCGACGTGCCGGCGTTCTCGTTCCAGGGCCACCCGGAAGCGTCGCCGGGCCCGACCGATGTCGGTCCGCTGTTCGACCGCTTCGTGGTGCTGATGGAGCAGGCCAAGGCGTGATCAGTACGCCGCCGGCCCCCCGGTGGCGTCGCGATGGACCGTAAACCCCGCATCGCTGCTGCCGCTGGCGCGGCGCTGCGGATCAAGATTCCTGATCGACAGCGTGCGATCACTCCCCCTTGTCACGCTGTACTGACTTAGAGAAGAAAATGCCCAAGCGCACTGACCTCAAGACCATCCTCATCATCGGTGCTGGCCCGATCGTCATCGGCCAGGCCTGCGAGTTCGACTACTCCGGCGCCCAGGCCTGCAAGGCCCTGCGTGACGAGGGTTACCGCGTGGTGCTGGTCAACAGCAACCCGGCAACGATCATGACCGACCCGGAGATGGCCGACGCCGTCTACATCGAGCCGATCAACTGGCAGACGGTCGAGAAGATCATCGCCAAGGAAAAGCCCGATGCGCTGCTGCCGACCATGGGCGGCCAGACCGCGCTGAACTGCGCGCTGGACCTGGCCGACAACGGCGTGCTGGAGAAGTACAACGTCGAACTGATCGGCGCCAAGCGCGAAGCGATCCGCATGGCCGAAGACCGCGAGCTGTTCCGCGTGGCCATGGGTGAGATCGGCCTGGAATGCCCGACCGCCGCCGTCGCCCACACCCTGGACGAAGCGCTGGAGATCCAGACCCGCGTCGGCTACCCGACCATCATCCGCCCCAGCTTCACCCTGGGCGGCAGCGGTGGCGGCATCGCCTACAACCGCGAAGAGCTGGTCGAGATCGTCAGCCGCGGCCTGGAACTGTCGCCGACCACCGAGGTGCTGGTGGAAGAGTCGGTGCTGGGCTGGAAGGAGTTCGAGATGGAAGTGGTCCGCGATACCGCGGACAACTGCATCATCGTCTGCTCGATCGAAAACCTGGACCCGATGGGCGTGCACACCGGTGACTCGATCACCGTGGCGCCGGCGCAGACCCTGACGGACAAGGAGTACCAGCGCCTGCGCGATGCCTCCATCGCCGTGCTGCGCAAGATCGGCGTCGATACCGGTGGCTCGAACGTGCAGTTCGGCATCAACCCGAAGACCGGCCGCGTGGTCGTCATCGAGATGAACCCGCGCGTGTCGCGTTCCTCGGCGCTGGCCTCCAAGGCCACCGGCTTCCCGATCGCCAAGGTCGCCGCCAAGCTGGCCGTGGGTTACACCCTGGACGAACTGAAGAACGAAATCACCGGTGGCCTGACCCCGGCCTCGTTCGAGCCGTCGATCGACTACGTCGTCACCAAGATCCCGCGTTTCGCCTTCGAGAAGTTCCCGGCCGCCGACGCCCGCCTGACCACCCAGATGAAGTCGGTGGGCGAGGTGATGGCGATGGGCCGTACCTTCCAGGAGTCGGTGCAGAAGGCCCTGCGTGGCCTGGAAACCGGCAAGGTTGGCTTCGACCCGACCGGCCTGGACCTGGCCAACGAAGACGACCTGCAGACCCTGCGTCGCGAGTTGAAGGCGCCGGGCCCGGAGCGCCTGTTCTTCGTCGCCGACGCGTTCCGCGCCGGCATGAGCGTGGAAGAGATCTACGCACTGTCGTTCATCGACCACTGGTTCCTGGACCAGATCGAGGAAATCATCGCTGCAGAAGGCGAAGTCGCTGCCGGTGGCATCGACGCGCTGGACGCCGCACGCCTGCGCAAGCTGAAGCGCGCTGGCTTCTCCGACGCACGCCTGGCGCAGCTGACCGGTACCAACGAAGCCGCCATCCGCGCGCTGCGTCGTGCGCACAAGGTACGCCCGGTCTACAAGCGCGTGGATTCCTGTGCCGGTGAATTCTCCACCGGTACCGCCTACCTGTACTCGACCTACGAGGACGAGTGCGAGGCCGCGCCGAGCAACCGCGACAAGATCATGATCCTGGGCGGTGGCCCGAACCGCATCGGCCAGGGCATCGAGTTCGACTACTGCTGCGTGCACGCGGCACTGGCGCTGCGCGAGGATGGCTATGAAACCATCATGGTCAACTGCAATCCGGAAACCGTGTCGACCGACTACGACACCTCCGACCGCCTGTACTTCGAACCGCTGACCCTGGAAGACGTGCTGGAGATCGTCGAGCTGGAACAGCCGAAGGGCGTGATCGTGCAGTACGGCGGCCAGACCCCGCTGAAGCTGGCGCGCGCGCTGGAAGCCAACGGCGTGCCGGTGATCGGCACCAGCCCGGACTCGATCGACCTGGCCGAAGACCGTGAGCGCTTCCAGCAGCTGGTCGACACGCTGGGCCTGAAGCAGCCGCCGAACCGTATCGCCCGCAACGACCAGGAAGCCCTGCTGCTGGCCCGCGAGATCGGCTACCCGCTGGTGGTGCGCCCGAGCTACGTGCTGGGCGGCCGTGCGATGGAAATCGTCTACGGCGAAGCCGACCTGGCCCGCTACGTGCGCGACGCGGTGAAGGTGTCCAACGATTCGCCGGTGCTGCTGGACCGCTTCCTCGACAATGCTGTCGAGTGCGACGTCGACATCATCGCCGACAAGGATGGCAACGTCCTGATCGGTGGCGTGATGGAGCACATCGAAGAAGCTGGCGTGCACTCGGGCGATTCCTCCTGCTCGCTGCCGCCGTACTCGCTGTCGGCTGAAACCCAGGCCGAGCTGCGCCGCCAGGTGGTGGAGCTGGCCAAGGCCCTGAACGTGGTCGGCCTGATGAACACCCAGTTCGCGATCCAGACCAGCGACGAGGGTGCCGACACCATCTACCTGTTGGAAGTGAACCCGCGTGCCTCGCGCACCGTGCCGTTCGTGTCCAAGGCCACCGGCATGCCGCTGGCCAAGATCGCCGCCCGCTGCATGGCCGGCAAGACGCTGGCCGAGCAGGGCGCGACCAAGGAAATCGTGCCGGACTACTACTCGGTGAAGGAAGCGATCTTCCCGTTCGCCAAGTTCCAGGGCGTCGACCCGATCCTCGGGCCGGAGATGCGCTCCACCGGTGAGGTGATGGGCGTGGGCCGCACCTTCAACGCCGCCTTCGCGCGGGCGCAGGAAGCCGGCGGCATCAAGGCCCCGCCGGTTGGCAAGGCCTTCGTCTCGGTGCGTGATCCGGACAAGAAGCGCGTGCTGCCGGTGGCCAAGGCGCTGCTGGCGCGCGGCTACAGCCTGGTCGCCACCCGTGGCACCGCCGCCTGGCTGCAGCAGCACGGCATGGACTGCGAGATCATCAACAAGGTGGTCGAAGGCCGTCCGCACATCGTCGACTCGATCAAGAACGGCGAGATCGTCTACATCGTCAACACGACCGAAGGTCGTTCGGCGATCAACGACTCGTTCTCGATCCGTCGCGAGGCGCTGCAGCATCGCGTCACCTACTCGACCACCATTGCCGGCGCCAAGGCGCTGGTGGATTCACTGGAATTCCGCGGCACCGGTCCGGTCTGGTCGCTGCAGGAGCTGCACAAGGAGTTGAATGCATGAGAGCCCCCATCACCATGAAGGGCGCGCAGAAGCTGCGCGACGAACTGGATCACCTGAAGTCGGTCAAGCGCCCGAAGGTGATCGCCGCCATCGCCGAAGCGCGTGAGCATGGCGACCTGAAGGAGAACGCCGAGTACCACGCCGCGCGCGAGGAACAGGGCTTCATCGAAGGCCGCATCAAGCAGCTGGAAGGCGAGCTGTCGCACGCCGAGATCATCGACGTGAGCAAGCTCAACGCCGGCTCCAAGGTGGTGTTCGGCGCCAGCGTGACGCTGGCCGACGTGGAAACCGACGAAGAGAAGAAGTACCAGATCGTCGGTGACCTGGAAGCGGACATCAAGCTGGGCCTGATCGCGATTTCCTCGCCGGTGGCGCGCGCGATGATCGGCAAGCTGGAAGGCGATTCGATCGTGATCGACGCCCCGGCCGGCCAGCGCGAGTACGAGATCGTCAGCGTCAGCTACGTGGACTGACACGGTGGCAACGGCGACCCTGCTGTTGCCGGCCCGCAGCCGCTTTGCCGCGGCTGCGTTGCCGGACGATGTGGCACGTGCGCTCGGCCGTGCCACGACCGTGCAGGTCGCGCCGGGCGAACGCGCGCAGCTGACGCGCCATTTCGCGGTTGCCGCGCCGCACTGGCCGGTGGCCGCGTTGACCCGCCAGCGCGACGTCGGCGATGCGGCCGGCGCCAGCTGGCTGCGTGCCGATCCGGCCTGCATGGTGCCGGACATGCATGGCGCGCGGATGATGGCCTACGGCGAAACGCTGCGGCCGACGCTGGCCGACAGCCTGGCCCTGCTGCCGGTGCTGCAGCCCTTGTTTGCCGATGCCGGGTTCGTGCTTGACGCACCGGACCCGTCGCGCTGGTACCTGCGGCTTCCAATCGACCTGGTGCTGCCGGACTTCAATAGTCCGGACGAGGTGCT
Organism: Stenotrophomonas sp. YJH_SMC_127; assembly: GCF_059372445.1. NCBI lineage: Bacteria > Pseudomonadati > Pseudomonadota > Gammaproteobacteria > Lysobacterales > Lysobacteraceae > Stenotrophomonas > Stenotrophomonas sp. YJH_SMC_127. The sequence continues at coordinate 40,718 of NZ_JCAFVO010000010.1, read as the reverse complement.
GGGCGATGACCTGTTCTCGCATCTGCCGGAGGGCGAGGGCGGCCGTCGCTGGCGGGCGCTGATGACCGAAGCGCAGGTACTGCTGCACAACCATTCCTGGAACCAGCAGCGCGCCGCGCAGGGACAACAGCCGATCAATTCGCTGTGGTTCTGGGGCGGTGGCGTGATGCCGGTGTCGGTCAGCACGCCGCACGCACAGGTGCGCAGCCGCGATGCGCTGCTGCAGGGCCTGGCCCTGGCGGCTGGCGTAGCCGTCGATGGCGACCAGGCGGTGGATGCACTGGTCGACCTGCGCCAGCTGCGTTCGCTGCAGCAGCTCGGCAATGATGCAATCCGGCCGCTGCTGGCCGCGCTCAAGCGTGGCGAGCTGCAGCGGCTGGTGCTCGATTTCGAGGACGGCCTGCAGTTCCAGCTGGGCCGCGGCCAGCGCTGGCAGTTCTGGAAGAAGCCGCGGCAGCTTCACGATTGATCGGGGTCGACCGATCGGGGTCGGATCCGTTTTCCATCGACCGATCGGGGTCGGATCCGTTTTCCGTCGGAAAACGGCTCTGACCCCCAGGGTCTGTCGGGGTTGCCGACCAGCGGCCGGCACTACCGCAGGTAGCGGCGCCTCAACGGACCTCGCTGACCACCGTCGGCAGTGTCCAGTGCCCGCCGAGCATATTGCGACACTGGCCCGTCGTGAAATCGCTGCTCTTCACGAAGCGCTCCCCGTCCCACACCCAGTCATTGGCGGAGATGCAATCGCCGACACCGCGGCCTCGGGAGCGGCCTCGCAGCGTAGCGTCATCGCGGTCAAAATCTTCGGCCAGGTTGGTGACAAAGGTCGCCTGGTACGGCGATCTGTCCCGCACCACCCAGTAGGCGTTGCTCATGTTGTAGGCACCCACGAAGCAACTGGTGCTTGCCAGTACATGCTGGGCGTCCAGTCGCTGGATCTCGATCTCATCTGTCCCGCCATCGCTCAGGCGGCCGCACTCATCCGGCTTCGGCAGGCTGGCGATCAGCGCCTTGCGCAGGCCCGGTGCCTTGGCCAGCGCCGCGTCCGAGGCGCGCGGTGCCATCAGCGTGCCGCGCACGATCACTGGTACCGGCAACGCCGCAGGCACGCTCGCTTCGGGCTTGTCGCCACGCCGCACCAGCGCACCGGGCGTGCCCAGCCGGCCCTGGGCCTCGTCCATCTTCAGCAGTACGGCCGCTGCGCCGCTGTCGGAGATCGGCCACGCCTTGCCCTTGCCGTCGATGATCTCGATGCGTGCCTGGCGCGGCAGTGCGCGACCAGTGCATCGGTCTGTGCCTGCTGCAACAACACGTTGTCCCCGTCGCCGGTGTCGTGCACCGGGCCCAGGTCCTTGCCGTTCAGGCGCAGGCGCAGCGCCCCGGTCGGCGTCGGGCTTTCGCCATCCTCGCCATTGCGCAGCCGCGCGAGCACCTTCGTAGCCGGGCCGCCCGCGCGTTCCAGCATCAGGCTGAGCAGATTGCCGGGTTCTTCCGGGCTGTAGCCGGCGGCGCGGCAGGTGCGGGTGTTGTCACAGGCCAGCGACCAGTCGTTGTGCTGGAACTGCACGCCGGCCTTCGGTTCGGGTGTGGCGGCGTGGGCGGCCGGGGCCAGGGCGAGGCCCAGCAGCGCGGGAAGCAGCGTGCGATGCATGCGTTGAAGTCCATTTCCGGGCCGACAAGCATGGAAGATATGCTGGCAGATTCCAAATGCTCGCGATCGGGGTGGAGCCTCCTGCGGGCAGAGAGATCCGACCCCGCGCTATCATGGGGATGTCTTCCGCAACCCGGCGATGCCGATGTCCCTTGCCGCCGATGCTGCGCACTCCTCCTCCGATACGCCGATGATCCGCCGCCGCGATGCGGTCGTACCCGGCAGCTGGCCAGAGGGCACGCTGCCACTGCTGGCGCGCCTGTATGCCAGCCGTGGCGCAGGTACGCCAGAGCTGGCGCTGCCGAAACTGGGCAGCCTCCACGCGCCCGAGTTGCTGACCGGCATCGATGATGCGGTGGGTCTGCTGATCGAGGCCATCGCCAATGACAGGCGCATCCTGGTGGTCGGCGATTTCGATTGCGATGGCGCCACCGCCTGTGCGGTCGGCGTGCGCGGCCTGCGCATGCTCGGCGCGCAGCACGTCTTCCACGCGGTGCCGAACCGCATGGTGCATGGCTATGGCCTGTCGCCGTCGCTGGTGGAGGAACTGGCCGCGCTGCAGCCGGACCTGCTGGTGACTGTAGATCACGGCATCGCCTGCCATGCGGGCGTGACCGCCGCCAAGGCGCGCGGCTGGCAGGTGCTGGTCACCGACCATCACCTTCCCGGGCCGCAGCTGCCGCCGGCCGATGTCATCGTCGATCCCAATCTCGACGGTGATGCGTTCCCCAGCAAGTCACTGGCCGGCGTCGGCGTGATCTTCTACGTGCTGATGGCGCTGCGCCGGCACATGCGCGAGGCCGGCGTCTTCGCCGATGGCAAGGGGCCGGACCTGACCACGCTGCTGGACCTGGTGGCGGTCGGTACCGTCGCCGACCTGGTGGCGCTGGATCCGAACAACCGGGCACTGGTCAGCGCGGGCCTGCGGCGCCTGCGCGCGGGGCAGGGCTGTGTCGGCCTGCGTGCGCTGATCGAAGCCAGCGGCCGTGATGCCGCGCGGCTCACTGCCACCGACATTGGCTTCGCGCTCGGCCCGCGCCTGAATGCCGCGGGCCGGCTGGAAGACATGGCGCTGGGCATCGCGCTGCTGCTGACCGAAGACCCGCGCCAGGCGCGGGAGATCGCGCAGACGCTGGAGCAGATCAACGCAGAACGTCGTGCGGTGCAGCAGTCGATGACCGATGACGCCGAGCAGGCGTTGACCCGCGTGGTGCTCGACATGTCGGGGCAGCGACCGGTGGCGGCCTGCCTGTTCGATGCCGACTGGCATCCGGGTGTGGTTGGCCTGGTCGCATCGAAGATGAAGGATCGCCTGCATCGTCCGGTGATTGCCTTCGCGCCGGCCGAACCTGGCGCCGACACCCTGCGAGGCTCGGCGCGCTCCATTCCCGGCCTGCACATCCGTGACGCCCTTGCGCTGGTCGATGCGCGCCAACCGGGCCTGATCGAACGCTTCGGCGGCCACGCCATGGCGGCCGGGCTCAGCCTGCGGCGTGACCACGTCGATGACTTCAAGGCCGCCTTCGTCGCCGTGGTGCTGGAAATGCTCGACCCGGCGGCACTGCAGCAGCAGGTGCTCAGTGACGGCGAACTGGCGGCGGACGAGCTGGACCATCGCCACGCCGAGGCATTGCGCCTGGCTGGACCGTGGGGCCAGGGCTTCCCCGAGCCGCTGTTCGACGGCCACTTCGAAGTGGCCAACTGGCGCGTGCTGAAGGAGCGTCACCTGAAGCTGGAACTGCGCCTGCCCGGCGTACCCGGCACGGTCAACGCCATCCATTTCGGCGGCTGGCACGGCAACGCGCCATCACGTCACGTCCACCTGGCCTACCGGCTGGCCTGCGATGACTACCGTGGCGGCAGCGCCATCCAGCTGATCGTGGAGCACTGCCTGCCCGCATAGAAAAAGGGGACGGAGGGGATTAAGTCGCTTGTGCCTTGTTTGCCACTTGCGACTTAATCCCCTCCGTCCCCTTTTTGGGGGCGCCAACCCCATTACGGTTGCTGGTGCGTTCAAAGGTTCACGATCCCACTGGAGTCCGCTCATGGTCTTCGTCCGTTGCTGCACTGTGTTGTTGCTGGCCCTCGCGGCCTGGCCCGCTGGCGCGCAGTCGCCGCCGATCTCCCGGCCGCAGGCCAGCATGCCTCTGCTGATTGCCCCGGCCGCCGAGCAGGCGGTGCAGCTGCGACACGCCCGCATCGAAGGCGAAGTCCAGGCCGGCATCGCCCAGACCCGGATCACACTGGAATTCCACAACCCGAACCGGCGCGTGCTGGAGGGCGAGCTGCAGTTCCCGCTGGCCGACGGTCAGCAGGTCAGCGGCTTCGCGCTGGATATCAACGGCGAGATGCGTGACGCGGTGCCGGTGCCCAAGGATCGCGGCCGCCAGGTGTTCGAGGAGATCGCCCGTCGCGGGGTCGACCCGGGCCTGCTGGAACAGACCGCTGGCAACCAGTTCCGGTTGCGCATCTACCCGCTGCCGGCCGGCGGTAGCCGGCGCGTGGAGCTGGTGATTCGCGAGCCGTTGGCCTTCGCCGGCCAAGGCTGGCAGTGGACACTGCCGCTGCAGTTCGCCGCCGGTGCAGCCTCGGTTGAGCTGAAACTGCAGGCCCCCGACACGGCCACCGCGGGTACGGCGCCCTTCCGCATCAGCGCGGGCCAGCTGCAGTGGCAGGGCAGGGGCGCGCAGCTGCCGCAGCAGCTGCAGTGGAGCCTGCCGGCAGCCCGACAGGCACAGGTGCAGGCGGCGCCCTGGCAGGACGGCCATTACCTGTTGGCGCAGCTGCCGGTGGTGGCCAGCAGCACGCCGCGCACGTTGCCCAGCGAGATCGGCCTGCTGTGGGACGGCTCCGGTTCGGCGGGACAGCGCGATCGCTCGCGTGAGTTCGCCCTGCTGGATCGCTACTTCGCTGCGATGGGTGACGGCACCGTGGCCTTGACCGTGCTGCGCGATCGCGCCGAGCCGGTGCGTCGATTCCGCATCCGCGCCGGCAACTGGAACGAGCTGCGCGCAGCACTGCAGGCCGTGCGTCCGGACGGCGCCAGCGCACTGGCGCAGTGGCAGCCGCAGCCGGGCGTGAAGGAATACCTGCTGGTCAGCGATGGCCTGCTGACCTATGGGCCGGAACAGCTGCCGGCGATGGCGCCGGACCAACGCCTGTTTGCGGTCAGCAGCGCCGGTGCGCGCACCGATGCGGTGCGGCTGCGTGGTTGGAGCGAAGCGCATGGCGGCCGCTTCGTTGCGCTGGGCAAGGATGTCGAATTGGCCGCCCGTGAGCTGCTGTCGTCGCCGCTGGATGTGCAGGTCGATGCAGGGCGCGGCGTGCAGGACGTGGTGATCGATCGTCGCAGTGAAGCCCAGGGCTGGTTGTGGCTGCATGCACGACTGGCGGCCGACGGTGTGCCGATGCGGGTGCGCGTGGGTGGCGGCGAATGGCAGGCGCTGCCCGCCACGCAGAAGAGCAAAGACGGTGAACTGCTGGCAGGCTTGTGGGCGCAGGCGCGCCTGCAGCAGCTGGCCGCCGACCGCCGTGGCAACCGTGAGGCGATGCAGCGCCTGTCACAACAGTTCGGCCTGGTCGGGCCGGATACCTCGCTGATCGTGCTGGAGACGCTGGAGGACTACCTGCGCTATGCGATCCGCCCTTCGGGCACGTTGCGCGCCGAGTACGACGCCAGGTTTGCAGTGCAGGTAAGTGATCGCGCCGCAGCCGATCGCCAGCGCCTGGATGAGGTGGCGGCACGCTGGAAGGAGCGCCAGCAGTGGTGGAACCGCAGCTGGCCGAAGGGTGTGCCGCCGCAGCCGAAGGGCGGGGCACTCGAAGTGGCCTCCGCGGACTACGCGATGGAATCAGCGCCGGTGGCGATGCTCGCCGCGCCGGCCCCGGCGGCACCACCCGCCCCGGCACCGATGGCCGCCGCCGCCGAGCAGCGCATGGAAGCCAGCAGCGCGCGTGCGCGTCGCTCAGCGCCTGCATCGAACAAGGCCCTGGATTCAATCACAGTCACTGGTGGCCGTGTCGCTGCGCCCGCTGCTGCCAACGACGGCCAACTCGGCATCCAGCTGGCGGCCTGGCAGCCGGACTCGGCCATCGCCCGGCGCCTGCGCGAGGGCCCGCCGTCGCAACTCTACGACCGCTATCTGGCCGAGCGCGATGCCCACGCCGACAGCAGCGCGTTCTTCCTCGATGTGGCCGACCTGCTGCGGGGGCAGGGCCAGCGCGAACTGGCACTGCGGGTACTGTCGAACCTGGCCGAGATGGATCTGGACAACCGGCATCTGCTGCGCGTGCTCGGCTACCGGCTGATGCAGGCTGATGCCCCGGCACTGGCGGTGCCGGTGTTCGAGCAGGTGCTGGCGATGGGCCAGGAAGAACCGCAGAGCTTCCGCGACCTGGGCCTGGCGCTGGCAGCGGCCGGCAAGCCGCAGCAGGCGCTGGCGCCGCTGTACCAGGTGGTGGTGCGGCCGTGGGACAGCCGCTTCGATGGCATCGCCCTGATCGCATTGGATGAGCTGACCAACCTGGTGGCGCGCAGCACGCCACGGCTGGATACCTCGGCCATCGACCCGCGCCTGCTGCAGGCAATGCCGCTGGACCTGCGCGTGGTGCTGTCCTGGGATGCCGACAACAGCGACATGGACCTGTGGGTGACCGACCCGAACGGCGAGCGTGCCTACTACGGCAACCGCCAGACCTACCAGGGCGGGCGGATGTCGCAGGACTTCACCGGCGGCTATGGCCCCGAGCAGTTCTCGCTGCGCAACGCCAAGCCGGGCAAGTACAAGGTCGAGGCGAACTATTTCGGCAGTCGCCAGCAACTGGTGACCGGTGCGACGACGCTGATGCTGCGCCTGACCACCCATTGGGGCACGGCCAAGCAGAAGGACCAGATGGTGACGATGCGGCTGAAGGATCGCGCCGAAACCGTGCTGGTGGGCGAGTTCGAGGTGCGTTGACCGCTCGGACACCCGTGTAGAGTCGAGCTGGCTCGACTGCCTTGATGTAGCGCCGGGCACATGCGCGGCTCATGGCAGAGGCAGCCGAGCGCGGGCTCGGCTCTACACTACTGCGGTGCGCGCCATTGGCGCCGCCGGCGGATTCGCACGCAGGCCGAACAGGGGCCGCAGCCAACGCACGCGACGGATCAGCAACTCATGGATCAGCAGGCAGCCGCCGACAGTACCGGCCAGCAGCAGGGCCGGTTCCATCCACGGGCCCAACTGAAGTGGCTTGAGCCAGAACAGCAGCACGATGATCAGGCTCTGGTGCAGCATGTACCAGGGATAGATCGCCTCGGTGCAGTACGGCAGCCAGCGGAACGGGCGATCGAGGAAGACCTTTCCCCAGCCGAGGATGGCCAGCAGCGCGGTCCATACGTAAAGCGACTGGCTGGCCCGGCCCTGCAGGTCCCAGAACGGTTCGGGCCATTGCCGCAGCGGGGAATCGGCGGGCAATACCTGGCCGAGGATGCGCAACCCCAGATACCAGCCGACGGCAGCCAGCGCCAGCCATAGCGTGGTGCGGCGCAGGGCGACCACGCGCTCCCAGAACACCGGTTCACGACCCAGCAGGTAGCCGGCCAGGAACACCGTCGCGTACTTCGCGTGCTGGTACCAGTCGCCGAGCAGGGCATTGGTGGACGGGTAGATCGGCTCCAGCCAGATCACCCAGGCCAGCAGCAGGGCGGACGGAAGGCCGATCAGCAGCATCGGCGATGCTGCGCAGAGCGCCATCGCGCGGCGAACCACCGCCGTTCCCAGCAATGGCATCAACAGGGCCAAGGCCAGCGTGTAGTTCCACAGATAGGCCAGGTACCACAGGTGGTTCCAGGTGATGCCGTACTGCCAGCCGGCGAAGCTGCCTTCCGGCCACGGCCGCACCTGCCAGTAGCGCAGCAGGAACTGGCCGAAGCCGGGTGCCACGTGGCCGTTGGCCACGCCTTCGCAATAGGGCTGGATCGGCACGATCACGAACATGCCGAACAGCAGCGGCAGCAGCAGCCGCCAGGTGCGCAGGCCGGCGAAGCGCAGCAACCTGCCTTCCGGCCGCATCAGCGCGATGGCGATACCCGAGATCAGGAACAGCAGCGACATCCGCCAGCGGTTGACGAACAGCATCGGCCACTGCAGCCATTCGGCGGTATGCACGCTCTTGAGGTGAAAGCCCCAGTCGTCCACGTAGGCCATGGCGGTGTGGTAGAGGATCAGCAGGGCGAAGGCGAACACGCGCAGGGCGTCGATGTCGTAGCGTCGGGTCATGGTGGTGGTGTGCCGGAGAATCGAGCCAAGGTGACGCCGCCCGGTCCGTGCGGCGACTGGCAAGGGGCCGCTGGAACCGACGCAGTGACCAATGGCGGGGGGGGTGGGATCAATGGAGCCGCTACCCTTTGTCCCTTGAGGCAGGCTGGAGCACCGCAACGACATGGATGCAGCAATGACCCAAGGCCGACCATCGCGCTGGCGTACTTCAACCCGCCTGCTGGTATGGGCGGCGATCCTGTCGGCCTCGGCAGTGACCAATGCGCTGGTGGAAGTGATGGACGCCAGTCGCCGCGGCGCCGATCTCGGGCTGTGGGAGCCGATGATCTGGGAGTTCAGCAGCCTCGGCCTGGTCCTGTTGACCCTGCCGCTGCTGTGGTGGGGCTGCGAGCGCTGGCCGCTGCATGCCGATACCTGGAAGCGGCGATTGCCGCTGTATCTGCTGGCCAGCGTCGGCTGGTCGCTGCTGCATGTGGTGGGGATGGTGCTGCTGCGGCACCTGGCCTACGGGTCGCTGGGCCATCGCTACCAGGATGATGCCGGCTGGCTGGAGCGCTTTGCCTACGAATACCTGAAGGATGTACGCACGTTTGCGATGTTCGTGGCACTGGAGCACTTTGCCAGCTGGTTCGGCCGGCGCAGGCAGGGCGAGGCGAGCCTGCTGGCCGAGCCGGACGTCGGCCCGCCGGTGGAGCCGGTCGAGCGCCCCCAGCACTTCCTGGTGCGCAAGCTGGGCAAGGAGTTCCTGGTCGCCACGGCGGACGTGGAGTATGCCCAGGCCGCGGGGAACTATGTGAACCTGCGGGTACGCGGCCACGACTATCCGCTGCGGATCATCATGGCGGTGCTGGAGCAGCGGCTCGACCCGGGCGAGTTCCTGCGCCCGCACCGCAGCTGGCTGATCCATCGGGGCCAGCTGCGCTCGATCGAGCCGCTGGACGGTGGCGAGGCCCTGCTGCACATGGCCGACGGGGCGAAAGTGCCGTGCAGCCGGCGCCAGCTGCCGCTGCTGCGGCAGGCGCTGGGGGCAGGGTGAGGCCCTCATTCCGGGCACCCGCAGCCTGCGGTATCATTACCAGTCATCTTTTGAATGCACGACCGCCGACATGATCGAACTGAATCCTGTCCGCCAGCGCATCACCGATCTGACTGATCGCGTGCTGTCGCTTCGGGGGTATCTTTGACTACGACGCCAAGAAAGAGCGTCTTGAAGAAGTAACGCGGGAGCTGGAAAGCCCCGACGTCTGGAACAACGCCGAGTACGCCCAGAACCTGGGCCGCGAACGTTCCAGCCTGGAAAAGACCGTGGGCGGCATCGCCTCGGTGCTCGATGGCCTGAACGACGCCACCGAGCTGCTGGAGCTGGCCGAGTCCGAGCAGGACGAGGAAACCGCTCTGGCCGTGGTCGCCGACCTCGACAAGCACCAGGCTCACGTGGAGAAGCTGGAGTTCCAGCGCATGTTCTCCGGCGAGATGGACAATGCGGCCGCGTTCGTCGACATCCAGGCCGGTGCCGGTGGTACCGAAGCCCAGGACTGGGCCGAGATCCTGCTGCGCATGTACCTGCGCTGGTGTGAATCGCGTGGCTGGAAGACCGAGCTGATGGAAGTCTCCGGCGGCGACGTTGCTGGCATCAAGTCGGCCACGCTGCGCGTGGAAGGCGACTATGCCTATGGCTGGCTGAAGACCGAGACCGGTGTGCACCGCCTGGTGCGCAAGTCGCCGTTCGACTCGGACAATCGCCGCCACACCAGCTTCACCTCGGTGTTCGTGTCGCCGGAAATCGACGACAACATCGACATCACCATCAACCCGGCCGACCTGCGTACCGACGTGTACCGTTCGTCCGGTGCCGGTGGCCAGCACGTGAACAAGACCGAGTCGGCGGTGCGCATCACCCACATCCCGACCAACATTGTCGTGGCCTGCCAGACCGGCCGCAGCCAGCACCAGAACCGCGACAACGCGATGAAGATGCTGGCCGCCAAGCTGTACGAGCTGGAGATCCAGAAGCGCAACGCCGAGAAGGACGCGGTGGAAGCCACCAAGTCCGACATCGGCTGGGGCAGCCAGATCCGCAACTACGTGCTCGACCAGAGCCGCATCAAGGACCTGCGCACCGGCATCGAGCGCTCGGATACGCAGAAGGTGCTCGACGGCGACCTGGACGAGTTCGTCGAGGCCAGCCTGAAGGCCGGCCTGGCCGTGGGCTCCAAGCGCGTCGATGCCTGATCGACGCGCCTGCGCGGATAGCATCGCCTTCCGCAACGGAGGGCGATGATGCGCAGCGAAAGTGAACGCAAGGAACTGGGCGGCTTCCTCAAGGCCTGCCGTGCCCGTGTCGACCCCGCCACGCTCGGCCTGCCGGCCGGGCGCCGGCGTACCCCGGGCCTGAAACGCGAGGAAGTCGCGCTGGCGATCGGGGTCAGTGTCAGCTGGTACACCTGGATCGAGCAGGGCCGTGAAGTGCGCGCCTCGCCCGAGGTGCTGGAGCGCCTGGCGCAGGTGCTGCGCATGAGCGACGACGAACGCGCCTACGCGTTCGCGCTGTCCGGCTACGGCGTGCCGCTGGAATCACCGGACGAGAGCGTGACCGACGGCTTGCGCCAGCTGGTGGAGGCGATGCAGCCGATCCCGGCCTATGTGCGCAACACCCGCTTCGATATCCTGGCCTGGAACCCGGCCATCGCCGAGCTGTTCGTGGACTACAGCCAACTGGCGCCGCATGAGCGCAACACGCTGCGGCTGATGTTCCTGTACCCGCCGTACCGCACGCTGATCCTCAACTGGGAAGAAATGACCCGCGGCCTGCTGGCAGGCTTCCGTGCGGCGATGGCGCAAGCGCCGGACAAGGCGCCGTTCCTGGCGCTGGTGGAGGACATCGCGGCGCACAGCGAGGAGTTCCGCCAGTGGTGGCCGGAGCACGACGTGCGTCGGTTCGATGAAGGGGCGAAGAAGCTGAACCATCCCACGCGCGGGTTGCTGGACCTGCAGTACGTGGCGCTGGTGCCGGAGAGCCGGCACGACCTTTCCCTGGTGACTTACCTGCCGCGAAGGTAGTGGGTGTTCGGCAGGGCTTGCAGCCCTGCACCTGCTCAATGCAACGGCCAAAGCCAGAGCCAGAGCTAGAGCTGGATTCCGTGGGTTGGCGGGGCGGTGTCGGAGCGCGGGGACGCCGTAAACCCGTCCCTGGGGGCTTGGCAGCCGCATCCATGCGGCTGACACCCCGCACGCCGACACCGCCCCACCTTTGAAAGGTTCACGCGGCTGTTGGTAGGTGTCGACCTTGGTCGACACATCTGTCAGATATCGAAAGAAATTCCGGGGTCAGATCCGTTTTCCCATGGAAAACGGATCTGACCCCAAGAGCATTTCCGACAGATCGCGGAAAACCGTCGAAGGCGGGGTGGGTCCGGTTGCGGGAGTGTCCGCGGCATGGATGCCGCGGCCAAGCCCCCATGGAAGGGTTTACGGCGTCTCCCGCAACCGGACCCACCCCGCCATCCCTCAGGAAACCAGCTTCTGCTGTTGCTGTTGCTCTGGATCGTAGCGGGTGCAGGGCGCAGCCCTGCCGACACCCCCCATTCAGACAGGTAAGTGCCGGTCACAGGATAAGCAGACGCCTTGTTGCCTCCGCCAATCGGGTCCACATTCCTGTGCAGAAGACGGGCCACCGCCCGTTGTCGAGACACCAGGAGACCTGCATGTCCGCTGCCCCCACCACCGCCATTTCCCGCGATCCGGCTACCGGCCAGCAGATCGCCAGCCATCCCTTCGCCACCGATGCCGAACTGGATGCGATCCTCGAGCGTGGCCAGGCCGGCTTCGCCGCCTGGAGCGCCAGCAGCCTCGAACAGCGGGCCACAGTGCTGCGTGCGATGGCCGCCGTACTGCGCCGTGACCGTGAAAAGCTGGCCGCGCTGGCCACTGCCGAAATGGGCAAGGTCCAGGCCGAAGCACTGGCCGAGATCGAGAAGTGTGCCGTGCTGTGCGACTGGTACGCCGACCACGGTGCGCAGTTCCTGCGCGACGAGCCGACCCAGGTGCCCGACGACAAGGCTTACGTGTCCTACCTGCCGCTGGGCGTGGTGCTGGGCATCATGCCGTGGAATTTCCCGTACTGGCAGGTGATGCGCGCGGCGGTACCGATCCTGATGGGCGGCAACGGCTTCCTGCTGAAGCCGGCCGAGAACATCGTCGGCACCGCGCAGCTGCTCGATGCCGCCTGGCGTGATGCCGGGCTGCCGGAAGGCACCTTCATCGCCGCCAACATCAGCCGCGAGGGTACCAGCCGTGCGATCGCCGATGACCGCATCGCCGCCGTCACCCTGACCGGCAGCGTGGCCGCAGGCCGCAGCATCGCCGCCCAGGCCGGGCAGGCGCTGAAGAAGGTGGTGCTGGAACTGGGCGGCTCGGATCCGTTCATCGTGCTGGCCGACGCTGACCTGGATGCGGCCGTCGATGCGGCGGTGACCTCGCGCTTCCAGAACACCGGGCAGGTCTGCATTGCCGGCAAGCGCATCATCGTTGAAGACGCGGTGTACGACCGCTTCGTGGCGCAGTTCTGCCAGAAGGTGCAGGCGCTGACCATCGGTGATGGCCGTGAAGCGGGCAATCGCATTGGTCCGATGGCACGCCAGGACCTGCTGGAACAGTTGGACGCGCAGGTGCGCGCCTCGGTGGACGCAGGCGCGAAGCTGCTCGTCGGCGGCCATCAGCTCGATCGTCCGGGCGCGTTCTATGCGCCCACCGTGCTGGCGGACGTGGAGCCGGGCATGCAGGCCTTTGATACGGAAACGTTCGGGCCGGTGGCCTCGATCAGCCGCGCTCGCGATGCCGACCACGCGGTGGAACTGGCCAACCAGAGCGAGTTCGGCCTCAGCGGCAACCTGTGGACCGGTGACCGCGCGCGGGCCATGCAGCTGGCGCGCCGGCTGCAGACCGGCGGTGTGTTCGTCAACGGCTTCTCCGCTTCCGACCCTCGCGTGCCGATCGGCGGTGTGAAGAAGAGCGGCTTCGGCCGCGAGCTCTCGCACTTCGGCATCCGTGAATTCGTCAACGCGCAGACAGTGTGGTTCGACAAGCATTGACGCGCGGCTCTCATCTCTCATCCTTCCTGCAACGATCCACCATCAGTCCAGCACAAAGGACGGCATCCGATGTCCAAGGGTTCAGATCTGCTCGTCGCCGCACTTGAGAACGAAGGCGTCGAGCGCATTTTCGGCATTCCCGGCGAAGAAAACCTCGACGTGGTCGAGTCTCTCCGCCATTCCAGCATCGAACTGGTCATCACCCGCCACGAACAGGCGGCGGTGTTCATGGCGGCCACTTACGGCCGCCTGACCGGCAAGCCGGGCGTATGCCTGGCCACGCTCGGCCCGGGCGCGCTCAACTTCACCACCGGCGCCGCCTATGCGCTGCTGGGTGCGTGGCCGGTGATCATGATCACCGGCCAGAAGGGCATCGTCGCCAGCAAGCAGGCGCGCTTCCAGATCGTCGACATCGTCGGCACGATGAAGCCGCTGACCAAACAGGCGCGGCAGATCGTCTCGGCACGCACCATTCCGACCATCGTCCGCGAGGCGTTCCGTGTCGCCCAGGAAGAGCGCCCGGGCCCGGTGTTGCTGGAGCTGCCCGAAGACATTGCTGCCGATGAGGTCGAGGGCGTGGCGCTGATTCCGCCGCACGCGGTGGACCGTCCCATTGCCAGCCCGGAGGCGCTGGATCGGGCAGCAGAGCTCATCCGCAATGCAAAGCGGCCGCTGCTGATGATCGCTTCGGCGGCCTCGCGGCCGCAGTCCAGCGACGCGCTGTCCGCGTTCGTGCTGCGCGCCGGCATCCCGTTCTTCACCACGCAGATGGGCAAGGGCGCGGTGGCCGGTGGTTCAGGCCTGTACATGGGCACCGCGGCGCTGACCGAGCGCGATTACGTGCACATGGCGATCGACCAGGCCGACGTGATCGTGACCATCGGCCACGAGGTCACCGAGAAGCCGCCATTCGTGATGCGCCCGGGTGGGCCGACGGTGATCCATATCGGGTACTCGCAGGCGGCGGTGGAACAGGTGTATTTCCCGCAGGTGGAGGTGATCGGCGATATCGGTCGTTCGCTGACCCAGCTGGCCGACCGCATCGAGGGCGCGGTGCCGAATGCCGCTGCGCTGCTGCCGCTGCGCGCGACCATCCTCGAGCACCTGGCCGACCGGGCCGAAGAGGCCGGGTTCACCCCGCAGCGGCTGGTGCACGACGTGCGCCAGGTGATGCCGCCGGATGGCATCGTGGCGCTGGACAACGGCATGTACAAGATCTGGTTCGCGCGCAACTACCGCACCCAGGTGGCCAACACGCTGCTGCTGGACAACGCGCTGGCGACGATGGGCGCGGGCCTGCCGTCGGCGATCATGGCCTCGATCCTGTATCCGCAGCGGCGGGTGCTGGCGGTGTGCGGCGACGGCGGCTTCATGATGAACAGCCAGGAGCTGGAGACGGCCCGCCGGCTGGGCCTGAACCTGGTGGTGCTGATCCTCAACGACGGTGCCTACGGCATGATCCGCTGGAAGCAGGCCGTGGACGGATTCACCGACTACGGCATGACCTTCAGCAACCCCGATTTCGTGAAGTACGCCGAGGCCTATGGCTGCAAGGGCCACGAGGTGACGGCCATCGAGCAGTTCATCCCGACCCTGGAAGCGGCCTTCAACGAGGGCGGGGTGCACCTGGTGTCGGTGCCGGTGGACTATTCGGAGAACCAGCGGGTGCTGGTGGATGAGTTGCGCCAGGCGTTCCCCGGCAACAGGTAGCGGCGGAGCAGGGCCGGCCGATCCGCCCGGTAGGTGTCGACCTTGGTCGACACGCACGGCGCCAACCAAGGTTGGCGGCTACCGGGGCGGGCCCGGCCCAGGGCTGGGGCTGGGCGGTTTTGGTATGCTGGGCAACCGGCTGTGCCGGGCGCTGCATCCCCCCTCACTACACGATTCCCGCAGATCCATGAGCGAAGCTACCGATACCCCCCCCGTCGACGAAAACAAGTTGATCGCCGAGCGCCGTGAGAAACTCAAAGCGCTGCGTGGGCAGGGCATCGCGTACCCGAACGACTTCCGTCGCGAGGACTTCGCCGGCCGCCTGCAGGAAGAATTCGCAGATGCCGAAACCTGGACCGCCGAGGCCCTGGAAGGCAACGGCCGCCAGGTGAAGATGGCGGGCCGCCTGATGGCCAAGCGCATCATGGGCAAGGCCAGCTTCGCGCAGATCCAGGACGAGTCCGGCCGCATCCAGCTGTTCCTGCAGGGCGCGGTGCTGGGCGATGCCTATACCGCCTTCAAGGGCTGGGACGTGGGCGACATCATCGCCGTCGAAGGCGGCCTGACCCGTACCAAGACCGGCGAGCTGTCGGTCAAGGCCGAATCGATCCGCCTGCTGACCAAGTCGCTGCGCCCGCTGCCGGACAAGTGGCATGGCCTGGCCGACGTCGAGCAGCGTTACCGCCAGCGTTACGTCGACCTGATCGTGACCCCGGAGTCGCGCGCGGTGTTCATCAAGCGCTCGAAGATCATCCGCGCCATGCGCGCGTGGCTGGACAACCGCGACTTCCTGGAAGTCGAGACGCCGATGATGCATTACATCCCTGGCGGCGCGGCAGCCAAGCCGTTCACCACCCACCACAATGCGCTGGACCTGGACCTGTACCTGCGCGTGGCGCCGGAGCTGTACCTCAAGCGCCTGACCGTGGGTGGCCTGGAGCGCGTGTACGAGATCAACCGCAATTTCCGCAATGAAGGCGTCAGCACCCGCCACAACCCGGAATTCACCATGATGGAGCTGTACGAGGCCTATGCCACGTACAACGAGATCATGGACCTGACCGAAGGCGTGATCCGTGACGTGGCCAAGGCCGTCAACGGTGGCACCGAGGTCGAATGGGACGGCGCGAAGATCGACCTGGGCCCGGCATTCCGCCGCTGGCGCATGGACGAGGCGGTGCGCCACCACAATCCGGAAATCTCTGCGGCGGACTGCACCGACCGCGACGCGCTGCTGCGCCATTGCGAGCGCCTGAAGATCCGCGTCAAGCCGTCCTACGGCTGGGGCAAGCTGCTGCTGGAGATCTTCGAGGCCACCGTCGAGCACACCCTGATCCAGCCGACCTTCATCACTGACCATCCGGTGGAGGTCTCGCCGCTGGCCCGTGCCAACGACAATGACCCGGGCTACACCGACCGCTTCGAGCTGTTCGTCAACGGCAAGGAGCTGGCCAACGGCTTCTCCGAGCTGAACGATCCGGAAGACCAGGCCCAGCGCTTCCAGGCCCAGGTGGCGGCGAAGGAAGGTGGCGATGACGAGGCCATGCACTACGACGCCGACTACATCCGTGCGCTGGAGTACGGCATGGCACCGACCGGCGGCCTCGGCATCGGCGTGGATCGCCTGGTGATGCTGCTGACCGGCAGCAGCTCGATCCGCGATGTACTGCTGTTCCCGTACATGCGTCCGGAGCAGTAAGTCGCCTTTTTGACTCCCGATTGTGCGCGCCGTCCCGAAACGAGACGGCGCGATTGACGCGTCCCGCACTCGGCGTATCGTAATTGCACTACCTTGACGCCTGTTATGGCTTGATCGGCGCCAGGGGGAGGGCACGGTGTGGGGAGTCCGCTTCACATTGTGATGACGATCATGAATCGGGACGCATGACACGGGAGTCAGGCCGATGCAGGGTGCGAGCGTTCGCAGCGGCAGAGTATCCTCGCCTGCTGATGATCCAGCGTGGTCGAGAAACCAGGCAGAGTACGCGTTGAACATCGTCATCGTTGACGACCAGACTTCGGCCCGGACGATGCTGCGTCACGTCATCGAAGACATCGCGCCGGAACTGAGCGTGTATGACTTCGGAGACCCGCTGACCGCATTGGCCTGGTGCGAAGCCCATCCGGTCGACCTGCTGCTGCTCGATTACCGCATGCCGGAGATGGATGGGCTGGAATTCGCCCGTCGTTTCCGTCGCCTGCCCAAGCACCGCGACATTCCGGTGATCCTGATCACCGTGGTCGGTGACGAGCCGATCCGGCAGGCGGCACTGGAAGCAGGCGTCATCGACTTCCTGGTCAAGCCGATCCGCCCGCGCGAGCTGCGTGCGCGCTGCTACAACCTGCTGCAGCTGCGCCAGCAGACCGAGAACGTGAAGCAGCGGGCGCTGTCGCTGGAGCAGCGCCTGCTGGCCAGCATGCATGAGGTCGAAGAGCGCGAGCGCGAGACGCTGTCGCGGCTGGCACGCGCGATCGAGTTCCGTGATGCCGGCACCAGCGCCTACCTGGAGCGCATGGCGCGCGTGGCCGGACTGATCGCCGAACAGCTCGGGCTGCCCGAAGAGGAGGTGCGCCTGATCGAAATGGCTGCGCCGCTGCATGACATGGGCAAGATCGCCATTCCCGATGCGGTGCTGCTCAAGCAGGGCAAGCTCAACGAGGAAGAGCTGGCGATCATGCGCCGGCACCCGCGGATTGGCCATGAACTGCTGAGCGGCAGCCAGAATCGCTTCATCCAGGTTGGCGCGTTGATCGCACTGCGTCATCATGAGCGCTACGACGGCAGTGGCTATCCCGATGGGCTGGTCGGCGACGCGATTCCGCTGGAAGCGCGCATCGTGGCCGTCGCCGATGTCTTCGACGCCCTGATTTCGCCCCGTCCGTACAAGGAAGCATGGACCATGGAAGCCACCCTGGCTTATCTCTACGCCCAGCGTGGCCGCCTGTTCGATCCCCGATGCGTGGACGCGCTGCTGCGCGGCCGCGAACAGCTCGACCAGATCTGCGCCGAGCATTCGATGGCGTCCGCGCGCCCGGGGCTGGGCGCGTGAAACGCCTGTTGTCGCAGCTGCGGCTGCGCCTGTCCCAGCGCCAGGACAGCGAGCACGGCCAGCAGATCGTCCGCATCGTGCTGATCAGCCTGATCCTGGCCTACGTACTGTTGCCGGCACCGCGCCACGATCTGCCGCACACCCAGTACGTCGGTGTGCTGGCGATCGTGCTGACCGGCCTGAGCCTGTCACTGTTGCTGTTCGGCTGGCTGCTGTGGCGGCCGGCGCGTTCCGATCCCCGCCGCGTGCTGGGGATGCTGGCTGACTACGGCCTCATTGCTGCCGGCATGGTGCAGATGGGTGAGCCGCTGGCCTGGGTCTACATCGTGGTGATGTGGGTGACGGTCGGCAATGGCATGCGCTTTGGCAACCACTATCTGTACGTGGCGGTGGCCATGGCGATGGTGAGCTTCGGTTGCACCGTGATGCTGACGCCTTACTGGCAACAGAATTTCCGCCTGGCCATCGGCCTCTGGCTGGGCCTGGCAGCGGTGCCGCTGTACTTCTCGACATTGCTGCGGCAGTTGACCGAAGCGATGGCCGAGGCGCGCCGCGCCAGCGAGGCCAAGAGCCGGTTCCTGGCCAACATGAGCCATGAGTTCCGCACGCCGTTGAACGGTCTCAACGGCATGACCGAAGTGCTGGCCACCACGCGCCTGGATGACGAGCAGCGCGAGTGCCTCAACACCATCCAGGCGTCGTCGCGCAGCCTGCTGGCACTGGTGGAGGAAGTGCTGGACATCTCGGCCATCGAGGCCGGCAAGCTGCGCGTGGTGGCCGAGGACTTCGCCGTGGCCGACGTGATCCAGGCGATCGGTCTGATCCTGTTGCCACAGGCCAAGGCCAAACGGCTGGATTACCGGGTGAAGGTGGCCGATGGTGTGCCGCCATGCGTGCGCGGCGATGTCGGGCACCTGCGGCAGATCCTGCTGAACCTGGCCGGCAACGCGGTCAAGTTCACCGACCATGGCCGGGTCGAGATACGTGTCGGCGTGGTGCAGGCCGATGCCAGCGGGGCGGTGCGGTTGCGCTTCGACATCCTCGACACCGGCATCGGCGTGCCACCTGCCATGCGTGCACGGCTGTTCGACGCGTTCGAGCAGGCCGATGTCAGCATGGCGCGCCGCCACGAGGGGACCGGGCTGGGCACGACCATCGCCAAGGGCCTGGTCGAGGCGATGGACGGTGACATCGGCTATCTGGAAAACCCGCCGCGCGGCAGCCACTTCTGGGTCGAGCTGCCGTTCGCGCCGCCGCAGCCGCAGGTGCCGGGCGCGGTACCGAGCCTGAGCGGCGAAGAAGACGCGGGCCCGGGCGGCAACGTGATCGCTTTTGCCGATCCGTTCCTGCGCCATCGCGCCCGCGTGCGCAGCATGCAGATCCTGGTGGCCGACGACCACGAGGCCAACCGCATGGTCCTGCAGCGCCTGCTGCAGAAGGCCGGCCATCGCGTGCTGTGCGTGGACGGCGGTGAGGCGGTGCTGGATGCGCTGGCCGACAGCGAGTTCGACGCGGTCATCGTCGATCTGCACATGCCGGGCATGAGCGGGCTGGACATGCTCAAGGAACTGCGGGTGATGCAGGCCGGCGGCGGTCCGCGCACGCCGGTACTGGTACTCAGTGCGGATGTAACGCCGGAGGCGATCCAGCGCTGTACCCAGGCCGGCGCACATGCCTTCCTGGCCAAGCCCGTCGTTGCGGTGCGCCTGCTCGATACGCTGGCCGAGATCGCCAGCAATGCCCAGCTGAAGACCATGGCCGCACCGGTGGTGCGACCGGCGGCGCCGCTGCAGGATGGCGTGCTCGACAGCAGCGTGCTGGACGAACTGGCTTCGCTGGGCATGGGCGAGGGCTTCGAACGTGAGTTCATCCGCCAGTGCCTGGAGGACGTGGCGAGCTGCATGGGCAAGGCCGAGCAGGCCGGCGAGGCCACGCAGTGGGATGTGTTCCGCGAACAATCCCACGCGATCAAGGGCGTGGCCAGCAACCTCGGCCTGATGCGCGCGTCCAACCGTGCCGGCGAGCTGATGCGGATGGCCGACTGGCAGCTCAAGACCGAATGGCGTCCGCGCCTGGGCATCCTGCAGGAGGCGATCAAGGAAGGCCGGCGCGCGCTGGACGCGCGGGCCGAACGCCGCATGCGCGGCGCCGCCGATGATGGTGAAGCGCGCTGAGGCGTGGCGTGGACCCAAAAAAAGCCCGGTGGCCAGCCGGGCTTGAACCCATCCTGGGGGAGGGGAGGAATCAGGCCGCGTCGAGACTGGCGCGACGGGTCTGGGCCTTGATCAGGCGATCCATGGTGCGCAGCGAGCGGTCGCCGAGTGCGAGGGCGGAATCGACCCATACCTTGGTGATCTCCAGCAGTTCGTCGTAGCTGACCGGCTGGGCGATGGCGCGTGCGGCATTCATCGCCAGATAGGACTGCGGCGTGCGCTGCTGCTGGCGGATCAGTTCCTCGACCGCCGCCCGGCCTTCGCCCTTCTTCACCAGCACGTCGACCACGCCCATGGCATGCATCTCCTCGGCACTGTAGACCCGGCCGTCGAGGATGATCTTCTCGGCCAGATGGGGGGACACGCGCCGGCACAGGAAGGAGTACGCACCCATGCCCGGGAACAGGCCGAACAGCACCTCCGGCAGGCCCAGTCCGCTGCCTTCCTCGGCGACGATGGTGTGGCAGGCCAGGGCCATTTCCAGGCCGCCGCCGAGGGCGTCACCCTGGATCAGCGCGATCGAACGGACATCGCCACCGAACCCGGTATGCAGGTGGTGCACGCCCTCCACGCAGCGCTGGGCGTAGTTCAGCAGGAGGTCGCGGTTGCCTTCGCGGATCAGGCGGGTGAACAGGTCCAGGTCGCCGCCCAGGTTGTAGGCGACGGCATCGGAGGCCAGCACGAAATGCCGCAATGTCCCGTTGTGGCGTTCGGCAGGGCTGCGGGTGATGGCCGCCATGTAGCTCCACATTTCGTCGAGCATGTCCTTGCGGCAGCAGGGGCGGATCCCGGTGGCGGCATCGGCGTGCATGAACAGCCAGTGGGCAGCGCCGTCGGCGCTGTCTTCGGTACGGATGGTGGCGAACGGTGAGCCGCTTGAAGGCAGCTTTTCGATGGTACTCATGGAAGGGTCCTCGGCATGCGGCCCGCAGTGTCAGGTGGGTGGCCGGCGGGCCGAACGGTCCACACACGCGGCGATGCTACACCGCCTCAGCGGCGTCGCATGCGAAAGGGCCCGGGACGTTTCCGCCCCGGGCCCTGCACTGTCCAAATTGCCGCAAACCCTTACTGGGCGGGCGTATCGCGGAGTTCGCGACGGAGGATCTTGCCGACGTTGGTCTTCGGCAGCTCCTTTCGGAATTCAACGATTTTGGGGTGCTTGTAGCCGGTCAGGTTGGCCCGGGCATGCTCCTTGACCATTTCGGCGGTCAGGTTCGGGTCCTTCTTCACGATGACCACCTTCACCACCTCGCCGGACTTGTCGTCCGGGACGCCGACTGCGGCCACTTCCAGCACGCCCGGCATCATCGCGATCACGTCCTCGACTTCGTTCGGGTACACGTTGAAGCCGGACACCAGGATCATGTCCTTCTTGCGGTCGACGATGTAGAAGAAGCCGTGTTCGTCCATCTTGGCCATGTCGCCGGTATGCAGCCAGCCGTCCGCGTCGATGGCCTTGGCCGTTTCCTCCGGGCGCTGCCAGTAGCCCTTCATCACCTGCGGGCCCTTGATGCAGAGCTCGCCGACCTCGCCCAGCGGCAGGATGGCACTGTTGTCATCCTTGATGCAGGCATCGGTGGAGGGGATCGGCAGGCCGATCGAGCCGTTGTACTCGGTCAGGGTAAGCGGGTTGATGCAGGCTGCCGGCGAGGTCTCGGTCAGGCCATAGGCCTCGACCAGGGTCACGCCGGTGACCTTCTTCCAGCGCTCGGCGACGGCGCGCTGCACCGCCATGCCGCCGCCCAGGGTGACCTTCAGCGAGGAGAAGTCGACCGTGTCGAAACCGGGGGTGTTGAGCAGGCCGTTGAACAGCGTGTTGACGCCGGTGATGGCGGTGAAACGCACCGACTTGAGCTCCTTGACGAAGCCCTTCATGTCGCGCGGGTTGGTGATCAGGTGATTGCAGCCACCGAACTTCATGAAGACCAGGCCGTTCGCGGTCAGCGCGAAGATGTGGTACAGCGGCAGGGCGGTGATGATCCACTCCTTGCCCATCTCGATGCCGGACGCACTGATCCAGGCCGAGGCCTGCTGCATGTTGGCAATCAGGTTGCGGTTGGTCAGCATCGCGCCCTTGGCCACGCCGGTGGTACCGCCGGTGTACTGCAGGAAGGCGATGTCGTCGTGGTCGATCTCGACCTTGGGCAGGCTGTGGCGGCTGCCGAGCTTGAGCGCCTGGCGGAAGCGCACCGCGCCCTTGAGATGGTAGTTGGGCACCATCTTCTTGATGTACTTCAGCACGAAGTTGACGATCACGCCCTTGGCGCCGAGCAGGTCGCCCAGGCCGGTGGTGACCACATGCTTGACCGGCGTATCGGCGATGACCTGCTCGACGGTGTCGCCGAAGTTGTCGACCACCACCAGCGCGGTCACGCCGGCATCGACCAGCTGGTGCTTGAGCTCGCGGGCGGTGTACAGCGGGTTGACGTTGACCACGGTCAGGCCGGCGCGCAGCACGCCGAAGGTGGCCACCGGGTACTGCAGGCAGTTGGGCATCATCAGGGCGACGCGGTCACCCTTCTTGAGCTTGAGCTCACCGAGCAGGTAGGCCGCGAACTGTTCGACCAGCGCGTCGGTCTCGCCGTAGGTGAGGACCTTGCCGAAGCTGGAGTAGGCGGGACGGTCGCGGAATTTCGCGACGGAAGCGTCGAAGACCGAAGCTACCGAATGGAACTCGTTGACGTCGATCTCGGCGGGAACGCCTTTCGGATAGCTCTGCAGCCAGGGACGATCCAGACTCATATTCCCCCTCCAGGAATCGTGATGTATTAGGTCCGGCCCTGAGCGTATCGACAACGGCCGGTCATTGCAGCATACCCCGCCGTAGGGAAAACGCGAAGAGGGTTTCGCGGAGGCTGCAACGGTAGGTGCCGACCTTGGTCGGCACAGGATGGCGAGGGGCGCTGTGAGGCGTGCCCACCAAGGTGGGCACCTACCGATTCGGGGTGTAGGACGGCCGAAGAGCCGGCTGCGTCAACCCTGCTTGCGAACGGGTGCGCCGTTGGCCTTGTAGTACGGCGCGGTGCTACGGGCGAGCGGGGTGCGGCCGCGGATCACGTCGGCCAGCTTCTCGGCCATCATGATGGTCGGCGCGTTGAGGTTGCCGGTCACCACCTGCGGCATGATCGAGGCATCGACGATGCGCAGGCCTTCCAGCCCGTGTACGCGGCCCTGGCCATCGACCACCGCCATCGGATCGTCGGCATGGCCCATCTTGTTCGAGCACGACGGGTGATAGGCAGTCTCGGCGTGCTCGCGCACGAACGCATCGATCTGCGCGTCGGTCTGCAGCGCGCTTCCCGGCGAGATTTCGCGGCCGCTGTACGGGGCCAGCGCCGGCTGCGCGAAGATCTCGCGGGTGATGCGGATCGCCGCACGGAACTCGCGCCAGTCCTGGTCGTGCGACATGTAGTTGAACAGGATGCTCGGATGTTCGCGCGGGTCCTTCGAGCGCACGTGGATGCGGCCGCGGCTGGGTGAGCGCATCGAACCGACGTGCATCTGGAAGCTGTGCGCCTTGATCGGGTTGGAGCCGTTGTAATTGATCGCCACCGGCAGGAAGTGGTACTGCAGGTTCGGCCAGTCGAATTCGGCGTCGCTGCGGATGAAGCCACCGGCCTCGAACTGGTTGCTGGCGCCGATGCCGGTGCCCAGGAACAGCCACTCGGCACCGATCGCCGGCTGGTTGTACAGCTTCAGTGCCGGCGCCAGCGACACCGGCTTCTTGCACTCGTACTGCAGGTACATCTCAAGGTGGTCCTGCAGGTTGGCGCCGACGCCCGGCAGGTGGTGCACCAGGTCGATGTCCAGGCTGCGCAGCAGGTCGGCCGGGCCGACGCCCGAGCGCTGCAGGATCTGCGGCGAGGCGATGGCGCCGCCGCACAGCAGCACTTCGCGGCGGGCGGTGGCGCGCTGCGGCTGGTCGCTGTGCAGCCACTGCACGCCCACGGCGCGCTTGCCCGAGAACAGAATGCGGTCGGTCAGCGCGTGGGTGACGATGGTCAGGTTCGGGCGCGGCTTGGCCAGGTCCAGGTAGCCGCGGGCGGTGCTGGAACGACGGCCCTTCGGGGTCACCGTGCGGTCCATCGGGCCGAAACCTTCCTGCTGGTAGCCGTTGAGGTCGTCGGTGCGCGGGTAGCCAGCCTGCACGCCGGCTTCGACCATCGCAGCGAACAGCTCGTTGTTGCCGGCCTTGGGCGTGGTAACGCGCAGCGGGCCGTCGCCACCGTGGTAGTCATTGGGGCCGATATCACGGGTTTCGGCCTTGCGGAAGTAGGGCAGGCAGTCCAGGTAGGTCCAGTCTTCCAGGCCCGGCATGCTGGCCCAGTTGTCATAGTCCATCGCGTTGCCGCGGATGTAGCACATGCCGTTGATCAGCGACGAGCCGCCCAGGCCCTTGCCGCGGCCGCAGTCCATGCGGCGGTTGTTCATGAAGGGCTCCGGATCGGTCTTGTACGCCCAGTTGTAGCGCTTGCCCTGCAGTGGGAAGGCCAGTGCCGCCGGCATCTGGGTACGGAAGTCGAGCCGGTAGTCCGGGCCACCGGCTTCCAGCAGCAGCACGCTGACATCGGCATCTTCGGTGAGGCGGGTAGCCAGCACGTTGCCGGCCGAACCGGCGCCGATGATGATGTAGTCGTACTCGTTGTGGGTGCTCATGGGTGTCTCCTGCAGGCCGGGGCGCGCTGCATGCAGGCGTCCCGGCGGGATGTCGGATCGGCGCGGTGGCCGGACGATGGGGCGTGCTGGCGGCGCGCCGGTCAGAACACGCTGGCGTAGTCGCCCAGCTCGACCTGCACCGACTTGATGCGGGTGTAGTGGCCGAGGGTCGAGATGCCGTTCTCGCGGCCGACGCCGGATTCCTTGTAGCCACCGACCGGCATTTCGGCCGGCGATTCGCCCCAGGTGTTGATCCAGCAGATGCCGGCTTCCAGGCGGTGGATGATGCGGTGGGCGCGGCTGACGTCCTTGCTGACCACGCCGGCGGCGAGGCCGAAGGTGGTGTCGTTGGCACGACGCACCACTTCGTCTTCGTCGTCGTAGGCGAGGATGCTCATCACCGGCCCGAAGATCTCTTCCCGGACAATCGTCATGTCATCGCGGCAGTCGGAGAACACGGTCGGCAGCACGTACGCGCCATTGGCCAGCGCGCCTTCGGTGGCACGGCCGCCGCCGGTCAGCAGGCGGGCGCCTTCGGCCTTGCCGCTTTCGATGTAGCGCAGCACGTTTTCCATGTGCGGGAAGCTGGTCAGCGGGCCGAAGTTGGTCTCGGCGGCCATCGGGTCGCCGATGCGGATGCGCTTGACGCGCTCGACAACGGCGGCCTCGAACGCGGCCAGCATGCTGCGCGGCACGAACACGCGGGTGCCGTTGGTGCAGACCTGGCCGGAGCTGAAGAAGTTGGCCATCACCGCGATGTCGGCGGCGCGGTCCAGATCGGCGTCATCGCAGATCACCAGCGGCGACTTGCCGCCCAGCTCCATGGTCACTTCCTTCAGCGACGAGGACGCCGCGCTGGCCATGACCTTCTTGCCGGTGGCGACGCCGCCGGTGAAGGAAATCTTCTCGATCACCGGGTGCTCGGTCAGCCACTGGCCGATTTCGCGGCCCGGGCCCTGCACGACGTTGAACACGCCGGCCGGCACGCCGGCTTCGGTGTAGATCTCGGCCAGCCGGATCGCGGTCAACGGGGTCACTTCGGACGGCTTGAACACCATCGCATTGCCGGCGGCGAGGGCCGGGGCCGACTTCCACATGGCGATCTGGATCGGGTAGTTCCAGGCGCCGATGCCGGCCACCACGCCCAGCGGTTCGCGGCGGGTGTAGAAGAAGCTCGATTCGCGCAGCGGCAGCTGGATGCCTTCGATGGCGGTGGCCAGGCCAGCGTAGTACTCGACCACGTCGGCGCCGGTGACGATGTCCACGGTGGTGGTCTCGGCCAGCGCCTTGCCGGTGTCCAGGGTTTCCAGGTGGGCCAGTTCGTCGTTGCGCTCGCGCAGGAGCTCGACGGCGCGGCGCAGGATGCGCGAGCGCTCCATGGCCGTCATCGCGGCCCACACCTTCTGGCCTTCGGCCGCGCTCTGCACGGCGCGCTCGACGTCGGCCTGGCTGGCAACCTGCACTTCGGCGATCACCTCACCGGTGGCCGGGTTGACGGTCTTGAAGGTCTTGCCGCTGGTGGCATCGACGCGCTGGCCGTGGATGTAGAGCTGTTGGACGGGCAGGGTGGTCATGGGGCGTACTCCTTGGAAGGGGGCGGGTGCTGAAGCGCTTATAGCGCGGCAGCCTGCAACTGGAAGTCGATGTAGCCGTAGGCGATGCGCCGCGACTTGTCGGCGTTGAACTGGCCGCCGACCAGGCTGCCACGCAGCCACAGGCCGTCGATCATCGCGGCCAGGCCACGGGCGGCCAGGCGGGCCTGCGGGTGGGGCAGCAGGCGGTTGAACTGGTGGCACAGGTTGGAGAACAGGCGCTGGTCGTTGGCGCGCTGCAGCCGGGCCAGTTCCGGCTGGTGCATGCTGGCGGCCCAGAACGTGAGCCAGACGCGCATTGCGGTACCGTTGATCTGGCTGTCGTCGAAGTTGCCATCGACGATGGCACGCAACTGCTCGCGGGGGTCATCGCTGGCCTCGGCGCGGTAGCGGGCGACGGCGTCCTTCAGTTCGCGCAGGATCTGCCGCATTGCAGCATTGAGCAGGCCGTCCTTGTCGCCAAAGTAGTGGGCGACGATGCCGCTGGACAGCCCTGCCTTCTTCGCGATGGTGGCGACGGTCGCGTCGGCCATGCCGATCTCGTCGATGGTCTGGAAAGTGGCCCGGATCAGCTGTTCGCGCCGTACCGGTTCCACGCCCTTCTTCGGCATTGTCTCTCCACGGATTGCGACCCGAAGGATCGGCTACCCGCCATTATGCTTTTTATTGATTGAACGTTCAATCAATAAACCCTAGGATGCGCTCGCGCCCCACGCCATGGGCCCGGTTTACCGGTCCGGCCCCGCCCATGTGCTCCCCCGGACTGATGAGACGATCCCATGTCTTCCCTGGCTCATCCCAAGCGTTCGCCCCTGCGCTTGAACCGTTTTGTGTTTCTCAGCTCCTCGGTGTCGATCGGCATCCTCGGGCTGCTCACCGTTCTCTATCCCGAAGGCAGCGAGCACTGGCTGCAATGGGCGCAGGCCGAGGTGTCGGCCGCGTTCGGCTGGTGGTACATGCTGCTGATCGTGCTGTGCCTGGGCTTCGTGCTGTGGCTGGCGTTCTCGCCGTATGGCCGCATCCGCCTGGGCCACAACGAGGAGTCACCGGCCTTCGGCTACGTCGCCTGGGTCTCGATGCTGTTCTCGGCCGGCATCGGCATCGCGCTGCTGTACTACGGCGCCTACGAGCCGCTGGACCATTTCCTGCATCCGCCCGGGCAACCCGGCGGGACCGTGGCCGCCGGCCGCGAAGCGATGGTGCTGACCTTCCTGCACTGGGGCCTGCACGGCTGGGCGCTGTACGCGCTGGTCGGCGTGGCGCTGGGCTACTTCGCGTACCGCCGCGACCTGCCGCTGGCGCTGCGCTCGGCGCTGTACCCGATCTTCGGTGAGCGCATCCACGGTCGCATCGGCGACATGGTCGATGGTTTCGGCATCCTGGCCACGCTGATCTCGATGGTGACCAACCTCGGCATCGGCGCGCTGGTGGTGCAGTCCGGCCTGGTCTACCTGTTCCACATCCCGGATACGCCGCAGGTGCTGGTGGCCATCGTGCTGGTGATGATGGTGGTGGCCACCATCGGCGTGGTCGCCGGTGTGGAAAAGGGCATTGCCTGGCTGTCCAACCTCAATGTGCGCCTGCTGTGTGGCCTGCTGCTGTTCGTGCTGGTCACCGGCCCGACCCTGCACCTGTTCGATGGCCTGATCCAGAATACTGGTGATTATCTCGGCGCGTTCGTGCGCAAGAGCTTCGACATGTACCTCAACGACCCGAAGGGCCGTGAGTGGATGGGGTCGTGGACGCTGTTCTACTGGGCCTGGTGGATCGCCTGGGCGCCGTTCGTCGGCCTTTTCGTGGCGCGCATCTCGCGTGGCCGCACCATCCGCGAAGTGATCATGGGCGTGCTGCTGATCCCGCTCGGCTTCACCCTGGCGTGGCTGTCGATCTTCGGCAACACCGCCATCGACCTGGTGCTCAACCATGGCCAGGCGATCCTGGGTGACGTGGCCCAGCACGATGCGGCGATGACGCTGTTCAAGCTGCTGGAATACCTGCCCGGCGCGCCGTACGTGGCCGGTGCTGCGGTGGTGATCGGCTTCGTGCTGTTCCTGACCCCGGTCGACTCGGGCACGCTGATGATCGCCAACCTGTGCACCCGTCGCGTTGACGATGGTGTGGAAGACGGCCATGACGCGCCGATCTGGCTGCGCGTGTTCTGGGCGGCCGGCATTACCGTGGCCAGCGTCGGCCTGCTGCTGGCGGGCAATTTCAGTGCGATGCAGACGGCGGTGGTGCTGTGTGGCCTGCCGTTCTCGTTCACCCTGGCGTTCTACATGTGGGGCCTGCTGAAGGCGCTGCGCACCGACCCGGACGCACCCCGCCGCTGAGCGCCTCTGTAGAGCCGAGCCCATGCTCGGCTGCTGTTGGCGCAGAAGCAGCCGAGCGCAGGCTCGGCTCTACAGGGGGGCATCGCAGACGGAAAGGGCCGGACCCGCAAGGATCCGGCCCTTTTCCGTTACTTGGCTGCCAGCTGGCGCAGCACGTACTGCAGCAGGCCGCCATGACGGAAGTACTCGACTTCCTTCGGGGTCAGCAGCATCACCGAGACCTCGAAGGTCTTCTTCGTGCCATCGGCCTTGGTCGCGGTGACCGTGGCGCGCTTGCTGGCACCGTCCTGCAGGCCGGTGATGTCGATCACTTCCGAGCCGTCCAGGCCCAGGCTCTGCGCGTTCTCGCCGTTGCGGAACTGCAGCGGCAGCACGCCCATGCCGACCAGGTTGGAGCGGTGGATGCGCTCGAAGCTTTCGGCGATGACCGCCTTCACCCCCAGCAGCAGGGTGCCCTTGGCCGCCCAGTCGCGCGACGAACCGGTGCCGTATTCCTTGCCGGCCAGCACCACCAGCGGCACCTTGTCGGCCTTGTACTTCATGGCCGCATCGTAGATCGCCAGCTTCTCCGGCTGGCCACCGCCGGCGGGGTAGTACAGGGTGTTGCCGCCTTCCTCGCCACCGAACATCAGGTTCTTGATGCGGATGTTGGCGAAGGTGCCGCGGACCATCACGTCATCGTTGCCGCGGCGGCTGCCGTAGCTGTTGAAGTCGGCCGGCTGCACGCCGCGTTCCTGCAGGAAGCGGCCCGCCGGCGAGTCCTTCTTGATGTTGCCGGCCGGGGAGATGTGGTCGGTGGTGATCGAATCGCCGAACAGGCCCATCACGCGTGCGCCGTGCACGTCGTCGATGCTGCCGGTCTGCATGGTCATGCCATCGAAGTACGGCGGGTTCTTGATGTAGGTGGACGCATCGCTCCACGCGTACAGGTTGCCGTCCGGCGAGGCGATGGTGTTCCAGCGGGTATCACCCTTGAACACGTCGGCGTAGTTCTGCTTGAACATCTCCGGGCCGATGGTGGCGGCGATGACGTCGCCGATTTCCTTGTTGCTCGGCCAGATGTCGCGCAGGAACACCGGCTGGCCATCGCTGCCGGTACCCAGCGGCTGGGTGGTCAGGTCGATGTCGGTGGTGCCGGCGATGGCGTAGGCCACCACCAGCGGCGGGCTGGCCAGGTAGTTCATCTTCACTTCGGGGTGCACGCGGCCCTCGAAGTTGCGATTGCCCGACAGCACCGAGGTGACCACCAGGTCGCCGGTGGCGATGCCGGCGCTGACTTCGGTCGGCAGCGGGCCGGAGTTGCCGATGCAGGTGGTGCAGCCGTAGCCGACCACGTAGAAGCCGATCTTTTCCAGCTCCTTCAGTACGCCGGCCTTTTCCAGGTAATCGGTGACCACCCGCGAGCCCGGCCCGAGCGAGGTCTTCACCCACGGCTGGCGGTTCAGGCCCTTGGCGGCCGCATTGCGGGCCAGCAGGCCGGCACCGATCATCACCGCCGGGTTGGAGGTGTTGGTGCAGGAGGTGATGGCGGCGATGACCACCGCGCCATCCTTCAGCCGCACCTTGCGGCCTTCGATCTCGATGTCGGCGAAGCCCTTGGCCAGCTGCTCGTTGCCGACCGCGGCGCCGCCGCCTTCGTTGACGAACGAGGAGACGTCGTCGCTGCGCTTGTCACGGTTGGCGGTCATGCCGACCAGGGCTTCACGGTAGTTCTTCTGCACGTCTTCCAGCAGCACGCGGTCCTGCGGGCGCTTCGGGCCGGCCAGCGACGGCTTCACCGTGCCCATGTCCAGTTCCAGCGTGGTGCTGTACTGGGCGTGCGGGCTGCCCGGCTCGTGCCACAGGCCCTGTGCCTTGGCGTAGGCCTCGACCAGGTTGATCTGCTCTTCGCTGCGGCCGGACAGGCGCAGGTAGTTCAGCGATTCGGCGTCGATCGGGAAGATGCCGCAGGTGGCGCCGTACTCCGGGGCCATGTTGCCGATGGTGGCACGGTCGGCCAGCGGCAGGTGCTGCAGGCCGTCACCGTAGAACTCGACGAACTTGCCGACGACGCCCAGCTTGCGCAGCATCTGGGTGACGGTCAGCACCAGGTCCGTAGCGGTGGCACCCTCGGGCAGCTTGCCGGTCAGCTTGAAGCCGACCACCTGCGGGATCAGCATCGACGACGGTTGGCCGAGCATGGCGGCCTCGGCTTCGATGCCGCCCACGCCCCAGCCAAGCACGCCGATGCCGTTGATCATGGTGGTGTGGCTGTCGGTACCGAACACGGTATCGGGGTAGGCGACCGCCTTGCCGTCCTTGTCGGCGGTCATCACTACGCGGGCCAGGTTCTCCAGGTTCACCTGGTGGACGATGCCGGTGTTCGGCGGCACCACCTTGAAGTTGTCGAAGGCCTTCTGGCCCCAGCGCAGGAAGCCGTAGCGTTCCTGGTTGCGCTGGAACTCGATCTTGCCGTTGAGGTCCAGCGCGTCCGGCTTGCCGAACACATCGACCTGCACCGAGTGGTCGATGACCAGTTCGGAGGGGATCTGCGGGTTGATCTGCTCCGGCGAGCCGCCCAGCTTGACGACCGCGTCGCGCATCGCGGCCAGGTCGACCACGCAGGGCACGCCGGTGAAGTCCTGCAGGACCACGCGCGCCGGCATGAAGGCGATCTCGGTGTCCGGCTCGGTCGCCGGGTTCCAGCGGGCCACGGCTTCGATGTGGTCCTTGCCGACGGTGATACCGCCGTCCTCGTGCCGGAGCAGGTTCTCCAGCAGGATCTTCATCGAGTAGGGCAGGTGGGAGATATCGAAGCGCTGGCCCAGCGTGGGCAGGCTGAAGTAGTCGTAGGTCTTGCCGCCGACGTTCAGCTGGCTGCGGGTGGAGAACGAATCGCTCATGTGGGGTAACTCCTTCTTGCGGATGGCTTGCAGTGGCCCGCGCATGGGCGGGCCTGCTTGCGGTCGCCGCGGGCCTGACGGCCCCGGTCGTCCCAGTATGAACCTCAGACTGAATGGATTCATCCGGGCCGGGTTCCGGCCTGCGGCATCGGTTCCAGACTACAGGGGAAGGTGTATGGCGTATGTCACGTTTGTGGCCGATCCTTTGCGAGGCAAGGGCTGGCGGGGCGCCGGTCCTGTTCAGGGTGGAAGTATGCCCGGGGAAGTATGTATAATTTGTGCATACTCTGGAGGGCCTACCGATGGAAGCCACTGTTGCAGAACGCGGACAGATCACCCTGCCCAAGGCGGTGCGTGATGCCCTCGGCCTGACCAAGGGCACGCTGCTGAAGGTCGAGCTGGACGGCAGCCGCATCATCCTGCGCAAGAGTGTTGACGATGCGATTTCACGGGCGCGCGGCAAGTTTGCGCTGGACGGCTTCGAATCGTCCGACGCAGCGGTACGCGCGGTGCGTGACGAGGAATAAGCCGTGATGATCGCCGTCGATTCACCGGTGCTGGTCGAGCTGCTCAGCAATGGTCCGCAGGCCGATGCCGTGGAAGCCATCCTCCGGCAGAGCCTGGTCGGTGGCCGCGTGGTGGTCTGTGGCGCGACCCTGGCCGAGGTCTGCGCATCGCTGCGCGGCGGCGCCGAGGTGCTCGAAGCGCTGGAAGAAATGGGCGTGCACTTCAACCCGATGGAAGCCAAGTCGGCGCTGCGCGCCGGCGAGATGCACCGCCGTCATCGCCAGCGCGGCGGCAGCCGCCGCAGCCTGGACGAATTCATGGTCGGCGCCCACGCACTGCTGCAGTGTGACGGCCTGATCACCTGGAACGACACGTTTTACCGCGACTACTTCAAGGGCCTGAAGCTGATCGTGCCGCACGCCTGAGCCCACTTTGTTATTTCAACCTACGCATTACCCGGGAGTTGTCATGTTGGAAGCCTACCGCCACCACGTCGCCGAGCGCGCTGCGCTTGGCATCCCGCCGCTGCCGCTGAGCGCGCAGCAGACGGCCGATGTCATCGAACTGCTGAAGAACCCGCCGCAGGGCGAGGCCGAGTTCCTGCTCGACCTGCTGACCCATCGCGTGCCGGCCGGTGTCGATGACGCGGCCAAGGTCAAGGCCTCTTACCTGGCGGCGATCGCCCTGGGCAGCGAGCAGAACCCGCTGATCAGCCGCGAGCGCGCCACCGAACTGCTGGGCACCATGCTCGGCGGTTACAACGTGGCCCCGCTGGTGCAGCTGCTGGACGACGCCAGCGTCGGCACCATCGCCGCCAACGGCCTGAAGAAGACCCTGCTGGTGTTCGATGCGTTCCATGACGTGCAGGAAAAGGCCAAGGCCGGCAACGCCAATGCCCAGGCCGTGCTGCAGAGCTGGGCCGATGCCGAGTGGTTCACCAGCAACCCGGAAGTGCCGCAGAGCCTGACCATCACCGTGTTCAAGGTGCCGGGCGAGACCAACACCGACGACCTGTCGCCGGCACCGGACGCGACCACCCGCCCGGACATTCCGATGCACGCCCTCGCGATGCTGAAGAACAAGCGCGACGACGCGCCGTTCACCCCGGAAGAAGACGGCAAGCGCGGCCCGATCCAGCAGATCCTTGACCTGAAGGACAAGGGCCATCTGGTCGCCTACGTCGGCGACGTGGTCGGCACCGGTTCCTCGCGCAAGTCGGCCACCAACAGCGTGCTGTGGTGGACCGGCGACGACATTCCGTTCATCCCGAACAAGCGCGCCGGTGGCGTCTGCCTGGGTTCGAAGATCGCCCCGATCTTCTACAACACCATGGAAGATGCCGGCGCGCTGCCGATCGAGCTGGACGTATCGAAGATGGAACACGGCGATGTGGTCGAGCTGCGTCCGTACGAAGGCAAGGCGCTGAAGAACGGTGAAGTGATCGCCGAGTTCCAGGTCAAGTCCGACGTGCTGTTCGACGAAGTGCGTGCCGGTGGCCGCATTCCGCTGATCATCGGCCGTGGCCTGACCGGCAAGGCGCGCGAAGCGCTGGGCCTGGCCCCGACCGATCTGTTCCGCCTGCCGGTGCAGCCGGTCGACACCGGCAAGGGCTTCTCGCTGGCGCAGAAGATGGTCGGCCGCGCCTGTGGCCTGCCGGAAGGCCAGGGCATGCGCCCGGGCACCTACTGCGAACCGAAGATGACCTCGGTGGGCTCGCAGGACACCACCGGCCCGATGACCCGCGACGAGCTGAAGGACCTGGCGTGCCTGGGCTTCTCGGCCGACCTGGTGATGCAGTCGTTCTGCCATACCGCCGCGTACCCGAAGCCGGTGGACGTGAAGACCCACCACACCCTGCCGGAGTTCATCTCCACCCGTGGCGGCGTCTCGCTGCGCCCGGGCGACGGCGTGATCCACAGCTGGCTCAACCGCATGCTGCTGCCGGACACCGTCGGCACCGGTGGTGACTCGCACACCCGTTTCCCGGTGGGTATTTCGTTCCCGGCCGGTTCGGGCCTGGTCGCCTTCGCCGCGGCCACCGGCGTGATGCCGCTGGACATGCCGGAGTCGGTGCTGGTGCGCTTCAAGGGCAAGATGCAGCCGGGCGTGACCCTGCGTGACCTGGTCAACGCGATCCCGTTGTACGCGATCAAGTCCGGCCTGCTGACCGTGGCCAAGGCTGGCAAGAAGAACATCTTCTCCGGCCGCATCCTGGAAATCGAAGGCCTGCCGGAGCTGAAGGTCGAACAGGCGTTCGAGCTGTCCGATGCCTCGGCCGAGCGTTCGGCGGCCGGTTGCTCGGTGCGCCTGAACAAGGAACCGATCATCGAGTACCTGACCAGCAACATCACGCTGCTGAAGTGGATGATTGCCGAGGGTTACCAGGACCCGCGTTCGCTGCAGCGTCGCATCGAGAAGATGGAAGCGTGGCTGGCCAACCCGCAGCTGCTGGAGCCGGATGCCGACGCCGAGTACGCCGCCGTCATCGAGATCGACCTGGCCGACATCCACGAGCCGATCGTGGCCTGCCCGAACGACCCGGACGACGTGAAGACCCTGTCCGAGGTGGCCGGCGCCAAGATCGACGAAGTGTTCATCGGTTCGTGCATGACCAACATCGGTCACTTCCGTGCGGCGGCCAAACTGCTGGAAGGCAAGCGTGACCTGCCGACCCGCCTGTGGGTGGCCCCGCCGACCAAGATGGATGCTTCGGAGCTGACCAAGGAAGGCGTGTACGGCACCTTCGGCGCTACCGGCGCGCGCATGGAAATGCCGGGCTGCTCGCTGTGCATGGGCAACCAGGCGCAGATCCGCGAAGGCTCCACCGCGATGTCGACCTCGACCCGCAACTTCCCGAACCGCCTGGGCCGCAACACCAACGTGTACCTGGGTTCGGCCGAACTGGCCGCGATCTGCTCGCGTCTGGGCCGCATCCCGACCAAGGAAGAGTACATGGCCGATGTGGGCGTGATCGCCGCCAGCGGCGCGGAGATCTACCGCTACATGAACTTCGACCAGATCGAGGAATACCAGGACGTGGCCAAGACGGTCGCTGCCTGATGCGGTAACTGAAAACCCCCGGCTCGCGCCGGGGGTTTTTTTGTGAGCGGACGACGCATGGTAGTGCCGGCCGCTGGCCGGCAACCCGTTGAAACGAAGAACCTCCGGTGAAAGCCGGGTTTCTATTGTGCCCGGCCAGGCGGCCTAGCCCATGCGCATCGCGGTTCGGGTCTGCTCCTGGACGTGGTCTTGCTGACCGACCTGCTGTGCCTGCGCAATCTGTTCGGCCTTGGCGATCGACTGCTCCACCGGCGTATTGATTGCCTCGCTGATCGGAACCGACGCCCGCAGGTGTGCCGGATTGTCCGGTGCTCCCTGCACAACGAACATGCGAGGGCCCGAGCCATCGCTGGGTGGACTGCCCAGGACCACATGATCAACGCGTTCGAGGCCGCTGCTCTTGGCCGTCGCAAGCAGGCTGGCCGTCATGCGCTCACTGGTTTCAACGAAGCTGCGCCCGTGCCTGGCATCCACGGCGGATACACTATCGCGGATCTGCTGGTAGAGCGCATGGTCTGGATGGCCTTCCTTCCTGGGATCCAAGCCTGCCTTGTCCACGGTTGACTCAATGCTCTCCTGCAATGGACTCCTGGGAGAGAAGCCGGGATTGCCGAGAGAGGGCGAGCCCTTGTCGGTTGCATCCTGGGTCAGTTGCTCCCCCGGCCTGAGCGCATTCTGGGCCCGCTGCTCCGCTTCAGCCTCGCGGCGGGCATATGCACCGGCTTCCTCAATACCGCGCAGGTAATTGACCCCGTCGCGCAGCAGGCCAGGTCCGCCGCCGACCAGCATGGTCGCGCCTGCGCGCAACTGATGAACATCACTGCGGTAGTCGGCAATCCTGCGCAGGTCTTCGGGATCTGTGATCCGGGCCTGGGGATTGTCCAGTACAGACGGCACCGGGCCCTTGTCGGTCACGCGATCAAGGAAATGAACCAATCGATGGGAGTCGCCCAACTGGACCGCCACTGCGGCGGACATGACATGGCCGCTTTTCATCCCAGGTGTTCCAAGCGAGGCGATGCGCTGGCCGTGCTCGGCGTTGCGCAGGACCTCCAGTTCCCTGGGCAGCGCATACATCTCGACCTTGCCGTAATGAGGACCGCCCGCGCTGACCAGGTCGCCGGCCATCACATGGTTGGTGAAGGGCGCCGCGTTGGCCGGCTGGCCCTCAGGAAGGCGATACGCCAGCCCGGCAGCACCGTAAGGATTGAATGCGTCGCCGGGGAGGTTGTAGTGGTGTGCAGTGATCTGGGCGAGCGCGCCGCCCAGCGAGTGGCCGGTGACGTACACCGGACCATACCCATTCTCTTTAGCCAGATCGATCGCCTGCTTGGTCAGTGCGAGGGCATCACCGAGTTGTGCGTTGACTCTTGCGGTGACCATCGCAGCGTCGATGCCGCCGTCAATCAGAGGCTGGCGATCAAACTCGGTACCGCGATGGGTGACGATTACTTCTTTGGATTCGAGATTATGGTAAATGACGCCTTGGTAGCCGGTGGCGGAGTTTAGGCTGGCCAATACACGATATTCCGTCCCGGCAATGGTAACAATGGCCTTGGGCGCAGGGAGCGGATCCTTGTAGACATGATCTGAGAGGGCTGCATTTGCTCCAGGATTCATTGGGCTGTTCCTTCAGTCCGTGTGGAGATTTCGATTGGGAAGTAATCCTTTCGCTTATCTTGAGGCATCTTCTCGTACCAAGTCGAAGGCTCGGTAGGCGTCCACTCTGGCGATCCCCCTGAAGTCATGGGGCGTAAGGCGCGATGTACGTAGGTAGTAGCGAGTTTCTCGGTTTCAAGCTTTGTGAATGAAGTCCATGCGGTTGCTTGGATAGGGCGATCATCGATGATGAAGGCGAATGAAGCTTCCACGAGCACGGGTGTCCAAGTGCACGGGCCGCGGCCGTAATAGTCGGCAACTTCCATGCCATCGTTGAATACAACACTGCTGAATTCAGTGGCACTGAGGCGCTGTGCCTGAAGCTCAACCTTGTGCTGGTTCGGCTCGTACTGCACCCCCTCCCAATTGTTGACCGGAGGGAGACAGAGTGGGTCTATCTCATACGTGACGAAGACCGAAGGAACGGGGACATCCACGGGTGCATCGTGGACCCGAATCACAATCGGCAGCGCATCCTTTGGCGCCGGATTCTCGCGATAGACCGGGTATGAGCGTTCCTTGTTGCAGCCCGGAACGGCCAGTGTGATCGAGGCGATCAACGCAACGTGAGCAAGGGGCGGGAGAACTTTCAGCATGAGCGGTCCATGTCGCTGCAGGATTTTCCTTGATCCCTGGAACATGCGGTCTCATCACGAACGACGGCGCCCCATCCGGGCAAATGCGACAGGTTGCGCAGTGGGTATTGCCCGTTACCCGGATCTCCCTCCCTGCGTACCCGAGCAGCGCGGCCTTGCGGGGTAACGTTCATCGGCGTTCCATTGCTGTGCGATACCTGACTATACGACCCGCTCCAGCCGCGCTCCAAGTCGGTGTCCTGCGGGCCTCCCGTTTGGCGCGCATGGCTTGCGGCAGGGTCCAGCCTCGAGCAGCGCCGTTGAAACATCAATGGTCGAAGGTGCTGCCGGCGGATCGGCAATTGCGCCTGACGTCTCTTGGAGGTGTCCAGAAGGGTGCAGAGCCGAGCGTGGGCTCGGCTCTACAGGGGCCTTTCAGCCGCGGGCGAGGGCGAGCAGTCGCTCGGCGATCCGCTCCAGTGGCACCTGTTCCTCGGCCGCGCCCAGCTTGAACGCGGCGCCGGGCATGCCCCAGACCACGCTGGTCGCTTCGTCCTGCACCAGCGTCGGCGCGCCGGCCTGGCGCATTTCCAGCAGGCCGCGTGCGCCGTCGTCGCCCATGCCGGTGAGGATGGCACCGATCGCATTGCCACCGGCGCTCTGCGCGACCGAGCGGAACAGCACGTCCACCGCGGGCTTGTGGCGGTTCACTGCCGGGCCGTCGTCGACGCGGCAGCGCCAGCGCGCACCGTCGCGGATGATCCGCAGGTGCTTGCCGCCGGGTGGAAGGTAGGCGTGGCCGGGCAGTACTGCTTCGCCGTCGCTGGCCTCGCGCACGGCCATCGCCGAGTGGCGGTCCAGTCGCTCGGCGAAGGCACTGCTGAAGCTTGCCGGCAGGTGCTGGGTCATCACCACGGCGGGCGCGTCGGCCGGCATGCCCTCCAGTACCACGCGAAGCGCTTCGGTGCCGCCCGCCGAGGAGCCGATCGCGATCAGCCGGTCGGTGGTGCGGAACTGCGGCGCGGCCGGGCGTATCGCGGGCGCGGCGTCCAGCATGAGCTTCGGCGCGGCAGCGCGCACCAGCGGACGTACCCGCGAGCGCGCCGCCATCTTGACCTTGGCGATGATCTCGTCGGCGTAGCCCTGCAGGCCGCGGGCCACGTCCAACTTCGGCTTGGACACGAAATCCACGGCGCCCAGCGCCAGTGCCTGCAGGGTGGTGTCGGCGCCGCGCTCGGTCAGCGAGGAGATCATCACCACCGGCAACGGGTGCAGGCGCATCAGGTTTTCCAGGAACGCCAGCCCGTCCATGCGCGGCATTTCCACGTCCAGGGTGATCACGTCCGGGGCCAGTCGCTTGATCTTTTCACGGGCCAGCAGCGGGTCGGCGGCGGTGCCGACCACGTCGATGGCGGGATCGCTGGACAGGATTTCCGTGAGCATCTGCCGCACGACGGCGGAGTCGTCGACGATCAGGACCCGGCAGGGGGCGTTGCCGGTCAAGGTCATTCGAACAGCTCCACGCCGCCGGTGACCGGGGCCTTGGACAGGCGCGCACGCACGGCCGATTCGGTCGCGGCGACTTCGGCTTCGTGTGCATGCGGCAGGCGCTGCACGACCACGCGGCCGGTATCGGCGAAGAACCAGATCTTGCGCGGATGGATGCCGCACAGATCCTCGGCGATGATCGGAATGTGCTCGGCCTGCAGGTACTGGCGCACGAACTCGGCGTTACGGGTGCCGACCGGATTGCTGGTGAATCCCTTGAGCACGTTGGCGCCGCCGAACACCTTGGCCTCGATGCGCTTGCGGTGTGCGCCGCGCTTGAGCATGTCGTTGATCAGCAGTTCCATCGCATAGCTGCCATAGCGCGCGGGTGCGCCGTCGCCGGCGTTGCCTTCGGGCAGCAGGAAATGGTTCATGCCACCGATTTTCAGCACGGGGTCGCGCAGGCAGGCGGCCACGCAGGAACCCAGCGTTGTGGTCAGCGCGGTGGTGTCGTCCACCACCAGATACTGGGTCGGCAGCAGCTTGGCGGCGATGGTCTTGAAGCGCGCATCCTGGTAGCGCATCACATCGTCGGTACGCAGCGAGGCATTCATGCGCCGGCCTTTGCCGCACGGCGGTACAGGGTGCGGCCGCAGGGCTGGATCAGGTCGGCGGCGTGCAGGTAGTTCTCCGAGTGGCCGGTGTAGAGCAGGCCGTCATCGGCCAGGTGCTGGACCAGGCGACCAAGGATGGCGCGCTGGGTCGGCTTGTCGAAGTAGATCATCACGTTGCGGCAGAACAGCGCGTCGAACGGGCCGCCGACGTCGTAGCGCGGGGCGAGCAGGTTCAATGGGCGGAACTCGATCAGTTCGCGCAGCGCCGGCAGCACGCGGCACTGGCCCTCGTTGGGGCCGCTGCCGCGCTGGAAGTAGCGGCGGCGCAGGTCCGGATCGAGGCTGGCGACGCGATCGATGTTGTAGACGCCGCGGCCGGCGGTGGCCAGCACCTGGGTATCGACGTCGGTGGCAATGATGCGTACCGGCGGCTTCAACGTGCCGAAGGCCTCGCAGGCGGTGATCGCCATCGAGTAGGGCTCTTCGCCGGTGGACGCCGCGCACGACCACAGCAGCAGTGGGGTGCGGCTGGAGCGCTGTTGGAGTTCCTCGCGCAGCTTGTCGAAGTGATGCGGTTCGCGGAAGAACGAGGTCAGGTTGGTGGTCAGCGCGTTGGTGAACGCCTGCCATTCGTCACCATCTTCCTGCTCCAGGTGGTCCAGGTACTGCTGGAAGCTGCGCATGCCCAGCGTGCGCAGGCGGCGCGACAGGCGGCCATAGACCATGTCGCGCTTTGCCGGCGCGAGGGCGATGCCCACGCGCTGGTAGATCAGGTCGCAGACGCGGCGGAAATCGCGGTCGGCGAACTCGAATTCGCGCGGGCCGGTGACGATGGGGGTAGGACTTTGCACGGGGGACGTGTCCATCGGCAGAGGCGGCGGCCGCAGCCGCCGCGGGTGGGTCTCAGAATTCCTGCCAGTCGCTGTCGCTGGCGGCGAAGGTGCTGGCGTTGCTGCTGCGGCGGACCGGAGCGGGCGTGCTGGTCGGCTGCGGGCGTGCCACGGTGGTGGCACGGGCCGGCTCCGCGCGCGCGGCCACGGCCTTCACTGCGGCGGACACCTGGTTGTCGAGGCGGAAGATCGCCACGGCGTCAGCCAGCTGGCCGGCCTGGTCTTCCATCGCGCGTGCCGCAGCAGTGGCTTCTTCCACCAGCGCAGCATTCTGCTGGGTGGTTTCGTCCATCTGCACCACGGTCTGGTTGACCTGCTCGATGCCCGCCGACTGTTCCTGCGAGGCCGCGGAGATCTCGGCCATGATGTCGGTCACGCGCTGCACCGAGGCGACGATCTCGCCCATGGTGCTGCCGGCCTGGTGGACCAGGCTGGAGCCTTCGGCAACCTTGCCGACCGAGTCGTCGATCAGGCCCTTGATCTCCTTGGCG